>CAXXFJ010000016.1:0-84743 GCA_963677415.2 Bacteroidales bacterium | reverse complement strand
TGATTTGCACCACAGTAAGTCATGTGATAAGGAATCAATTGCAAACAAGAAACCAGCTGATTACCATCATACATCGCCACATTACGGTCATCACTGTACCGCTCGCGAAAGTAAAGCTCAGTGAATGCCGGAGAATCATTGAAACAAAGATTGTACAGCAGCCGGGTCTCTTCTTTCATGTTCATTCTTTCATGCAGGCTTGGTATTTTTCAAGAAGTATGCATGGTTTATAGGATAACTTCGCTTTCCGTAATCCTTCAAGGCCGAGATCTTCTTCCCGATTCACATAGATGTATTGTGAAGGAATCTGTTTGGCAAACTCCTGATTGATGACCGCATAAGCTCCTTGTACTTCTGAGTCTGCTTTTTCGACATGAACACCAAATGTAGTTGCATTAATTGGCATGCCAAATGTAAATGCAACAATCTCATCCTTAACATGAAGCATTCCTCCAATGAGCCCAAGCTCCTCAAAGTGGTGCAAGCCGGCAATCAAAGAATGGCGTTCATTTCCAAGCCCCACTTGTTCGTTACATCTATTTGTAATGCACCATCTGCGCTCCATCTCAAGACACTCTTGAATCTCTCCCGGAGTGATGGGCGTATACACCCAGTCAGGATATTCAATCTTGAACTTATTTATATGATTACGTTTGGACTGATATTTCTTTCCGGTTAGTTCGACCAAGTCTGTCCGCAAATAAATATAGTCGGCTCGGTCACGACTGGGAATAAAGTTGAATTTGTCAGGATACAGTAGTTCAAGTTCATTTTTCTTTGTCTCACTAAGACCATAAAACCTGAGAGGTTGCTTTTCTTCAGCAGCATCAGCAAACAACTTATCCACCACGTTTTTCATCTCCCCATTTCCAATAGGTAAGATGTAAATAATACGATCGCCATCCCAGAACTTTAAAACAAGAAAATCATCTATTACAGCAAAACAAGTATTATAGATAAACCTCCAGGTAAAAAGATTAGAAAAGGAAAAATCGCAATTCATCTCTGTATTGTTTAATGTATAAGAAGAGATGATATCTTTATCTTCTAAAGAAATTTCTTTATATTGAATCATATGAGTTGAGTTCTATTATAAGATACAAATATAGATCTTGAGCAAGATATATCCAAATATATTGGTTTGAAAGGGGAAAATAGATAGTCAAATCGCAAGAAGAATACAAATGTACTGATCCACTAATAAATAATTCTTCGTTTTGTTTGCAGAAAAATATATCTTGTATATCTTTGCATTTGAAATAAAGTTGTAATCATTACATAGTTGATTCAGATTCATGATTAATTCATTCAAATATTTACAGGAGCACAATGTAAAACCTTCCTTGCAGCGAATGGCTGTGATGAAATATTTGATGACTCATAAAAATCATCCAACAGCTGATGATATGTTCAATGAATTATCAAAGGAAATGCCTACTCTTTCAAAAACGACAGTATACAATACTTTAAAGATATTATCTGAAAATGGAGCTTGTCTCTCATTGACACTAGATGAAAAAAATGTACACTATGATGGAGATACGAGTATGCATGCCCATTTTCTTTGTAAAGATTGCATGAAAATTATAGATATTCCGTTAAGTGATTCAAGTCTGAGTATCAGTGATTCTTCTGATTTTACTGTTGATTCGATTGAAGTATCATATTATGGATATTGCAAAAGTTGCCAGAAAAAGAGGATTAAAGAACAATAATATACACTATTAAAAATTAGATTATGAAGAAGTTTATTTGTACAGTATGTGGTTATATCCATGAAGGTGATTCTGCTCCTGAATCATGTCCCACTTGTAAAGCACCAGCCAGCAAATTTAAAGAGATGGTAGAATCTGCTGATGCATTGACTTTTGCTGATGCACATGTTATCGGTGTAGCAAAAGGATGTGATGAAGAAATGATCACCGACTTGAACAATCATTTCATGGGTGAGTGCACTGAAGTTGGTATGTATCTGGCAATGAGTCGTCAGGCTGATCGCGAAGGCTATCCGGAAGTTGCTGAGGCTTTCAAAAGATTCGCTTGGGAAGAAGCTGAACATGCTTCAAGATTTGCTGAATTACTAGGTGATGTTGTTTGGGATACTAAAACAAATCTCGAGAAACGTATGATGGCTGAGCAAGGTGCTTGTGCTGATAAAAAACGAATTGCCACACGTGCTAAGAGTTTAAATCTTGATGCTATCCATGATACAGTACATGAGATGTGCAAAGATGAAGCACGTCATGGAAAAGGATTTGAAGGATTATTCAATCGTTATTTTAAGAAATAAAGAATAGGTATAGATTGCTCTAAGTTTGTTTTAAGGTGAAAAGTGAAAACCCGGAAGAGGATGTGATATCCAGCTTCCGGGTTCTTTTATTTATTGTTAGTATCTCCACAAATCACTTAGGACGGAAAAAGATATTTATCGGAGTACCGAGAAAATCCCACTTACTACGAATTTTGTTCTCAAGAAAGCGTTTGTACGGTTCCTTAATATACTGTGGCAAGTTGCAGAAAAACACAAAAGATGGAATATGTGTATTAGGCAATTGGGTTACATATTTAATCTTGATATATTTACCTTTTAATGTTGGAGGAGGGTAATTCTCAATCAAAGGTAGCATCTCTTCATTGAGTTTGCTGGTTGCTACTCTCTTCTTGCGGTTTTCATACACTTCCTTCGCAGATTCAAGAACTTTGAAAATACGTTGTTTCTCAATTGCAGATATAAATATGATCGGAAAATCTACAAAAGGTGCAAGTCTCTGACGAATAGCATTCTCAAAAGTCTTAATTGCTATCGGACTTTTATCTTGAACAAGATCCCATTTATTGACACACACGACTAATCCTTTCTTATTTTTCTGAACCAGTGAAAAGATATTCAAGTCCTGGCTTTCAATACCTCTTGTTGCATCAACAAGTAAGATACAAACATCGGCAGATTCTATCGCACGTATAGAGCGGATTACGGAATAATATTCCAGATCCTCATTAACTTTTCCTTTCTTACGGATACCAGCAGTATCTACAAGGTAAAAATCAAGTCCAAACTTTGTATATCTTGTATAAATAGAATCGCGAGTGGTACCTGCAACATCAGTAACGATGTGGCGTTCTTCACCAATAAATGAATTAACAAGCGAGGATTTCCCTGAATTTGGGCGCCCAACAATTGTAAGACGGGGTACTTCTTCCAGAATTTCTTCATCCTGTTCATTCTTAGTAAACCCGGTCAATATCTTATCAAGAAGATCACCTGTACCTGAACCATTAACAGAAGAGACACAAAAAGGTTCTCCCAATCCTAATGAATAGAAATCGGCAGATCCATATCCTATCTCGTACGAATCTGCTTTGTTTGCTACTAAGACTACTGGTTTTTTACTACGGCGAAGAATTCTTGCTACTTGATCATCAAGATTATTAACTCCTGTTTGCACATCAACAACGAAAAGTATGAGATCACACTCTTCAATAGCGACAGATACTTGATTGCGAATTTGTTCTTCGAAGATATCATCAGAGTTTATCACCCATCCTCCGGTGTCAATTACGGAGAATTGTTGTCCCCCCCATTCTACTTTGCCATACTGGCGATCTCTTGTTGTTCCAGCCATTTCATTAACAATGGCACGACGCGACTGAGTCAGTCGATTAAAAAGCGTGGACTTACCGACATTCGGTCGTCCGACAATAGCTACAATATTTCCCATAAATTTTTAATAATTGGATTGCAATCACTGCATCCGAGTTTTGACTCTACTAATTTTCAGTCCAATAAAACAACGGTTCAATCTAAACGATAACCGAAGTTTTTCAATACATTATCTTTGCTTCGCCAGTCGCTTTCGACTTTGACGTAAAGCTCTAGAAACACTTTCTTACCCAAAAAAGCTTCAATATCTCTCCGTGACTCGGTGCCAATCTTTTTCAAGGCTTTACCACCGTGACCAATAACTATTCCTTTTTGTGATTCACGCTCTACATAAATCACAGCTCTGATACTCACTAATTTTGCGGTATCCGTAAATTCCTCAACGACAACTTCCGTCGAATAAGGTATTTCTTTCTGATAGAATAAGAATATCTTTTCACGGATAATCTCATTCACAAAGAAACGCGTCGGTTTATCAGTCAGCGTATCTTTGTCAAAGTATGGTTCAGATTCCGGCATTTGTTCCTGAATCCTTCTCAATACATAATCCAGATTGAAACCACTTTTTGCAGAAACCGGGATGATCTCGGCATGAGGCAACTCCTCTTTCCATGTTGAGACAAGAGAATCCAGCTCTTCCTGGTTGGAGAGATCTATTTTATTAATCAACAAAAGAAGAGGTATAGTTTGGGCCTTCACCAAAGCTAGAAACTCTTCATTTTTGTCCAACTTCTCTACAACGTCAGTGACATAAATCAACACATCAGCGTCAGACAAAGCAGATTGAGAGAAATGGAGCATCGACTCCTGAAGCTTATAGTGAGGTTTTAATACTCCGGGAGTATCCGAGAAGACAATCTGCATATCTTCCGTATTGACAATACCCATGATGCGATGCCGTGTGGTCTGCGCCTTTGGTGTAATAATGGAGACACGTTCACCTACCAATTTATTCATCAAAGTCGATTTGCCGACATTGGGATTACCGATAATATTTACAAACCCAGCTTTATGCATAATGTGTTATTAGAGAGGAAAAGCATTATTAAATGCCATCATATCCCCATTTCAAATAAATTGCGCCCCATGTGAACCCTGCTCCAAAGGAAGTAAGTATAATATTATCACCTTTCTTCAGAAGCTCTTCATTTTCCCATAGGCAAATAGGAATACTTGCAGCACTTGTATTACCAATATGATCTATATTCACCAAAGTCTTATCAGAGCTAAGATTCATACGAGTTGCTACTGCTTCAATAATGCGATTATTTGCCTGATGAGGTACAAACCATTTAACATCATTATTTGTCAGAGCATTACGTTCCATAATATCCACAGACACCTGAGACATACTAGAAACGGCATACTTATAAACCGTTTTACCTTCCTGGTAAACAAAATGCTCTCTATTGCGTACTGTCTGCCGACTAGCCGGACTAACAGAACCTCCAGATTTGATATGAAGAAAGGGCAATCCTATTCCATCCGTATGTAGAATTGCATCTATTATTCCAATATCTTCCGTTGTAGCTTCAACTAATACAGCAGAAGCTCCATCACCAAATAAGGGACATGTTGTGCGATCTTCATAATTAGTAATTGATGACATCTTTTCAGCTGCTACCACGATCACTTTCTTATAAAGACCACTACAGATATATGAACGCGCTGTCTGCAATGCAAAAATAAAACCTGAACAAGCAGCCGCTAAGTCGAAAGCAAAAGCATTTTTACATCCTAACTTTCCTCCGATTATTGATGCTGTAGAAGGGAATTGATGATCACTTGTACTTGTTGCACAGATAATCAAATCTATTTCATCAGGACTAACGCCAGTCTTAGATAAAAGTTGTTTAGCAGCTTTACGACCCATATAAGAAGATCCCAATCCCTTTTCATGAAGAATCCGTCTTTCTTTAATACCTACACGCGTGGTAATCCATTCGTCAGTAGTATCAATCATTCTTGACAACTCTTCGTTAGTAAGGATATAATCAGGAAGGTATCCGCCTATTCCTGTAATTACCGCATTAATTTTTTCCATACTGCACCGGATTTAATGTAATAAGGATAGAGATCCCAAATGTTCACCTCTATCCTTAAAAGGAATTTTGTTAACTATTTACAACGCAGCTTCTTTCTCAATTGCAAGCTTGCCTCTATAATAGCCACATTCGCCACAAACCATGTGGAAAATATGCCATGCGCCACAATTTGGGCATATAGCAAGAGTAGGAGCTACTGCTTTATAATGAGTTCTTCTTTTTGCTGTTCTAGTCTTTGACTGTTTTCGCTTAGGATGTGCCATTTTACTTAATCTTTAATTATTATCTATTATATTCTTTAGTTTATCCCATCTCGGGTCTATGTCATCTGATTCGACAGGTTCATCCTCTTCGAAAGTATTATCATCACTTTCATCTGTATCTGTCTCATCAACTACTCTAAACTTACGCAGTTTACTGAGCATTGGTTTATTGCACTCACCAGACGGATGAACATGTTTGATTGGAATCTGTAAAGCGATAAACTCAAACAGAAACCAAGCAATATTGATTTCACTTTCCTTTTCCGGGATAACAACCACGTTATCTCCTTCATCCGCATATTCTTCTCCAAACTTGACAAACAATATCTCTTTAGCAGTTACTGGCACTTTGACATCATCAAGACATCTGTCACAAGGAACCAAGGCAACTCCGTTTATTTCAAACTTAAACTCGAAGCGATCCATCTTGTCTGTAATTGAAAGATGCACATGTACATCTCCTTTTGATACTTCAGGAGAATCAATCGCTTTAAAGAATGCTTGATCCAAATCGTAATCAAGTTCTTGTATATCAGGCTGTATACCTCTTAGAGATATCTTATATAAATCGAACTTTCCCAATGCTTTACCATTTAGTGGGGCAAAGGTATTAAAAATATTCGTTAGACAGAAGAAAAAGCAATCTTTTTATACCCCTTCGACTTTCCTTAATTCTATTCTGAAAGTAGTACCAGTATTAAGGCCTGATTCTTTCACATAGATTCTCCCTCCATGATACTCTTCTACAATTCTTTTTACTAATGTTAAACCTAAACCCCAACCTCTTTGTTTTGTTGTATATCCCGGATTAAAGATTGTCTTATACTTGTATCGTGGAATTCCTCTTCCGGTGTCCTTTACTTCAATCGCAACCCCCGAATGAATTGAGTGCGTTGAAATCGTTATACATCCTTGCCCACCCATCGCATCAATTGCATTCTTAATCAGATTTTCAATAACCCATGCAAACAAGGAAGAACTGAGCAGAACCGGCCGATCAATCTCTCCATAATCTGAAACAAGAAGTACCTTGTTGGAAATACGTTTTCGCATATAAGAAACAGACAGTTCTATCTCCATATTCAAATCAGAAGGAAGAGGCTTTGGATGAGACCCAATCTTAGAAAACCGATCTGTGATTGTGAGAAGCCTTTGAACGTCTTTTTCCATATCATAGACAAGAGAAGGATCCACACCTTTGGCCGTTCTTAATAATTCAATCCACGCCATTAAAGAAGAAATTGGGGTACCAAGCTGATGAGCCGTTTCCTTTGAGAGTCCAACCCAAACTTGATTTTGTTCTGCCCTTTTTGTCGAATTGAGCACCCAATACGCAAGAAATATAAATAAGGATATAATAAAAAGCAAAATATAAGGATAATAAGCCAACTGCTTGAGTATAACAGAATCATCATAATAGAGATATTGATGAGAGCCTTCACCAAGGTCAATATCAATAACTTTATCTGTAAGCTTCAACTGATCAGCCTTTTTCTTCAGGAATTCATCTTCTTTACCAGCTGGCAGATTAAAGTTGACATTCCAGAGCACTTTAGATGAATCATCAAGTACAATAACCGGAATAGTCTTATTTCCCTGGATAACGGACAATATCAACGTTTGGTCTTCACCGGCTAAACCCACAGATAATTCGCGTGTAGCTTCCGCCCAAATTTCCATCTTATTTCTTTCCTCAGCTGCGAGGACAGAAACAAAGCGATTGGAAATAACAATTGAAGAGAGAGCAATGACCAAAGCTACTAATAGAAAGCCAATCTTCCAACGCCCTCTGGAATCATAAATAGTTTGCATGAAACTAGGTTTTTAAAAGAAACGGCAAGATAGCACTAATATTTTAATCCAGCAAAAAAGAAACCTTCAAGCATCCCTAAAAAAAGAGAGTCCCTCAGTAATTAAACTGAAGGACTCTGGAAAAAAATGGGCGGCTACCTACTCTCACACAATAAATGCACTACCATCGGCGTGACCGGGCTTAACTTCTCTGTTCGGAATGGGAAGAGGTGGGGCCCCGGTGCTATAGCCACCTAAAATATCGAGACATGATGTAAGTTGATTCTAATAAATACAGCCTGCGCTGAAAGCTAAAGACTCGGGCGATTAGTACTGCTCGGCTGTGACGTTACCGCCTATACACCTGCAGCCTATCAACGTTGTCGTCTGCAACGACCCTTAAGGGAGATCTAATCTTGAGGCAGGCTTCGTACTTAGATGCTTTCAGCACTTATCCATTCCAGACTTAGATACCCGGCTATGCTCCTGGCGGAACAACCGGTAAACCAGAGGTCTGTTCAACACGGTCCTCTCGTACTAGTGTCAAAGCCACTCAAATCTCCTACGCCCACGATAGATAGGGACCGAACTGTCTCACGACGTTCTGAACCCAGCTCGCGTGCCACTTTAATCGGCGAACAGCCGAACCCTTGGGACCTTCTCCAGCCCCAGGATGTGACGAGCCGACATCGAGGTGCCAAACCGCTCCGTCGATATGAGCTCTTGGGAGCGATCAGCCTGTTATCCCCGGAGTACCTTTTATCCTTTGAGCGATGGCCCTTCCATACGGAACCACCGGATCACTATGCTCTAGTTTCCTACCTGATCGACCTGTCTGTCTCTCAGTCAAGCACCCTTATGCCATTGCACTCTACAGACGATTACCAAACGTCTTGAGGGTACCTTTAGAAGCCTCCGTTACTCTTTTGGAGGCGACCACCCCAGTCAAACTACCCACCAAACAATGTCCTCCCAAAGGGAGTTAGAAATCAAATATCAATAGGGCCGTATTTCAAGGATGACTCCACGCATACTAGCGTACACGATTCACAGTCTCCGGCCTATCCTACACAATGGATACCCAATCTCAATGTTAAGTTGCAGTAAAGGTTCACGGGGTCTTTCCGTCCCATCGCGGGTAATCGGCATCTTCACCGATACTACAATTTCACCGAGCTCGCAGTTGAGACAGTGTCCAGATCATTACACCATTCGTGCAGGTCGGAACTTACCCGACAAGGAATTTCGCTACCTTAGGACCGTTATAGTTACGGCCGCCGTTTACTGGGGCTTCAATTCAATGCTTCTCTTGCGATGACATCTCCTCTTAACCTTCCAGCACCGGGCAGGTGTCAGGCTGTATACTTCATCTTTAAATTTTGCACAGCCCTGTGTTTTTGTTAAACAGTTGCCTGGACCTATTCTCTGCGCCCTACTCTCATAGGGACCCTTTTTCCCGAAGTTACAGGGTTAATTTGCCTAGTTCCTTAACTGCGATTCACTCGAGCGCCTTAGTATATTCTACTTGACCACGTGTGTCCGTTTGTGGTACGGGTACACCGGAAATATGCTTAGCGGATTTTCTTGGAAGTCTGATTACACCTATATTCGATTGTCCAAGGACGCACGATACTATCAGGTTCGACTCAAGTCGCGGATTTGCCTACGACTCTCATTATCTACACCCTTTAACCACCTATTCCGTCAGGCGGCAAGGCTTTCACTACTCCGTCTCCACATCGCTCTCCGGCATAGTAACAGAATATTAACTGTTTCTTCCATCGGCATCGCCTATCGGCTTATCCTTAGGCCCCGACTAACCCTGATCCGATTAGCGTTGATCAGGAATCCTTAGTCTTCCGGCGAGAGAGTTTCTCACTCTCTTTATCGTTACTTATACCTACATTTGCTTTTCCAATCTCTCCAGTATGCCTTACGGCACGCCTTCAACGATATTGGAATGCTCCCCTACCAATATGACAATAGTCATATTCCACAGCTTCGGTAATATGCTTATACCCGATTATTATCCACGCCCAGTTCCTCGACTAGTGAGCTGTTACGCACTCTTTAAATGAATGGCTGCTTCCAAGCCAACATCCTAGCTGTCACGGCAACCGGACTTCGTTAGATTAACTTAGCATATATTTCGGGACCTTAGCTGATGGTCTGGATTCTTCTCCTCTCGGACGCGGACCTTAGCACCCGCGCCCTCACTCCTGAATTGATATATACAGCATTCGGAGTTTATCTGGACTTGATAGGCGGTGAAGCCCTCGCATCCAATCAGTCGCTCTACCTCTGTATATAATTATTCAAGGCTGCACCTAAATGCATTTCGGGGAGTACGAGCTATCTCCAAGTTTGATTAGCCTTTCACCCCTACCCTCAGTTCATCCGGAAGCTTTTCAACGCTTATCGGTTCGGTCCTCCAGGTGGTGTTACCCAACCTTCAACCTGACCAAGGGTAGATCACTTGGTTTCGCGTCTACTCCTACTGACTATAATCGCCCTATTAAGACTCGCTTTCGCTTCGGCTCCGGGACTGAATCCCTTAACCTTGCCAGTAAAAGTAACTCGTAGGTTCATTATGCAAAAGGCACGCCGTCACACCATATAGGTGCTCCGACCGCTTGTAAGCGCATGGGTTCAGGAACTATTTCACTCCCCTATTCGGGGTACTTTTCACCTTTCCCTCACGGTACTGGTTCACTATCGGTCTCTCGGGAGTATTTAGCCTTACGGGATGGGCCCCGCTAATTCACACAGAATTTCTCGTGTTCCGCGCTACTCAGGATACTGCCAGGTATTTAAATCGTTCCGGTACAAGGCTATCACTCTCTATGGCTCTACTTTCCAGTAGATTCCTGTCCGATTTAAAAGTCCTTTGTCGCAGTCCTACAACCCCGGTTATGCCGAAACATAGCCGGTTTGGGCTCTTCCGCGTTCGCTCGCCACTACTTGCGGAATCATTATTATTTTATTCTCCTACGGGTACTAAGATGTTTCAGTTCCCCGCGTTTGCTCAACTAAAAAGTTGTGACAGGATTACTCCTGCCGGGTTGCCCCATTCGGAAATCTTCGGATCAATGGCTATTTGCACCTACCCGAAGCTTATCGCAGCTTATCACGTCCTTCATCGCCTCCGAGAGCCAAGGCATCCACCATGCGCTCTTACTTTCTTTATCTCTTTCAGCTCTATACTGAATTTATTACAATCAACTTTATTACATCATGTCAAAGAACGATCCTATTACTTCTAACAGGTTTGTGGAGAATAACGGATTCGAACCGTTGACCCCCTGCGTGCAAGGCAGGTGCTCTAGCCAGCTGAGCTAATCCCCCGAATAATCATATCCCAGGGTAGTCCCAGGCAGATTTGAACTGCCGACCTCTACATTATCAGTGTAGCGCTCTAACCAACTGAGCTATAGGACTGTCAAATCGCCTGAATACAGGCTCATCACCTAGGTGACTCCAATATCGTAAAATATAAACAAGTACAAAAGCAGGACATTCCAACCAAGATTGTTCAGCTCCAGAAAGGAGGTGTTCCAGCCGCACCTTCCGGTACGGCTACCTTGTTACGACTTAGCCCCAGTCACCAGTTTTACCCTAGAACGATCCTTGCGGTTACGTGCTTCAGGTACCCCCGGCTCCCATGGCTTGACGGGCGGTGTGTACAAGGCCCGGGAACGTATTCACCGCGCCATGGCTGATGCGCGATTACTAGCGAATCCAGCTTCACGAAGTCGGGTTGCAGACTTCGATCCGAACTGAGAGAGGCTTTTGGGATTAGCATCACATCACTGTGTAGCGACCTTCTGTACCCCCCATTGTAACACGTGTGTCGCCCCGGACGTAAGGGCCGTGCTGATTTGACGTCATCCCCACCTTCCTCACATCTTACGACGGCAGTCTATCCAGAGTCCTCAGCTTAACCTGTTAGTAACTGAATATGAGGGTTGCGCTCGTTATGGCACTTAAGCCGACACCTCACGGCACGAGCTGACGACAACCATGCAGCACCTTCACAGAGACCATTACTGGCTGACATGTTTCCACGACATTCCTCTGCAATTCAAGCCCGGGTAAGGTTCCTCGCGTATCATCGAATTAAACCACATGTTCCTCCGCTTGTGCGGGCCCCCGTCAATTCCTTTGAGTTTCACCGTTGCCGGCGTACTCCCCAGGTGGATAACTTAATGCTTTCGCTCTGCCACTGACTGTGTATCGCCAACGGCTAGTTATCATCGTTTACTGTGTGGACTACCAGGGTATCTAATCCTGTTTGATACCCACACTTTCGTGCCTCAGCGTCAGTTGTATGCCAGTAAGCTGCCTTCGCAATCGGAGTTCTGTGTAATATCTAAGCATTTCACCGCTACACTACACATTCCGCCTACCTCATTTACACTCAAGACTATCAGTTTCAACGGCAATGTCCCGGTTAAGCCGGAAAATTTCACCGCTGACTTAAAAGTCGGCCTACGCACCCTTTAAACCCAATAAATCCGGATAACGCTCGCATCCTCCGTATTACCGCGGCTGCTGGCACGGAGTTAGCCGATGCTTATTCGTAGGGTACATACAAAAAGTCACACGTGACTCACTTTATTCCCCTAAAAAAGAAGTTTACAACCCATAGGGCAGTCATCCTTCACGCGACTTGGCTGGTTCAGGCTCTCGCCCATTGACCAATATTCCTCACTGCTGCCTCCCGTAGGAGTTTGGACCGTGTCTCAGTTCCAATGTGGGGGACCTTCCTCTCAGAACCCCTACCCATCGCTGACTTGGTAGGCCGTTACCCTACCAACTATCTAATGGGACGCATCCTCATCTGTAACCGATAAATCTTTAACTGAAAATTAATGCTGACTCTCAGTATTACCGGGTATTAATCTTTCTTTCAAAAGGCTATCCCCGAGTTACAGGTAGATTGGATACGCGTTACTCACCCGTGCGCCGGTCGTCAGCGGTATTGCTACCCTGCTACCCCTCGACTTGCATGTGTTAAGCCTGTCGCTAGCGTTCATCCTGAGCCAGGATCAAACTCTTCGTTGTAAAAATTTTACTTTTTGTTTTCTCTGCTCAGAACAATCATTTCCTTTATTTATTGCTAAATTGGACGGTTGAAATCAATAAGGTTCACACCTTATCAATCCCGCTCTTGTACTACTTGTTTATAATTTATTCAAAGATCGAATGTTTGCTTCCAAACTGAATCCCCGAAGGGAATCGGACGACAAAGGTAACACCTTTTTTATTCCTGACAAAATACTTGCAACCTTTTTTTGAAAAACTTTCTATGCTGGCAAGATGGCTTATCACCCTCTCAATGCAGGAAAGAAGATCGGCTGCTTTCATTCACCGGACCGCTGTCCTTAAAAGCGAGTGCAAAAGTACTCCCTTTTACTATATGCTCCAAATATATTTGCAACTTTATTTCAAGGGGTAACATGCGCTTTTAACTTAAACGGCTGAAAGATTGACGATAAACAGGTGAAAGTTTTTTTACGCGAAGGGAAGAAAAGGTCACTCTGCTGCGGGATTGGCACGATTGAAGAGGGATAATGGGCATTCTTCGCTCTTAAGAAGGCGGGGACGTTAGGGGGAAAACTGGCTGTTTGTGGTGAGAAGGGAGCTAATAGTTAGACGAAGGAAAGGCGTAAGGTGTTGGGTGCTACTCTTTGGGGATTGCGGGTCAGGCCCGCAATGACGGAAGGAATTACACGACGTTTGAGCTGATAAAGAAGGAGGCGGAAAGGGAAATGCATGACGATTGCTCCACAAAGGCAGCGATTCGGGAACTGTGCGCTATGGGATACTGCAGGGAAGTATAAGCGGTTTCTTCGGAAGAGCTAATGAAGCTGTCAGTTGACAGCTTGTCGGTTGTCACTTGGCAGCTTTTAAGTTGTCAGTTGGCAGCTTGTAAGTTGTCAACTGGCAGCTTCACTAACTATTGAGGCACATTGTAGGACCCTGAAAGGGGTTGACTCTTTTAGCTTCTAATTCTGATTTTAGTAGACTCTTTATTTTTTATCTCTGACTACAGTTGACTCCTTTATCTTTATCTCTGACTACGGTTGACTCTTTTAGAACAAGACCCTAAAAGAGGTTGACTTTGCTCTTTTGAAGCTCGGAAATATCCGATAGGTTTGTTCTGCAAACATACATATTATATCTGCACAGGCAAATTGTTTTGCAGATATTCTTCCCGATAACTTCTCCATCTTTTCTTGATGGGTCCATTCATAAGTGAAGCTTCCATCGGTGTCATCATATCCAGACTCTTATGAGGTCTTTGGGTGTTGTAGAACTCTACAGCTTCTGCAACGGCAGTTCGCACCTCTTCGATATCTTTAAAATCACGATACTCCAGGAATTCATGTTTGAGGATCCCATTTACACGTTCTGCAATCGCGTTCTCTTTCGGATCTCCTTTCTCCGTCATGCTTATCCGTATATGGTTCTCTTTTAGAAGTCTGGTATATGAGTCGCTGGCATACTGAACACCACGGTCTGAGTGGTGGATTAAGTCAAGCCGGTCAGCCTCTTCTATCCGTGATAAAGCTTGTTGAAGAGCCCGGATTGTGAACTCCGTTTGTAAGGTTGGGGCGACATAATAACCCACAATCTCCTTGTCGTAAGCATCGGTAATCAAGGAGAGAAAGCAGAACTTCTCACGGATCCTGATATAAGTGATATCACTCACCCACACCTGATTGGGGTGCTCCATAATCAGATCCTGTATCTGGTTCGGATATAAAAGATAAGGATGATTGGAATCCGTCGTCCGGATTCGTTTTCTTCTTTTCCTTATGGTCAGACCATAAACACAGAGTATCCTACAGAAGGAATCCCGCCCAAGGCTGTATTCCACACCAAAATAGCTTTTATACATTACCCATAACTTCTCCCCACCGATGCCGGGATCTTTTCCACGGATTTCATGTACATATTCAAGTACGAACTGTACCTTTGCAGCATTCTCTAAACCGTGATCCAGATACTGGTAATAGGCTTGCTTAGATACACCAAACAGACCGCAAAGAGCCTTTGTATGATACAAAGGAGCTCCTGTGTGAAGCCTTACTACTGTTTGGTGCCAGCTTTTTTTCGGATTGGAATCTGAAACATTTCCTCCGCAACGTCTATCATTGTATCAAAGGCCGTAGCGCGCATCTTTTCATGTTCCAAATCCATCTTTACTTTTTTCAGTTCCTTTTTCAATCTGGCAATCTCTTCGGACTCTAATCTTTCCCGTTCTTTTTTCATAGATTCATCCTCCTGATTTGGTTCTGGTGCAAAGGTATGCATCCAACTCAATAACGTAGTACGGTTTGCTATCGAATATTTCCGGCAAACCTCTTTGTTACTCATTCCGTCAAGATGATCCTTGACCGCGGATATGCGTAACTCATCTGAATAATGACCTTGATTCTTCATCGTTTCTAATTTTTAGTTGAACTTCTGAGAGTCAACTAAAATCAGTGCTAGACACATTATGTTAGGCTGACGGGGGGAAAGGCATAAGGTGCGGAGGGCAGCACTTTGGGGATTGCGGGTCAGACCCGCAATGACGAGAGAAGGGAGGCATAAGGTGCAGGGGACACAGGGATAAGAAGTAAGAAACTACTGGATTTAGTCCGGTGAGACGTCTAAATCATATAAAAGCGGGAGGAAACCGGAAGAACCTGAGAGAAAAAGAAGTCCAGCTGAAGAACGAATAAGATGATTATTACCAATAAAAATAGCAGAGTTATGCATTGGACGCACAACTCTGCTATTTAAAAAGCGATTAACTTTGTTAGGTTTCTACCCTGAAAGTCAGGATTATTCGTTCATTGAACGGGCAATACCCATCTCAAGACCACGAAGTTCGGCTAAGCCTCGTAAACGACCGATACAAGAGTAACCGGGATTGGTTTTCTTTTTCAAATCATCAATCATCTGATGCCCATGATCCGGACGAAGTGCAATAGAGCATCCACGTCGTTGCTCCACTTCCAGGAGAGCCTTCATGACGGAATACATATCTACATCACCTTCCAGATGGTTTGCTTCATAGAAATTTCCTTCGGAATCGCGCTGCGTGCTACGGAAATGAACAAAGTTTATCCGCTCACCCCACCGTCTAATCATATTCGGAAGTTCATTGTCGGCACGCACACCCAAAGAACCCGTGCACAAACAGAGTCCGTTAGATACATTAGGAACGGCCTCAACTAACTTTTTGAAATCATCTTCGGTAGTCATAACACGTGGCAAACCAAGGATTGAGAAAGGAGGATCATCCGGATGAATCACCAGCTTTGCTCCTACTTCATCCGCCACCTGACAGATTTCTTTCAGGAAGAAAATCAGGTTTGAACGGAGTTTATCTGCATCAATATCTTTGTATCTATTCAAAGCTTCCCTAAATTGCTCCACGGTAAAACTCTCTTCAGAACCTGGCAGTCCGGCAATCATATTTCGGGTAAGAAGCTGTTTCTCCTCCTCACTCATTTGTTCGAAACGGGTACGTGCTTTCTTTTTATCCTCCGATGAATACTCTTGTTCGGCAGCAGCCCTTTTTAAGATAAAGAGATCAAAAGCCATAAAAGCAGCCCGTTCAAACCGCAAAGCCTTCGAACCATCAGGGAGTGTATAGGCCAGATCGGTACGAGTCCAGTCGAGCACCGGCATAAAGTTATACGTAATCACATAGATACCACAAGCAGCCAGGTTGCGAATGCTCTGTTTGTAATTAGTTATATATACTAGGTATGACCCTGTTTGTGTCTTTATATGTTCATGCACCGGTACACTTTCAACAACAGTCCACTTCAAGCCCACAGACTCAATCAGTGCCTTCCTTTTCATGATCTCTTCTACAGTCCAGACTTCTCCATTGGGTATATGATGCAAAGCATTGACTACCCCGGTTGCGCCAGCCTGTCTTATATCCCACAAAGAAATGGAATCATTTGGGCCATACCACCTCCATGTTTGTTCGCTTAAAAACATTATTATCTCAAATTAAAAAGTTCATTACACACAAAACACATCAAACCCACCATCCACAACAGTCACAGTACCCGTTGTAAATTTGGATGCATCACTGGCAAGATATTGTATGGTGCCCAACAAATCATCCGGATTGCCGAAACGGCCATAAGGAGTATGTGCAATCACAGAATTGCCACGTGCTGTCAATGAGCCATCCGGATTAGACAACAAAGAGCGATTCTGCTCTGTAAGAAAGAAGCCCGGTGCTATCGCATTTACACGTACACCTTCGCCAAACTTTATCGGAAGCTCAGCAGAGAGATACTGCGTAAAGTTATTGATTGCAGCCTTTGCCACACCATAACCAAGCACACGTGTAAGCGGACGGAAAGCCGATTCTGACGAGAAATTGATGATACTTCCCTCCTTCTGTTTGACCATCACATCGGCAAAAACCAATGTTGGAATCACAGTTCCAAAGAGATTCAGTTCAACAACCTTACGAAAATCTTCGATATTCAAGTCAAAGAAAGTTTTATCAGGCATAATGGTAGCTCCGGGCATATTGCCTCCGGCAGCATTAATCAACACTTCAATGAGACCATATTTATCCATTATGATTCTCTTGCATTCTTCAAGTCTTCCTTTATCCAGCACATCAGCCTGAAGAAACAAAGCCTCACCACCGAGTCTTTTAATTTCACTAATCAAGCCGGTTGCCTTATTTTCGTTGCGGGCAAGAATAACCATCTTAGCTCCTTGCTCTGCCAGATGCTTTGAGATACAGCTTCCCAAAACCCCTGTGCCTCCTGTAATTAAAATTACTTTCCCTTTAATCTCAAACAAATTTGCCATAATCTCTATCTCTTATTAGTTATTTCATTTCAAACCTAACAGCTACCCACTGATTCTTTTTAGTAAAGCCAATGTATGTAACATCCTGTTTCTCTGCTTCCAACCGAATCAACGGAATATCTTCTTCATAAAAGCCACTCATAAACAACACCGATCCTTTCTTCATACAAGCAATGTATGCATGCATGTCATTCAAAAGGATATTTCGATTAATATTAGCCATTACAATATCAAACTTCTTTGATGGATCGATCAATTCAGCACCACCAAGCTTAATATCTATTTCCTCCACGTGGTTCAGACAAATATTTTCCAAAGCATTATTATAAGCCCATTCGTCAATATCAATACCCATCACCGGTTTAGCCCCTTTCATAGATGCCAAAATAGCAAGAACGGCCGTACCACATCCCATATCCAAGAGTGATTTGCCACGCACATCTTCTTCGAGCAAATAGGAGACCATAAGAAAAGTAGTCTCATGACTTCCGGACCCAAAGGCCATCTTCGGATCTATCAGAATATCAAACTCTACTTTCGGCACATTGGTATGATGCGTACTATGAATAACGCATTTATCAGAAATAACAATCGGTTGAAAGTAATGTTGCTCCCACTCCTCGTTCCAATTCTGATCCTCAATCTGCTTTGCCGAATAGTTAAACGAAGCTTCTAACGGAAAAGAGTCAAAGACAGATTTTAGTTTGACTTCCTCATATTCAGATTCTTGTATGTAAGCTTTTATTCCGAGTTCATAGGGCTCAAAGCTTTCAAAGCCTATTTCACCTAATAAAGAGCATAACACATCCGTAATATAATCTACATTGGGAGAAGTATGTATCGAAACGGCAATATAATTCATTCTGAATTTTGGTTAAATATATGACTAATACTATCTTATTATCTAGAAACTACTATCTTTGCTTAGGAATGGAGACAAAAGTACTATATAATCTATACAATAAACTTTATTTAAGTAAGTTTTATGATAGATTTGTATTCGAAATACGTCTAACAGATAAAGGAAGAAATAGATTGTAATAACATAACAAGAGGAGGAATGGCAATGAAAACAAGAATAATTGCAATTTTCTGCACAGGATTAATGGCTCTGCCATTGTATTCCTTTGCTCAAAGTAATAGTGACTTTGAAGATGATGTGTATTATACTCCCAAAAAGGAAGTAAAAGTAAAGGAGTATAAGGAAGTTAGAAATACTCAGAACGTGGTTATGAATAACCAGTCAGGTTCAGGGGTAGCAACTCTTAGAGAAAGAGATGTCGATGAGTATAACCGGCGCGTAACTGAACCTGCAGATACCGAGCTTGAATATGATAGTTTGCAAGCTTATGAAGACGAAGAATCGTATGAAGCAAGGATCAATCAATTTAAAGAAGATGAGCTTGGCGAACGAATTAATGATCCTGAATATACAAATGTGTACGTCTTTGACAGTAATAATGAGTTTGCACTTGTCCAAACCAACGGCAATACCTATATATATAACGAGCCGCGGAGTGCCTTTGATTCTTACTTTTGGGAACCCAATTACTACTATAATCCATTTTACTCTCCATATGGATGGTATTCACCAGGATGGGGGTTCTCCTTTGGCTGGGGGAAGTCCTTACTGGAATAATTACGGATGGTATGGATATGGATGGGATTACGGCTGGGGAGGATATTATAGCCCCTATTATGGTGGATCGTATTATAATCACTATGGATGGAACAGTGGGCATGATCGTTATCGGCCACTTTATTCGTCTCAAGGAAGGACTACCTCTTATGGGTTAAACAGAAGTACATCGCGCAGAACGAGTGACAGGTCCAGTTTAGCCACTCAAAACTCACGGTCAGGAGCATCTGGTACGCAAGTTTCTTCAAGAAGCTCACGCACTGCATCATCAGGTAGTCAGAATGCCAGAGTATTAAGCAATACAACAAGTACAACCCGAACAACCCGTGTAGCTAGCAGTCGGAATACTATTAATGGAAGGGGCACTTCAGGTGTTCAAAGCACAAGTCAGGCTGGTTCTGGAAGAATTGGAACAGTATCGAGGAGTACTTCCACAACTAGCAGCTCGGCTCCAACCCGAACAAACTCGACTGTAACACCATCTACTTCCAGCAGAAGAAGTTCGGTAGTTACACCTTCTACAACAAGCAGGAGCAGCTCGTATTCAACGCCTACTACTTCGAGCAGGAGCAGCTCGTATTCAACGCCTACTACAACAAGCAGAAGCAGTTCGACGTCTTCAAGTTCATACTCTTCTCCTAGCAGAAGTAGCGGAGGAGGAAGTAGCGGAGGCGGTGGAAGCAGCAGAAGTGGTAGAAGATAACAATGAACTTATAGACATATATCAGACATGAAAAAAATTATTGCTTTATCCTGTCTTCTCTCTATCAGCTTTTATAGCTTTTCGCAAGGAGAGATGGACGCATATAAATATAGTACAACAGAATTAACCGGTACAGCCCGTTCTATGAGTATGGGTGGTGCTTTCGGAGCATTAGGGGGCGATATATCTTCCATGAGTACCAATCCGGGAGGTCTCGGCATTTACCGCACTTCGGAATTTGTAATTTCTCCGATGCTAAGATACAACACAACACAAGCAACGAAAGGTGGATACTCTACCGATAACAGTAAAGTGAGTGCTGTATTACAGAATCTTGGTTTTGTCGGTTCTTTCTTTACCGGAAACTCCTCCGGACTCTTGAACCTGAATTTTGGATTTGCGCTGAACAAACTTGCTAACTTTGATCGAAACACAACTTCCAGAGGATTCAACCAAGCAACATCTATCTCCGATTATGTTGCTTACAAAACAAACTCAACTAATAATTGGGATGGTGCAAATGTAAACAATCTGGATGCCACAGATGCCTATACCAATGGATCCAACTGGATGAGTGCTTTGGGATACGGTTCCGGAATGATCAGCGAAGATAACTTATTCAATAATTTCTATCAGAGTTCACTTAATGGTGGAGAGTTAGTAAACACCAGACTAAATATGGAAGAAAAGGGCTGGATTGATGAATATGCACTTTCTGTAGCTGGTAATATTAATAATATCGTTTACGCTGGGTTAACAGTAGGAATACAGGACTTGAAATACAGCTCCAGTACGCTTTATAGTGAAAGCTCCACCTCTAGCGCCAGCTACCTTGAACTTGGTAATTTTCTGGAGACAACCGGTACCGGATGGAATCTGAAGCTGGGACTTCTTTTCCGCCCACTCTCTTTTATGCGACTTGGTATCGCTTATCATACTCCTACTTTCTATAATCTGAGTGATTACTATTATGCTTCCGCTTCCTCTGACATCGTCACTCTGCCCAGTGCTTATTCGGATGCAACTGATGAAGGTGTTTATGATTATAAATTGCAAACCCCCGGTAAACTGCTGTTGAGTTATGCTGTCATTATTGACAACAATGCTATCCTAAGTCTGGACTACGATTACTCTGACTACGGATCGATGAAGCTGGATGCTAATGATTATAATGCCTCCTTTGATACAGATAATGACTATATCAAGACTGATTTCAAGGGAGCACACACATTCCGTGTTGGTGGAGAAGTCAAAGTTGATCCTGCCGTTAGTTTACGGGCCGGATGGGCAACAACGTCTTCCTGCATCAATACCAGCATAAAAGATGGGAATTATGAAGTACCAACTAGTGGTACTCTGCCACATTACTATTTTGATGATGGAAAAGATTATTACACCCTTGGTGTAGGATTCCGTTTCCAGGAATTCTTCCTTGATGTGGCATATATCTATAAAGTTCAGAACTTGAAGGTATATGACTTCTCTTCCTTTTTTACTGTAAAAGATAATCCCAGCCTTTACAGCAACCCGACTTCATCAACTGTTACTCCCTATGGATTGACTCTTGACGACTCTTTAGTTGGTACTAACTTAAATGCTAATCAGCCAGCAAAAGTCAAAGACCACACAAATAGCCTGATGATTACTCTAGGTGTAAAATTCTAAGATATTATCAGAAAGATTTCCGTAAAATTATTATATCTTTGTACTCGAATTATAAACTAAATAACGAATGATTATGAGAAAGATTCAATTGCTTTCTGTTTCTGTCCTGAGTTTGAGTATTCTTTTGTCAGGATGTAATATGAATAATACTGCCAAAGGCGGGCTGATTGGTGGTGGCGCAGGCGCAGCACTAGGTGCAGGCATAGGCAAGGTATTTGGCAACAGCACAAAAAGTACTGTCATAGGTGCAGCAGTTGGTGCGGCTGTGGGTACTACTGCCGGTATCCTTATTGGGAAAAAGATGGACAAACAAAAAGCTGAACTGGCAGCTCTCGAAGGAGCTAAAGTCGAGACAGTAACAGATGCTAACAATCTTCAGGCTATTAAAGTAACCTTCGCAGAAGGAATTTTGTTTCAAACAGGCAAGAGTGTTCTAAGCACTGGTTCAAAAGCAGCTTTAACTGAATTTGCTACTTCTTTAAAGAACAATCCAGAAACTGATGTCACAATCTATGGCCATACTGACAATACCGGATCTGCAGCAATAAATGAAAAGCTGTCTGCAGCCCGTGCTGATGCTGTTAAATCATTTCTTTCAGGAAATGGCATAGCAGGTAGCCGTATGACAACTGAAGGGAAGAGCTATACCGAACCTGTTGCTGACAATGCAACTGCTGCCGGACGTGCTCAAAACCGTCGCGTAGAAGTGTATATCACTGCTAATGAGACTATGATCAAAGACGCTGAGAAGGCTGCATCAAGCAACTAATTAGCCATTCCATAGAGAAAGTCCGGATAGATAACCTATCCGGACTTTTTTTTTTCTAACTTTGTAGCCTTATTCAAAAGAACAGACTATTAAAAGAAAATCTATATGGCTAATATTGAACTGAAAGAACTCACAAAAAGGGGTGAGGATTATTCACAATGGTATCAGGATCTCGTAGTCAAAGCCGACCTTGCTGAAAACTCAGCTGTAAGAGGATGCATGGTCATCAAACCTTACGGATACGCGATCTGGGAAAAAATTCAGGCACAGCTTGACAAGATGTTTAAAGAAACCGGACATGTCAATGCCTACTTTCCATTGTTTATTCCGAAATCTTTTCTGAGCAAAGAAGCAGAGCACGTGGAAGGTTTTGCCAAAGAATGTGCGGTAGTAACTCACCACCGTTTGATGAAAGACCCAAATGGAACAGGTGTTATTGTTGACCCTTCTGCTAAATTGGAAGAAGAACTGATTGTTCGTCCTACTTCTGAAACAATCATCTGGAATACATACCGCAACTGGATTCGCTCCTATCGTGATCTTCCACTTCTGATCAATCAATGGGCCAATGTCGTTCGTTGGGAAATGCGTACACGCCTCTTCCTTCGTACTACAGAGTTTTTGTGGCAAGAAGGCCACACTGCTCATGCCACAAAAGCAGAAGCTGAAGAAGAAGCAACCAGAATGCTGAATGTTTATGCTGAGTTTGCAGAAAAGCACATGGCTATGCCAGTTGTAAAAGGTGTCAAATCGGCAAACGAACGTTTTGCCGGAGCTCTTGATACTTTTACTATTGAAGCTCTTATGCAAGATGGGAAAGCACTCCAGTCTGGTACATCTCACTTCCTTGGACAAAACTTTGCAAAAGCATTTGATGTGATGTTTGCCGATAAGACCGGCAAGATGGAATATGTATGGGCTACTTCATGGGGAGTATCCACACGCCTGATGGGTGCATTGATCATGTCTCACTCTGATGATAACGGATTAGTTCTCCCACCTCAACTCGCTCCGATTCAGGTCGTTATTATTCCTATTTATAAAAACGACGATCAATTAGCTCAGATAAGTGCAAAGATTACTCCTATCATCAACGAATTAAAATCTTTAGGCATCAGCGTTAAGTTCGACAACTCAGACAACAAGAAACCAGGTTGGAAATTTGCTGAATACGAATTGAAAGGAGTACCTGTTCGTCTTGCTATGGGTGGAAGAGATCTTGAAAATGGAACAGTTGAGGTAGTTCGCCGTGACACTCTCAGCAAGGAAACCCGCTCAACAGAAAACATCAGCAAATATATACAGGATTTACTGAATGACATTCAGGAGAATATATACAAAAAGGCCTTTGACTACCGTGCAGCACATACTATCACAGTAGATACCTATGACGAGTTTAAGGAAAAAATTGAAGAAGGAGGTTTCATCCTCGCACACTGGGATGGCACAACTGAGACAGAGCTAAAGATCAAAGAAGAGACAAAAGCAACAATCCGCTGTATCCCATATGAGGGAGATAAAACTCCGGGAAAATGTATGGTAACAGGAAAACCTTCTGCTCAACGCGTTTTAATGGCAAGAGCCTATTAATCAACATCTTTTCCACTAACAGAAGAGGCGATCTCAATGCGAGGTCGCCTCTTCTGTATATCAAAAGATCTGCTGGAAGAAATAATCCGGGGTTGCTGGTATATCAGAACTCTGAAGTAAAATGGAACCGGATCTTAGGAAAGTCCTGTTGAGCCATTTGCAACACATAGCGGGAGTCAGCCATAAATACATCTCTATTATCGCGATCTTTAGACATATACTGATACTTTCTTTTCTTGAAATTTTCCAGCTCATCTGCATGATCACTTTCAATCCAACAAGCTTTATAAAGGCTTATTGATTCCCAACGACATTGTGCACCATACTCGTTGAGCAAGCGATATTGAATGACCTCAAACTGAAGTTGTCCAACAGTGCCTACAATCTTACGTCCATTGTACTGACTTACAAAAAGCTGCGCGACACCTTCATCCATCAATTGTTCAATACCCTTATTGAGCTGTTTGGACTTCATTGGATCATCATTTTCAATATACTTGAACATCTCAGGCGAGAAGCTTGGAAGACCCTTGAAATGGAGATTCTCTCCTGAAGAAAGGCTATCTCCAATTTTAAAGTTTCCGGTATCAGGTAAACCTATGATATCACCCGGCCATGCCTCATCCACAACAGATTTCTTTTGAGCCATAAAAGCAGTTGGGCTAAAGAATTTCAACACTTTTCCAAGACGTATATGTTTGTAACCTACGTTTCGTTCAAACTTACCAGAGCATATCTTGACGAATGCTATACAACTTCTGTGATTCGGATCCATGTTAGCATGAATCTTAAAGATAAACCCAGAAAAAGTCTCCTCCTCCGGACTCACTAAGCGCTCCTCGGTTTGCACCGGACGTGGCGATGGAGCTATCTGCACAAAACAGTCAAGCAGTTCCTTCACCCCAAAATTATTCAGTGCCGAACCAAAGAAAACCGGTGCAATAGAGCCTGAGAGATATTCCTCTTTATCAAACTCCGGATATACACCTTCAATCAATTCAAGATCAGCTCTCAATTTCTTTGTTCTTTCAGAACCAATATGCTTCTCCAACTCAGGATCATGCACATCTTTAATTGGGAAGGACTCAGTTACCACTTGTTTGCTTGGTAAATAGAGATCTAACTTCTGCTGAAATATATTATATACCCCTTTGAAACGTTGACCGATGTCTATCGGCCAGCTTAATGGGAGCACTTTTATATCCAGTTCCTTCTCCACTTCATCAAGTAAATCAAAGGGATCTTTTCCTTCACGATCCATTTTATTGACAAAGACAATCACCGGAGTCTTTCGCATACGACACACTTCCATCAATTTGCGGGTCTGAGTTTCTACTCCTTTTGCGCAATCGATAACAATAATTACACTATCAACCGCAGTGAGTGTCCTAAAAGTATCTTCCGCAAAGTCCTGGTGACCGGGAGTATCCAATATGTTGACTTTATAATCATCATAATCAAACCCCATGACAGAAGTAGCGACAGAGATCCCTCTTTGTTTTTCAATCTCCATCCAGTCGGACGTAGCAGTCTTTCTTATTTTATTTGATTTGACTGCTCCTGCTATATGTATTGCTCCACCAAAAAGCAATAGTTTCTCTGTCAGGGTAGTCTTACCTGCATCCGGATGACTGATAATCGCAAAAGTTCTCCTTCTCAGAATCTCGTCTGTTAATTCACTCATATATCTATATCGTACAATTTTAGTCTAATTCCAGATCTCCATTCCGATCCTTATTGTAATAGCATGCCAGTAATGAGATAAAACTGGTAATTCTTTTTATTGCGGCAATTGTCACCTCAGTTACTTCACGTTGCTGCAATTTCAAAAGCATAAAGCCATACAGTGCTGTAAAACAAGTTTCTACTTCCGGCATCTCAGGATGATTATTCTTACTCCTTAATTCAACTATATAAGGTAGTGTCTTATAATATTCTGCAGCATAAGAAGCATCTTTAGGAGACTTAAGAAGTCTGAGATGTAAATCGGTCAGATCAATTATAACATTCTGAATCAGTTGGATATGACCATCATTTTGCTTATTCTCCATCACCATCATATCAATCAGGCTCTCATACCAATCTGTCAAACGTTTCTTTTCCTCAGTCAAACATTCATATTTATCTATGATACTTGTTTGTATTGCCTCCATATTAAGATTATTGGCTCGAATCAAGTCTTCAATCTGCCACATGTATAACAGATATTCTGCTATATTCTCTTTCTTCTTCTGGATTGCAATAAACATGAGTAAATTTCTGCTATGTATAAAATGGAGTGCAAAGGTAATAGTAATCACGGACATAAACAATAAAAGAGACTCATTGATATTTGTATAGGCTTGAATAATGACTTTTATAGAAATGCAAAAGGGTCATCTTATACAAGACAACCCTTTGTTTTTCTTAAACAAAGCGACTATAGCCGCTTTCTTGCGCTGGTTGAATTACTTTACAACAGCAGAATCAGCCTTCACTGAATCAACTTTTGCAGAATCAGCTGAAAGTGAATCAACAGCAGGAGCCGCAACTTCAGTAACAGCTACTGAATCTTTTCCTTCTGTTCCTTCAGTTTTACTACCAGTACATGCTACAAAAGAAACCATTGCTGCAACAGCAAAAAACAAGACTAACTTTTTCATCGTTTTTCCTTCCTTATTAAAATGTAATACTATTATTACGCTGCAAAGGTAAGTAGTTTTTCAATATGTTGTACAACACGTTTAGTTTTTTTTTTCGATATTATTTCTATTTTTTCAAATATGCTTATTATCAGGCTATTAGGGATTAATAAAAATTGTTATATGATAGACAAATTCATGTAAAGATAACGCTTAATACTTTTCTTAGGAGTTTTCTCGAATTCTGTAGGGAACAATTTAATTTCTGAGATATTCTCATAAGCAGCAAGCGACTTATTTAAACCCTTGCGATTCTCTTCCATTATTATATTCAAACTGTTATGATCAGCTTCCATATTATCTACCGCTTCATAGTCAGGATACACAAGAGCGATAAGCTTCCCGTCTTTCTCAATGACAAGGCTTTCCATTACAAATGGAAGATTATTTAGCTTACTTTCGATCTCTTCAGGGTAAATATTTTGTCCGCTAGCAGTAAGTATCATGCTCTTACTACGTCCACGAATTGATATTGTTCCATCAGGAGTTACTGTGCCAAGATCACCTGTTCGGAGCCAGCCATCGGGAGTAAATGCATCTTTTGTTGCTTCTTCGTTTTTGTAATAACCTACCATCACATTCTCTCCGATGACTTGTATTTCTCCGACTTTATTTTCAGGATCTTGTGAATCAACACGAACTTGCATGCCAGGAAGAATTCGTCCGCAAGAACCGGGAACAAACTCTTCCCAAAGAGTATAACTGATAAGCGGAGCACACTCTGTCATTCCGTAGCCAACACTGAATGGAAACTTTATTTTATAAAGAAAATCTTCCACTTCAGGATTCAGAGCAGCACCTCCAATGACAACCTGAGAGAAATGGCCTCCCATAGCATCCACAAGTTTTTTACGTACCTGCGCATAAATCTGAACATCCAATAAGGGAATACTCAAAGCATACTTCATTGTCCGCTTTGTGATGATTGGAAGAATCTGTTTCCTGTATATTTTCTCAATAACAAGTGGAACTGTAAAAATCAATGTAGGTTTCACTTCCTCAAATGCTTTCAACAAAATCTTAGGAGCAGGAACCTTTCCAAGCAATGTTGTATGCGAACCGGCAGCCAATGCAGTCAGAAAATCAAAAGTACAACCATAGGCATGAGCTAAAGGCAAAAACGAAAGAATACGTGACCTCTCTGTCAGCAATTTTGTTTTCAAAGCAAAAGTGATATTACCTGCCATATTATTACCAGTCAGCATCACGCCTTTACTAAATCCCGTTGTACCCGATGTGTAGTTGATAAGCATCACTTTATCATTAGACAGGTCGGTATATTTAATATCTTCTTTAGAGAAACCCTGAGGATACTTTGCTAAAAACTCTTCATCCATAACTTTAACAAACTTCTGGACAGTCTCCCCATCACGTTGATGCAACACCCGGAAATCGTTAAGTGATAAAACGGCACGAACTCCAATCATCTTATCCTCTTCCAGGCTCTCCCAAATATTATCGCTTGTAAAGAGAAATACCGATTCTGAATGGTTGATGATGTGATGTACATCGTTGGAATTGAAATCTTGAAGGATTGGTACGATAATACTACCGTAAGTAATAGATGCTAAATAGGCCACGCACCAATTTGAATTATTCTTACCGATAAGTGCAATTTTGTCTCCCCGTCGAATCTTGCAATATTGAAATAATAAATGAATCCTAGCTATTCTTTTTGCAACTTGCCCGTAGGTTAATGTTTCTTTCTCACCGTAATCTGTCAAAGCTGACATATCCCAATGCTGAATAAAACTTTGCTCATACAGTTTGATGAAATTCTCTTTAATCATAGCACATATTAGTAAGTAATGTGCAAAAATATAACTATTGTTCGGACATCTGAAAGGTTTCGATAGAATTAATGATATCCTTAACATTATTTTGGTGGAGAATTTATGTAGCTTTGCATACTAATAGGCAACTAAGCCTCTATTGATGACTCCAAGAATATGATTGATCACTCTATTTTTCAGGATAAGAAAGCAGCCTACTATACTCTGGGATGTAAATTAAACTTTGCCGAGACGTCAACCATTGGAAAGCAACTTGAAGAACAAGGCATCCGGAAGATCAGAAAAGGAGAAAAGGCTGATATTTGTGTCATTAACACTTGCTCAGTCACTGAACTCGCTGATAAGAAATGTCGTCAGACAATTCGTAAAGCCATAAAAGACCACCCCGGAGCTTTTATTGTCGCAACCGGTTGCTACGCGCAACTAAAACCGGGTGATATTGCAGGAATCGAAGGGGTAGACCTAGTTGTAGGTTCTGCACAAAAATTAGATCTTATCTCCTACCTTTCCTCGCTTGACAAAAAAGAAAAAAGTGAGATTATAACTTCGGAATGGAATACTATTGATACGTTCGTTCCCTCTTGTTCAAAAGGAGACCGCACGCGTTACTTTTTGAAGGTGCAAGATGGCTGTGATTATTTCTGTTCCTATTGCACCATTCCGATGGCACGTGGGAAAAGCCGTAACGGAACAATTAAGGATCTGGTATCCCAAGCAGAAGAAGCAGTGCAACAAGGAGCCAGAGAAATTATCCTTACAGGTGTCAACATTGGTGACTTCGGTCGCAGCACCGGTGAGAATTTCTTTGATTTGGTAAAAGCTTTGGATCAGATAGAAGGCATTTCCCGTTATCGCATCTCTTCTATTGAGCCCAACCTGCTGACTGATGAGATTATTGAATATATCTCTCATTCAAAGCGATTTGCACCTCATTTTCACATTCCGTTGCAATCCGGTAGTGATGAGGTACTTAAGTTGATGCATCGACGCTATGACACAACAGTCTTTCGGCATAAGATTGAGCGGATTAAAGAGCTGATTCCTCAGGCTTTTATTGGAGTGGATGTAATCGTTGGTGTACGCGGCGAAACAGAAGCTTTCTTTGAGGATGCTTTCAGGTTTATCGAATCACTTGACATATCCCAGTTACATGTGTTTCCCTATTCCGAACGACCAGGTACCCGTGCTCTGTTTATTGAGCCTAATGTAACTCCTAAACAGAAGCAAGATCGCTGTCATCTTTTGCTGAATGTTTCTGATGAGAAACTAAAGAAGTTCTACTTATCACAAGTAGGGAGCCGCCATAAAGTCTTATTTGAGCAGCCAAAACCAGGTATGATGATGCACGGATTTACTGAAAACTATGTAAGAGTCGAGGTCCCTTACGCAAAAGAGCTCATCAATCAAACCGTGGATGTAATTCTCAACGATTTTGTAGATAGTGATGTTCCTGCTTTGGGATGCACCTTTGTACCCGAATAAATTTAATATTATGAGAAAAGTCTTTTTTTACCTTTGCTTTGCCGTAATCTGGCTCTTTTCACTACTCCCACTATCGGTGTTATATTTCTTCTCAGACTGCGGCTTTTACCTCATATATTACGTTGTAAGATATAGAAGAGGGGTAGTGCGTCAGAATCTATCAAACTCATTTCCAGAGAAGAGCGTAAGCGATATTACCAAGATAGAGAAAGAATTTTATCACTCATTCTGCGACATATTTATTGAAGCTTTCAAACTATTACATATCTCCGAAGAAGAAATCGGCAGACGTATGAAGATTGTAAATATAGAACTGATTAATGAACTGATGAAGAATGGACAAAACGTATTCATGGTTCTGGGTCATTATGGAAACTGGGAATGGAACAGTTCGCTAGCTCCTTTGATAGATAAGAAACATGTTGTTGCTCAGATTTATCACCCGCTTAGAGATCCCTATTGGGATAAATTCTTCGATGATCTTCGGAGCCGTTTCGGTGCAATAAATATTCCAATGAAGAAGACTTTTCGTGAGATAATATCTCACAAGAGACAGGGGAAAATTATGGCCATAGGATTCATCTCCGATCAGTCTCCCAAGAAGGAAGGACTTGACTTCTGGACAACTTTCCTTAATCAGGATACAGCTTTCCTTACCGGAGCCGAGCGAATCGCCAAACAGACGAACTCTGCCTTGGTCTATTCGGATGTACGCAAAATCAAACGAGGTTATTATGAGTCAACAATTATTATGATGACTGATCGACCGAATGAAATGCCGGATTATGAAATTACAGAGATGTATGCGCGACTGATGGAAAAGACTATTCAGCGCGATCCTGCTTACTGGTTGTGGACACATAAACGATGGAAACACAAACACGAAGTGAATAGCGGACTATGAAAAAAGTTGCAATTGTTATACTTAACTGGAACGGGAAAAAGTTTCTCAGCCAGTTTCTGCCGGATCTGATACAGCACACCCCTGAATCACTGGCAGATATCATCATTGCAGATAATGCATCGACAGATGACTCTGTGACTTTTCTGCAAAAAGAGTATCCACAGTTGCCAATCATCCTTCTTGAGAAGAATTATGGTTTTGCCGAAGGCTATAACCGCGCCTTAAGTAAGCTGGACAATCCGTATCTACTGTTACTCAATTCGGATGTGGAAGTGACTGAACACTGGCTCGAACCCCTCACCGACTATATGCAACAACACCCGGAGGTAGCTGCCTGCCAGCCAAAAGTTCGGGCATATTATAACAAAGAGAAGTTTGAGCATGCCGGTGCTTGCGGGGGATACATTGACAAATATGGATATCCTTTCTGTCGCGGACGCATCATGCATGTCACAGAAAAAGATCACGGACAATATGATCACATCACCTCAGTCTTTTGGGCTACAGGGGCCTGTCTGCTTATTCGTAATGCGGATTATAAAATCGTAGGCGGACTAGACGCTCGTTTCTTTGCTCACATGGAAGAGATTGACCTCTGCTGGCGGCTTCGTTCCAGAGGAAAGACTATCGTTTGCATTCCCGCCAGCATTGTCTATCATGTTGGTGGAGGAACTTTGCAGAAAGGCAGTTCGTTCAAAACCTACCTGAATTTCCGCAACAATTTGCTGATGCTTTATAAGAACCTGCCAGAAGATGAATTAAAATTAGTCATGAGGATTCGATGGTGGCTTGATACATTGGCGGAGGTCAGATTCTTGTTGTTTGCCGATTGGAAAAACTTCAAGGCAGTAGTCAAAGCCCGATCCGATTTTCGCAGGATGAGAAAAGAAATGACGCAAGACAGACAATACAATCTGGAGCATTCAGTTTCAATAGATATCCCAGAGCGCTTTGAAAAGAGTCTTTTATATGCCTTTTACGTACGCAGGATTCATTCTTTCTCCAAATTCATGCGATAACAAACAGCCTTTCAATCCTACTACAATCTCATCTTATTGCCTCATATTCTTTCGATGAAAGATCGTCTACTAATAACTGAGTAAGAAGAAAAAAGAGACACCGTCTGAGACAATTCCGCTATACATAAGATCTTTTCAGAAAGAGTCTTTTAGATTCTGTGAATCAATCAAGGAGGGTCTGTTCAATAAACTGTGTCAGTAAGTATGATTAATTGATATCCCATCTCTGTTCAAATATAATAATAAATTGTGCCATAATTTGCTTCCACCCTAAAATTGGTCTTAAGTTCTCAAATAATTTCATTTGCACCAAATAAAGTAACTTGATAAGTGCCTGATCATTCGTAAAAACACGTTTCGACTTAGTAACTTTACGAAGCTGACTGTTGAAACTTTCAATGATATTGGTTGTGTAAACCAGCTTTCTTATCATATCAGGGAATTCAAACATTTGAGACAACCTGTCCCAGTTTTCAAGCCATGATTTAATTATGTATGGATATTTCTTTGACCATTTTTCATCAAATCTGGCTAAAGCCTTTTCTGCCTGTTCTTTATCGTTTGCCTGATAAATTTCTCTTAAGGAATCAACAACTGCTTTGCGGTCTTTACTGGCAACATATTTTAGTGAATTTCTTATTTGGTGAACAATGCACAACTGAACCTTAGTTTGTGGGAAGACAGCCTCGATAGCCTGAGCAAATCCTTTGAGATTATCAATACTGGCTAGCAATATATCCTGAACACCACGACGCTGGATATCATTAAGAACAGATAACCAAAAACGGGCACTCTCAGCCTGGCCAATATACATGCCCAATAAATCTTTAATCCCGTCACGATTTAGACCTATCAAACAATATACTGCTTTGCTTTTTATGGCATTATCTTCCCGGACTTTATAGTGAATAGCATCCATCCAGACAATGGGGTATACACTTTCTAAGGAACGGGTTTGCCACTGTTCTACCTCAGGAACAATTTTGTCTGTTATAGCTGTGATTGTAGCTGGAGACATGTTTAATTGATACATCTCGCTCAAATGATCACAAATGTCTGTATAGCTCATTCCTAAGGCATACAAATTAATAATTTTACGATCCAGTCCTTCGCCAAGAGTTGTTTGCCGTTTAGGGAGCAGTTCCGGTTCAAAACTTCCATTCCTGTCTCTGGGAGTGGACACCTCTATGCTTCCATAATGAGTCTTTACTCTCTTTGAACTTAATCCGTTACGACGGTTGTTGGCTTGATGTGGTTCTGACAAATGACCGGCTAGCTCTCCTTGCAAACCCGCTTCCAGTAAACGTTTTAGAAGAGGGGCTAATATACCGTTCTCTCCTTCAAGGTTAACGCCTTGCTTCAATTTTAATAATGCTTCTTTCTCAAATTCTTTGTAATCAAATTCTTCTGTATTGCTCATAATAATGCTCTTTATGCGGTAAATATAATGATTTTTATACTTACTGACACAGTTTATTGAACAGACCCGATGAAGAATACTTTTCTTCCTATCAGAGGGCAAAAGATATCAAGCAAGAAATGGCGGATATTCTTGGCACAGGCGAATACAAATGCTTTTATCGACTACAAAAAAGAGATAATCTTAGTTCAGAAGAGTTATAACCCGTATTGCTCATCCCAGTTCTGTATTGAGTGAGGGTACTCAAGTGACCGGTATCAATGACATCTTTAATCCAATGAATGAGTCCATACACATCACTTGAATTAGATAAAGTTTTCAACTAAATGGACGTAGTTCCACTTCTGAGTGTACTACGATCCTTGAAAAAGTGACTGTTTGACTGCATCCATAAGGACGAAAATATCTTCGAGGTAGTATGACTTCAGTTAGTCGGCAGGAAGTTCCAGTATCACGTTGTTATCTCCTGGAGGAAGGTCCAGATACAGCGAATGAAGAAATTCCATATCTGTCTTTACATTTAGCGATTTGAGCATCCGGATAATAGCCTCAACAGAGGGATTCGGCTTTTCATCACCTTTGTAATGTGCTATCATCGCTCCGGCAACAACAGGTGCAGTCAGTTCAGACAACAGTTCATTGAAAGAATAAGGAGGCCGACGCAGTAAAGCTTTGCACGATTCTATCATCAACTTGTGATAAATACTATCCGGATCTTTCCCAAAAGAACGAATCTCCGGATCCTCCACCAATGATTCGGTAAATACATTTACTTTGCTACTGTCGATCTCAATACGTCGAAAGCCAAAAGGAGAGGCAATCATTGCACCCGTTTCTATTTCAAATAATTCTTTACGATTAAGAGATGTAAAACGGGTGATATCCATTGCATGAGAATGTCCTGTAAACAGAACATTCATTCCCTTATCCGCCAAGAAATTGGCAAAAGGTCGATGATCATCGACCAAAGAGGAAGGAAATGTACTCTTTTGTTTGTCAAAATGTTCGATAATTCCGTAATGAGACATCCCTATCACCCGGATCTTTTGCTCTCTGGCTTTATCCAATTGTTCTCCTAACCAGTCTATCGTTTCCTGTTTAATAGCGCCTCTTGTAACATTTGTAGCTGGATCAAACAGGCACAAGTCAATGACTATTAACCAGTTCTTAGGATTGATCCGAGCCACATAACTAAGTGAATTGCTATCTCGGGATATTGCCTCTGCATATCCAAAATCGGAATAGATAGATGTAAATTCTATTTTGCTGAAGGTTGGAACAGAAAAAAGGGTATCTCCTCTATAAGCTTCAGCAGATGAGTTTTGAATATCGTTATTGCCAGGAACTACAAACACTCGCTTGCCGAATCGTTCCAGCTCACGTAACGATTGCGCAAATTCTACATGACTCTGCCTCTCTCCGTTATTGGACAAATCACCGCATATCAAAACAATCTCCTCCGGATAACTAATAATCCGGGAAGAAGCTATTTTCCAAAGTGGAGCACTCCACTCTGCTAACCTTCCTGAAGCTACCTCATAGCTATTGAAAGTTCTCCCTGGCATAATAAGTCCGGGAGCCATGTAATGGGTATCGGAAAAGACAATCATACGAAGATTCTCTGTGGATGTTTTGCTTCCTTTCCTACATGAGTTACAAAAACCTCCGATAACAAGGCTCGTACAAATAATCGAAACCAGAAATAGAACTTGCTGACGCTTTCTCATCTTCGCCAAATTAAATGTATAATCAACAATACAAAAATACGCATTTTTCTATCATAGTCACATTGAAAAGACAGATTTTTAAGAAGATAATCCCTAACTGTAGATTGAATTGAGAGTTATCCATTTCAGATCTGAGGAGTAAAGAGTGTCTAACGAGGCAAAAGAATATAAATATAATAGTATCAGTTACCAGAATTTATTATATTTGTATCATATATTTTACAATCAAAATTTAAAGACAATGAGAAAAACGTATTTATCAGTAGGAATTGCAGCAATATTGGGTGCAACAACATTATTGAGTTCATGTATAGGTTCCTTCAACCTGACCAACAAAGTGCTGGATTGGAACAAAACAATAGGTGACAAGTTTGTCAATGAGGTAGTATTCATTGCAATGCATATTGTGCCCATTTACGGGATTACCATCTTTGCAGATGCTGTTGTATTCAACTCCATTGAATTTTGGACGGGTGATAATCCTGTTGTGAAAGCAGGAGAAGTAAAAGAAGTCACCGGCGAGAAAGCCAAGTATCAGGTAATGACTACAGAAAACGGTTATCAGATCACGAATGAGACAACAAAGCAGGAAATGAATCTTGTGTACAATACTAAAAACCAGTCATGGTCTGCAGTATCCGGAACTGAAAGCGTGATGCTACTTCAATTTACTTCAGACAATACTGCAATGGTCTATAACGGCTCAAACATGACAAAAGTTGAATTGTCACAAGCTGGCGTTATGGCCTTCAGACAAGCCTTTAACAGCACAAATTTTGCCCTGAAATAATGCCCTTTTCAGACTAACAGAGCGAACCAGAGTTAATGCTCTGGTTCGCTTCTTAAATTAAATACTTCTTATGATTGAACACAGTAGACAAAAAGGAATTCTTTCCTTAATTGCCCTTTCTTCGCTATTCGGAGCACAGGCAAAAGAAAACAAAAGAGAAAAACCGAATGTCATTGTCATTCTTGCTGATGATCTTGGATTCGGAGATGTCAGTACGTATGGATCCAAAACCTTAAACACACCCAGTATCGATGCACTGGCTAAAAACGGACTACTTTTTAACCGCGGTTTTTGCACATCAGCAACATCTACCCCCAGCCGCTATGCTTTATTGACCGGCATGTATCCTTGGAGAAAACAGGTAAGTATTCTTCCTGGCGACGCTCCATTGATTATCACTGAAACACAGCCTACACTACCCAAACTCTTCCGTCAAGCCGGTTATTCAACCGGAGTAGTTGGAAAATGGCATTTGGGCCTTGGAAATGGAACTATTAATTGGAATGAAACGATCAAACCATCACCCTTAGAGATTGGATTTGACTATTCCTATATCATGGGTGCAACAAATGACCGCGTGCCCTGTGTCTATGTCGAAAACGGGAAAGTAGATAATCTCGATCCTAACGATCCGATTTATGTAAGTTATCAGAAGAATTTTGAAGGAGAACCTACCGGAGCTAATAATCCGGAGTTGCTTAAGATGCATCCGAGCCACGGACACAACATGAGTATAGTCAATGGCATATCACGCATCGGATTTATGAAAGGTGGAAAGAAAGCTCTGTGGAAAGATGAAACAATGGCTTCTGTATTTTTGGACAAGGTGAAGTCTTTTATTACTGACAACAAAGAGACTCCTTTCTTCCTGTATTATGCGCTGAACGAACCTCATGTGCCACGTGCTCCTAACAATGACTTTGTAGGAAAGTCTGGCATGGGACCTCGCGGTGATGCTGTTCTGGAAGCAGACTGGTGCATCGGACAGCTTACTGCATATCTTAAGTCTATGGGACTGGCAGATAACACAATCATCATCTTCTCCAGCGACAATGGTCCGGTATTGGATGATGGATACAAAGATCAGGCTCAGGAATTGGCTGATCAGCACAACCACAAACCGGCAGGCCCTTACAGAGGCGGCAAATATAGCCTATTTGAAGGTGGTACTCATGTACCTTTTATTATTAGCTGGCCAAAAGGAATTTCGACTGGAAAGACTTCTGATGCTATGGTATGTCAAATGGATCTTTTAGCATCTTTTGCTTCTTTCCTTGGAGAAGAGATACCAAAAGGCTTGGACTCTGAAGACCACATGAAAGCCTTTCTAGGTAAAAGCAAGAATGGCCGTACCGGCCTTGTGACTGAAGCGACAGGAAGACTGGCATACAAAGAAGGTGATTATCTCTTGATCCCAAAATATAATGGGGCTGCAAAGGATCCAAATACAAAATCAGAACTTGGCAACAGCAAAGGATATCAACTTTATAATACCAAAAATGATCCAGGAGAGCTGAACAATCTTGCTCCTTTGAAAATTAAACTTCTGGAAAAGATGAAGAAATCTTTCATTCAACAATCGGCTGTCAAGTGAAGAAAACAATTGCATTTAATCCGCTAGAATATCCGCTCTATGTAATGCTTAAGCCGATAGGAGCTGTTTGCAATCTCAATTGCTCCTATTGTTATTATCTGGAGAAAGATCAATTGTATCCAAACCGGAAGAACTATCAGATGAGTGACGAACTCCTGGCAAAATTTACGGAGATATATATTGAGTCGCAACCTTCACCTGATGTGCTATTTACGTGGCATGGAGGAGAAACATTACTTCGTGACATATCCTTTTACAAGAAGGCTATCCAATTGCAACGCAGACTCGGACATGGAAAACGGATTCAAAATGCACTTCAGACAAATGGTATCCTGCTGAATGATGACTGGTGCCGCTTCTTCAAAGAGAATGATTTTCTAATCGGAATCTCCATTGACGGTCCAGAGGATATTCATGATCGTTACCGGAAGAATAAAGGTGGCATGGGCACTTTCCGTCAAGTAATGCGAGGTGTTGAATTGCTACAGAAACACGGAGTAGAGTTCAATACTATGGGGGTAATTCATGATTACAATTCCAAACGGCCACTCGAAGTGTATCATTTCTTGAAAGAGATTGGTAGCAAGTATATGCAGTTCAGCCCAATTGTAGAACGCTTCTCTCCAGATCAGAAGCTTCTTTCATTAAATGATTCAGAAGTTGGTCAACCTGGTTCATGGAATGTCTCGCCTAAAGATTTCGGAACTTTCTATACTTCAATCTTTGATGAGTGGGTCTTGAATGATGTGGGAGAATATTATATACAATTATTTGATTCCACTCTTGCCAATATGGTCGGGGCGCCTCCGGGTGCCTGTATATATGCGGAAGAGTGTGGACATGCCACTGCATTGGAGTTTAATGGTGACCTGTATGCCTGTGACCATTTTGTGTTTGAAGATTACAAACTGGGAAATATCTACAAATCATCATTGATTGAGATGATGCTTTCTCCCAAACAGCTCAACTTTGGATTGGATAAGAAACGATTGCTTCCGAGCCAATGCAAAGAATGCTCCTACCTAAAGCTATGCAATGGAGAGTGTCCGAAGAATCGGTTTGCTGTGACCGCAGATGGAGAAGGAGGACTGAATTATCTGTGTGAAGGATACCGTTCATTCTTCCATCATGTCACTCCATACATGGAGTTTATGACAAATGAACTTGCAAATGAACGCCCTCCTTCCAATGTGATGTCATGGATCAGAGGAAAATAAGAAAGGTCTGCGATTAACCGCAGACCTTTCTTATTTCGCCTATTTTGTATTACGATAAAACTCGAACCGTATCAAGAGCAATCATCAGCTCTTCATCCGTAGGGATAACCACTACCTTTACGCGTGAATCGGGAGCTGAAATAACAGCTTCTTCTCCACGAACCATCTTATTCTTTTCAACATCCAGTTTGACCCCCATAAACTCCAGGTCATCGCAACTTGCCTGACGCGCATTACTTTGGTTCTCACCTACACCACCAGTAAATACGATAACATCAACACCTCCTAAAGCAGCAGCATACGAACCGATATATTTACGGATACGATAGAAATACATTTTCTCTGCTAATTTGGCACGTTCATTTCCCTCTTGTGCAGCTTTTTGAACTTCTCGCATATCACTGGAAACACCGGAGACCCCAAGCAATCCGCTTTTTGTATTAATCATATTGGAGATACTGGTCGAGTTGAGATTCTCTTTTGACATAACAAAAGAGATAACTCCTGCATCCACATCTCCGCAGCGAGTACCCATCATTAAGCCCTCTACCGGTGTAAATCCCATACTCGTGTCAATGCTCTTTCCATCTTTTACAGCTGTTATAGATCCACCATTACCGATGTGACAAGTAATAATCTTTGATCCAACGAGAGGTATTCCTAAAAATTCAGAGGCTCTCTTAGAGACATATCGGTGAGATGTACCGTGAAATCCATAACGCCGTATTCCATATTTCTCATATAAACTATAAGGAATCGGATACATATATGCATAATCCGGCATTGACTGGTGGAAAGCAGTATCAAAAACAGCAACCTGTGGCAGATTTGGTAAAATCGACTCCACGGAAGCAATGCCTTTAAGATTGGCCGGATTGTGAAGTGGTGCAATATCAACACACTTTGAGATCATATCTTTTACTTCTTTATCAATTCGTACAGACTGATTAAACTTCTCAGCACCATGCACTACACGATGACCTACTGCACCAATTTCATTCAATGACTGTATACAACCATGCTCTTTGCTTAAAAGTGCGTTAAAAATCAATTCTATACCAGCTGTATGCTCAATAATTGTTCTGCTTATAACAACAGTCTCGTGAGTCTTCGCATTAGTCATTTTCAAGAAAGAATCTTGCAACCCGATCTTTTCGATACTGCCTTGTGCAATAAGGTCTTTTGACTCCATATCAAACATCTTGTATTTGATGGAAGAGCTACCGCAGTTTAAAACTAATATCTTCATAATCTGTAATTTTATTTTCTTGATTTAATCCCGATCGATTGATTGGCTGTAACAGCCACCATTTTGTATATATCTTCCCAGGAACAGCCACGACTCAAATCATTGATTGGAGCTGCTATTCCCTGCAGGATCGGCCCTACAGCCTCTCCTCCAGAAAGACGCTGTACTAGTTTGTATCCGATATTCCCTGCCTCTAAACAAGGAAATACAAGAATATTAGCCTTTCCGGCAACAGGACTACCAGGAGCTTTTGTACTTCCGACAGAAGGTACTAGAGCTGTATCGGCCTGCATTTCACCATCAACAACTAAAGTAGGGCACAATTCGTGAGCTATAGCTGTTGCTTCCGCTACCTTATCAACGACTTCATGATTTGCACTTCCTTTGGTTGAGAAACTAAGCATTGCAACACGAGGCTCAATAATTCCGGCAATATCACGAGCCGTTTTTGCAGTACAAATAGCGATCTCTGCCAGCTCCTGAGCAGAAGGGACAGGGTTAACAGCACAGTCTGCAAAAATCAGCAAACCATCTTCACCGTACGACTTATTAGGAATAAACATTAGATATGCACCGGAAATAGCTTTAACTCCGGGCAATGTTTTGATAATTTGGAAAGCAGGCCTAAGCACATTCCCGGTTGTATTGATGGCTCCAGCAACTTCGCCGTCAGCATCTCCGTTCTTAATCATCAAACAAGCAAGATACAATGGATTCTTTGTCAAGGTCTCTGCCTCCTCCATTGTCATGCCTTTCGCCTTACGAAGTTCGTAGAGCAACTCTGTATACAATTGTTTCTTCTCGTGATTTTCAGGATCAACAATTACTGCCTTATCAAGATTACGCCATTCACGCTCTGTGGCAATTCCCTTAATAACACCAGGATTGCCAATTAAAATAATCTCAGCAACCTGATCATTTAGCAACTGCTCAGCTGCCTGCAATGTTCTGATTTCCGTTCCTTCTGATAATATGATACGTTGAGGTTTAGCTTTTGCCTTATCAACGATGCGGCTCATTAAATCCATTCTTACTTTTCTATTAGATAATGTATATATTGTGTTGAGATTCTACAAAGTGCATTTATGGGTAGAAATCTTTGATGTGACAAAAGTACAACAAAATTGCCATATAGAGATTGCAAAATGGAATGATTTATTTATAAAATATGAAAGTTTTATTTTTACGGGTAAATATTTCAGTAGCTTTGTTTCAAATAATAAACAAATATCATTGGTATTTATAAGGAAGAAACCAGATCAGATAATGCTTTTTCATACATCCTGGTTGAAACTATCAGCGTAAAACAAATGAATAAAAAGCACTTCTTCCTCTAATAAATAATATTCTAATCCCGAACCAGATTTGTCATTCATTAGAATCAATGTTGTACTAAAAGAGCAGGTTCGCTCGATTTCATGAGTAATATTATTGTCTTTTGCTCATTTAAGAAGAAGACTTTCACTAAGAGGTAACAAGTCCGAAAGCATCAACCCATAGGAAAAGCAATAGAGTGTAATCTTTCATAGTTCATCGTTGAGAAGAAGAGTACTCTTTCTCATTCCAAAAAACAAAACAGAGGTTCTAAGACTTTCTTTTAAACATATTACAGTTCTTTTAGTCGTTAATATTCACCTAATTCACGCTTTCTAACAGTTTAAATAGTTGAAGTAGTTATAATGTTGTACGTTTGTTGACATATAGCTGAGACCAATTCAGAATCACTCAAACACCCCACATTCGGGGATTAACATCTCAAAATCAATTTACATACTATGAAAAACGTTGTCCTCTTAGGGATTGCATGTCTTTTGTGCAGTCCATTGTTATTATTTGCTCAGAACGGAACACTTCCAGCAACGCGAATACTCTACAAGATGGAAAAAAACAAGACTGAAGGATTACCTCCGGCAGGGATCAGAGTCTTTCGATATGATAATGGGGGAACAATAAATTCGCCTTCTAATTCCGCTTCATCATACAAATTCTTTATTTACTCATCAATAGACAATCCATCTTCTCTTACTGATGCTGGATGGAGAAATGAAAATACAGATAGTACGGCTGGCATTAGTTACTTAGGTAATACAAGCACACATGCTTATGGTGGCTTTCTCTTAGATACACTTTCTCCCGTTGGAGTTCGTAGACTTAACATATCGTGGTCATGCAGAACTCTAGTACAAAAAACAACAACGAAAAACTACTTACAGATGCAATACATGGATCTGGGTTATAGCTTCTTTTCAAATGTTGGTAAATATTCTCCTTCAAAAATAGTAGGAAATCAGTTGCTTACTGAATATTCAATTGAAAAAAGTAATGAGAATTGGTATTCAAGCTCATCTAATGTTTTCGTGGATAAATACGAATTAAGGTGGTTTTACTATAGTGGAAAGGAGTCGCCAAGCAAACAAAGCCGCATCTCCCTTGACAACCTCATCGTTCGGGAAGTACTCAATACGACGACAGGGGAAGGAGTTCTTACCGACCAATCTATCTGGTCTTTAGGACTTCCTCAGAAATATGAGAACTTCATTCTCAATCATAACACAACACTCAGTTCATCTCAAAATGCCGGAGAAGTACAAATTGCACCTGGAAAGTCTTTGAATCTTTCAACCGGATCTGCATTGTCAGTAAAGCAACTTGATTTGTATTCAGATGATGCGTATGGCACATCAGAAATCATCAGTGACGGAGGCATTTTGAGTGTGGCAAATAAACTAACGGTAACTAAAACGCTTCCGGAAAAAGGGAAATGGTATTTTATATCTTTCCCATTTGATGTAAAACCAAGTGGAATCAAGCTATTTGATATAGGTGATAAAACGACAACAGAAGATGGCAATCACCTTTATATCAAATCATATGATGGTGAGAAGAGAGCAGTAAATGGAACAAGTACTGACAATTGGTCTATTACTACCATACCAACAGATGAATCAACTATCGTCTTCGAGAAGAATAAAGGCTATCTGATAGCCATAGACGCAACTTCTACTACACAGGAGATTTGCTTTGAAGCTGCATCAGTGCCGACATTTAGTAGCAGTGAGACTATTAACACGACCTGCTATATTCACAATAACAATACTGAATCGCCACACACAGGATGGATTCTTGTTGGAAACCCCTTGCTAAACAGTCTGCAACTCAATGAAAAACCATCTCTTAGTGGTTTAACTCCTTTTGCGTACCATTACAACCAGGATTCACACACATATGAAGTCTTCAATATGGAGGAGAATACTCTACCCCTCAAACCTTTCGAGGCTTTTTTCGTAAAAGCAACAGGAAACGGAGCAATTACATACACAACAGCATCTGTAGCTAACTCAAAAAGTCTCTCAGTAGAAGAAAAGACATCTTTCAGCCTTTCAATCATGTCAAATGAAGATCAGACGAAAACCGATAAAACCATATTTCATCTGACTCCTAACGGAAGAAATGCATTTTTCCAGAATGAAGATGCATATAAACTTAAGAGTTTAGATAAAACGATGCCACAAATCTCTTCGATTGCCAGTGATGTGGAGATTGCAGTAAACACGATGCCTCTTGACATTGATACAATAATACCTCTTATCGTTTATTGTCCTATAGAAGGGGATTACACCTTTTTTATGGAAGGACTAAATACTCTTAAAGTGTTGACGTTGATTGACCTGCACAACGATACTAGCTATGATCTGCTCAGTGAAGAAGAAGTGACATTTACATCATCCGGAAATGAGGAGAACCGTTTCCTTCTTCAACTGAAAGGCAACTCTGAAACGACTAAAAACAACCATGAAACAGAAAGTTATTATGCTCCAACTATTGACAATGGCTGTCTGCATCTTTCTAACCCCGGCAAAAGAATACAATTGCATATTACCAATACTCAAGGAATAAATCTATACGACGGAAATATCACGTCAGAATTTTGGCTTCCTCTAAAAGGATATACAGGAATAATAATTATCTCCATAAAAGTTGAAAACAGTACTAGTATCTATAAATTAATCTCAGAAAACAAATAAAACAATGCATACACTAACAATCACATTTCTCTCTTCATTTCTGTTACTTAACAGCTTCTTTGGACCTACCACTTCTATCAATTCAGATAATGAAGCAGGCGGAACGTATTGGTTTGAAGTCGATCGTAGCAGTGGGTCTTTTGCTGGTATTCCAGATGATTCAATTATTGAACCCTCAACGCCAATAGGAGACGGAATACTTATCACCGGTCTGCTGGCTTATTTATATTCAGGTTACAAAAAGAGGAAGTCTTAAAATTCAAAAAGGGAACATTTCTCAATGCTCCCTTTTTACGTCTTCAATAGGTATCAGTTTTATTAAGGTAAAAAAGATTGTTTTCAGGTTAACGGTCGCAAAGGTTGCGTTTTTTTTACTCCTATGCAAGGATAAAAACATATTGTACAACATATTTTTGGCACTTACTCAGCTTTTAACATTAAATACTCACTTTTAAACTCAAATCTGCCACTGTATTTGAGTGAAATCAATAATTTCACTACTATCCTCGCACCTCTTGATAAAAATAGAACAATAACTAATCAAAATTCAGTTTCAACTTTTCTCATTTGCAAAAGTAATCGTTCTGATTATAAAGTTACGTTCAATAAAAGGATTTATAAATAAATTAATACCTTTGGGCAAACTATGCAAAGGAAATGAATTGTTTCATTTCTAAATAGAAATATCATATGAATATTGAAACTTCTATTCAGACACTACTCCCGATCCTAGGAAATATCGTGCTGTGGATTTCTATTTTCGGTGTCATTTTTGTCATTATCATGGAAAATAAGAATCCTCTTAAAACAATTTCATGGGTTGTTGTTATATATTTCCTCCCATTTGCCGGTCTGATTCTTTACTTTTTCTTCGGACAGGATATCCGTAAAAAACGAATGATATCCAGGAGAATAGACCACCAGGTTAAAGACAGAATGTTTGAGAAATTTGACAGTAGCGAGCTAGATCGGATAGAAGAAAAAGCACATCACCTAATACACTTACTCCAAGGCAATAATCACGCCCTCCCATTTGCAGGGAATAAGATTAAAATCTATACAACCGGAGAAGAGAAAATGACAGCACTCTTTGATGCAATTGAAAAGGCGAAACATCATATTCATCTCCAGTATTTCAAGATTGAGGATGATCATATTGGGAATAAACTTCTGGATCTTCTTGCCATAAAAACAAAAGAAGGGGTTAAAGTAAGGGTAATCTATGATGATGCAGCTTGCTGGAAAGTTGATAAAGAGTTTTACGAACGGATGAAAGAAGAAGGTATTGAGGTTAGAGGCTTTTTAAAGGTCCGTTTTCCTGCTTTCGCAAACAAAATAAATTACAGAAATCATCGTAAAGTAGTAGTCATCGATGGGTATACAGGATTTATTGGCGGCATGAATATTGCAGACAGATATATAGATGGGGTAAAATGGGGCAACTGGAGAGATACACACATGAAAATCACAGGACGCGCCATTTATGGACTTCAATCTTCTTTTCTACTGGATTGGTTCTTTGTAGACCAAACACTAGTTTCTTCCCGTGATTACTTCCCTGATATTGGTGATTATGGAGATGTTGCTATTCAGATTGCAACTTCAGGACCGACAGACCATTGGCATAATATCATGCAAGGGATCTTATTTGCACTTACAAATGCCAAAGAATACATCTACATACAAACACCTTATTTTCTTCCTACAGACAGTATAATGCAGGCTTTCAAAGCCTGTGCACTTGCCGATGTGGATATTAGACTCATGTTACCTGAAGAAGCAGATGTCCCGATGGTCAGAAGTGCATCACGCTCTTTCTTAAAAGAGATTATGGAGGCCGGTGTTAAAGTCTATTTCTACAAAAAAGGGTTTTTACACTCCAAAGCAGTAGTATGGGACGATTATTTCTCAACAATCGGATCCACAAATATGGACTTCAGAAGTTTTGAACATAACTTCGAAATCAATGCTTTTATATATGATGAGAACACGGCCAAAGAGTTGAAACGTATCTTTTTGAACGACCAACAAGATTGTGTTCGTATCCGAGTTAAAGAATGGATTAAACGTCCGCTAATAGAAAGATGTAAAGAATCGTTTTGCAGACTGTTCAGCCCAATGCTTTAACAGAAGAGGATCTCGTTAAAGATCCTCTTCTGTTCTTTTTGATCGTAATCAAGATTTCTTAGTAACTTCTTTCTTGTTTTTAGAAGACTTCATTTTCTTAATCTCTTTTTCAAGCGAAATAATTTCATCACCTTGATTCTTAATCGTAGAAAGTAAAGAATTCAGTTCGTCATTCTCAATCGAAGTTGGGTATTGCGCTTCCACCCTTGAAATAAAATCGCCCAATACATTCATATAATTGGTAAATGCATCATAAGGATTTTCATACGGACTGAAAAAATTCCGCAACGATCCATCCGAAGAATGTTTCGTACTCATATAATAGAAATGATCGCTAGACTGAAGATACATCCAATCCTGCTTGATTCTACGCTCCTCTATCAATCGAACGCGTTCACTGATACCATAGAGTTTGCTACAAGCAGCTGTCTGCAACTGGTTGCCCAACCAATTTGTGGTATCTCGCTCCTCATCAGCCCAAGAGACAGGATAAGGAACAGGAATCTCAGCAACAGACTTCAGCTTGCCCACAACTTCTGAAGGTGTAGAAAAAGAAATATTGCTCTCAGCAGCAAAACGAGGAAGTGCTTTCATGAATTCAAATATTCCTGACTCTCTACTTTGAAGTTCTCCAAATGTTTCATAATTCATAAAAAGGTTGACTACCTGCTCAGATTCTGGAGTAGCAGCAATCCAACGAATAAACTTGTCTGCAGTTAGAGGGAACTCGTTCCATTGAGTATTCGAGAAACGAAAAGCCATATCATCGCTCAATTTGTAGTTTCTAAGCAATAATTTTAGTTCCGGATTAGACGCAGATGCATAAAGATAGTTGGGACTCTTCCATCCCAAGAGATGTTTCGCACCTTCAGTAATCATCCCTTTATAACCAAGAGAAGAAATAACTGATCCAATATCATCTGAATATATAAGCTCCGTATTTCGAAAGACTTTTGGAGTTTGTCCGAACAACTCTTGGATGGTAGTTGCATGCTGTTTCACCTGTTCTATAAACTCCTCTTGATCCTTCAACGAAGCCAGAGAATGCGCATATGTCTCGCCTAAGAACTCTACACACCCTGTTTTTGCAAGTTCTTTAAACCCATCAATTACCTCTGGTGCATAAACCTGTAGTTGTTCCAATGCAATTCCCGAGATAGAAAGTGCTATCTTGAATTTACCTTCAGATGCTTTAATCATATCAAGCATAAGCTGATTAGCGGGGATAAAAGAACGATCTACTATTCTCCTGATAATATTCTCATTATTAAAGTCATCATAATAATAATGATCTTTCCCAATATCAAAGAAACGATATCTCTTCAATCGAAAGGGTTGATGAATCTGAAAATAGAAACAAATAGTTTTCATATCATGTACATATATAATAATTTCTAAACAAATAATTAAGACTTAAGAACCTTGTCATAGATAGCACGGACCTTGTTACCAGCATATTCCCATGTTATATTGTCAACCTCTTTCTTCCCTTCTTTCTGAAGAAATTCAGCCATGTCTGGATAAGTGCATATCGCATATATAGCATCAGCCATTCCATCAATATCCCAATAATCGAGCTTTATGGCATTCTGCAATATCTCAGCACATCCGGATTGTTTGGAAATAATTGTCGGAACACTTACTTGCATAGCTTCGAGAGGAGAAATACCAAACGGTTCTGATACAGAAGGCATTACATATACATCACTGGATTTCAACATCTCATACACCTGCTTACCTTTTAGGAAACCCGTAAAATGGAATCTATCAGCAATCTTTCGACGAGCCACAAGGTCAATCATCGCAACCATTTTATCACCACTGCCAGCCATCACAAACCGAATATTCTTTGAACGTTGCAACACTCTGGAAGCAGCCTCTACAAAATATTCCGGTCCCTTTTGCATTGTAATACGTCCAAGAAAGGTAACTACCTTTTCTTTAGGATTCTTGTTTGGTATGATATTCTGGATTTCTTTACTGACGGGTTCAACAGCATTGTGTACAGTAGTTACCTTAAGAGGATCAACATTATACTTGTTGATAACGGTTTCTCGGGTTAAATTACTTACTGTAATTATATGATCTGCATAGTCCATTCCATTCTTTTCAATAGCATATACCTGAGGATTGACATTTCCTCTGCTACGATCAAAATCAGTCGCGTGCACATGAATTACAAGAGGCTTACCGGTCACCATCTTTGCATGAATACCAGCAGGATAGGTTAGCCAATCGTGGGAATGTATAACATCAATATCCAAAGTGCGTGCAATCACACCTGCGCAAATAGAATAGTTATTAATTTCCTCCAAAAGATTATCAGGATAACGACCGGAGAATCCAATACATCCCAGCTCATTCGTAAATACATTACTAAAATCGGCATAGATATGATCTCTAAAACTATAATATAGTTCCGGATTCATAAAACCGCCTATCTTTCGTTTCACTTGATCATAATTAACGTCCCTCCAGTTCACAGGCACATTACAAGCACCTATTATCTTAAGAAAGCTCTGATCTTCATCCCCATATGGTTTAGGAATAACAAAAGTAATATCCATATCCTTTTGCATTGCCATACCCCTGGTTAATCCAAAGCTGGCAGTACCTAAACCTCCTAAAATATGAGGAGGAAACTCCCACCCAAACATTAATGCTTTCATACTCACATTAGTTGTTTATATATTTCTTCAACAGTTTCAATACACGCAAGATACCTCCAACACTCATCGCAAATGAGATAGCTCCTCTTCCTCTAAAAGGTGGGTTGCCATCAAAGACCTCTGGAATGGAACCAATACAATGGCTTCTCATCTCTTCCTCAAATCCGATTAAAGTCCGCTCCACGAAAGCGATTCCACTCATCTTGTAAATCCTCAGATAAGCTTCCAGATAAGCTCCACATAACCAAGGCCACGCGGTTCCCTGATGATATGCATAATCACGTTGAATCTGTGTTCCCACATAATATGGATTATAGCCCATGCTTTTAGGGCTTAACGATCGGATCCCTTTGGGAGTCAATAGCTCTTTCGTTACCACATCCAGTACAGTTTTCTGCTGCATCCTATCCAAAGGTGAATAGTCCAAAGATACTGCAAAAATCATATTAGGACGAACACTCCAATCCACATAGTCCCCATCTACATAATCATAAAGATATCCATATCCATTCAGAAATGTATTGACAAAAGACTTCTGAGTTTTATTTCCCAAGCCATCCAGCATATCCGCATACTCAGAATTACACTCTTTATGCAATTTAGATACAAACTGCAATGAATTATACCACAAAGCATTAATCTCAACTACATATCCCGTACGAGGAACTACAGGTTTACCATTTGCAGTTGAGTTCATCCATGTAATAGCACGCTCTTTCCCATTGATATATAGGAGTCCATTATCATGCAACATAAGATTAGGATGTTTGTTCGCGCAAATAAAATCGATAATATCTTTCAGTATTTTACTATACATTGTCATACACTCCCCTGAGTTAACCTCTTTGCAATATTGCTGAATAGCCCATATTGCCCATAGCATTACATCTGGATGATCAATTTCGGTAATCTTTCGTTCCAATGGCTTCATCTGCATGAAATTGTAAAGAGCAGGGATTGCTGTATCCATTATTCTTTCAAACGATTTTTGATCATCAATCGACAAGGTTATACCGGGTAATGATATGAACATATCGCGGGCTCGACATTTAAACCAAGGATATCCGGCAAGTATATACATTTCTTTACCCCCTAGTTTATAATAAAACTGTTGGGCTGAGTTTTTCAGACAATTGTAAAAACTATCGCGTTTGGGACGATTATTAATTTCTTCATCAAATAAGGTATGCAGTTTTTTTGTAGTTATCTCACTGATTCCAGCAGAGAAGATAATGCTTTCTCCTTTCTTTATGGGTACCTCAAAATAACCTGGTACGTACAGATCTTCTTTGTAGTTGTAACCACGTTCCTGTTCCTTTATATATTCAAGACCACGATACCAATCCGGTGAAAAGTTAAACTCGCATTTCTTACTGAATTGCATGAATAAATCAGGATACCCCTCATACATTTTTGTACTTATGCCATTCTCTACGTGGAAATAATCTTTATTCACATTATTGTTCTCGCAACAAGACATTCGAACACTACGGAAAGCGAGATAAGGGTTAAAACGAAGTATTGTTGGAGAATGAGCATCCAATAATGTATATCGGATCAAAATCCTATTTTCATGAGAAATGAATAACTTTTCTTTAGATAAAAGGACACCACCAACACGATATACAGTGCGAGGCACTGTATCGCAGTCAAATTCCCGAATATACTTATGACCTCTGGGACTGAAATTATCACCCTGATATTTGTGCAGACCTAGATTGAAGGGAACATCATGCTGAATTACAGTTTCGTCCAAAGAGGAGAGCAACACATGGTTTTCATCGTCCAGCTCGGGTATAGGAATCACTAATAATCCGTGATATTTTCTTGTATTACAGTCTACAATTGTCGTACAATGATAAGCACCTGATCTATTGGTTCGCAGTATTTCCTTATACAACGTTTCCTCAAGATTCAGCATTGTTACTTTATCAAATTTCAGATAACTCATAGCATTTTGTTATTACATAGTAAAGAAAAATCAGACACTGCTTTATAATACCGCAAGATACAAAAAAATAGAGAAAAGAGCATTTCTTTATTCATTCTTTTTCGTTAAAGTATTCCTTTTTCGCCAACAAAACAAAACAGAAAGGTATAATTCCTGCTTAATCCTTCGAAAAAGGGGAAAAAAAATCCACAAGATACTTGCGGATTTCGATACTTCTAAAGATAACATCAGTTTGCCATTTCAGAAATAAATTTGATACGAACCATTCGAATCTCTTCTTCAGAATAATCATTGCCTAATTCTTCGATTGCAACATTTATATCATCTGTTTGAGACTCTTTGAAATACTGGAATACATCCAATATCTGATCATCATCCATTACTTCATGCAAAAAATAATCAATATTTATTCTCGTACCAGAATAAACGATTGCCTCTATCTCATCAAGCAGTTCACCAAACTCCAGACCTTTGGAGAAAGCCAAGTCATCCAGAGCAATTTTCCTGTCAATTCCCTGAATAATTGAGACTTTCATCCTGGACTTATTCGCAACAGAGCGGACCCTTAAATCATCCGGACGTTCAATCTCATTCTCAATGACATGCTTCTTAATAAGAGCGGCAAATTCCTTTCCATATCTTTTAGCCTTTCCGCTTCCAACACCCGGAATATTCTGAAGTTCCTCTACCGTTGTGGGATATGTTGTAGCCATAGCTTCAAGGGATGGATCCTGGAAAATGACATAAGGTGGTAAATCCAGATTCTTTGATATCTTTTTGCGAAGATCTTTAAGCATTGAATACAAAGCCGGATCAACCGCACAAGCAGCACCTCCTTTTATTGGAGTATCTTCCTCCTCTTCTTCAAAATCATTATCACTAGTAATCTTAAATGACTTAGGTTCTTTAAGAAACTTTTTTCCATCCGCTGTTACTTTCAGCAATCCATAGTTCTCTATATCCTTATCAAGATATCCTCCGATCAAGGCTTGCTGGATAACAGCATTCCAAGTCTTTTCATCTTCGTCTTGCCCACAAGCATAAACCTCCAGATCTTCATGATTGTATGACAAAATCTCTGAGTTCTCTCTTCCCAAGAGAATATCTATTACATAGTCCTGTTTGAATTTTTCTTTCAAAGCAACTACCGTTTCCAGAACGGTAATCAACAATTCTTTAGCTTCCACCTGCACTTTGGGGTTTAAACAATTATCACAATTTGAGCAATTATCCTCCATGTATTCTTCGCCAAAATAATGTAACAACATTTTTCTACGACACACAGAAGATTCTGCGTAAGCTGCTGTTTCTAGCAGCAGCTGTTTACCAATTTCCTGTTCGGCAATCGGCTTTCCTTGCATGAACTTCTCTAATTTCTGCAAGTCTTTATTTGAATAAAACGTCAGACAAATACCCTCTCCCCCATCTCTTCCCGCACGCCCCGTCTCCTGGTAATAACCCTCAAGACTCTTGGGAATATCATAATGAATAACAAAACGCACATCAGGTTTATCGATTCCCATACCAAAGGCAATAGTAGCAACTATTATATCAATTTCTTCCATCAGAAAAGCATCTTGATTGAAAGAGCGCGTCTGAGAATCAATCCCCGCATGATAAGCAACCGCTTTAACATTATTAACCTGCAATACGGCAGCTAACTCCTCTACTTTCTTTCTACTTAAACAGTAGATTATGCCAGACTTTCCCTCATTTGCTTTGATAAACTTGATTATTTCTTTATCAATGTCATTCATTTTCGGCCGCACTTCATAATAAAGGTTCGGGCGGTTGAACGATGATTTGAATATAGCCGCATTCATCATCATTATGTTCTTCTGAATATCATGCTGCACTTTAGGTGTAGCAGTAGCAGTCAGAGCAATCAGGGGAGCTTGTCCAATTTCGTTGATAATAGGACGGATTCTTCTATACTCCGGACGAAAATCATGACCCCATTCAGAAATACAATGAGCCTCATCTACAGCATAAAAGGAAATCTTTATTTTTTTAAGGAAATCAATATTCTCTTGTTTAGTAAGTGATTCCGGGGCGACATACAGCAACTTGGTTTTACCCGACAAAATATCAGTTTTCACCTGTTCAATGGCTGCTCTATTTAATGATGAGTTAAGAAAATGAGCTACTCCATCTTCTTCACTGAAGTGACGCATAGCATCTACCTGATTCTTCATCAAAGCAATTAATGGAGAAATAACAATCGCAGTACCCTCCATCATCAAAGATGGAAGCTGATAGCATAATGACTTACCTCCACCGGTAGGCATCAGAACAAAAGTGTCTCGACCTTCAATCACATTCCGGATAACAGCTTCCTGATTTCCTTTAAATGTATCAAAGCCAAAGTATTTCTTGAGTTCTTTTGTTAAATCGATTTTCTGAGCCATATTGCAAAGATATTTTTTCACCTCTAATCTTATAGGTCAAGAACAAAGTTAAATACAAGTTCTGATATATCCTTGCTTATTACTTATTATTTTTCAGTTTTTCTCTTCAGTCCCTACTAATATCGTCTGAAACTGCTCCACTCGGCTCTTTGCGTACTCCAAATCAACAAATAATATCTTCTCATCCGAAGAAGGTGTCTCAAACATTGCATCCATCATTATATGTTCAACAATGGAGCGCAAGCCTCGGGCACCCAATTTGTATTCAATGGCCTTATCGACAATGTATTCAAAAACTTCCTCTGAATAATCAAGTGTGACGCCGTCCATTTCAAACAACTTTATATATTGTTTGATAATTGAGTTTTTCGGTTCAGTCAATATTTGACGAAGAGCATGTCTATCCAACGGATTCAAGAATGTCAGTATAGGTAACCTGCCAATAATCTCAGGAATAAGGCCGAAAGCCTTCAAGTCCTGCGGAAGTATATACTTCATTAGGTTATCACGGTCAATCCGAGCCGAATTATCAGCAGAACGATAACCCACCACACGTGTATTCAAGCGTGAAGCAATTTTCTTATCGATTCCGTCAAAAGCTCCTCCACAGATAAAAAGAATATTCTTCGTATCCACAGGTATCATCTTCTGATCCGGGTGCTTACGACCTCCCTGTGGTGGCACATTTACGACAGAGCCCTCAAGTAATTTGAGTAGCCCCTGCTGTACGCCTTCTCCACTTACATCACGGGTAATGGAAGGGTTATCTCCTTTTCGTGCAATCTTATCAATCTCATCAATAAAAACAATACCACGTTCAGCAGATGCAATATTATAATCGGCAACTTGTAAAAGACGCGTAAGGAGACTCTCAATATCCTCCCCTACATAACCGGCTTCTGTCAGTACCGTTGCATCGACAATAGTAAACGGCACATTCAGCATACGTGCAATTGTCTTAGCAATCAATGTCTTACCTGTTCCAGTTGTCCCAACCATGATGATGTTTGATTTCTCAATCTCGACCTCATCTTTGGTATCTTTCTGAAGCAAGCGTTTGTAATGATTGTATACTGCTACACAAATGTGTTTTTTTGCTTCATCCTGACCGATGATATACTGATCCAAAAAACTCTTTATGGCTATTGGTTTTGGAAGTTCATCCATCTTCAGATTCAGAGAATTCTTCTTGGGCTTTTCTTCACGGATAATTTCGTGTGCCCTTTCGGCACATTCATCACAGATATTTCCTGTTACACCGGAAATCAACATATGAACTTCACTACGTGCTCTTCCACAAAAGCTGCAACGCTCAAGATTCTGGGCTATTTTCGCCATTCTTATTTTTTAATTTCTCTTACTAAGACTTTATCAATCATACCATATTCCTTCGCCTCTTCCGCAATCATCCAGTAATCACGATCCGAATCCTTTTCAATCTTCTCGTACGAGTTACCTGAGTGTTCGGCAACAATCGAATAAAGTTCATGCTTGAGTTTCTGAATCTCGCGAACTGTAATCTCCATATCAGAAGCTTGTCCCTGCATACCACCAAGCGGTTGGTGAATCATTACGCGTGAATGTTTAAGTGCAGAGCGCTTACCTTTAGTTCCGGCAACAAGCAACACAGCTCCCATAGAAGCCGCAATCCCGGTACAAATGGTAGAAACATCACATCCGATAAATTGCATCGTATCATAAATACCCAATCCGGCATATACTGAACCACCCGGAGTATTCAGATAAATAGAGATATCTTTCCCGGGATCTGAAGAATCCAGATAAAGAAGCTGCGCCTGGATAATATTGGCTACCTGATCATCGATGGCTGTTCCCAAAAAAATGATTCTATCCATCATCAATCGGGAAAAAACATCCATCTGAGACACATTCAACTGACGCTCCTCTAATATATAAGGAGTCAGCGAACTTGTGATCTGGGAGGTATACTGATCATAAACCAGTCCGTTCACCCCAACATGTTTTGTTGCAAAATCTCTGAAATCATTCATTATTTTTCTTTTTACTTGCTTTCTGGTGTAAAGAACTTATTAAATTCTTCCATTGTGACGGTCTTCTTCTCTAGAGTAGACATATCTTTCAACAAGCCAATGAGTTTTTCCTCAATGGCACGTTCTACAATATTGTTTAGCGTTTTCTTATCTTTCAACATATCCTTCGAGTAATTATCAACAATATCGTCAGGTGTATTCAACATCCCATATTGCGCAAACTGGCTTTTAGCAACCTTCTTTGCAAACTCTTTCACATCATTTTCCTCAAGAGTCAGGTTGTTGTCCTTTACCAATTTCTCTTTAATCAGATGCCAGGTCAATGATTCAATTGTCTTTGGATATTCCTCTTCAAGCTGTTCCTCTGTTTTATTTTCGCTGCTAGCAGCCATAAAACGTTTTAGAAATACATCCGGAAACTTCATATTCCCGGCTTTTGCTATCAGTACATCACGAGCATCTACCAAGAACTTATAATCAGATTCTGGAGACACATTCAACGACAGAGACTCACGGATCTTAGCTTTGAATTCTTCTTCTGTTTTAACAACATTAGCGCCAAAAGCCTGATCAAATAATTCCTGGTTCATAGGACCTTCCTCAAAACGAGAAAGTTCTGTCACCTGAAATAAAAAGTCATTTGTATATGCAGAAACATCAGCATCCTTATCCAAGTGCAACAAATAACGGATTTCCTGTTCATTTCCATTGTAAGCCTTCGAAGGATTAAAAGTGATCTCCTGATCTTTGATAATACCTTTAAATTTTGCTTTTTCATCAGCATCTGACATGTATGATGCCATTACAATGACACTTTCCTGCTTCAATCCGTCTTCTTTTCCAAGTTCAGTCAGATTACCGCGTATCATATCTCCTTCGATTGAAGGTCCATCTACAACTACGTTCTTTCCTGTACGCGAAGTAAATGCTTTGATTTGTTTCTCTATCATTGCATCTGTCACCTCAATCTCGTAATATGGAATCTTATCTTTTTTATCAAGACTCACATTAACAACAGGAGCAAGACCAATCTCAAAAGAGAACTCAAATTCATCTTCAGTGTCAAAGTCGATTGCCTTTTCATCCATCACAGGTAACGGTTCACCCAGAATATTGAGATTATTCTCTTTGATATATTCGTAAAGCCCATCAGAAATCAATTTGTTAACCTGTTCTGCCAGAGCCGACTTTCCATACATTTTCTGGATCATTCCCATGGGCACATTACCCGGACGGAACCCAGGCACTTTTGCCTTTCTACGTAACTCTTTTAATTCTTTTTCTACCTTCTCCTGATAGTCTTCTTTACCTATCTTTACTGTTAAAATAGCATTTACGCTATCAATGTCTTTTCTTGAGACGCTCATCAGACAAAATTTATGTGGTTTATATTATATACAATCAAAAGTCCTATTCGTAAGCATGAAGATGCTACATGAGGGTGCAAAAGTAGTTCTATTCTTTCAAATATCAAACTTCTTTCTCAAAATAATGCCTAACCTATTGAATAAGAAGGAGGATAAATCAATTATTTTCACAAAACCCTAATTTTTTTCTGATTTGTTGATGTGTATCTCAGATTAAATGATTTACTTTGTCCCGTACAATGAAAGTTTGCTTTTGATTTTCCTTTTTAGTGCCAGTCTACCAATCAGTTACTGCGTTTTACAATAAAGCAACACCGATTCAAACTTCTTTGCGTACTATTTTCTATTACTTAATTTTTTTATTTTTATGAACATTTTCATTGGAAACCTGAACTACAAAGTTCGGGAAGGCGATTTGGAGCAAGTATTCAAACAATTCGGCGAAGTTAACTCTGCCAGAGTAATTACAGATCGCGAAACAGGCAGATCAAAAGGTTTCGGTTTTGTTGAAATGGCTGATGACTCAGAAGCGCAAGAAGCCATCAAAGAATTGAACGGCAAGGACCTAGGTGGTCGTGCAATGGTAGTTAACGAGGCTAAGCCGAGAAACTAATCAGTTTTATTCTGAACGATACTTAAAGGTTGGCTTCTCGTAAGCCAACCTTTTTCTATTTCAATCGTATAATACATATCTAATACATCCGACCATGTCACTGAAGGGAAGCTTCTTTCACATGAATGCAGGCGGAAAATTCATTCTGTTTCTGCTCTCCATATTAATCGGCTACATTATAGTAGTAGTCTTTACAGTCATATTCATCTTTCTTTATTCAAGTATTACGGGAACTAGTCCGACAAGTTACGGCGCGTTTATCAACGAACCGAATATGTTACTAGTAATCAATTCCATCTCATCACTATTCACGTTTCTATCACCCGCACTAATCACCGCATACCTGACCAGCTCAACACCATCAAAATATTTATCTTCCGACAGCTTACCCTCATCTTTCATCCTTCTGATTACGATAATCAGCACTATTATCATCATGCCTTTTACCTCTCTCGTTGCTTCATGGAATGATGCAATCCCTTTTCCTGAGTGGATGAAATTTATTGAAACCGGATTGCGTGAACAACAGAAAATACTAGCTGATATGATGGAAAAATTGACTATCATGGATGGAATACCAAAGCTCATCGTAGTATTATTCTGCTTAGCAGTAATGCCGGCAATCTGTGAAGAATTTTTCTTTCGTGGTTTTCTACAGCGCTTTCTGCAAGAACTCACAAAGAGAAATCACCTTGCAGTCTGGGTCACAGCAGCCATCTTTAGCGCCATTCATTTTGAGTTCTTCGCTTTTATCCCTCGCCTGCTATTAGGTGCATGGTTAGGATATTTACTCAAATATACCCGTTCAATATGGGTCTCTGTTGCAGCACATTTCACGAATAATGCAGCATTCATTATTCTCTTATATCTCGAACAACGTGGTATATTGGGAAAAGAAGCGGAATTATTTGGTACTGGAGATACTCTTTGGATGAGTTTAATTTCTCTTCTTTTGTTTATTGGTGCTCAGAGGATTGCACTTAGTCGGACAAGCAGAGAATAATGCTTAGCGGGTAGCAACTTTTCTTCTCAATTCAAAATTTACACCCAGATATTTCTCACGGACAATCTGATTGGCAGCCAGTTCTTCTGCAGTTCCCTGAAACAATATCTTTCCTTCAAACAGCAAATAGGCACGATCTGTGATACTTAACGTCTCGTGCACGTTGTGGTCGGTAATCAGAATACCTATATTTTTATCTTTCAGTTTGAACACGATGGACTGAATATCTTCCACAGCAATAGGATCGACACCTGCAAAAGGCTCATCCAGCATGATAAACTTCGGATCGATTGCCAGACAACGTGCAATCTCTGTTCTTCTTCTCTCGCCTCCTGAAAGTTGATCACCAAGATTCTTCCGCACCTTCTGTAAACTAAACTCACTGATCAGGTTTTCAAGTTTATCCTTCTGGTATTCCTTTGTTGTACTCGTCATTTCCAGCACAGCACGTATATTATCTTCGACCGTCATCTTCCGAAAGATAGAAGCCTCTTGAGCCAAATATCCGATACCATTTTGCGCCCGCTTATACACAGGAAAAGAAGTGATATCCGTATCATTCAGAAAGATCTTACCTTCGTTAGGAGTAATAAGTCCGACAGTCATATAAAAGGAGGTAGTCTTTCCTGCCCCATTCGGTCCAAGTAATCCAACAATTTCCCCTTGCTTCACATTAATAGAAACATGGTTGACCACCGTACGTGTACGATACTTCTTTACCAGGTTTTCTGTTCGTAATATCATCGGATCTTCACTCATATCATGCTCATTTGCGGACAAAAGTAATAATTTATCGCACTAAAAAGTGCGTTTACTGCAAAATAATTACCTTTGTGCTATCTAACAAAGTAATTAAGAATGAATGTCAGCACTAAATAAAGTAGGCGAATACGTACTTCTCATGCAGAAAGTCCTGACCTGGCCAGATCGGTTCAGGGAAACCTGCAAACAGATCGTTCGCGAGATGGATAATCTGGGAGTCAGTTCGATCATCATCGTCTTGATTATTTCTTTGTTCATCGGAGCTGTTATTACCATTCAGATACGCCTGCGGGTAGATAATCCAATGCTTCCCAAATATACCACAGGCTTGGTTACCCGTGATATTTTGCTCCTCGAGTTCTCATCCACCATCATGTGTTTACTTCTGGCCGGTAAGGTCGGTTCCAATATTGCATCGGAAATTGGCACCATGCGTATCACAGAACAAATAGAAGCATTGGACATTATGGGAGTCAACTCTGCCAACTTTCTTATTCTACCAAAGATTATTGGGTTGGTACTTTTCAGCCCCGTACTCGTTATTTTCAGTATGATTATAGGAATATCAGGGGGGTATTTGGTAAGCGTCTTTACCAACCTAATCACGTCAGACAATTATCTCTATGGTCTACAAACCTTTTTTGTGCCTTTTTATGTCCAATATTCGATCATAAAGACATTGGTTTATTCATTTCTCATCGCTTCCATAGCCGGTTTTTATGGCTATTATGTGAAAGGTGGTTCACTAGAAGTGGGCAAAGCCAGCACCGATTCTGTGGTGATGAGCAGCATTCTTATTCTTATTGCCGACTTACTACTCACTCAATTACTATTGACATGATAGAACTGAAATCAGTCTCAAAAACTTTTGATGACAATGACGTACTAAAGAATATATCCACCATTTTCCTGCCCGGTCAAAATAATATGGTCATTGGGCAAAGTGGTTCGGGAAAGACTGTGTTGATGAAATGCATCATTGGACTAATGACTCCGGAGAAAGGAGAGGTCAACTATAATGGTCGTAACCTGATTACCATGGACAGACAAGAGATCAAAATGCTTCGTCGTGAAATCGGGATGCTATTTCAAAACTCCGCATTGTTCGATTCGCTCACTGTTCTTGAAAATGTGATGTTTCCGCTTAATATGTTCTCAAATATGCGCTTCAAAGAGCGTCAAGAACGTGCGATATCCTGTCTCGAGCGAGTCAATCTTCATGATATCGGACACCTTTCACCGGCAGAAATAAGTGGTGGTATGAAGAAGCGTGTGGCTATTGCCCGTGCTATTACCCTCAAGCCAAAATACCTTTTTTGCGATGAACCAAACTCAGGACTCGATCCTAAGACTTCCATCGTCATTGACAAACTAATCAAAGAGATTACCAGAGAATACAACATCACCACAATCATCAACACGCATGACATGAACTCCGTGATGGAAAACGGAGATAATATCATATTCATCCACGAAGGCAGACTGGAATGGACTGGCAGTAAAGACGAAATAATCACTTCGAGCAACAAGAAACTGAACGACTTCATCTTTGCTTCTGCCCTCTTCAAAAAAGTCAAAAACATCGAAATCGGACTGATGGAAGAGGAAGGCTGATCTGAACCATCATCCAACCGGTAAATAAATTCCTGTCGTACACCCTTCCTTATATCCAACCATTCGCGCGTTCATCACGTACCACCGCCATCATACCTTCGACCTGTGCAAGAGCCAGCATTCTTCCATGAAAAGAGTAGCCGGGATTGTATCCTTTATCGGCATCGCCGAGCATGAGCCGACCATGGTCGACACGCATAGGAAGATCCGAAGGTTCCTTTTCGAAGATACGGATGAGCTCTATGAGATGTCCGCGCCCCTCAAGATGAGAAGCTTCCATAAAATTACCGCCTTGTTCAACGTTGGTGCTTCGGAGATGCACAAAATGGGTGCGTCCTGCAAACTTGCGTGCAAGAGCGGGAACGTTGTTATGGAGTCCGGCACTGAGCGAACCGGCACAAAAGGTGAGTCCATTGTGCGGACTATCTACCGCATGGAGCAACCAGTCCATATCCTCTTCGGAAGTGACGATGCGCGGTAATCCAAGCAACTGATAAGGAGGATCATCCGGATGGACACACATGTTTATGCCATACTCTTCACAAACCGGGATAATCTCGGTGAGAAACTGATGCATGTTGGCACGGAGCTCTTCTTTTCCTATACCTTTATACAAGTCGAGCATGGAACGGAAGATGGATACAGGATTGAGATCTCCCTCTTTGATGTTGCCGTTGACAAAACCCTGTGTCTTGACGATGATAGTATCAATGAGTTGTTCCTTTTCGACTTCAGTGATGACACAATCAAGCGCCTCCACCTGAGCAAGTTCATCGGAAGTGTAGTCGTTGCGCGATTCCTCCCGTTTCAGAATCATGCAATCAAAATAGGCAAAGCGAAAGCGGTCGAAGTAGAGCGAACTGGTGCCGTCAGCCAAAGAATGTTGCAGGTCAGTGCGCACCCAATCAATGACAGGCATGAAGTTGTAACAAACAGTATGAATGCCTGCTTTCCCTATATTGATAAGGCTCTTTTTATAGTTTTCTATCAGCCGGTCACGTTCCTCTCCTGCATATTTGATGGCTTCGCTGACGGGCAGACTTTCGACTACAGACCAGCGCAGACCGGCGGCTTCTATAAAACGTTTGCGGTCGAGGATGGTTTCCAACGGCCACACCTCCCCATTGGGTATCTCATGCAGTGCGGTTACAATACCTTCCACTCCTATCTGACGGAGCATGTCAAGCGTTATTTTATCGTTAGGACCGAACCATCTCCAAGTCTTTTCCATCTTATTTTCTCTTTAAAATATACAATACGATTCCATCCAATACCACACCTTCATCAAGGGCGGCGAATACGAGTTTGTGAACATCTTTCTTTGCGATAGGGATCACCAGCGTTCGGATTGCTTGATTACGGAGGACATTTTCTTTCCATTCTTCGCTGCGATCATAGGTCTCATAGGAGACAATCATTGGCACACTTCCATCAACTGAGAGGGAGAAACGGAGCTTGGTGCCTTCAACAGGGTGGTTGGGCAGCAGACAGACTTCCACTTTGATAGAATCACTCACTGAGCCAGACTCACTGTCAGGCATTTCAAAGCTGAAGGTCAACGCATCTCCTTTTTTCACTGATACAGCACAGCCTTCATAGCCCAATCCTTCGCAGATGACGGACATACCTTCCGTGCAGTCAGTGCCTTTGAAGGTATGAAAAGCCGGAGTTTCTTCCGGCATATTGTCGGAAGTCAAATGGTGCAACCGTTCAAAGACAGGAAGTCTTCGTGGTTGAAAATCGATCATTCTGTTCCATTTCCCTTTGTTATAGAGGCGGGTCATCGCAGCAATACTGTCATAAGCAGCATCACTTTCTGCCCACAATGCTTCGGCAATACGTGCAGACTGAGCAGCTTGCTGTTCCACGTTCATCTGAGCAGCACCACTTTCGGACCAAGAAGCATTGCCTTTACGGGCGAGCTGAGCGGTAAGCAGTTTTCTGTTCATCTGAGCGGCAGCCTGAACCGGATATTTCACAAGTTGAAACCAGGCGGACTGCTTTTCATCCGGGATTAGTGCGGAGAGTTGTTCTACCTTCTCTGACATCCTCTTATAGCTATCGAGCCGGTCATGTATATACACATTACTCCAAGGGAGATCTTTGACCACACTATACTTAGGATCTTTCTCCTCGGTACGGGTATTACCCAGAAATTCAGGTTTGCGAATAAAGGCGAGACGATAGTGCTCACGCATTACCGGAAGCAACTCTTGAGTAATCTCTTTGCCGAACTCGCGTTCAAAGAAACTGCTCAGATGAGCATTGACACCTTCTTTGCGCACACGTTTCATATCCCATGCCATATCCAGAAAAAGTTCGATCTGATATTCAGAAGGTTTGATATCTCCCACATTCAGGATCCACATCTTTTGGATACCTTTCTCATAGGCAAGGTTTAATTGTTGAAAGACAAGTGCCGGACTGGCAGTTCCAAGCCAAAGATAATCGTGCGGTCTTCCCCAGTAAGAGACATGATAGTAGAGGGCGTTCCCACCTTTCCGGGCCCGCTCCTTTTCCGTTGGGAAATGGCGGATATATCCGTAATTGTCGTCGCACCACATCAGTGTTACATCATCCGGTACCACCAGTCCGGCGTTATAAACATCGAGTACTTCTTTATAGGGTATAAAGAGTTGCGGCACGCGGGAGATATCAGGATTCACATACTTTGCCAACATCGCGCGCTGCTCTTTCAGTATATCAGTCAGTGCAGCTTTTTGTTCGGCAACAGTATTTGCCCCATTCATTTTGCCATCATGTATACCACGAATGCCGAGCGTATAGACATTATCTTTCTCTGCCACAGCTTTCACTCGTTCTTTCCAGAAAGCCAGGACATTCTCCTTGTTATGCACATAATCGTACTCCCCTACACCATCGTTTTTCCACTCACCGTTCGTATTTCGCATCATCGGTTCGCAGTGTGACGTGCCAAGAAAGATTCCGTATGCATCAGCAGCTTCTGCATTTCCTTCGGAATAGAAGAACGGATAACTACACTCATGCATAGCGGGCCAAAAATAGTTGGCACGCAGACGGAGCAGCAGTTCAAAGATACGTTCATGAGTCTTCGGTCCCATCTGCCCTTTAATATTGCTTGGCTCATAAGTGAGATAACTCCAGGGAGAAATTCCCCAGTCTTCGTCGTTTATGAAGATGCCACGATAGGCAACAGACGGTTCCTGTAGATTGCGGTACGTTGCCGGCAAACTGAAAGAATCCTTTTTCTCAGGGATAGCGTCGGCCCACCATTCCCAAGGAGAAACACCGATGAGACGAGTCAGTTCGATGACACCATAGGCGGTACCACGCTTGTCGCTGCCGGCAATCAGTAACCGACCATCGGGTAAGACGGTCAGCAAAAAGCCTTCCCGCTTACCTTTCAACACAGAGAGATCTACACCTACACCAGCGAGGAGCGAACTGGTTCCGAGCGTACCGACTATAATATTCCCCTTCTTTGCATCAACAACGAGGGAAGCTGAGAAGACACTTTGACAATCGCGTTCAAGCAATTGTAGAGCAGTATGGACAACCTTCTCTTCCGAACGGTCGCGGGCCACTGTGACGGGATCTCCGCTCTGCATTCGGAATTCCTTCTTAGCTTCTGTTCTACCTGTCTGTACTATCAGCAACAGCAGGAGAAATATCCTTGTCCGTTGTATTTGTTTCATCTCTTAAATGTCAGCTTGTCCAATTCGTAATTACATATTTCTTCTAATGTCACATTCAGATTGTAACTATAATTTCTATTCCCATCTTGTCTTTGCACTATTATTCTTCAAAGGAAACAAAAAATTCCGAAAAGGCCTAATCCACTTATTCCAATCTCTATTTTTCATCTTCTCACCCATTGAGATGGATAGGAATAGCTTCTCATTATCATGGCGATATATAGATCTGAATCCTAAAGCTATCGCCTATGCCGTGCAAACCCAAAAAAGGAGGGTATCCTAATGAATACCCTCCTTTGCATATATCTACCTAACGATTAATCTACAAGAATAACCAGAAACTTCGACGAACTCCAGAACTTCTTATAATCCACAATCATCAGCGTCAGTTTCTTATCAGCACCTTTGACCAGTTTATAAGAGTCAGAAGGATGGCTGGTAAGCACCTTTGCACTTTTTGAAGAAAGAGGAATACTGGTCAGTTCGCGACTATCAGCCTTGATAAAGTCATCCGAGTTAAAGTTTGCACGAAGCACCTTACCATCCACCAATACTTTATAATCTTTCAGCTCTTTCGTCGTTCCAAACATATACCTTACAGTATTGATCTCCGCATCCTGTTTAGCCAAAGCCTCTTTTTGCTCTGCAGTCAGCTGAGTCAGATCATTTACATTAGAAGAAAGAGACTCCACAGAGAGAGACAGTTCACGGATCTTCTCATCACGTGCACCAAGTTCATTCTGCAAAGAAAGAATCAAAGCAGACTTAGTTTCCAATTCATCCTGCAAACGTTTGATCGTCTTCTTCATCTCAGCCGATTGTTTCTTAGAAGAAGCAAACTGTCCCTGAAGGCGCGCCAAATCCTCTTTATTCTTCTTCAGGATTTCAGAGAACAGTTCAAAGTTCTCAGTAATCCGTTCCTTTTGAGTCTGCGACAACTCTCCGGTGGTCACATTCTGCACAGTCAGATAGTTTTCCGCTTCACGCAGTTTGGTAAAATTATCCTCCACGGTATTCAATACTCCCAGCGTCTCATTAAATTCAGCGGTTTGAGCAGCATGGACTTCCATCAACGAATCATTCTCAGCCTTCAATTGTTTATAAGAATCAGATTGCTTACCGCATGAAGCAACCAATACAATTAAGGCAAACAACATAACAATCTTTTTCATTCTTTCCTTTTTTAGATTAACACTTATTTATCAGCTCCGGCAAGAACTATTACGAACTCACCCCTTGGCTCTTTTTCTTTAAAATGGGCAATCACTTCCTCCAGTGTCCCACGCACCGTCTCATCATACACTTTGGATATCTCACGGGAAACAGACACCTGCCGTTGTGAACCAAAAGCAAGAGCAAACTGCTCCAGACTTTTCAGCACCCGATACGGCGATTCATAAAAAATCATCGTTCTACGTTCCTCTTTTAATTCCTCCATGCGTTTGTTACGTCCTTTCTTTGGAGGAAGAAAACCCTCAAAACAAAACTTCTCATTTGGCAACCCCGAGTTGACCAAGGCAGGAACAAAAGCGGTGGCACCCGGAAGACATTCTACATCCACACCATTTTCCACACAGGCATGAACCAACAGATAACCGGGATCAGAGATAGCCGGAGTTCCTGCATCAGAGATTAACGCTCCGGTCTCACCCGCCTTCAGACGAAGAGCGATATTCTCCACAGTCTTATGCTCATTAAACTTATGATGAGAAAGCAGTTTGTTCTTAATCTCAAAATGCTTCAAGAGAATACCGCTGGTGCGTGTATCTTCCGCCAGGATAAAATCGACTTCTTTCAGCACTCGTACCGCGCGGAAAGTCATATCTTCGAGATTACCGACTGGTGTTGGAACGACAAATAGTTTTCCCATTCCTTATAAGGAGTATATTAAGAGAACTTTTTTATTACAATCTTGATAAAGTCCATCGCCGGTTCATTCTCTTTGCTCCAGTTGAACTTCTCTTTCAAATATCCCAACACCTCGGAGAGGTTGGCACAAGTACTTATTTCATCTAGCACTTTATCCATATACTTTGCATCATTATTAAACAGTTCACGTTGAAAACGGAAACGGTCATTCAGGCTCAAAGCTTTTCGCACATCCACGGCAAGTCTTTTTTCTATCGACTCATAGAAAGATTGCGGTCGGGAAAGCCGTTCATTAATGGAATCCATAAGTACATGAGAGGAGGCAATCGGCTCAGATTCAGAGCCAATTTGTTGACTGTCATTTTGAGTAGCATCCACTTCATCCTGTTTCGCCGGTTCCTCATCCATTGGAGATGCAAACTGTATGACAGGTCCCGAACCTTGTTTCTTTTCAATCTCAGGCACAACCGGTTCTTGCTGTTGTTCTTTCTGGGTTGCCTCAGTCTTGAGAGTCTTCAGCCTGCTTTTAATCTTCTCAGATTTATTTTCCGCCAGACGAATAATAAATTCAGGAAGGTTAGCCTCATTGCGAAATCCTGCAACCATTTCCTGCAACTCTTTGATATCATTCAGTATAATATCGATTTCCTGATAGTATCCCATAATCGCCTCAAATTTTAGTTTCTTATCTTAGAACAACGCAAAATTACTTCTTTTTATTGTCGTGGGATCACTTGAAGCAAAATATTTTCAATTTCCGCCTTAGCAATCGACTGAGAACACTCATAATGATTCACCATAACAGCAAAAGTATATTTCTTTTCTCTTAACGTCACATATCCCACATAACAAAGCACTCCACTAAAGCTACCACTCTTGAAGCGGGCATGCTGATTTAGCCGCGTACTAGCCAGGAAACTGGAACTTTCCGGCTCCCCTGCAAGCATCAGCGAACTCTCAAAAGTGGCAAACTCTTTACTGTTCCGCATTTTGTTAAGTACATCCACAAAGAATCGAGGCGTGATCGCATTCATCGGAGAAAGTCCGCTTCCATCCTGCATCATCACACCCTTTGTAGAGACACCCCTTTGCGTCCAATAATCCTTCAATGCCCAGACACCATACCGCGCCGAACCCCCATTTCCTTTCACACCAATATGTTTGATGAGATGTTCAGCAAACATATTGTTACTCACATGATTGGTCACAGCAACAATCTCGCTCAGCGCAGGCGACTCCGTCACACAAAGATCAGTACGTTTTGTCTCTTTCCACGCATTCTGTTGGTCAAGCAAACGAAAGGAAGTCGCATCCCCATTCACCGAAACCCCTTTCCTGATAAGTTCCTTTCGCACAAGCGTCGCCAAATACAAAGCAGGATCCGGTATATCACCCTTCACGGCAAACGCCGTTTGATTAGCAGGCATCGTACCAAAAAGCGTTCTATTCATAGCAAACGGTTCGCCGTTAATATACACACTATCTTTTGTATTGGCAGCCGCCTTGGCATGACTGACAAAACGCATCTCTTTCATCTCAGGATCGGTACTCACAACCTCTGCCGGCGAACCAACCCCACCACTCTTCAGATACAAAACATAACGGTTATCATAGACACTCACCCCATACGCCCCGGCAGCGAAATAATTACCAATATCCTCACGAATCCACTTCGCAGAGATACCCTCCTGATCAAAATAGCTCTCATCAGCAATTACCTTCCCGTTGACAGATTGAATACCCGCCTGTTTGACAGCATCCACCCATTGTTGAAGAAACAGATTACGATCCGTATCAAAATAGCAACTACCCAGCGTTGGGTCTCCCCCGCCTTTGATATATATATTTCCATTCAGCGTCCCATCCTTTGCGATAGTCCCATCATACTGAAGCGTAGTACGAAACCTATGGTCACCGCCATACATTTCCAACACAGTAGCCGTAGTCAGCGTTTTAGTTATCGAAGCCGGGGTCAGACTTTTCTGTTCGTCCTTATGAGCAATCACATGCCCCTTATCATCGGTCACATAATAGGCAATCGAAGCATTATCCAGTTCCTTGTTTGCGCTCCAAAGAACATTACATTGTATAAAAAGCAACAGTATAAGCAGAACTCTCTTTTTCATAATCCAATCATATTTGAACGATGGGTAAAAGTAATACAAAGCTTTCTAGAAGCCATAAGAAAAGGAAGAAAAACAGTTCGATTCCAATAAAAATGGATCTTAAGGCAAAAAAGGATTACGGAATGCTTGCATCTTAAGAAATAAGCGCTACCTTTGCAGCCGATTTAAAAATCAAACGGATCGATTCGCTAGCTCAGTTGGTAGAGCACAACACTTTTAATGTTGGGGTCTTGGGTTCGAGCCCCAAGCGGATCACATAAGAAGAAGCCTAACGGCGAATTAAGACAGTAAAAGTCTCACAATTTCAATATTGTGAGACTTTTTTTTTGTCTCTTGCCTGATCAACTACAAAACCAGAGGATTTGAGGTATCCAGAAAACCCTGTGGCTATCACCGGAATATCTAGAATAGTTGGATCTGTTTCTCATTATCATTGAAGATATTAAGAAAATTCTATGATTCCGAAATTAATTCTAAGACTTTGTTAATATCGTCTTTATAACGAATATCTTCAAACAAATCATCGAAAACCCTATCTAGGTAAATTAACTTTTTCTTGTTTACTTTTTTGTCTCTGTTGAAAATATTGTAAAATCCCATCAATAATTTGATTTGATGCTCCCTGATTGTAGGTGAGTATTCGGTTTCTTTTTCTTTCTTAGAATCTTTGAGACGTATTTTTTTGAAGATCTCAAAACATTCATTTGGGTGGTCGACGCTATTCAGTAATAAATATTTATAGATATAGTACTTTTTGAAATTGAAGGATTTTGAATCAATATATTTTACAATAAAAAGATATATGTCAGTGAATTTCACGTTTGCTTTCTCATAATGCAAAAAACAGTAAGCGTCTCCACGATACCGTATAGAAAAATTCAAAAGTTCTTTTTCTTTTGATTATTTTTTCCAGTAGTTTGGAAGAAGCTCCCTATATACATCGTCTGAAGCGTTCGGGCTTATACAGGCCATCCGATTGAGTACGTCTGTGAAGTATTCGAAGGTGTTTATTCCCTGTAGCCTGCAGGAACACGCCAGCGAGTAGATCAAAGCTGATCTCTTTGCTCCCGCATGACTGCCACAAAACAGCGAGTTTCTCCTGCTTAAGCTGATGTATCTCATGCAGAGTTCGATGGCATTGTTGTCCAGCTTATAATCAGCCCTTTTTATGTAATTGCACAATGCGTCATACTCGTGCAGTATATAGTTTACCGCCATAGAGAGTGGACTCTTGGGAAGTGTGGCAGGGTTGGATTGTATCTCCAGTAATTTTCTTTTGAGCTGCTTTAATATGGGCGGTGCATATTCTTTTCTGTATCTGAGTCTTTTATTCGGACTCCACTCTTCTTGGATCAGATGTTCTTTCCTGTATAGCTGGTTGATAAGATCGATGATTTGCGTGGCATCTTCATCTCCTTCAATATCCAGAAACTTACGTTTGCAATGCTGGAAGCAAGAAAGACGTATGATATCCGGATATGTATCTGTTTCATAAACCTTATAGTGTATCAGTCCATCCGACTGGATGGCTCCTTTATATTCTTCACCGATATAATTGTTCAGCACTTCACCTGATCGTGATCCGTCGTGATAAAAGTATTGTATCAGTTTTTTCTCATTGGCCAATGCCGCCCATATATATCCTTTGCGTACTCCTTTTCCTTTCTCGTTTTTATCTTTTACGAGAATGGTATAGTAGCTTTCGTCCATGCACAAATAGCTGTCCCCAAGGATCTCCGTTCTCATGACCTCATCCAGGCGATCCATCATCATGGCAGACTTTTTTATCAGACCGTGTGCGGTTGCTTTGTTCAGTTCAAAACCGGATTCATTAAAGAATTTCACGATCCGTTCAACGGGCATGGAGTAGATGTATCTGAGTTGCAACATCCCGGCGATAAAGGAAGCTTCATAGTTCGAGTTTTGCAGCGGAGCCATCGGTGCTTTTGCAAAGTACATCTTTTCCTCAAACAAGCAGTTGTACTGATGATAGAGATGCTTGATAAAGCGTGGCGGGATATATTCATATCGGATGGAATCCACATGGCTTATGATTTTGGCTTTCTCTTTATCAAAACCGGGATCATTCGGGAAAATATCATGAGGAACGACCTCTAATTCAAAATGCTCCTTGCGTTTGGCATTGTTGTTACCGCGATCTTTAGGTGAAGAGCTATTCGCTTCAGGAGACACAGCCTGATTTACCACCTTTGGAACAATCTTTTCCGATGGATTGGAAAGCAGCTTGCTCAGACCCCGGTTCTTGCCGGTCAATGTTTGTATGTCGCCATCCTTTTGGACAAGCGTATCTTCCAGTGAGCTGATTGAACTGGTCAGCTTATCGATCTGGGCGGATAACGATTCTATCTGGAGAGATTGTTGCTGAAGCTGGAAGGATTGTTGCTGAAGCTGAAGGGACTGACGGCTTATCTGTTCCAAATAAGCTTTTTCTCTTTCAGCAGAAAGTCTGAGTTGATCTTCCAGCAGTTCTACAATCCGTTTAAAATTCATGCCATAAAGGTACGAATAATCATTTGTTTCACCAAGGAAACAAGGAATTAAATATTATCTATATATTTGTATATCAACGTATTAAATCAATATCGAACCGTTTTCTGTATTTTGCCGAATGAATATAGACGCCCTCCATTATTAAAACGAAGGTGCTCCATTTCATCTCGTATTGACCACTGAATGGGTTAAAAAGGGGTATCTCGAAAGTACCTTTCTCAAGTTTCTTCTGATATAAAATAAATCCGCCATGTTCCCAATGAAGTATCTTTATGGTGGTTCTGTTTTTGCTCACAAACAGAAAAACTTCCCCGGACAAGGGGTTGCGTTTCATGTCGGACTTGACTAACTGATACAAGGAATAGATCCCTTTACGCATATCCACATCATGCGAACAGAGGTGGTAACTCATGGATTCTGTAAGTGCGAACATCCTAGTAACCGGTATTGCATGAGAGGAGCAATGTGGCTAGTTCCTTTGCCGTGACATCTTCTATGGAGACTGCCATCCCGTTAGGGTAGGTGATTTTCACTCCTTTAATACAGGATGGAATCTGCTCACAGACAAATTTTTCTTCAACTGGGGATGCATGAAACGACAGTGGATAAATATGCTGCGATGACTCCGTTATTCCTAAATGGCATGGGACTGAATCTAAATTGTCATCGTAACGAGGTGCCGGATCGAAATCTTTGAGCGTCAGGTCTTGTTTGCGCATCCATGCCTGAAGACTGTTATAGCTTATGTGATACATCAAACAATAATCATACAAGGGTATGTCACAGCTACACAATGCGCGTTTGTAATCCTCTAGTAATTTCGAATATAAATCAGAGTTGTTCATCTTTCGTCTTTTTAGAAGACAAAAGTAATTGGCTAGATATTACCATGCAAGATGGTATTGCGGAGACGCTTACACAGTAACTCAGTTAGAGTGTCATCTCCATTTTAATTAATAAACAATTATCACATGAAAAAATTAGAATTAGCAGCTTTATTAATGGTTGCAGCATTGTTTGTCTCTTGCGGAATATGCAAAAAGAGATCGACTAGTCCCAAACAGACTACGCATATGATGGAATCCAAATCGCTGATCGGGGTTTGGCAACAGGCTATTGCAGGTCAACCAAGCATCGGAAATGCATATATTCAGAAAATAGGAAACTATAAGGTTATAAATGCCGATAACACAATGTATACTTTATTTGAAAGGGGGGAGAGTCTTGTAATAGGTCTCTATGGTACCTATGAGATGACTTCTGATAGTACTTTGACGGAAAAGATTATCAAGCACGGTCAAAATCCGAGTATGAGTGGAAGTGAGAGTAAGCTACGTTATAAAATGATTGATGATAACACAATGGCTAGTCAATATTTTAATTCCGTAATTAACGTATGGATGCCCGAAATATGGGTTCGTGTTCCTCTTAGCCCATCAGCACGTTACTAAGATAAAGGCTACTCACATAAGTCGAGCCTCAAATAGTCATTACCGCATACTAAAGAGAACGAATAAGCTCGGTTCTCTTTAATATGCGGCTTGATTATTTAATTATCTTGTTCTCTTTTAGGAAATTGTACATTCTGTTCATATTGGGCAAGAAGTTGGGATTACTTACCGGCCAATCGCATGAATGATCCGCATCTTTAACCGGAATCAGTTCGCAGGTGTTTCCTGCTTCTTGCATCAATCTGGTAAATTTTTCTGCAACAGTAAAAGGAGTTGTTCCGTCTTTGGTGCCATTGGATATAATAGTTGGCGGCCAGCCCTTTTTTACATGCAAGATAGGTGCAAATTCCGGATGAGCATCGAAAAACTCTTTTCCAAAACCTTCGCCAAGAACCGGGTTATGAAGCACCAGCGCGTTGGGTTTCGAACTGACGTTCAAGTCTTCTCCCTGCGCATCTCCCCCATCAATGAATGTACAAGCTGCAATGTGCCCACCTGCTGAACCTCCGGCTACGATAATTCGATTGGGATCAATACCTAATTCCACGGCATGTGCGCGAACATAGCGGATAGCTGATTTTGCATCCTGAATACATTCAATTGGACTAGTTCCGTGTCGTGATTTGACTCTATAATCGGCATCAATCCCTATAATTCCTTTATCGCGAAACCAGGCTGCATTGGCAATCTGACCTTCTACATTGCCTCCAACCCAACCACCACCAGTAAAATACACAATTGCTGGCAATGGTTTATTAGTTTTGGTAGTCGGACGCAACAGGTATAAATACATATCTTCCTGAGGCGTCTTCTTATATAAAACCTTTTCTGCCAAGGCTGCAAGATTCTTCCCTGTAAGCGTATAACTCTGCTTTACATTCTCCAAGGATGTAACTGAGTCTGTCTGTTGGGTAGTGGTTTGTCGCGCAACTACATTGCCGGAAACCATCAGTGACAGGAATAAGTAGTGGATTAACTTCATTTTATCTTGTATTTTTGCATGTATTCATTTATTTGATTGTCCGGATATTCCCTTCTGCCAACTTGAAGTTCTTCAACTTCTTCTCTTTCTGACCGGCTAGCTGGAAGGAACGAAGCTCCAATGTTCCTTTCAAAACCTGAAGAGTAGCTTGCTCTGCTGTGACCACACAGGTACCCCAGGCATATCCGTTACTCCAGAAATAGGTGCCGGGAGTGGAAGTGAACCGCATGCTTTGGTTGACGCCTGAATAGCAAAAGCCGGACAGTGCGATAATCGTTCCCCAGCTTGCCATCGAACGGGCATAATGATATCCGCATTCCGCTTCACTGAAAGGATTGCGCTTTGCTCCATCGTGCCGTTCACGAATGGCACGGATACATTTCAAGGCATCTGCCTGCTGTCCTTCATAGATCATTTCGACTGCCGCACAGTATTCAAATCCGGTCATGACTTCTGCAAAATAAGGGAATGGCACTTCCAGTCTGCCGTTTGGCCACGATGCCATCAGCAATCCCGCCTCATCACCCATCACATACGAACGCATATTATTAAAGTGTCGGCTGAAGTCTGGAACGAAATTGTATTTCATAACGCTCTTCATCGTCTTTCGGATATGATCCGCATCACCCAGGTAACCTAATCCACAGATATGTGCCATGTATTGTCCGACCAGCTGATCGACCAGGCATCCTTTGCCCAACTGAAAGTCGGGAATCTGAGCATCGGGTGATTCTATATCTATAAACTCAAAAGTGGCCGGGTCGGTGATCTTTTGTTCATAATATTCACCATTGAAGAGATGTGCGTCCATCCATTGACTTCCCTGCGTATATAGACGATCGCATTTCTGAGCGAAGGCTTTGTCTTTCATGAAAAGAGCCATCTCTTTGGTAGCCTTGAGTGCGCCCATATACCAGAATCCCATCTGTGGGTTCGGGCCAAAATAGTTGACATCCATCGTATTGTGCTGCGAACCTTCCATGACTCCGTCTTGATTGCCATCCCATCCTTTTTCTACCCAGGCATACGAAAGTACTTTCTTTACTTGTGTCCAGTTGGTGCGGAGAAAATCATTATCGCCGGAAAGCTGCCATTCACGATACATCTTCAGGATACAGCCCATCTGTCCGTCGGCGGCAGCAGAGTTTCCTTTATTTGCTTCAGATAAAGGCAGGTTGGCACGGAAGTTCATCAGACCATTCTCTTTTGTCGCATAATTGAATTCCACATCTCTCATGGTGCGTGCCAAGTCGCCGAAAAGGAAGGGGGTCGCCATTTCATAATTCCATACATGCGTGCAGGATCCCTGACAGGAGCCAAACCGGTCCATCACTCCCTCCCATCCCATCAGGTGACCGCTGGGAAGACGGAAAACAGTTTGCGAGCGTAAAGTCGCCAGATTAAAGAGCGCTGCTTCTTTCACTTCTTCCGGATAAGTAGCATCCAATAGGGTATTTACAAACAATAATGTCTCTTTTTCCAACTGAGGGAGTTGTGGAATGACCTGTAATGCAGTAGTCCATGCATCGGGATATTTGCAGCTATAGTAATTGCCTACTACGGTGCTTGACCACGCTTTCCGGTTGGGAAAGTTCCAGGTAATAAAGAAGGTATAGGTTTGCTTGCTGTTTGGCGCAATCGTTTTGCAAACAGCCAACGAGGCCATCGGATCCTGATCTTCCAGTTTGGGCCGCTCGGTAAGCAGACCATCTGCACTAAAGTCATCCCAGAAGTTCAGCATGGCATTGCTCCAATTGTCTGAACGGGAAGAGGTGCGATAACTGACTCCGGTTGCAGACTGAGTAGTCAGGGCGATGGTGCCCCATGCCGGATCTTCCTTTGACACCTCATCTGAATACAGATAAATACCTTTGATTCCGTTACCCTCTTTGTACTTATTGATGTTATGTCTGGCTCCAGTAGGAATGTAATCCCCTTTCCAGTCCGTACTGAATTGACTGCCGTCTTTACCCACAAAGTTGCGCATGGAACCGCAGACTGCTACCTCCAAAGGTTGATCCGAAGTATTCGTCACTTCATAAGAGAGGATGGCGATCGGCAAACCGCTTGCCTCAGCATCGCAGGGGATCAGTGGATTGAATCCTTTGATCTTCACAGTCACAGGAAGAGCTGGATCAGCCAGGTGAACTTGTCCGAAAGGATAAGCGGCATCAAATGAAGCCTGGGCAAATCGGGGCAAACCGTGATGATTGACCGGGCGCCCTTCGTAATGCTGATATTCTTGTGGGTAAAGTGGTCCGGCAAGCAGTGTGGTAGTTGGCTTTTCTTCTCCTTTCTTTACATAGATGGCAAAGAAAGGGGCATTATTGCCCGTGGTCACTGTACTGTAATTCTTGGCAGGCACATTCATGATTTCCCAATCTCTCAGTTCGCCTCGCCCACCCAACGATACAGTTCCGGTGCCGATGCCACCCAGTGGCAAAGCAATCCTTTCCAGATGTGCCTGATCATAACTCTTTAATACCGGCCATGATTGCGGAGTCCATTCCTGAGCTAGAAGAGTCCAAACAAGAAGCAGACTTCCAAGTGTAATACAAAGTTTTTTCATGTTCATTCAAAGTAAGAGAGTGCTATTCCGAGGCTTTCTTCTTAGGTAATAACGATGCCAGGAACTAAATTATAACAAATATAGTGTGCAATAATCATATGGACAACTATTCAATGGATTTATGATGAGAATCTTACGAAAGTACTTCTAAAAGAAAAGGCAGTCTGTCATATTTAACACAAAAATTACACTTATGTACTTATATTTTATTAATATTGTGCTTGAAAATACAAACAACACACTCTCCGAAGTATAATTAATAAAAGGAAGATGCCATGAGACACATGAAACAACTATTCGTAACTACTCTTCTACTGCTGACTTCGTTTGCAGGAAATGCACAAAGTGATCCAGAGCAAGAGATATTTTTCTCCCTGATCAATCAGGTGGTCACCTCAAAAGAGGAACTCGTGAATTATATAAAAAAGGATCTGGAAGAGACTCCAAAGGAAGATACAGCAAATATACAGCGTCAAAAAGCTTACCTTGAAAAATACAAAAACACATCATACGCTGTATTAATCAAGGAGACCACAATGCCCATTAATATAAAAAATCCTTCTTATGAAAGTATGATCAGTATGGGTGGTTATCTGAAAGATGAGCTTCGCTCTTATGATAGTGTGATGCATGTAAATATGATCCGATCGAGTGAAAAGTCGATAACTATCAAAGCTTTTAAGGAATTCAAAAACAAGGTTACTTACCTGACTAATAAAGAACTGGATCTCGTTTTTGAAGATGGAGAATGGGAGAACTACTACAAGAAATACAAAAACCAACCAATCATTAGATGCTCCAGACCTGGGTTTAATGAAAGAAAGGATAGAGCTATGATTTATTATAGTAAGACAAGGGGAAGCCGTGCAGGAGCTGGATATATCATCATTCTTGAGAAAGTGGATGGGAAATGGATAGAGAAAGACAGGTGTAACATCTGGGAGTCATAATCCTGTCAAGACGAAAAAAAGCACCCGGTATCTCTGTTTGTAGATACCGGGTGCTTTGTCTATTATAGATAGCAGACTACAAAACTAACAACAAATATAGGGTGCATTAGTCATATTGACAACTATTTAATGGGGTTATGTTGAGATTTTTATGAAAGTACGTCAAATAAAAAATGGCAGTTGCTCACATTTAACACAAGAATTGCACTCATGAACTTATATTTTATTAATATTGTGCATTGAAGTATAAACAACACTCTCCGAAGTATAATTCATAAAAGGAAGAAGCCATGAGACACATGAAACAACTATTCGTAACTACTCTTCTACTGCTGACTTCGTTTGCAGGAAATGCACAAAGTGATCCAGAGCAAGAGATATTTTTCTCCCTGATCAATCAGGTGGTCACCTCAGAAGAGGAGTCTGTGACTCGTATGAAAAAGAATCTGGAAGATACTCCGAAAGAAGATACAGCTAAAATACAGCGACAAAAAGCCTTCCTTGAAAAATATAAAAGCAGTGCATCATACGTAGTATTAACTCAAGAGACCACAAAACCCGGTAATATGGGGTCACAGTCTAGATAATCCGGAGCATACCCACCCAAAAAATCCGGAACGAATAGTGCCATAATCCAGAAGAAAACGGGCTATATTCAGTGCCATTCCGGCAGATATCCACCCAAAAACGGATAAAAACGGATAAAAAAGAGTTTTTTTAAACGAGACAAACGATTCTTTGAACCGGATTCCGGAGCATTCCCACCCAGTCGATACGAAGTGGGTAAAGAAGCGAAAGATTCCGGAGCATATCCACCCATTTTGGGGAGTATAAGTCATTGAAGATTAGTTTGTTTTGTTTTCGAGAAGCAGCTTGTGAAAAAGAATTCACATTCCGGAGCATATCCACCCACTCATTTATAGAAAATGCTTATATTCTATGTACGAATCATCAATACATAGAATACTATTATGGCAGGAAAAATAATACGAATGAGTAAAATAAAACAAGTATTGCAATTGCATAAGGAGGGTGTCTCCAATCGGAGGATAGCCCAATCGTTGGATCTTTATAAAGGGACAGTCAACGAGTATCTGCGTAAAGTAAAAGAGAACGGATTTGATATTGATACGCTCTTGAAGTTGGAAGATCCTGTTCTTGAGAAGAAGTTCTCGGCAGGTAATCCGGCTTATACGGAAGATCGTTTTCTGGTTTTTAAGGAGAAGCTTTCTTATTTTGAGCAGGAGCTCCGGCGTCCTCACGTAACAAAGCAGACCCTGTGGGAGGAATACAAAAAGGAGCATCCCGATGGCTACGGCTACTCCCAGTTCTGTTATCATCTTTCCCAGGTGAGCGTGGCGCGACATCCTTCTGCTATACTGGAACATGCTCCCGGCAGAGAGCTGTATGTGGATTTCTCGGGGGATACGATGTCTTATGTGGACAGAGAAACCGGAGAAGTGGTAAAAGTTCAGATTTTTATAGCATGCCTTCCTTACTCGGATTACACCTTTGTAATGGCGGTCCGTTCCCAATCCACGGAAGAGTTTCTGTATGGCTTGTCTTGTGCGTTACGCTGTTTTGGAGGAAGTCCCAAGATATTGGTTCCCGACAACCTGAAAGCGGCAGTTATAAAAACAGACAAATATGAGCCGGAACTGAATCGGGTCATGGAAGATTTTGGCAATCATTACGGGTTTGTGGTTCTTCCGGCAAGACCTTATTCCCCCAAAGACAAGGCTGCCGTAGAAAACCATGTAAAGATCATTTACACCCGGGTTTACGCCAAACTCCGTAATGAAACATTCTTTTCCATGGATGAACTCAATAAAGCGATCGCGGAGAAAGTCAAAGAGCACAATCAAACCCGCATGCAGCAAAAACCTTATTCACGGGAAGAAAAGTTTCTGGCCGAAGAACGCTCCATGTTGACGGCATTACCTTGCGATGACTTTGATCTGAAGTATTATGCCTTACTGAAGGTGGCACAGAACAATTGTATCTTTCTGGGCAGGGATAAGCATTATTACTCTGTCCCTTACAGTTATATCGGCAGAAAGGTCTCGGTCGTGTACACAAGAAGCATTGTCAGAATCTATTGTGACGGAGACTGTATCGCAACTCATCTTCGCACGGCCGGTTACGGTTATACCACACAGAAAGAGCATTTGTGTTCTACCCACCGGCATTATCTGGAGCGGAGTCCTGAGTATTATATCCGGCAGGCGCAAAAACGTTCGGAAAACTTAGCAGGGTTAATCATCCGGAACTTTGAGAAGGAAGAAGTACCTGAGCGCATCTACAGACGTTGTGACGGGCTCTTATCCCTACAGAGGAAAACCAATCCCGTTGTTTTTGAAAAGGCTTGCCGCTATGCCCTTGATTGTGATTTGCTCTCCTGCAAGTCATTGCAGAAAATCATAGAAAACAAGGCCTATGAATTTATAGAAAGCACAAAAGAGACAATGAAAGAGGAAGAAAAACGTCTCCCGCATAAAAATATCAGGGGGAAAGAGTATTATATGAATCAAATTAAAACAGAATCAGAATGGAACAAATCAAATCAGAATTGATGCAATTAAAGCTTTCAGGCATGGTCAGTTGCCTGAAAACGTGGGAAGAAACCAGAAAAGTACATGAACTATCCTTTATGGATGGGCTCAAACTTTTAGTGCAAGCGGAGAAAGATCAGAGGGACTCGAACCGGTATGAGCGTCTGTTAAAGAATGCCTCGTTCCGCTATCAGGCATCGGTTGAAGAGTTAAACTTTGAAGCCAGCCGCGGCGTCGAACAATCCAGAATTTTATCATTATCCACAGGAAGCTATATCCGAAACGGGGAATCGGTGCTGATTACAGGTGCAGCCGGATGCGGAAAAAGCTTCCTGGCATCGGCTTTAGGTACTCAAGCATGCAGGAAAGGCTTTACGGTGTCCTATTACAACATGCAGAAGTTATTGCTCCGACTGAAAATTGCCAGAGTGGAAGGATCAATCATACGGTTCTTTGACAAAGTAGCCAAGACCGACTTGCTAATCCTCGATGACTTCGGACTATCCACCATGGAGAAACAACAGCAACTTGACTTTATGGAGATAATAGAAGACAGGCATGCCAGAAAAGCAACTATAATTGCCAGTCAACTACCAGTGGCTATGTGGTTTGATATATTTACCGATGAAACATTGGCCGATTCTATCATTGATAGAATTGTATATACATCGCATAGATTTGAATTAAAAGGAGAGAGTTTAAGAAAAAAACGGTAATTTTGTCATTATAAAAGAGCAGAGTGAGTGGGTGGTTATCACCGGAATCACTGGGTGGCTATCACCGGAATATCTACACAGTCTTTTGCAAGTGTCAGTTTAGGCGGTTCTTTGAAGGATAAACTATCCTCTTTTGATAGTGTGATGTTTGATAATATGATAAAGATGAACGAAAAGTCGATAACTATCGAGTCTTTTAAGGAATTGAAAAACAAGGTTACTTATTTGTCGGGAAAGGAACTGAATCTGATCTTTAAAGGTGGATGGGAAAACTACTACAAGATCTACAAATACCAGTCTATCATTTCATACTCCAGACCGGGGTTTAACGCTTCAAAAGACAAAGCGATGATTTATTACAGTACGACATCAGGTGGACTTTCAGGAGCAGGATATTTTCTCATTCTGGAGAAAGTGAATGGAAAATGGTTACAGAAAGAAAGCGCTAACGTCTGGATTTCATAATATCAGGCAGTCATACTACAAATAGAGTCACTTTCGAACACGAAAAAAGGCACCAAGTATCTCTGGTTGAAGATGCTTGGTGCCTTTCTATGTAAAAGTTACTTTGACAGAATATCTGCAAATTGTTTGTAGAAGTTTACCATATTCGGCGGACAAGATTCCTCTCTTGCTTTGAAGTAGGTTATTGCTTGTGTCTTGATATCAGCAGGCGCATCTTTCAACAGTCCAAGAACCATCATATCCATACGATATTTCGTATCTTCTTTCTCTAGTTTAACGATTTCATTCTTATACAAGTCGATGATTGGCTGATATTTCTTTTCAATCTTATACTCTGTAAGCTTGTATGTGTAGCCGATCACAGAAGTTGGAGCGACCTTTAAGGTTTTAAGTATTTTGGATATCTCTTTCAGATCCGTTGTCGGACCTGCACTTACCAATACCTTGTAAAAGACATTATCAATCTTATTGTTCACCTCATCTTCTCCAACTGCTTTTCTGTAAGTATCGACATTCTTGGCAAAATCGGCAAATAGTGGACTTTTATAATCATTGACTGTACTGAAAAAGAGATCCCAGTTCGTCTCAGTGGATCTTTGCTGAAGATTCAAAGAGGTAAGATAGGTGATTACATCTTCTTCTTTTCCTTTCAATTCATACGCATCAGTCATCGTCTTGAAATAAAGAGGCATAAAATCAATAGAACGTTCGCCTGCATCATATTTCTTTTTCACAGAAAAATAAGAAGTTGCAGGATCCATTCCTCTTTTAATTTTCTCTATGAAAACATCCGCCTTACTGCTGCCTACCACCCGATGAATAATCTCTCCATCACCATTGATCAACAAGAACGTAGGATATGCCTTAACACCAAATTTCTTTGCCAACTCTATTCCTTCACCGGCTTCCATATCAATCTTCATATTGATAAAGTTGGCATTAAAGAACTTCCCTACTTCCGGCAACACAAAGACCTCACTTGACATCATCTTGCAAGGTCCGCACCAGGTAGTAAAGGCATCTACAAATATTAGTTTGCCACTCTCTTTGGCTTTTTGCAGCGACACATTCATGGAGTCGTGTGAAAATTGAATGCCTTCAGTTGTTTGGGCAAAAGTTGTCATACTGACAAATAGTAACAAGGCCAGGTAACAAAGTCTGGTTCTCATAAAATTCAGGGTTAATTGTGTATATTCATATTTAATAAAATGGGCGGTAACTCAATACAGAAAGGAATTCTCTTCCAATATTTAGTTACCGCACAAACTTAATCATTTAGGATGAAGTGTCAAACTGTTATCAGAGATTTCTCATCAAATAATTAACATGAAGACATCTTCTTTACTAATTGAACTTTTTACTTTTTCCCTGTAAAAGCGACTGCACAAGGATAAAGCCCAACAGGGAATGAAGCCTCTTTTCCTCCATTCTTTGAAAATAAGTAAGCTTCTCCATCCACACCATACCCCACGGCATCGGCAAGACATATACTTCCGTTATACGGACTTACATTCAACGCATACGGATTCTTGAATGTGATCGAATCGGAAGTGATATTGGAACTCATTTTTTGATTGAGAGTCAAATCGTACAATGAAATAGCTGATGGAATAGGCTGCCAGTTTGCGTCATACTCAGAAGCATAATAATAAATAGCATGGGCATCTTTTACTGCGTAATTACCCACTGACAAACCGGCAATCGGAATGATCGTGTCTGTTTGCGTATCTATCGTCTGTACGCCTCCTGCCACATCCGCATAATTGCCGATTGATTGAAGCAACAAGGTATTATCATCCAATTTCTGAAATTTCGATGGATTCAGTATCACCTCTTTTGTCTCAATCAATGAGAGATCTGAAAGATTGTATATTGAGATGGTATTTTCATAAACCGGATAGTTCAATCCACCCGAATTGGCTACATAAACCTTATGATTGGAAATGGCAATTCCTTCGGGGTTGGCACCTGTGGCAACTGTTTTAATTTCGAAAGTTGCTGTATCAATCCGAGCCAGATTACCGGCATAAAGTGTTACATAGGCATATCCACCATCAAAAGCTATCTGTCGTGGCTGCTGAAGAGAGATCTGTTTGACCGAGACACAAGTGGTAGCATTGACTATTTCAATCGTGTTTTCTCCAAATACATTGATCCATAGTTTGGTGCCGTAAAGTCCCATATCTTGAGCGAGTTCGCCGAGGTTACGTCCGTTGACGCTTGCGAACACATCTTCTTCTGTTACTTTTGAATCAATATCATAGCTTGTCAAGGAAGAATTTCCTCCACCCCAGCTTCCCTGGTTCAATACATAGACCTTGCCATTGGAGGTATAATCCACGATCGACCTTGAGAGGTCTTCTTCATCCTGCAAACAGGAAGTAAGAAACAGGCTGCTTCCTGATAACAGAATCGCCAAACTAAATAATAACTTCTTTTTCATCTTCATTTTATTGATTGATTAATAATTATAGATCACTGATAGCCGGTAGGAACGTCCCGGCATGGGAAAGTTGCGTACGAGTTCGTAATTGGAGTTGAACATATTGATGCATTCTGCTTGTAGGTAAACCTTTGATTTATGAGCTTTGAATTCATGCGACAAACTGATGCTGTGCTCCTGATATCCTTTGAGTTCGTTGCTCTTTTTATTCAGAGGAAGGTAATAACGCTTACCCGATCCAAACATATTATAGGAAAATACAAACCAGGGAGAGGTGTAAGAAGCGTGTCCATTACACGAGTGTTGGGGGGTATAGGGTAGCTGATCGCGATAAGACTGCGAAGTTTTATCGGTAATATCGACCGCTTCCTGATAGGTATATCCTCCGGAAAGCGTCAGGGTATGACCGGTAATAAGGTCAATATCTGCAGCTAAAGTCAGTTCTACTCCTTTGATTTCTACTTCTCCGAAATTGAGAACAGACCAGTTGAACATATTGCCACGGGGTATCGTCACAATTTTATCATCCACTCGGTTGTAATAAGTATCTGCTGTGATGGATATGTAGGAAAGCGGTCCGCTGAAACCATCGGCATAAGTGACTCCAGATTGAATTGTCGGGCTTTTTCCGGTACAAGGTCTCTGTTGCCTACCCGTTCGAAATAGAGATCGTTGAAGCTTGGCGCACGAAAACTCTCTTTATACATCGCACGAAGGCGCAAAGGTTTCCAGCCCGGAGAGGCTGAGAAAGAAAGTGTCGGAGAGAGACGAACAAAGTCATGACCTCCTTTGTTGTTGGTCACTTCTTCATTGACAGAGGTGAGTAATGCGCTTCCTGTGGCATTGATTGCCTTTGTCACATAACTGACCGCAAGTGCAGACTGTGAGGTGTGGCGCTGCGGTGTTCCTGATTTCATATAGTTGGTATGGAGATTCTGATGGGTATAATCTGTGGCAAGAGATGTCTTCCAACGATTACTGATATCCATCTTTCCTGCCACAGAGAGATAGGAGATGCGCTGCGTGTAACGGTCATCTTCATTGATCTGAGCTGGGTCTTCATTGGTATAACGGGTATATAGATAGCTGTACTTGCTATTGACGAGCAGAGCGAAGCGCCCGAAGGGTTGCTCATAGCGTACTTGTGCAAATAGATTACGGTCATTGAGTCGCTGTATATAATTGTCGGTATAATACTTGACAGCTCCGGGCAATCCTCTATCGGACCAAAAACCATAGCCTTTTGCCTTGATGGATCCTCCGGACGGGAGGTTGTAATAGATATTGAGTTCGCTGTTGAGCTGGCTTATATCTGAATTGCTGCGGTTTCTATGTACTGTGGAATCTCCATTGGCCAAAGAATATGGATAGTCTCCTTCTGCTTTTTGCCACTCTGCATTGGCAGACAGAGAGAGTCGGTCGGAGAGTTTCTGCTCGAGGCGTAAAGAAGGCATCACATATCCAAAGGAACCGGCTTTGAGAGCTGCCTGCACATTGACAGGCTTATCAGACTCAAACTGCGGATCGAGGGTGACAATGCTCAAGACTCCTGCCGAAGCAAAGAGTGCCGCGGGCTGAAAGATGGATTCGTTTTGGCCAATAGTCAGGGAGAGTAGTTTGACATTGGTGAGGGAAAAGCGGCTGATATCAATCTGTCCTGTCTGACAGTCGTTGAGGGTGACTCCATCATAAGAAACAGCTGTATGGTTAGCTCCCAGACTTCTGATAGATACGGTCTTCATGCCTCCTATTCCACCGTAGTCCTTGACGGTAACACCGGAAAAGCGTTTGACGGCATCGGAAAGCTGAGAGGCATTCATCTGCTGTAGTTCGACACCGGTAAAGGACTGTACGGGAAAGGGGGACATGGTAGAAGACGAGGTGCTTGTCTCGCTCACTTCTATGACAGAAAGTGTATGCACACGGACTGTGTCGCTCTCCTCTGGGAAAGCTTGAGTCAGTGATAGCATTAAAGCTGCCGCAACGACAAAAATTCTTTTTCTACAAAACATAATTAACCGGACAAATGTTTA
>CAXXFJ010000015.1:0-25972 GCA_963677415.2 Bacteroidales bacterium | reverse complement strand
CGACAGGAACCTTTCCTTTGGCACAAGACCTTTCAACATATGATGCAATCTTCACTTGAAGAAAATATCCCACTGATCAGTACATACTATGGAAACCATGTCAGTCTTTTCTGTCTGCTTATGACCATCGTAAACGTAATCTACACGAAGTTTAATATGAGATGAGCAACACCGGTCAACAGCAGATGCCGGGTATGAAGTGGATGATGTACCTGATGCCGGTTACTTTCCTTGTGTTCTTCAACCAGTAGTCTTCCGGACTTAGCTTCTACTATCTATTATCATCACTTATTTCATATTTCAGACATTGGCATTCCGTGGTTTCATCAATGAAGAGAAACTATTGGCTAAACTCGAAGAGAATAAGAAGCGCCCCAAGAAGAGCAATGGATTCATGAGTCGTTTGGTTGAAGCTCAAACAAAACAACAAGAGACTTTGCGCAAACAACAATCACAGCGTTCGAAAAAGAAATAAGTAACGAAACGTTTTAAGAACAAGGCTATTTGAATGAAGAAGATCCGCAACTTTTGTATTATTGCTCATATTGACCACGGTAAGAGTACCCTGGCCGACCGCTTACTAGAATATACGCACACCGTACAGGGAAAAGAAATGAAAGAGCAAGTGCTCGACAACATGGACCTGGAACGTGAACGCGGCATTACTATCAAGAGTCACGCCATACAGATGGACTATCTCTATAAGGGAGAACACTATATATTAAATTTGATTGATACTCCGGGGCATGTAGACTTCTCATATGAAGTATCACGTTCCATCGCCTCCTGTGAAGGGGCACTGCTTATCGTAGATGCAGCCCAGGGTATTCAGGCTCAGACTATATCCAATCTATATATGGCCATAGAGCATGATCTTGAGATCATCCCTGTCCGTTAATAAGGTGGATCTGGATAGTGCCGCGCCCAGATGAAGTAGAAGATCAAATTATTGAGCTACTTGGCTGTAAGCGTGAAGATATCATCCGTGCAAGTGGAAAGACCGGGGAGGGTGTCAATGAGATCCTGGAAGCTATCGTTCACAGTATCCATCCACCCGCCGGTGATCCTGAAGCTCCTCTGCAGGCTTTGATCTTCGACTCTGTGTTTAACCCTTTCAGGGGAATCATTGCTTATTTCAAGATCGTCAACGGAACCATCCGAAAAAGGTGATAAAGTAAAGTTCTTTGCGACAAACAAAGAATATGAAGCGGATGAGGTCGGCGTCTTAAAACTGGATATGCTTCCTTGTGCCGAACTAAGTGCCGGTAATGTAGGTTATATTATATCAGGAATAAAAACTTCACGCGAAGTTAAAGTAGGTGATACGGTCACCCATGTGATCAATCCGTGTAAAGAAAGGATTGCTGGATTTGAAGAAGTAAAACCCATGGTATATGCGGGTGTATATCCGATAGAAACAGAGGAATTTGAGAATCTTCGTTCCTCATTGGAAAAACTTCAGCTCAATGATGCATCTCTGACCTTCCAGCCCGAATCTTCTGTAGCACTTGGATTTGGATTTCGCTGCGGGTTTCTCGGACTGCTTCATATGGAAATCATTCAGGAGCGTCTTGACAGAGAATTTGATATGAACGTGATCACAACAGTGCCAAACGTGTCATACATCGTATATACAAAGAAAGAGGAAAAACTGGAAGTCCATAATCCATCCGGACTCCCCGACCCCTCAATGATAGAGCGTATTGAAGAACCATATATTCGTGCCTCAATCATTACAACAACAGACTATATTGGTTCTATCATGACGCTTTGCTTAGGAAAGCGCGGGGAACTGGTCAAGCAAGAATATATCTCTGGCAACCGCGTGGAAATATTCTATGATATTCCTCTGGGGGAGATAGTGATTGACTTTTATGACAGGCTGAAAAGTATTTCCAAAGGATATGCATCCTTTGATTATCACTTGAATGGCTATCGCCCGTCCAAACTGGTCAAGCTGGATATCCTGCTCAACAGCGAACCTGTTGATGCTCTCTCTACACTTACTCATGTTGACAATGCATATAACTTTGGACGAAGGATGTGCGAAAAGCTTCAGGAACTGATACCACGTCAGCAATTTGACATCGCTGTACAGGCTGCGATCGGGGCAAAGATCATTGCCAGGGAAACAATCAAGGCTGTCCGCAAAGATGTAACAGCAAAATGTTATGGTGGTGACATTTCCCGAAAGAGAAAACTCCTTGAGAAACAAAAGAAGGGAAAGAAACGAATGAAGCAGATTGGCAATGTAGAAGTTCCGCAAAAAGCGTTCCTTGCCGTATTGAAGCTAGATTAGGGATATCTTCATTGGATCTCAGAAAAATCCTGTTTTTTATAAAACATTAGGGAGGGTACGTCAGAAACGCGTACTCTCTTTTTATTTCAGATAAAACTGCAATGGCAGGACGAATTCGAATCATTGATTCAAACATCTGACTTTGATGAGAATAGTCTGATATAAACAAACGCTATGAAGTAATATTTAGGGAAATATCATAAGAGCACTTCGTAGAATAAACAAATAATATGTAACTTTGCACCCAATTCAGGTATCAATATACGAGAAATAGTAATATTCTAATTACATTATGGCAAAAATAACAAAAGAAGCGGCTCTACTTTATCATTCACAAGGTAAGCCCGGTAAAATTGAGGTCGTTCCTACCAAACCACATAGTACACCAAGAGATCTTTCTCTTGCTTACTCCCCAGGAGTAGCAGAACCTTGCCTGGAGATTGAGAAAAATCCTGAAGATGCATACAAGTATACGGCAAAAGGAAACCTTGTTGCAGTTATTTCCAATGGTACAGCTGTACTCGGTCTTGGTGATATAGGAGCTCTTGCCGGTAAACCAGTCATGGAAGGTAAAGGATTGCTCTTTAAAATCTATGCCGGAATCGATGTGTTCGACATTGAAGTCGATGAAAAAGATCCTGAAAAGTTTATCGAAGCTGTAAAAGCAATTGCACCAACTTTTGGTGGAATCAACCTGGAGGACATTAAAGCTCCTGAATGCTTTGAGATTGAAGAGAGACTGAAAGCAGAACTGGATATTCCCGTTATGCATGATGACCAGCATGGTACCGCAATCATCTCAAGTGCCGGATTGCTGAATGCTCTGGAAGTGGCCGGAAAGAAGATTGATGAAGTGAAGATTGTGGTGAATGGAGCTGGTGCTTCAGCCAGTTCTTGTACCAAACTTTATATTGCTCTAGGCGCCAAGAGAGAAAACATCGTGATGCTTGACAGCAAAGGCGCCCTCACTATTGACCGTCCGGACTTGACTGAATCCAAAAAATATTTTGCAACAAGTCGCACAGATGTTCACACTCTGGCAGAAGCTATAAAAGATGCAGATGTATTTCTTGGACTTTCTAAGGGAAATGTTCTTTCACAAGAAATGGTGCGCTCGATGGCTGCTAATCCTATCGTATTCGCCTTGGCAAACCCAACACCTGAGATTACGTATGAGGATGCAATGGCTGCACGTCCAGACGTACTGATGGCAACAGGTCGTTCAGACTATCCTAACCAGATAAACAATGTAATCGGATTCCCTTATATCTTCCGTGGCGCTTTGGATACACACTCCAGAGCAATCAACGAAGAGATGAAGCTGGCAGCTGTTTTGGCTATCGCTGCTCTTGCAAAAGCCCCGGTACCTGATGTTGTAACCTCTGTTTATGAAGAAAACAATCTGACCTTTGGACCATTATACTTTATACCCAAACCAGTAGATCCGCGTTTGATTACTGAGGTATCAATGGCAGTTGCAAAGGCAGCAATGGAATCAGGGGTAGCTAGAAGACCAATATTAGATTGGGATGCATATCGCATTCAACTTCTCCAGTTGATGGGATATGAATCCAAACTTACCCGACAGTTGTATGATAAAGCTCGCAGCAATCCACAACGTGTGGTCTTTGCTGAAGGCATCCACCCCAATATGCTAAAAGCAGCTGTTGAAGCGAAAAGCGAAGGCCTTTGCCATCCAATATTACTTGGTAATGACGAGCGCATTGATAAGCTTGCTAAAGAGCTCGAGCTTAATATGGAAGGAATAGAAGTCATTAATTTACGTCATGACAATGAAGCAGATCGTCGCGAACGTTATGCAAAAGTACTTACAGAAAAACGGTATCGTGAGGGATTTACTTTACAGGAAGCTAATGATAAGATGTTTGAGCGCAACTACTTTGGTATGATGATGGTTGAAACAGGAGAAGCTGACGCTTTCATCACTGGTGTATATACGAAATATTCAAATACAATTAAAGTTGCAAAAGAAGTGATTGGAATCCGTGAAGGTTTTAATCACTTTGGCACAATGCACATTATCAATTCTAAGAAACAGGGCACAATATTCCTTGCTGATACGCTGATTAATCGTCACCCTGATGCAAATGCTCTTATTGATGTAGCTCGTCTTGCTGCAAACACTGTACGTTTCTTCAACCACGAACCGGTCATTGCCATGCTTTCATATTCTAACTTCGGCGCAGATTCTAACGGAAGTCCTGCGAAAGTACACAATGCCGTAGATTATCTTCAAAAAAGCTATCCTGACCTTGCCATTGACGGAGAGATGCAGGTAAACATTGCATTGAATAAGGAACTGCGTGATGAGAAATATCCGTTTACGCGTCTGAAAGAAAAAGATGTAAACACGCTTGTTTTTCCAAACCTCAGTTCAGCAAACTCCGCATACAAGCTTCTTCAGTTAATGAGTGATGCCGAACTGATAGGCCCGATCCAGATGGGATTGAATAAACCAATCCACTTTACTGACTTTGAAAGTTCGGTACGCGACATCGTTAATATTACAGCTGTAGCTGTTATTGATGCTATAGTAGAGAAACAGAAACGTAAATAGCATATTATTTACAGATAATTCCTGTATATTTGTGCTCTGAACGTTACTTATCAAGAACATTTTTATGAATACCGTTGAACAATTTGAGCAACTGATCGCTTCATGCCGGGACCTTTTTGCAAAGAAATTGCAGGATTATGGTTCAGCATGGCGCATCATGCGTCCCGTCTCTTTAACAGATCAGATCTTTATAAAAGCCAGTCGAATACGCAGTCTGGAGATTCAGAAAGAGGCTCTGATTGATGATACTATTCAGTCAGAGTTTATTGGTATTGTAAATTATGGAGTAATAGCATTGATTCAGCTCGAGTTAGGATATAGTGAAATGCCTGATATCACAAATGAAAAGGCACTTGAGCTCTACGATAAACATATTACGCTGACCAAAAAACTGATGTATGCTAAAAAATCATGACTACAACGAAGCTTGGAGAGGCATGAGAATCAGTTCATACACAGATTTGATTCTCATGAAGATCAATCGCACAAAGCAAATTGAGGAACATAAGGGAAAAACTATTGTATCTGAAGGCTTGGATGCTAACTATATGGACATGATTAATTATTCGCTGTTTGCACTTATTAAACTGACTTATGGAGAATAAGAATACAATTCCACTAAAAAAACATGAACTCATCTGGAATGGGTTGGTGATACTTGGGCGTCTTTTAGTGGGATTGGTATTTGTCTTTTCAGGTTTTGTAAAAGCAGTGGATCCTTTGGGATCATCTTATAAGTTTACTGATTATTTTGTAGCGCTTGGGTTGGACTTTTTGCTCCCAATGACACTTTTCCTTGCCATTATTCTCGCTGCATTTGAATTCTGGATCGGAGTATCGCTTATTACGGGTTACCGAATCAAGCAGAGCATTGTATTCCTCAATCTCTTCTTGCTTGCAATGACTCCTTTAACGCTATGGATTTCAATCAGCAATCCGGTGACTGATTGCGGCTGTTTTGGAGATGCTCTCACACTCACTAATTGGCAAACGTTCTATAAGAATGTGGTATTGATGGGAACTTCTATTTTCCTTTTCATCTACCGGAACAGACTCACTCCACTCTTTACTAAACATACGCAAGGGCTGGTTTCTCTTTATACTCTACTCTTTATATTTAGTGTTTCGTGGATTTCATATGAATATCTTCCGATAGTCGATTTCCGCCCTTACAAAATCGGGAATAACATGACTGAAATGATGTCTGTTCCTGATGGTGCGCAAGAAGAAAAGTATGAAAACACATTCATCTATGAAAGAAATGGCATTGAAAAAGAGTTCTCACTCGAGAATTATCCGGAAGGTGACTCTTCCTGGACATTTGTAAGAAGAGAAGACAAACCAATCAGTAAGGGATATGTGCCTCCAATTCATGATTTTTCGATTGAATTGAACGATAATGATATTACAAATGAAGTGCTTCAAGACTCTTCATATACTTTCTTACTGGTTTCACACAAGCTCGAGACTGCAAGTGACCAAGAAATTGACAGAATCAATGAGATATATGATTATTGCGTGAAGTTTGGCTATCGTTTCTACTGTCTTACAGCTTCTCCAAAAGCAGTTATAGATGAATGGTCTGCTGATACGGGTGCTGAATACCCATTTGCCTTTATGGATGAAATAGCTCTTAAGACGATGATACGATCTAACCCCGGACTCATCCTATTAAAACAGGGAACTATTTTGAGAAAGTGGCCCCATACTCTGCTTCCGGAAACAGAAATGTATGACAATCCTCTGGATCAAACAAAGTGGGGAAAAAAGGATGGAATGTTATCGAGTACAAAGGTACTATTTTTTGCAATGGCATTTATTATACCTTTGATAGCTCTGTTTGTGCTTGAGAGAATAATCAAATTAGTTGTTCAGGCTTACCGTAATAGAAGAAATAAAAAAGAGATGAAGACCACTGACTCTCCTGAAACAGAATAAAAACACAATTAAGAATCACATAAAAATTAAGAAAATGAGAAAGAACATTGTTGCAGGAAACTGGAAAATGAACAAGACACTTCAAGAAGGGGTTGCTCTTGCTAAAGAATTAAATGATACTTTGGCACAAAAGAGTGTAAATTGCGATGTTGTAATTTGCACTCCTTTCATCCACCTGGCTTCCATTGCTGCTGAAATTGACCAAACAAAGTTAGGTTTAGGAGCAGAAAACTGTGCTGATAAAAAATCAGGAGCTTACACAGGTGAAATATCTGCTGCTATGGTAGCTTCTACTGGTGCCAAATATGTAATTCTTGGTCACTCAGAACGCCGTCAATATTATGGTGAAACAAGTGAAACCTTGAAAGAGAAAGTAGCACTTGCTCTTGAAAACAACCTTACACCTATTTTCTGTATTGGAGAGGTTTTGGCTGAAAGAGAAGCAGGAAAATACTTTAAAGTTGTAAACACGCAACTAAAAGAGGCTTTGTTTGATTTATCTTCTGACGATTTTGCCAAAATCGTTATCGCTTACGAGCCAGTATGGGCTATTGGTACAGGCAAGACAGCCTCTTCTGATCAGGCACAAGAAATTCATGCTGTCATTCGTCAGACAATCGCAGATAAATATGGTAAAGAGATAGCCGAAAATACATCTATCCTATATGGTGGTAGCTGCAAAGCTTCCAATGCACAAGAACTATTTGCAAAACCGGACGTTGATGGTGGATTGATTGGTGGCGCAGCACTCAATGTGGAAGACTTCATGGGTATAATTGTTGCTTTCTGATTATTTCTTTAAGTCACAATATCAGGAGGAGAACACTTTTCAAAGTGCTCTCCTCTTTTTTCTTGTAGATGGTTCCCTTTATGTCGATGAAATAAAGTACTTTTGTATTTAAATAATGGGAAGCTATGAAAAAGAAACTCCATAAAAGACTTTTTGGATGGTCTGTTTTACTACTGATGTGGATAACTACACTACCCATATCCGGACAACAAGAAAATTCAATCGTCAAAGAACTAACTAAAGACAACAAAGGAGAAGGAACAATCCGGATTATTCAAAATGAACGGATAGCTTCTCTTATTGGGAAAAAAGGTGAAGGACAAAATCTGGATGATGACGGCACCTCAAAATATCTTCGTTCTAAAGGGTATCGTGTACATCTTTATTCTGAAATTGCGTCTACAGAATCTAAGAATAAAGCCAAAAAATATTGAACGTAAATTCTTAGAGGCTTATCCTGAGATCCGATCTTATGTTACTGCTAGTGGTCCGAAGATTCGGGTTCGAGTCGGAGATTTTAAAACGTGGGAGGAAGCTAACCGCCTGATGCAGGAAATGAGAAAACAACATCGCGAAATTAGCAAGGAAGCTATGATTGTAAATGACGACATCAGATTGGAAATACTACAAAATGAGCAATGAATTAATGGAACAACTGAAGAAGGAAAAGATTCAGAAATTAAGTGAGCACTATCTTGAGATACTTCGCATCCTGGGAGAAGACACAACTCGTGAAGGACTTATCATGACTCCTGAACGAATTTCAAAAGCAATGCTGACACTAACTAAAGGATATTCGCAAGACCCTGCAGAAGTGCTTCGTTCCGCCATGTTCAAAGAGGATTACAAACAAATGGTTATTGTGAAGGATATTGACTTCTATTCTATGTGTGAACACCACATGTTAACCCTTTTTTGGAAAAGCTCACGTGGCATATATACCGAAGAACTACATCACCGGACTAAGCAAGATCCCACGCGTTGTTGACATATTTGCCCATCGACTTCAAATTCAAGAACGCATGACCATGCAGATAAAACAATGCATACAGGACACACTTGACCCACTGGGAGTAATGGTCGTTATCGAGGCGCAGCACATGTGTATGCAGATGCGAGGTGTTGAGAAGCAACACTCTGTTACAACAACATCTGATTTTACGGGAGTATTCAGAACGGTCGAAACGCGTGAAGAATTTATGAATTTGATCCGAAGCTAATCTTCGGATCTTTCATTTCGTTAGAAAGTCAACAACACGAGTAATTGCTCGCTGACATACCGGACAGAAAGTCTCAGCCTTATTGGTGTTCATCCGACAATCCTGCATTGGACGATATACGCCATAGGTAGCATAACCCCCTCCTTCGTAAACACCCTAACTCAAGCTTGCTGTTTTCAGATAGTTTTGTAGGAACTTTTGTATCCTTCGGAAGCATATCTTTCCATTTACGGTCAAAATCGACCAAAGTAGTGATATTTTCTTCCCATGGTTCTATACTTTTCTTATAAAAGTTTTCCATAACATCACCAGGATAATAATATTCATCAGCAAGTCCTGCAAATGCATGCGCAAATTCATGAACAACAATAATGTTACTAAGTTTGTCATCCGCACTGATCATTGTATGAGAATTGTAAATCCCTCCACCTCCATAAACAGGAGTATTAACAACAACTATAATTTGTTCGTAAGGAATACCGGCAACTGCATCATTAATCGCAGTCGTCTGATTAGACATAAGATATCGGGACGAATAAAATGTATCGAAATGTGAGCTTAGAAGTGTATTCTTCCAGATCCCTTTTCCCGGATGTGAAGTACCACTTTCAGATGAGATCGCTGCAACTGCAGTAACATTAAATCTATTCTTTAATTTGTTGAAAGGTTCATGTGCAAAAAGATCAGCATTGAGACGACGAGCATCTTTAAAGAACTTTTCCTGCTCAGCTGTTGTATATCCTTCAGCTACGTAGACAATATCAACACATTGATCTGAAGAACCGTTATGTTGGATAGCCTCCGTCTTATAAACAGTCTTTCCTTTAGGACGGATTAAAATATCTGCCGGATTAACGGATGCGCTCAGATAAGACTTATACTCTCCATCATACCCTCGAAAATCAATTGTAATGACTGCTTTTTTCTTTGGAAAAGGAAAAAGTAAGACTTGTTGGAATGCTTTTTGTACTTCTTTTGCCTCATCTGTCGCCTGCCATTCAGCAAATAATGCGCAAAAAGTGGAAGTATAAATAATTTCACCACTTGATACATCTCTCATGACAGCAAGTCCATTGCCGAGATTCTGCTGTTTTTCAAGATTATTTCTACGACCTGCCCATCCTTCTGACTTGCAAAAATCATGAAGATAGACCTGCATAGCCTTATCATTCCCAGCTAGAATAAGATCCATCCGCAAAGTTGAATCTTTAAAAAAGGAGTCATACTCTTGCTGGGCAGTCACCGTGCATGTAATCAAAATCATCATTAAAAAGAAACCAATTCGTGTCATAGGAATGAGAGTGTTATATTTATCGTACAAATATAGAGCTTTGATTCTAATACACGAATATGATCTCTTGAAATAGTAGTATATTGCAACAAATAGCCGTTTACTCATTTTGATAAATAACTGAAGACTAGCTCCTGCATATCAATTGAATAGCATGCGAAAGAAAATAAAAAAAGTGCGTATGTATCCGTGTTGTATCAGAAAATTCTGTATCTTTGCACCCGTATTTTAATCAACATAATGTCTAACTTATTAATTGCAAAACAATTAACTTAATGGAAAATCTTAAAAATGTAGCTCCGGATCAATCTTTTGATTGGGATGCTTATGAAAAAGGTGAAGTTCTTACTGACAAAAGTAAAGAAGAACTCGAACTAACTTACGACAAAACTCTCAGTGCTGTAAAGTCAGGAGAAGTTGTTGAAGGAACTGTAATCACGATGAACAAGCGCGAGGTTGTTGTCAACATCGGTTACAAATCAGATGCTATTGTATCTATGAATGAATTCCGTTACAATCCGGAATTGAAGGTAGGTGACACTGTTGAGGTGTACATCGAAAGCCAGGAAGACAAAAAAGGGCAATTGATCCTTTCTCACAAGAAGGCACGCGCAACACGCTCTTGGGATCGTGTCAACCAAGCTCTTGAAAATGACGAAATCATTAAAGGTTATGTTAAATGTCGCACTAAAGGCGGTATGATCGTTGACGTATTTGGCATTGAAGCATTCTTGCCAGGTTCTCAGATCGATGTAAAACCGATTAGAGACTATGATGTATTTGTTGACAAAACAATGGAATTCAAAGTAGTTAAGATCAATCAGGAATTCAAGAACGTTGTTGTATCTCACAAAGCTCTTATCGAAGCTGAACTTGAACAACAGAAAAAAGATATTATTTCCAAACTCGAAAAGGGACAAGTACTCGAAGGTACTGTCAAGAATATCACTTCATACGGTGTATTTATTGACTTGGGTGGCGTTGATGGATTAATCCATATTACAGACCTTTCTTGGGGTCGTGTTTCTCATCCTGGTGAAGTTGTTCAGTTGGATCAGAAACTGAATGTTGTTATCCTTGATTTCAACGACGATAAGAATCGTATCGCTTTAGGTTTAAAACAATTGACCCCTCATCCATGGGATGCTTTGAGTGCTGAAATGAAAGTTGGCGACAAGGTAAAAGGAAAAGTAGTTGTGATGGCTGATTATGGTGCATTTATCGAAATTGCACCAGGCGTAGAAGGCTTGATCCACGTTTCTGAAATGTCTTGGTCACAACACTTGCGTAGTGCACAGGATTTCATGAATGTTGGTAATGAAGTAGATGCTGTTATACTAACATTGGATCGTGAAGAGCGTAAAATGTCTTTGGGTATCAAACAACTTAAGCCAGACCCATGGGAGCATTTTGATACAAAATATGCTGTTGGCACCAAACATCGTGCAAAAGTACGTAACTTCACTAACTTCGGAGTATTCGTTGAGATTGAAGAGGGAGTTGATGGTTTAATTCATATTTCTGATCTTTCATGGACAAAGAAAATCAAGCACCCTTCTGAATTCACAGAGATCGGTTCTGACATTGATGTCACCGTATTGGAAATTGATAAGGAAAACCGTCGATTGAGCCTTGGTCACAAACAACTTGAAGAAAATCCTTGGGATGTATTCGAGACTATATTCACTGTTGATTCAATCCACGAAGGTACAATAATTGAGATCCTTGACAAGGGAGCAGTTATTACATTGCCTTATGGTGTAGAAGGATTCGCTACTCCAAAACACCTTGTAAAAGAGGATGGCAAACAAGCCCAAATGGATGAAAAACTTGAGTTCAAAGTTATAGAGTTCAACAAAGATGCCAAACGCATCATTCTTTCTCATAGCAGAGTATTCGAGGATGAAGCAAAATCAGCAGAGTCTGCAGAGAAGAAAGCTGCAAAGAAGAATATCAAAAAGCCTAAAGCTGAAGATGCAACAACATCTAATAGTAATGAGAAAACTACTTTAGGTGACATTGAAGGCTTAGCAAATTTGAAAGCTCAAATGGACGAAGCTGAAAAGAAGTAACTAAATAACTTCATACATAAAAAGAGGGTGGTCTAAAGATCACCCTCTTTTTGTATGATTTAACAGCCTAATAACTAGTTTTCAATATAAATATGCTTACTTTGTAACATAAACATATTTCACAATCATATGACATTACCCGGAAACATGAGAAACTATCTGATTGTGATTATCCTTGCTATACCCTTTCTTCTTGAAAGTTGTTCAGATACAGAGAGACTATCGGAAGAAAGAGAACGCATCCCTCTGGAGGGTGAATGGAAATTTGCTTTAGACTGGAACAATATAGGAATAAAAGAAGGTTGGTACAACAAATCACTTGCCGAAACAGTTAAATTCCCCGGTACTACTGATGAACAGGAGAAAGGCACAAAGAACACAGCTACAGAAGAGACTACGCGTCTTTCTAGAGCTTATTATTATGAAGGAAAAGCATGGTACAGCAAAGAAATTAACATTCCCCTTTCGTTTATTGGCAAACAGGTAACGCTAACCCTCGAACGGACTAAAGCAACAAGAGTATGGCTTGATAGCCTTTTTATTGGTTCTGCAAATAATATACTTACCCCTCAGAAATACGACCTATCAAAAGTTATTACTCCAGGAAGACACAAGCTGACCATCATGATAGACAATGGACCCAATTCTGTTCCAGATGAGATAAAAGGTTCGCACTCATGGTCTGACAATACTCAAACGAATTGGAATGGAATCATTGGAGATCTCTTCATAGAGGCAGCACCTACTATTTCAATTCAGTCCATTCAAGTATACCCAAACATTGAAAATAATACTGTTACTGTACATGTACGAATTAGGAATAAAGAAGTTGCTGAAAGAAACGGAAAGATTTACTTCACTGCTGAGGTTTTTAATACACAAAAAAAAGATAAGATAAAACCACAATATTTCCCTCTTCTTGTAAGTCCCAGAGAGAACAGCTATGACTTTACTTTTCAAATGGGCTCAAATACTCAACTTTGGAGCGATATATCCCCTTCCCTATATACCCTTTCTATCTCTTTGAAAGTAGATGATATCGTTGACAATCAAGCTGTAACTTTCGGGATGCGCCATTTCTCTTCAGAAGGCTCACATTTTACTATCAATTCTAAGAAACTTTTTCTTCGTGGCAAACACGACGCCTGTGTTTTTCCATTAACTGGCTATCCTCCAATGAATAAGGAAGAGTGGATCAAGGTTTTCAATATTGCAAAGAGCTACGGCATTAATCACTACCGATTCCACTCATGGACACCTCCCAAAGCAGCTTTTGATGCAGCTGACATTGTAGGTATATATATTCAGACGGAACTTCCTTTCTGGGGGATACTTGACAAAAGAAATAATAGTCTCAACAGTTTCCTGAAAATGGAAGGAGATCTGATTCTTGAAGACTATGGTAATCATGCCTCTTTTGTTATGATGACACTTGGTAATGAACTTACAGGTGATGAGAATATCATGCGAGGAATGGTTGAATCATTTAAGACTAAAGACACAAGGCATCTATACGCATTTGGTTCAAACAACTACCTTGGAATGTTCGGGCAAGCATCTGGAGAGGACTTTCTGGTCAGTTGCCGAGTAGGTGCTGATACTGACTCCACCTTTATCACGCATGTCAGATCCAGCTTTTCTTTTGCAGATGCCTATAAAGGTGGTTATTTAAATGCACTTTATCCTTCAACAAGATTAACCTATGAGAGCGGAATCAACAACTGCCTTATACCCGTTATTAGTCATGAGAACGGACAGTTTCAAATATTCCCTGATTTTAAAGAAATTGGAAAATACAAGGGTGTACTAAAGCCTATCAACTTAATGATTTTCAAGAACCGCTTGGAAGAAAGAGAACTTGATGATCAAATTGACGATTTCCATAAAGCATCAAACGCTTTTGCAGCTATCTGTTATAAGGCAGATATTGAAATGGGATTGCGCACAAAAGGACTTGGCGGATTTCAGATTCTTGACCTACAAGATTTTCCTGGACAAGGGACTGCTTTAGTTGGTATACTTGACGCTTTCATGGAAAGCAAAGGTGGCATCACGCCTGAAGAATTTTCTCAATTCAATAACCAGATTGTACCATTAGCTCTTTTTGACAAATATTGCTGGAGCAACAATGAAACTTTTGAATGTACGATCGAACTAGCAAACTATTCACAAGAAGACATTGATGAAGGTTTCGTAGACTGGCAAGTGAATGATGAGAATGGAAAAATCGTTGAAATGAATCAGTTAATATCCAGATTCCCTCAAGGTGAAGTCACAAAAGCTGGAAATATATCTTTCACGCTAAAGAAAATCAGCAAGCCTACCCGACTGACCCTATTACTAAATTTGGAAGGTACTGATTACAAAAACTCTTACTCTTTATGGGTGTACCCTGAGAGTAAGGAGCAAGAAGAACCGAAAAATATCCAGATAGCTACAACAGTTGATGAGCCATTGATAAAAGATCTTTATGAGGGCAAGTCCATTGTACTTTTCCCCGATGCTGAAAAGCTTAAAAGACTTACTCTCGACGGATTATTCACTCCTGATTATTGGAATTACTCCATGTTTAAAGGAATTTCAGAAGGACTTCATCGCGAAGTATCACCAGGAACCCTAACTCTATTCACAAATCCTTCACACCCATTATTTAAGAATTTCCCAACAGAGAGTCATTCGAATTGGCAGTGGTGGATAATAGTGCGCAACTCACATCCTCTCATTCTTGACGAGATACCCGGAAGATATAAACCAATTGTGCAAGTAGTAGATAATATTAACCGCAGTCACAGATTAGGACTCGTTTTTGAGTTTGCAGTTGGAAAGGGCAAATTACTGGTATGCATGGCAAATCCAGAAGCTATTCAGCAAACACCGGAAGGGAAACAATTTTACAATTCCCTTCTTAACTATGCTTCATCTAATCAATTTAACCCTTCCACGCAATTAACTGGAGACAAGTTAATTCATCTATTTGACAATCAGAAAAAGATCTCTTTGCATTAAGACATCCACTTTATTTAACTCGTCCGACATAAGAACCATCGCGAGTATCAATCTCAATCTTATCCCCTTCGTTAATAAATAAAGGAACACGAACCTCTGCCCCGGTTTCAAGAGTTGCCAGCTTCAAGGTGTTGGTTGCTGTGTCTCCCTTCAAGCCTGGCTCAGTATATGTAATTGTCAGAACCACATGAGCAGGAAGTTCGGCATACAAAACAGTCTCAGAGTCTGCATGAACCATGGCTTCAACAACATCTGCCTCTTTAAGAAATTGAACACCAATGATACTTCCTTCAGCGATTATAATTTGCTCAAATGTTTCAGTATGCATAAAGTTATAACCCATATCATCCTTATAAAGGTACTGATAAGGTCTTCTTTCAATACGAACCTCGTCCAATTTGACTCCAACACTAAATGTATTATCCAAAACACGTCCGGTTTGTACATTTCTCAACTTCGTACGGACAAAAGCAGGTCCTTTACCTGGTTTTACATGAAGAAACTCCACCACAGTGTAATATCCATTATTAAATTCAATACACATTCCATTTCTAATTTCTGCTGTCGTTGCCATAAATCTATGTTTAGCTATTTAATTATTCACCTGCAAAATTAGTCTAATTTGGTTTAACAGCCAAACGAACCAACACAAATAAGACTTCCATCCCTCGAATATTCAGATGATTAGAAAACTTTTTAGCTAAAAGAGAGACAAAAGTTTGCTATGTCAAAAAAAGTGCCTACTTTTGCAAACTCAAATGAATAACTAAAAACAGACATAACGGCAATGAAAAGAACATTTCAACCTTCAAACAGAAAGAGAGTGAACAAGCATGGTTTCCGCAGCAGAATGGAAAGTGCTAATGGTCGCAGGGTATTGGCATCACGTCGTGCAAAAGGCAGAAAGAGATTAACTGTATCAGACAGCATGTCGGGTAAAGCATAAAATTCGCCGGTGTTATCACAAAAAAAGTAAAGGTTGCAATTAAGGCCTTTACTTTTTTTGTTTTTAATGTCTTCATTCCCCGTTTTTAATTAGATTTGCAATTAAATAATGCAATGCTCGGATAAGATGAACGTCAAATACTTTTTCCAATTCTTTAGAAGTAAACTTTTTTGGTGGAATATCTTGGCCATATTTGCCGTAAGCTTTCTTTTAATAATCGGAACTTTGCTCTTTCTAAGCAGCTTCACTGATCATGGAGAATCAGAAATTGTACCCGACATCAAAGGTTTAAAAGTTGAAGAAGGTATTCCCCTACTTAATAATAAAGGATTGAGATACGAAATTGTTGATTCAGTCTATCAAGAAGATGCATTACCTGGAGTTATATTGGGACAGCTTCCCAAACCAGCCTCCCGCGTTAAACGAAATAGAATTATTTTTCTCACAGTGAATGCCACTTCACCTTTGAAGTTAGCAATACCTGATGTTCGCGACATGTCGCAACGTCAGGCTATTGCAATTTTAAAAGGATCTGGCTTCAAGATTGGAACAATAAGATTTGTACCCTCAGAATTTTCAAATCTAGTTGTAGATATTACTTTTGCAGAAAGGAACCTTCTTCCGGGACAGAAATTGCCAATAGGTTCCGTTATTGATATGGTTGTCGGACAAGGCTTCTCAAATGAAAAGGTAGAAACTCCGGATTTTACTAGTCTCTCACTGGAAGATGCCACTAACCGTGCTCATGAAGAGACTTTCATTATCGGAGGTGTATTCTTTGACACTCCGCCCACAAACGATGAAGACAGGAAGAGCTACATGGTTTACAAGCAAAATCCACAAGGAAAAGAATTAGCGCCAAAAGGTAAAGCTATAGATATCTATCTAACAAAAGACAATAATCTGGTCAAGAAAGAGAAAGAGAAAAGAGAGAATGGATCAGTCCCGGTCAAGATTGAAAGTGATGATGAATCATGGTTTTAACAGGCGAGGAAAAGCAGATGAATGAATGCATTGATGAGGATGACGAAGATGTGGAATATGTACCTCAGGAAGAGTCTGCTTCAGGTGGGTTGTATGAACATTATCGTTTCGCTGTAGACAAAGGACAGATGTTGCTTCGCATTGATAAGTATCTTACTAACTTGATTGAAAACACATCCAGGAGTCGGATACAGTCTGCAGCGGAAGCCGGATACATATTTGTAAATGGCATTTCTGTTAAGGTCAACTACAAGGTAAAGCCAAAAGACGTGATAACAATCATGATGGCTTATCCGCGAAGAGAGACAGACATTATTCCGGAGGACATTCCCTTAGATATTATCTATGAGGATTCTGATTTACTAGTAGTAAACAAGCCTTCTGGACTAGTTGTTCATCCCGGAGTCGGAAATTTTACTGGAACCTTGTTGAATGCTTTAGCATTTCATATGAAAGATGATCCTGATTTTGACAGTAACGATCCAAGAGTAGGTTTGGTTCATAGGATAGACAAAGACACTTCAGGACTCTTGTTAATAGCTAAGCGAGCTGAGGCAAAAACTCATTTGGGAAGACAATTCTTTAACAAAACAACAAAACGTGTATATAATGCGTTAGTATGGGGAAATGTTGAAGGAGATGAAGGTTCCGTTGAAGGGAATATAGGCAGAAACCCAAAAAACAGACTGCAAATGATAGTCTTTCCTGATGGCGATCAGGGCAAAACAGCTGTTACACATTACAAAGTGTTAGAACGCTTCGGATATGTCACCTTGATTGAGTGCCGGTTGGAAACCGGAAGAACACATCAGATTCGTGTACACATGAAGTATATAGGTCACACCTTGTTTAACGACGAACGATATGGAGGCCATGATATTCTCAAAGGAACAACCTTTGCCAAATATAAACAGTTTGTTAGAAACTGCTTTGATCTTTGTCCGCGACAGGCATTACATGCAAAAACATTGGGATTTGTTCATCCTGGTACTGGAAAAGAGATGTACTTTAGTACGGAATTACCTGATGACATGTCACTTCTTATTGATAAATGGAGGCATTATATTCAAAATAGAATATTAGAATAATAAATGATGAAAAAGAACATAGCTATAATTGCAGGTGGAGACTCTTCCGAAATGGAAGTTTCTCTAAAAAGTGCAAAAGGAATATTCTCCTTTATCGATGGAGAAAAATATAATAAGTACATTGTTACATTAGAGCGTAAGCAATGGCAAGTTGAACTTGTTCCCGGGTTTCGTGTTCAAATAGACAAAAGCGACTTCAGTTTCATGTATGGCGATCGCAAAGTATTCTTCGATTTTGCCTACATCACTATCCATGGAACTCCCGGAGAAGACGGAAAGCTAGAAGGTTATTTGGATTTGATTGGACTCCCCTATTCCACTTGCAACGTTCTTATTTCAGCGCTTACATTTAATAAATTTGCATGTAATCATTATCTTTCCGCATTTAAGGAGAAACTGCCGGATCTTAACATTGCCAGATCCATTCTTTTAAGAAAAGGAGACAAGATAACCGGAAAAGAGATTGTTAACCAAGTGGGATTACCTTGTTTTGTCAAACCTAATGCAGGAGGTTCTAGTTTTGGAGTAACAAAAGTAAAAAATGTACTGGATTTTCAGAAAGCAATCAAAATTGCATTTGATGAGAGTGATGAGGTTGTAATAGAAGCATACATTCAAGGAACAGAAGTTACATGTGGATGTTATCACACAGCAAAAAAACGAGTAGTTTTTCCTATTACAGAAGTTGTTACTTCAAATGAGTTCTTTGACTACAATGCAAAGTACAAAGGAGAAGTACAGGAAATTACACCTGCAAGAATCACTGTTGAGATGACAAAAAGAATTAGTAGTCTGACCTCGGATATCTATTCTCTGTTAGGATGCAAAGGCATCATTCGCATTGACTATATTCTTGTTGATGACGCTATTTTCTTATTGGAAATAAACACGACCCCCGGTATGACTGAGACCAGTTTTATTCCACAGCAGATACAAGTTGCTGGATTGAAAATCAGTAATGTAATGGATGACATCATCCAAGATATTTTAAAAGATACAATAAAATAAATACAACTATGGATTTAAATAAGTTTGAAGACATTCGTCCTTACAATGACGAGGAAGTTCCTGGAATCATTCAGAAGTTACTGAACGAACCGATTTTCAGGAGTGTTCTTTCATCCGTATTTCCAGATCTTCCTGCCATAGTATTGGAGGCGCTCTTAAAAGGTATCCTTTCTAAAGACGATTTTCAGACAAAAATATCTTACGAGGTACTTCGGGGTATAGCTAAACGTACGACCGAAAACTTAGATTGCTCTGGATTGGACCATCTTTCAAAGGAGATAAGCTATACTTTTATATCCAACCACAGGGATATTATTCTTGACGCTGCCTGGCTAAATGTTTTGTTGTTTGCAAACAACTTTCCAACTACAGAAGTGGCAATTGGTGACAATTTATTTGTTTTGGACTGGATTAGGGAGATTACACGCCTTAATAAGAGCTTCATTGTAAAAAGAGGACTATCAGGAAGACAAATGCTTGAATCTTCGGCAATCTTGTCCAGTTATATGCATTACGCTATTACAAAGAAAAATACTTCAATCTGGGTTGCCCAACGTGAAGGAAGATCAAAAGATTCGGATGATCATACCCAGGAAAGCTTGCTAAAGATGCTTATTATGGGTGGAGATGGTACAGTAATTGAAAGTTTAAAGGAACTGAATATAGTGCCACTAGCATTATCATATGAATATGACCCTTGTGACTATCTGAAGGCCAAAGAGTTTCAAATGAAACGAGACAACGAAGATTTCAAAAAGGCCCAAAAAGAAGATTATCTGAGCATGAAGACCGGGATCATGGGATTCAAGGGTCGTGTACATTTTCGTGCGGCTCATAGTATAAATAGTTTCCTCGACTCTTTAGAAGCAGAGATGCCAAAAGCGGAGAAGATTACAGCCATTGCGGAATATATTGACAAACAAATTCATCACAATTATCATATCTATCCGTGCAACTATATAGCCTATGACCTACTCTATGGAATGAAACGTTTTGATTCATTCTATTCTGAAAAAGAAGAGACAACCTTCAAGACTTATCTAACAGGTCAACTTGATAAAATTGAGATTGAAAACAAAGATACCGTATTTCTTCGGAGAAAAATACTGGAGATGTATTCAAATCCTTTAAAAAACAAACTTCTTGCAGACAACATAAACCTCTGAATAATATAAGATGTGAAAGGTTCTTCCTTACTGCTGGCCGGCATGGTCGTAATGATATTGCTCTTCACTTCATGCTCACAGGAAGAAGAAGGTCCAATTGATGTATCCAATCAGTTTTACACGGACATGGTCACCGTGGAAATAAATAAGCAGAACAACATCTATTTTATACACGATAATGGAGATAAGCTTATGGCTTCCTCACTAGACAGCGGATGGGCCTCGGTCTGGGGAAACCGTTTGCTTCTTACTTATTCATACACAACCCCAAAAGAAACTGACAATGAGGGCTATTACCACATTATTCCCAAAGGATACAGAAGAGTGTACACTAGTTTCCCTACGGTTCATTTTAACGATTCGCTAATACTCCCAACATTGGATCCGGTCAAGGTGGAAAGTATCTGGACAGGTAATGCTTTCTTGAATATGGCAATTACATATGATTACTATGTTATTCCTCATGTAGTGCTGCTTATCGAGAAATCGTGCGACACTATCTCGGCCAATCACTCTGTCACCTTTGACTTCTTTCACAGCAAAGCAGACGATTCTTCAGGTATGCTCACCCGAAACTATATCTCCTTCTCACTCGAACGATACCACACTGCAGACAATGTCCCACTTTCCGTACATGTTAATGTGCTAACCGAAGATTCATTATGGTCAAGCTATGAACGGAAAATCACATGGCCAAAATGAGAAAATTGTCACTTCTCTTATTGATTACAATCACATTTGGCATCTCAGTTGTTGCGAATAGCACAGAAGTACCAAAGAGAGAAATGCGGGCTGTCTGGCTTACTACAAATTATGCATTGGACTGGCCCAAGTCAAAAGCTAACACAGCTTCCGGGCGTTTGAAGCAACAACGTGAGATGATTCGTATATTGGATCAACTGGCACTCGCCAATTTCAATGTTGTACTTTTCCAAACACGTCTCAGAGGTGATGTATTATACCCTTCTACCATCGAGCCATGGAGTAGTTACCTGACCGGGACCAACAATTCTTCACCTGGATACGATCCTTTGGCTTTTGTCGTTGATGAATGTCACAAACGTGGCATGGAATGTCATGCATGGATTGTCACTATCCCTCTCGGAACCACCAGTCATGTAAGAAGCCTTGGAAGACGATCCATAGCAAACAGCAGACCTGAAATGTGCAAACAGTTATTTGGCGAATATTATCTGGACCCCGGTCACCCTCAGACAGCCCCATATATTCTCTCTTTAGTGAAAGAAGTTGTGTCAAATTATGATATCGATGGAATTCATCTGGATTATATACGCTACCCTGACAAAGCAGAGTCATTTCCTGATAAAAGCACATACATAAAATCTGGCAGCAAACTCTCGCTTAAAGAATGGAGAAGGGAAAACATCAACCGAATTGTGTATAGTATCTATGATTGGGTTAAAAGCACAAAACCCAAAGTTAAAATCAGTAGTGCAACTCTTGGTAGGTATATAAGTTTACAGGAAGTACCCACCCCTGGATGGACTTCCTTCGAAACAGTATATCAAGATCCTAAAGAATGGATGAAACAAGGCAAACAGGACTTTATCGTGCCGATGATGTATGCAAAAGACAAGTATTTTTATCCCTATATATGCAACTGGCAAACAGTTTCCAATGGACGGCCAATCATCCCCGGTCTTGCTGCATACCAACTGGAGAGAAAAGAAAAGGACTGGTCTTTAAGCGATATTGCCAGTCAGATCAACTTCACTCGTACCACCTATGCAGGTGGACAAGGTTATTACCGCGTTGGAAATCTTATGCAAAACGAGAAAGGTATATGGAATTATCTTCTTAGTAATTCATACACATTCCCAGCTTTGCTTCCTTTGATGAATTGGAATGATTCCATACCCCCTTTGGCTCCTATTGATCTGGATATCACAGAAACCAAGGATGAGTGGATCTTCTCTTGGAAACGAAACCCAGAAGAAGAAAGATCCACTTCCATCACATATACACTGTATGGTTTCTCTAATATAAATACTGGTTCCTTACCAGCAGAACATATTATTCGTACAGGCATTCGTGGTAATCAGACACGAGTTTCAAAAAGGAATATTTCAGCTGAAACAAACTATTTCTGTGTAACAGGAAGTGATGAGGCATATAACGAAAGTATGCCATCCAGGCTCTCCTCTCCCTACTTTTCTTCAAGTTTCAGCAATCAGGGAATCTCCTTCCGTCTTGTCTCCCCGAAAGGAGAGTATATGATTGAAACAAAAGATCGTTATACCCGGATCATGATTAATAACAATTTAAATCAGACTCTGTTCAGTGAAAGAATCTCTGATTCTTTGCAACTGGGCTTCCTCCCCTCAGGCTCATACAGGGTTATTCTTACAAATGAGATGGGTGAAATAAAGAACTTTGTGTGGAATAAGAACTGATCCATAAACATAATTTTGCTATCTCTACTTTGCATTTTCTAATTATATTGCATATCTTTGCCTGTCAATATATACACGTATGGAGTCTTTTTATAAAACGCATCTTTATTTAGTCAAACACGTTTGTTCTCCAGTACGCAGAGGTCTCATGGATGAGATAGACTGGAATGATCGTTTGATTGGAATAAAAGGAACAAGAGGGGTGGGTAAAACCACATTTTTACTCTCGTATGCCAAGGATTATTTTGGCGAAGATAGATCATGCTTATATATCAATCTGAATAATTTCTACTTTACAGATCATACACTAATTGAGTTTGCTGACAAATTTTGCAAACAGGGAGGTAAGGTCTTATTGATTGATCAGATATTTAAGTATCCAAACTGGTCGCCCGAGCTTCGTTATATATACGACAACTTTACGGACCTGAAGGTTGTGTTTACCGGATCATCTGTCATGCGACTGAAAGAAGAAAATCCAGACCTTTCCGGCATTGTCGCTTCATACTTTCTGCGCGGTTTCTCTTTCAGAGAATACCTGAACCTCAAAACCGGTTGTTCTCTTCCCGCCTATACGTTTGAAGAGATACTAGACAATCACGTGGAGATAGCTAAAGTTATCAAGGAGTCCGCTAAACCTGAGTTGCATTTCCAATCTTATCTTCATCATGGATTTTATCCGTTTTTTCTTGAAAAGAGAAACTATTCTGAAAATCTTTTGAAGACGGTAAATATGATGATAGAAGTTGATATATTGTTTATCAAACAGATTGAACTCAAGTATCTATATAAGATCAAATTATTACTCAATCTTTTGGCACAAATCTCTCCCGGATCGCCCAACGTGAGTCAACTAAGTAACGACATTATGACTTCACGGGCCACTGTGATGAATTATATCAAATATCTAAAAGACGCACGGGTGATCAACTTGATTTACAAACAAGGCGAAGAATTTCCGAAGAAACCCACAAAAGTTTACCTTCACAATACGAATCTGATTTATGCCATCAAATCGGGGGAGTCTGGTAATCAAGCCTTACGCGAAACATTTTTCATCAATGCAGTCTATAAGGGACACACCATTAACCAAGGAGAGAAAAATAGCACATTTTTGATTGATGAGAAATGGAATTTTCAGATTGAAGAAGAATATAAAGACTCGAAAATTAATTCAACTTGTTTTTATGTAACGGAAGACTCTTCGGAGTTAAGATCTATTCCAATCTGGCTTTTCGGATTTTTGTATTAATCGTTTACAATGAAACATATGGACTATACAAGAATATCAAACAATTGAACGAAGATATATATACTTATCTTCTCGCAGAATACATTTAAAAATAGAATATTTACTTTTATACTTATCGAATTATGACTAAACAAAAGAAATTTATCACATGTGATGGTAATCAAGCCGCGGCACATATCTCGTATATGTTCAGCGAAGTGGCTGCGATCTATCCTATTACACCATCTTCAACAATGGCGGAATATGTTGATGAATGGGCTGCAGCCGGACGTAAGAATATCTTTGGCGAAACAGTCCTGGTACAAGAAATGCAGTCTGAAGGCGGAGCTGCCGGTGCCTTACACGGTTCGTTGCAGGCAGGAGCTTTAACGACGACCTATACCGCTTCGCAAGGTCTGTTACTTATGATCCCGAATATGTACAAAATTGCCGGGGAACTTCTTCCATGTGTATTCCATGTATCTGCTCGCACACTGGCTTCTCATGCTTTGAGTATATTTGGAGATCATCAGGATGTGATGGCTTGTCGTCAGACGGGTTTTGCCATGCTGGCTGAAGGTTCTGTACAAGAAGTAATGGATCTTTCAGGTGTTTCGCATCTTGCTACAATCAAATCACGCGTTCCTTTTGTAAACTTTTTCGATGGATTTCGTACCTCTCATGAGATTCAGAAGATAGAAATGCTGCAAAACGAAGACTTAGCTCCTCTTGTTGACCAAAAGGCATTGGCTGAATTCCGTTCTCGTGCTTTGACTCCAGAAAACCCTGTTGCTCGTGGTATGGCTGAAAACCCCGATACCTTCTTCCAGCATAGAGAGTCTTCAAATTCTTTTTACACAGCAGTTCCTGCCGTTGTTGAAGAATACATGAACGAGATTTACAAGATCACCGGACGTAAATACAACTTGTTCGACTATTATGGAGCAGAAGATGCTGACCGTGTCATCATTGCCATGGGCTCAGTAACAGAAGCTATCCGTGAAGTAATCGACCACTTAGCAGAAAAAGGTGAAAAAGTTGGTTTGGTTGCCGTTCACTTGTATCGTCCTTTCTCTGCAAAACACTTTCTGGCTGCTGTTCCAAAAACGGCTAAGCGAGTTTGCGTACTTGACCGTACAAAAGAACCGGGTGCAACTGGCGAACCACTTTATCTGGATGTGAAAGACTGTTTTTATACAATGGGGGCTAATGCTCCACTTGTAGTCGGTGGCCGATACGGTTTAGCATCTAAAGATACTACACCAGCACAGGTATTAGCTGTTTATGAGAATCTTTCTTTACCTGAGCCAAGAAACCAATTCACGATAGGTATTGTAGATGATATTACTTTCTCTTCACTTCCACAAGGAGAAGAAATCTCTGTGGGCAGTAAAGGAGTAGTTGAAGCTAAGTTTTACGGACTGGGTGCTGATGGTACAGTAGGTGCCAACAAGAACTCAATCAAGATTATCGGTGATAACACAAACAAGTACTGCCAGGCATACTTCGCTTATGACTCAAAGAAATCGGGTGGATTTACCTGTTCACACCTTCGTTTTGGTGACGAGCCAATCCGTTCTACCTATTATGTAAATACTCCTAACTTCGTGGCTTGCCATGTACAGGCATATCTGAATTTGTATGATGTGACTCGCGGTTTGCAAAACAATGGTACTTTCCTTTTGAACACAATCTGGGAAGGTGAAGAACTTGGAAGAAACTTACCAAATAGAGTTAAACGCTATCTGGCAAAGAAAAACATCACATTATATTATATCAATGCCACTCAGATTGCTGAAGAAATAGGTTTGGGTAATCGTACCAACACGATTTTGCAGTCCACATTCTTCCGTATTTCAAATGTTATCCCTGTTGAACTGGCTGTCACTCAGATGAAGAAATTTATTGTGAAGTCATATGGCAATAAGGGTGAAGACGTTA
>CAXXFJ010000014.1:0-114497 GCA_963677415.2 Bacteroidales bacterium | reverse complement strand
TGGTCTGTGACGTTTTCTCATAAACATCAAGTCTGAGGATCTGAAGTCTTGTGTCCATATAGGCTGATACATCCTCCCTTAATTCTTCAAAGATAGCTCGTGGCTCTTTTCCCGTAGTCATAGGATTTATACTTCTGTTGAACTTGTTTCAACTTCTGCCGGCACCTCAGGTGGACAGCATTTGCTTTTTGCAAGGGCTAGCGCTTCATTGAAGCCTTCTTTTGCCTTTCCTGCCAAATCAGTCAGATCCTTCAACCACTCTTCTTTCTTATCTGAAGTTGCCAAATAAGTAATAGCACCTCCTACTGCGGCTCCAATTAGTAAACCTAACAGTAACTTTGAATCAACTTGTTTCATAATAATGTAATTTAATGGTGAATACTCTACTGCAAATATAACAATTTAATTCAAAGATGGTTTATATAGGAGTACCTTTAACTTTCATTAATCATAGATAACGCGCGCGTCATCTGTGACAAACAAGGGTCTTCCGTCGGGTTTCTCAAAATAACACTTCACCTTATCAAATGTGATGTTTCGGGCATGTCTGACAAAGAATCCGGATGCCGGGCTGGTGCCAAACATCACTGGTTCGGGATAGGACTTGATCATCTCAGGGATCACAGCGGCAACATCGTCGGCACTATATCCTCCTTTGTAGTAGATAACAATATTGCGGAGTGTGACGTCTTCGATCAGACAGCCCGGTATGCCGCTGATAATTGATGCATAGCGTGAGTCTGCATTATACACATTGACATCGCTGATGCGGATCCGCTTCATGCTGCCCTGAGGAGTGCCTTGCGGACTTCTCATGCGTGCTCCCAGACGGAGGAAGATCGGCGAGTTGACGATGTCGCGCATCGTGATGTTGCTGATCACCACATCTTCGAGGTGCCCGCCATCAACAGATTCAATCGCCAGTCCGCGACAGTGTTCAAAGATGCAATTGGTGATTGCTATATTCTTAAACCCTCCGCTCGACTCGGTGCCCAGTTTGATACGCCCTGTGTTGCCGGCATGATCCGAGCTTGCGGTTCGTCGGTTTCCCAGGTGCCTCCCAACACAGTACCCTTGTCAAAACCGGAGACATAACAATCGGATATGGTCACATTTTCCGTATCGCGGAAATAGCCCAACGCATAGGATGCTTTGAGCACAATGGCATCATCCCAGGGAGAGTTTACCGAACAATTGCTGATGCGCACATTGCGGCAGCAGTCGATATCAAAGCCATCCCGGTTGGTATCTACCTTCAGGTTTTGCAGGGAGAGATTATCCACTCCAGTGGCAAGCAGAGCAAAGTGTCCGCAATGGAGCATCGAGAAATCTTTTAGTGTCACATTGTGACAGAGTTTCAAACTGATTGCCTGTTGCCTGCTCCTTTGATCCGGCTCTCTTCGCGGGAGAGTCCCTCGCCAAAGATCATTCCGGAGCCACAGATAGTTACGTTTTCCAAACCGATGCCCCACAGCAGTGAGTTCATCCAATGGCTGTGACCAAAATCCTGATACATAGAATAAGCGTTCTCTTCCGGTGCGTCATAGCCTTCTGTTTCACTTGGGAAGGCAGCGATGATCTTTGATCCCGACTCGAGATACAAGGTGATATTACTTTGCAGATGGATGGAATAGCAGAGATAGTTGCCCGCAGGGACGTAAACGGTGCCTCCTCCTGCTTTTGACGCTTTGTCGATCGCCTTATTGAATGCTTTGGTATCTATTGTTTTGCCATTGCCTTTGGCGCCATATTCTCTCACATTGTATGTCTTTGCCTGCACGGCCATTCCGAAGAGCAGGAGGAGAATCAAGATGGTACTGTGTGTTGTTTTCATTGCTTGTTGAGTTTGTCAGTCAGTAGATTCTTGGAAGACTCTTTGCGAAACAGTGCGGGAAGCATGTAATAGTTGTAATCTGATTTAGCATTTTGCACATACAAGCAGAAATAGGTTTTCTTTCCTTTTTTGAGGAGATATCTTCCTGTCAGGGCAGGTGCATCAGTCTTCTTTCCGGATTGGAAGAAGAGCAGTGGTTTTTCTTGTTTCCTGGCATCGGAAAGACGAATTTCACCACCGGAGGGCACCACTCCCATCATGAGTTTCAGATCCATCGTTGTGCCATAATAAGCAGTAAAAGCATTACCCTCAACGCTGAAGACATTGTCTTTGCAATAGTCCGGCTGCAACCGGAGAACTTCTGTCTCTTCGACTCTTGTGCCGTAGCAACCGCCAAAAGACCAGATCAGCATCACGCTATCTGCTATATTCGCAGCTTCCACTTGCATGACCACTCCGTCGGTTGTGCTGAGCCGCACCGCACGCAGGAGCAGTGTGCCTCCGCTCCAGGGTTCTTTCATTGTGTAGACGAGTGCTCTGTTCTCTTCCTTTTCTTCCAGTCCGTCGCGTTCGCCCAGCCAGAAGCTATCGCTGCCTTTTTGCAGACCGACACGAAAGATGCCACCGAGCTGCGGACGGTGAAAAGAAAAGCCTGCCGCATGATCGGGCACGACGCGAGGAGCCCATCCACCCGCCTCCTGAGCAGTGACGGAAACCGGCAGAAAAGAGGAAGTCAGGATAATTAGAGAGAGCATGCAGGTATTGAAAACTTGTTTCATGGCTTCGTAACTTATGGTTTGATGCTGCTAAAGTAGTAACAATCCGTACAACTCACAACAAAAGTGGTCGAAAGATGGAGATTGACTCGTAGCACTGATTGGAGATTGCGGGTCAAGCCCGCAATGACGGCAGCGGGGAGCGCAATGATAAACAGGGAGGCACTGATAAAGATATACGGAAGACTTTCCTGTCGGATGCTTATGCAGCAGGAAAGTCTTCCGTATGATTTGATCTCTCTTTCTCAGTCTATTGGATGAATAGATCCGTTCCTTTCATCTTGATCTTGTAAGGCCAGGTCTGTTTGTCACTCAAAGAGTGTACTTCCGGCACGCCGGTAACGACCAACCAGAGATAGGCGGTATTGGATGGCACCTGATAATTAATCATCCCTTTTGGATCAGCGTACATATCGCTGTAGGTTGGATTTCCATCTTTGTCTGAAGCCACCAGTCCATATCGCCAGCCCCCCTTCACCTGAGTTTCCAGTCCCTCAAACTGGATGCTCACCTGAGATCCTGCTTCCGGCACAACCAGTTGAATGCCATTGTAACCATAATTCTGCAAGCAACAGGTATCTGCAATCTTGTACCAGCCATCTTCCTGTTTATCCATTTTTGTGAAATGTTTGTTTGCATACGGTTTCATTCTGTCGCGCACACGATCATAATCATAGGTCATATAACGTCTCGATGCATCAAAGACCTCTGCATTGAATTGTTCTTGTGTGATGGAAGTTAGTCGTTGATAGGTCTTGACTATATCCTCTCCCCGCTTGCCGCTGACCCATAACTTGCTGATAATATCTAACCCATGTTTGTCGGACCAATATTCGAGCATATAGGGTGCGCGATACATATTTCTGTAATGAAACAAGGCTAAATTAGTCTCTTTCATGTAGGCTTTCCAATGATAATTTCATCCGTTACCCAATCAGGATTGACCTGCCAAAGCAACCACTGCGCAGCTATTTCCATAATACCCCCTCCGCCTGTTCGTGCCCCGCGGTCTATCGATGTTTGCGCCTGAAACGAATGTCCCAGTTCATGTGCTAAAGCATTCAGCTTTTTGTCCTGCAGGCGAACCGGAGTGGCCCATGCCGCACCGATCACTCCTCCATAATCACCACCATAGGCTGTGCCCTCTTCAGAATATTTGACCACAATCATCATCCGGAATGTATCTGCTTTGGATGCCACATCCAGGAACTTTAAAGTATCCCGGTAATAGTTATAAAAACGCTCCGTCTGTTTCAGGATATTCTGAACATCAAACGTCATCGGTTTGCCGTTCAGATCGGGTGCTTTCGAAGGATCTTTCCCAAAGCCCTTCTCCCAGAGAACGACAATATTATCAGAATAAGCCATGCGGTGATAGCTGTAACGGATGTGTCACTTTTCAGATTCATCTCCTGATCGTTTTTAGTCACATAGATGGCTTTGCCCGGTGGATCAGTTTTTGTTGGGGTGCACAAGATAGGATTGTACACAGCAGACTAAAGACAAGAACTTGGGTACATAGATTTCTTTTCATGGTGATTGGTATTGATGATTATTGTTTCCGGTTTGCCGCTAATACCCTTTGGGGATATTGTCGATTCTATTAATTTTCTGCAAATATAGAGTGAATGAGTTTTGTGCACTTATAATATAGTACAGAAAGCTACTACTATCATCCAATTTATTACGAATGAACTGTTTTGTGCTGTATAACTCGTAGCACTGATTGGAGATTGCGGGTCAAGCCCGCAATGACGGCAGTAGTGGGGAGCGCAATGATGGACAGGGCGCAATGACGGCAGTGGTGGCAATGACGGGATGAAAGTTGTCCGAATGATTGAGGAGGAGATATTCAATAAAAAGAGTGCTTTCCCGTTACTATCTACACACATAATAAGCGACAATGGATCTGACCTCCTTTTACAAAGAAGAAATAAGCCAGCATAGGGCACAACACAAAGCACTTTCCTATAAGAGAAACTTCCTGACAGCTGCCAAGATAGGTACGTTTGCAGGTATTGTCTATGGCATCACTCTCTATTTTGCATCTGCGACTCTTACTGCCTCATTGATTACTATCCCGATGGTGATTCTCTTTCTTGCTCTGACACATCTGGATGACCGTGTGGTAAAAAAGCTGGACCTGTTGCAAGCTCTTGCAGAGTGTTGCCAAACGGAGGTGAATTATCTCTCTGGCAACTGGTCGGGTTTGAAGAAGGGAAATGAATACAACAATCCGGAGCATCCGTATGCCAATGATCTCGACATCTTCGGTGAGTCATCACTCTTTCAGGCTGTAAACCGGACCGTGACTAAACAAGGCGAACAGCTGCTCTCCCAATGGCTGCTCACTCCTTGTGAAGATAAAGCGGAAATACTCCGCCGACAAGATGCGACAAGTGAACTGACTGCCGATGCTGGATGGATGCATCAGTATAGGGCGACGGGGGTATTGCACGACACGACTCTTGGTAAGAAAGAAAACTCAGTGCGTGGTCAAAGGAAGAAACACCCTTTGAGAAGCCATGGCAACGCATCTCTCTGTTTGCGATGAATATAGTTACCATCGGCTGTTGGTGCGTGGCTTTCTTCGGTATTGTGCCTTACAGTATGGCTTTGCTCGTCTCTTTGTTTCAGCTCATCATCCTCTCGGCATGTCTGAGAGAGGTCAATCGCATCCATGCACATCTGGATCAGTTTGTGAAAGCTATCGGCAACTATTTCTTTCTGATCCGACTCATCGAACAGAAACATTTTACGTCCGAACAGCTCCAATCGATCCGCACTTCCCTCTTTGAAGGTCACGACTCTCTCACTGCTTTCTCGCGGTTGAATAAGATACTGGGGGGATTTGATCAGCGAAGTAACATACTGGTCGAAGTGATACTCAATGGACTGTTTTCTGCGCGATATTCATCAGGTGCACCGTCTTGGTGTTTGGAAGAAGGAACATGGGCAGTATATCCAGACATGGATGGATGCAGTGAGCGAGGCGGATGCGCTGATCAGCATGGCCAACTTCCGGTTCAATCATCCTGATTACTGTACCCCGGCGATCGGTACCTCCACACTGCTGGAGGCTACTGAGATGGGACATCCGTTGATACAAGGCAAGAATGTAAAAAACGACTTTACGGTACGAAGCGCACATAACCTTTTCATTGTGACCGGAGCCAATATGGCGGGCAAGAGTACTTTCCTGCGCACAACAGGTGTCAACCTCGTGCTTGCCCTTTCGGGTAATGTCGTCTGCAGCACGCACTTTGAGTGTCAGCTCATGGATCTGTTTACGAGTATGCGTACCACCGACAACCTGGCGAAAGGCACCTCTTACTTTCACGCTGAACTTCTCCGTCTGAAAGAGCTCACCATCCGTGCCTCTCAAGGGAAGACGCTGTTCATCATCCTCGATGAAATGCTGAAAGGAACTAACTCGCAAGACAAGCAAAACGGTTCGTTCAAGTTTCTGAAGAAGATGCTCTCCTTACCGGTCTCCGGACTGATAGCCACGCACGACCTTGTGCTAGGCAACCTCGCCACGGAAGATCCGGAACATTTCTTTACGGTCTGCTTTGAGATTTCGCATACCGTCAACGATATCCACTATGATTATAAGTTGCACCAAGGGGTCAGCAAGACGATGAACGCCTCCATCCTGATGCAAAAGTTGGGACTGATCTGAGAAGCCTCAACGCAGATTGACCACAAAAGCTGGGACTGATCTGAAAAGCCTCAACGCGGATTGACCACTTTCAGCACTTGTGTCTGTCCCTCAGCTGAAACCCGAACCACATACGTTGCCCCTCCTCGTAGGGAGACCTGGCAGGAAGAATCTGATGTTTTACCCGACGCTACACTTCTGCCCGCAGTATCGTAGATGGAATACGTGAGCACTCTGTTCTGCTCCTGAGAGATACAAATTCCCTGTCTGTGGTGTTGTACACGGTGAATCCCCGACTCTGATTGCGTGAGTCTCCACGGATGTAGGTATATCTTGCATCACAGGTTGCACCGTGATACGGTCAAAGTTGGGACACCAATAATCTCCGGCAGCTATCTGAAAAACGTTATACCCTTCATTCAGTGTTACCCTCAAATTGCTGCATACCCATCCCGTCACCACTAAATGAACCGGTTGAAAGAAACGTGTAGGTACCGAGCAATGCCCCATTCACTGAGATCATTGCATTTCTATCTCCCGCTGTCATATAATACACGGTAACAACATACTTGCCGGCTGAATCAGCCACGATTCGGTTGAAACGCAAAGAGCGGTTTTGTCCCAGGTTGTTTACTTGTGTGCCTCCTGAACAAAGCCCTTTACTATCACCTATCCGCTCAACACCGGAGCTCAATGTATTGAAAGATGATTCTGCCTCGTATTTGGCAACCACAGGTTGTGTGTAATCGGCTTTCGTAGAGAATTGAATAGAAAAACCACCGGTAGCTAAGACCGGGATCGTCAGTGTCTGATCTGAAGTGACCTCTTTGTAGTCAAAAGCAATCTCCGACTTGCAGGCACCATCTTTATAGATATAAGCATAATAGGTTTGTCCGGATTTAAGAAAGACAAAGGAAGCGATACCTGACGGCTCAAATTACTCAGAGATGCGACAAACCAATCGTTTCCTTTACGACGTGCAACAGTGGCGTTGCTGGCTGGCGTACCCTCAATCAGTTTGGTTTCATCCCAAGCTGCAGGGATCCGTTTGAGAAATCCTTCTGCAATGTGATTGGCATAATTAGTGGGAGAATCGTTGTAGTGCTGGAGACCCGACTCAAAAGCAATCAGCAAGGCGAGCTGATGCGCCCAGGTTGTATTTTGCTTGATCTTACCCTGTTTATAGCCAAAATCGCCCGGTGTATAGTCCATCGATCCGACACTATTACGTATCAACAGCAGATTGATGTTGTGCACGGCTGTCAACATCGTCCCGTTAAAGAGATAATACTCGCCACCCATCACCGCTTCACTCGTAAGCAGGTGTGGCCAGTAACGACGAAGTCCGGAGGGTTTGGTGGCACCATGCAGATCCACCATCAGATGTTTGTCGCCCGCTGCCTGAATCAGGTTGTCATATTTCTCAATCATTGTTTTGGAATCATCGTCCCAGAAATCCACTTTAATCCCTTTGATACCAAGATCAACCCACTCCTGTAGTTTCTGACGGATCTGAAACAAGTTGGTAGGGAAGCTGCCTTGACCCGCCCAGAGAATTACACCCACGCCCTTTTCAGTGGCATAGTCAGTGATATCTTTCAGTTCGTAATCAGCAGATGAACCTGCCCATCCATCATCCAGGGTAAAATATTCCCAGCCCATCTTTGCTGCCAGATCTATGTATTTCTTTGCCACGGCCAGACCGACGCTGTTATTCGCCTCCTCACCTCCCCAATCCCACGATGCTCGTCCCGGTTTGATCCAGGAGAGATCGGTCATTGTAGTGGGTGGATTGAGATTTTCTATCATCGACGATTCAACTATCGTTGACGTAGTACCGATGATTGCACATCGCCAGGGTGTCTGAAGCGGTAGAGCTACGAGCAACTCATGATTGACCTGCTCAAGATAGCCTCTGGTTTCATTACCGGCTTGTACAAAACCGAAGAGACCGGGGTCCGTGCGTCCCTCAATCATCGAAACCGAATACGTACCGTAATTGGCAGCTTCTGTAAGCAGGAAGTAATTACCATCCGTATTGCGTACCATCAATGGCGCTAAAAGGCGGGTATCGTCCGTAAGCACCTCTGCCCATGAACGTTTCTGATAATACTCTTCGTAGTTATAGTGATAGTTGTAGGTATTATCTGTATTCTTCGCTGCAAATTTCATTCCCCAACAGGTATCAAATCCGTCAATACGAATCTCACTTTTCTCTTGAAGAACAGTTGCTTTTATCAGACCACCATACCTGGGTAGTTGGTAGCGAAAAGCCACTCCTTCATCATACACCCTGAAGACAACAGTAAAAGGATGGTCATTGTGAGAAAGGCTCAGATCAAATTGGTTGCATTTGTTTATATAGACCGAAGTCTTACCGGAAGGCAACGAATAGGTCTCGTCAATCGGATAGACAGTATCTGAGAGATACACCATTCCGGTAGAAAACGATTCTGTGGTCAGTTCCAGACCGAGCGCAGAGTTACCTATCACAACTTTGCCATCTTTGGATACTGTATAGGACAAGTTTCCGTCGTCAAGAATGAGCGTGACATTCATATTCCCACTGGGAGAAGCGATGGTTTTCAGATAGGAAACGTCTGCTTTCAGTTGTTGAGCACTCAAGGCAAAGAAAGAGAGTGCGATGATAAAGAATTTCATGGAAATGGTTAAGCTTCTTTTGTTCATGGAGTATGGAAATTAGTTGACAGATTATTGATAATCTTGTTATTCATATTACATAGTGCAAAAGTATCGAGATTGACAGTACTATTTGTACGGTTTTACGACACATTAGTCTAAGTTCTTCGTGACAGGGAAGAATACGGATGAGAATCGTCCATTATTCACAAAGGAAAGTATGCAAAAGAAGGATCACAAAATACTAATATACAGTCCTATTTCGTTATTAGTAAAGAATTTAAAACCATACTGGAATGAAAGACAAGATTGTTCAGCACATCAACGAACCGGAAGTTCTGGAGGAACTTTACCGTAAAGACAAAACGGGGTTTACACGCTCTTTCAAAGAGATAGCAGAAAACTATGACACCGAACTGGTCCATATATGGATGGTACGTCTCTCCTACGAGAAGAAACGCGAACCGGGCAAATTCAACCTGACCGAATTCTATGTGGTGATTAGTCTGGCACTACTCACCGGACTACTGGTTAAAATTCCTGATTTCGTTGATTCCATCAAATCGGACATTTTCTATTTAAGGAACATCACATTGATTGTTTCTAATGGGATGATACTCTATCTATTTTATGTCAACAAGATCAAGAACCTTTGGGTCTGGCTCTCATACGCCTTGCTTATTGGAGGAATAGCAACCTATGCCAACTTACTGCCTCCTCCCGGTTACAATGACTCTATCGCGATGACTCATATCCACATTGGACTGCTTATGTGGGTACTCTTCGGTCTGTCTTTCATCGCCCTGGACTATAAGAATCTGCAAAGACGTATGGAATATATCCGTTTCAATGGGGAGTTTCTCATCATGGGAGGATTGCTCTTGCTGGCAGCTTCGATACTAGTCGGACTGTCACTTGGCCTATTTCAAGCCATTGGCATAGACTTAAGCAATTTCTACCTCCACTATGTCATTGTATTCGGCATGGCTGCTATTCCGGTAGGCACCTTGTATCTGATACGAATTCACCCAGACATCACGAATAAGATTGCCCCTGTCATTGCAAAAGTCTTCATGCCATTTGTACTGGTTTCGCTGTTGGTTTACCTCAGCTCTCTTATCTTCGCATCGAATAATATTACTGAAGACAGGAATGCACTGATCATGTTTAATGGAATGCTTTTGGGAGTGATGGCCATAATTATCTTTTCAATATCTGAACTCGAAAAGGAGAAATCAAGAGACTGGAATATCATGGCGACTCTTTCTGTTGGCGATATTAGCTCTGATCAGCAGACAGTATCGCACTGTATGCCATTGGAATTCGACTGCAACAAGGACTGACTCCCAACCGGGTAGTTGTAGTCTTGTCCAATGCATTGATATTTATCCATCTGATATCGATTGCAAAAAGCCTGTTTCAGTGTTACCTCCAGAAAAAGTCACCGGAGATTGTTGACAACGCAGTAGCTCGCTTCATCCCCGTTTATCTGCTCTATGCGATATTTGTGATCTTCTTGCTGCCCGCTTTCTTTGGTTTTCACTAAGCGAATTCCAAGTTGACCTGAAGGCATTTTATTTTCATATGGACGTCTGCACCGTTTGACAACTGTGGTAGTAGCGTCCGACTACTGTGCTACGCTAGTTACACAGTAGTCAAACGAAAAGGGAAAAGGGACAGGCTGACAGAGCCATTTGTATAGGACAATGGAAGGTGTAGGACCCTGAATGGGATTGACCATTTACTCTTCTAACTCTGATTTCAGTAGACTCATAATTATTTATCTCTGACTACGGTTGACTCTTTTACAAATCCTCAGCTGTTGATTCCTTATTATTACTTCTTGGCGTGATCTTTGATAAACCCATCACAGATCCAACGTGCGAGTGTCTGTCTGTTGTAACCTACGACAAGACGCTGCTGATCCTTCTTGTTCTGAAAATTGCCCAACTCAACAAATACCCCGGGTGGATAAGAATATTCCAGGACATATAAGTCGCGTGGCCCTAAAGTCCCTGTGAATCCACGGTTGGGCTGATACTTCTCATATTTTGCCTGAAAGGTATTATTCATTGTTTCCGCAAGCCGGATACTCTTCGATGAACCATCAAAATGATAGAAAAAAACATCCAGCTGACGCTCCGGATTCCGGCTATCTACATGAATGAAGATTGAACGGCAATAGTTGTATTTCTTGCGATCTGTCGTATAATTTACGTTAATCATATTGCACCTTTGTTGCAACCGTCGTAATTGATTCAAAGGAATCGGATCACCCATACAGGTCTCTTTATTACTATTCCCCAGATACCGATCGTTGCGTATTCCACTCTCCCCATCCTGAATGATGATACGTACCTGAGCACCATATGAGATCAGTTCGCGCGCCAGTCGCAATGTTACATCATGCGCATATTCATCTTCATGCAACTCGTAGCCATCCAGCTTGCAGATAGCACCGGGATCAGGTCCTCCATGGCCGCTCACCAGATAAAAACAAGCATCTCTCAACAGATTGGATTTTACTGGTACCTGCGACAGTTCCGACCCAAATAGCGGTTCGTACACACTTCCTATCTTCTTGGGAGTGCTCTCTCCTGAACCAGAACTTTGTTTCATGGTGTTCTCAGACTTGTCGGCTGATTTGTTGGATATAGCGGCTGATCCTTTCAACGCAGGTAAGAGATAACTCACTCCCATCTTCAGGGTCTGGTTCTTACCCAGCTTCTTTTGATTCAATGTCACAAACTCTTTGAGATAAACCTGACCCTCACGGCCATTGCGTCTGAGAAAAGCATAAACGCCCTCGCTCTGTTTGGGTATAGCAGACTCCTGCTGAGCAGATATTTGTGTGAAGATGAACAAAAACAAAAATAAGAACTTACAAAAACAGGCTACTCTTCTCATTATACGAAACGATTCTATTATTTAATGGCACAAAGTAACTAAAATAACATCTCATATAGAACCTATGAATGGAAAAATTGGTTTCCTTTGCGATAATTAGGTGTGTCAGGCTTTAATGACTATAATCAAACGACTATATATATGAAAAGAAAACTTATCACATTATGCGCTTTAATTTGCTTATCAGCAATAGTCACTACTGCATATAGTAGCTGCGCACCAAAATCACAACGTGACTTTCTCTCCTCCAAACTAAAGGTATCCGACAATCACCGTTTCTTGCAATACGCGGACGGCACTCCGTTCTTTTACCTGGGCGATACCGCCTGGGAACTGTTTCACAGATTAAACAGGGAAGAGGCCAAACTGTATCTGGAAGATCGTGCAAAAAAAGGATTTACCGTTATACAGGCTGTGGCAATAGCCGAAATGAATGGGTTGGAAGAACCCAATGCATACGGATTTCTTCCTTTTACAAACAAGAATCCGGAGATACCTGCGACGAAGGAAGGTGCGGATAATGATTATTGGGATCATGTCGATTATGTGGTAAAAACAGCAAATGATCTGGGACTTTATATTGGATTTCTTCCTACCTGGGGCACTTACTGGCACGATGGAGACAAACCTTTGTTTGACACACGAAGTGCTGAAGTCTATGGAGAGTTTCTGGGAAAACGATACAAGGACGCACAGGTGATCTGGATTCTGGGTGGAGACCGCAACGTGGAGAATGAGAATCTAAAGAATGTAATCCGTGCCATGGCTCGCGGACTGGAAAAGGGGGATGGAGACACTCACCTGAAAACGTTCCACCCCACCGGATGGAGAGGTTCAGCTGAATATTTTCATAACGATGAGTGGCTTGACTTCAACATGAGACAAAACGGTCACGAGACAGAATATGACTCATATGGAAATACGCTGAAAGACTATAACCGAACACCCATCAAGCCTGTGATCGATGGTGAACCACTTTATGAGGATCATCCGATAAAGTTTAACGCCGGTCAGTTTGGTCACTCCATTTCCACAGACATCCGTCGGCCTATGTACTGGGATCTCTTTAACGGAGCATTCGGACACACTTACGGGCACCATTCTGTCTGGCAAATGTATGATCCTAATAAACGCGAACCGAAAAACAATCCGTTACTCTCCTGGCAGGATGCAATCCAACAACCTGGTGCCTCTGAAATGATCTTCGGGCGAAAACTGATGGAGTCACGCCCCTATTTCACTCGAGTACCAGCCACCGATGAAGTGATTGTGACAGACCGTGTGCCAACTTCGGTACCAGGTGCAGGTCGTTATCGTTTTGTAGCTACAAAAGATCAGGAAGGAACATACGCCATGATTTATGCACCCGTTGGACGCAAGTTTACAGTTCGCATGAGTGTTATCAAAGGCAATAAGATTAAAGCATGGTGGTATAACCCGCGCAACGGCAAGGCAACCTCAGCAGGGTTCTATACAAATGAAAAAGAACAGACATTTATATCCCCCAATCCGGGAGAAACAATTGACTGGATTCTTGTACTGGACGATGCCTCAAAGAAATATGCTGCACCGGGGAAATAAAACGAGGCTATAATTTTCTGAAAATGAAAGCAAGCCGACTTTATTAAATAAAGACGAAGTTGTCGTGTTGCATTGTTTATATGTTGATCAAGGAATTATCTTCGTATCTCGATCTTTTTGTGTAAAGAAGCCGTTGAAATATAAAAAGATCAACCGCCTGCTATATGCGGCGGTTAATCTCATCTTCGTACCTAATATCTTCCAGGTACTAATTTATAACACGATTGTAAATCCTGTATAGAAAGGAGCTAATTGATCTCCTAATCTGCCTTTCAATATAGAGTAAGCAAGCTCTCCGGTGCAATGACCACAGAAAAGTTTGGTATTCTTATACTCAGTCAGTATCACATCCGCAATATCATTCAGGTCATTTGAATCTTCAAACAGATGAGTTCCCTTATTGTCCAGAAGATGAAATCCACCGATCACATTTTTTACTTGATAAATAGTCTTTTCCTTCACTGTATCCAGAATATTCAGCAGTCCTTTATGTCCGCAACCCGTGAAGACAAGTCCCCCGTCTTCCGGAAAGAAAACGATTATTTCATGGTTAAAGTCATCCTGTTCTACACCCTTTCCACACTCTTTATACAGTGTTGAATTCCCCTTTGGAGAAGCATACCTATCACTATCAACAGATAACACGCGAATATTTCCATTCATGAAGATAGCTTCCCGTTTGATAAAAACGAAACGATCTTTGTAGTTGGATATATCGAAGTTGACTCCTATTTCCCTAAACCCGGTGCGCCGGGAAAAGAAATGCTGACTCAGCGCGTGCGAGGAGATAATGATTTTCGCCTTTGAATTAATAGTCAAAAAATAGGGCAATCCCCCAAGATGGTCGGAATGCCCGTGTGATATAAACACATAATCGACATCTGCGAGGTCGACGCCAAGCTTTGCCGCGTTACGGATAAAGAGATCTGTGTCTCCTGTATCCAGAAGACATTTACACCCCTCGGTTTCAACATAGATTGACAAACCATGTTCCGTTTCCAACATCATATCGCTTGCGCGATTATCTACTAATACTGTAAGTTTCATCCTGATTCAAAGTTCTTTGTTAAGTTTATAAAACAGATGTCTGTCAGGACGCTGTTTTATCCGTTTTATCACATTCTAATTATTTCTTTCACTTCCATATTCATCCATATCCACTCTTCTACCAGCTTTAATCGTTTTTTATCACTGTATCAACCATTTCATTTAATTGGTAACTCTGCGGAAGGAGGCACATTATCCAATGAAGATGCCCAATTTACATTCGCTTTATTGCCCATCACAAGTACCAATTTGCCACCATTGACTATATCCTCGTGTGAAAACCATGCTTTGTTCCACTCTTTCCCGTTGAGCGTGGCGGACTGGATATATTTAGCATCGTCCGAACAATTCTTTGCTTCTATTTCAAACACATTGCCGTTGCTAAGCTTCATCTTCACGTTTTTGAACAACGGACTGCCTATTATATAGTTCGGCGAACCCGGATTAACAGGATAAAAGCCTATCGAAGAGAAGACCACAAATGCTGACATACCACCGCCATCTTCATCGCCGGGCACACCCATCAGATCATTGCGAAACCACTCTTTGAGCAGTTGTCTGATCCTTTTCTGTGTCTTCCAGGGCTGACCGGCATATGTATACAGATAAGCAACATGCAATGCAGGTTCATTGGCCATAGAAAATTGGCCTACGTTGCCCGTATGATCCGGCAATTGCGAAAAGAAATCATACTTACTCTTTCCCAATGGCTCACGAAACGTCTGATCCAGGTTCTTTACAAACTTCTCAGGAGAGCCCATCAAGCGAATCAGATCCGCCGGATTGTGCTGCACATCCCAACGATACAACCACCCATTATTCTCATCGTAATAATCCCGTGCTCCTACTCCTCCGGAAAAACGATAGTCGAATGGCGTGATAAAATTGCCCTCCGCATCTTTCGGATGAAAGAAACCCGTCTCCGCATTATAAATATTCCGGTAATTATAGGAACGTTTCAGGAAATAGGCATAATCATCCTCTTTCTTCAGCTCCTTGGCAATCTGCGACAAACAAAAGTCATCAAAGCAAGCGCCCAAAGTAACCGCTACAGGCTGCCGCTTCTCCCATCCGGAAACCTCCTTGACAGATTCCTTCTCTCCCGGTTTCAAAGCAGGAAAGTATCCCTTTTCTTTGTAAAAAGCATCCAGTTCGGTAGCAGGAGTCTTGGTCCACGGGATCATGGATTTCTCCATAATCGCTCCCTTGCATGCCTTGTATGCTGCCTCAAGATCAAAGCCTCTCAGCCCCTTACAATAAGCATCCCAAACCACAGCTACGGCATGATTACCATTCATCCGGTATGTATCGCCCATGATCTCAGGAAAGGTTGGCATCCAGCCATCAGGAGCTTGTTGAGCCATACGGATATACGAACTGATCATAGACTTTTCTATCTCCGAGTCAATCAGCACACGTAGCGGATGAGCAGCCCGGTAGGTATCCCAGATCCAATCATCTACAAAGAAAGGTGTTCCCTCATCATCGTGTACCTTTCCGTCTGTGGCACTATAGTAGCGTCCATCTTCAGAAATATTGACCATGCGTTCATAGACACGATATAATGAGGTGTAAAATACTACTTTGTTATTTTCATCATCACCTTGCACAGCAATTTTCCCAAGTACCTCATTCCAGCGATCCCGTCCTTTTTGGGCAATCTCATTCACAGAATAGCTGTTTATTTCTCTACGCAGATTCATTTTTGCCTGTTCGCAACTGATAAATGAAATGCCGTAGCGCAAGCGAACCTGTTTGCTGTAAAAGCTAAGAACCATCGCACTGTTTTGCCCCTCAACCGAAGTACTCTTGATCTCTACCTTTCCGTTGCGAAGCACTCCCGTATTTACTGGTATTTGCTCTGTCTCAAGATACATATACACCTTTGTAGCTCCATCAATCAGCTGGTAGCCGGATACTCCTTTTCCGTTCGACTCCAGTTTGCCGTTGCGCGTCTGAATGACTAACTGATTACCGCTTTCTTTGGCAAAAGTCAGGTTATACACGGCAGACTGATAGGAAGGTGCAAAATCTACGCTCACATCCTCTTCATCCAGATAAACCGAATAGCGATAGGGAGTAATCTTTTCGTTGTCATACGAATATGACTTCACCGGAATCAGAGACTCTGCGGTAGCCGCAACCGGACTTATACTAAAAGCAGAACTCCCCCTGTGACTAGTTACTACAAGAGGAAGTCCACGCACCAAGTCTGAAGTGAAATCATTTCTTTCCGGATAAATGCGCAAAATACTATTTGGAAGATGAACCGTCGGATAGGTAGGTACAAGTAGGTGACTGATATTACCCATATAAGGATTGACGTAATCCACCGGAGAATTAGTTGCACCAACTTTCTGAATACTAACAGCATAGCACAGAACAGCTGTCAGGAAGAGCATTCTATATAAAGTGATTCTTTTCATGGATTTGATCGGTTATATTTATTGACTGTTCGTTTTCACACGAAAAATCTTTCAAATGTAAACTAAATATTGAGAAAAGCGGCATTCAGTATTCGCATTAATGATATTTAATATGTTCTTCTTACACTTCAATCATTGTCCTTTCTTTTTTAGCAAGCAGATAAAATGAAAAATAGTTTGTGAGTTGTAACAAATGATACAGTTTAGTTCCGGTAAAGTTGCGATCTTTGCCTAAACAAATAGAGAAAACAGATATGAAACGTACGATTATTAAGATTGATGAAGCACTCTGCAACGGATGTGGACAATGCGTGAAAGGATGTCATGAAGGAGCACTTCAGTTGATCAATGACAAAGCTACGATAGTAAGCGAACTCTACTGTGATGGCTTGGGTGCTTGTATAGGTGAATGTCCGGTGGGTGCCATTTCACTTGAAGAGCGGGAAGCTGAAGTATATGATGAATGTGCTGTGATGGAGCGTCTGATACCCAAAGGTGAGAAGGTAATCCAGGCACATCTCAAACATTTATTTGAGCACGATCAATCAGATCTACTGCAAGAAGCAGTAAGTGTATTGAAAAACAGGAATCTCCGTGTGCCTCCCTTCCGTCCGGTATCTGTCGTACATCAACAGGCAGGTGGCGGAGGTTGTCCGGGTAGCAGAACTATGAGTTTTGCGCCACATCAACAAAGCGTACAAAACAAACCATCTACTGAAAGCATTCAGCAAGGAAGCGAACTGCAGCAATGGCCGGTGCAGCTGCACCTGCTCTCTCCTACCGCACCTTATCTGAAAGGTGCAGATTTGCTTGTCGCAGCTGATTGTGCCGCATATTCCATTGGCAATTTCCATACTACCTATCTGAAGGAAAAGCGTCTTGCCATTGCCTGTCCAAAGTTGGATCACGACCAGAACAAGTATCTGGAGAAGCTCACAGCAATGATTGATGAGGGTGGAATCAATACCTTGACAGTGATGATTATGGAAGTGCCTTGTTGTGGTGGATTACTCCGTCTTTGTGAAGAAGCACGCAAACTGGCACAGCGTAATGTACCTATTAAGCTGATAAAAATCAGTGTTCGTGGAGAGCAGCTGGAAGAAAGATGGTTGTAATCAGAACAGGAAAAGGAAGGAAACAAACCTGCTTTTCAGACCAAAAATGCTGAAGAACAGAAATGATTTCAAAAACGTTTAGCAACAACCTGGTTGACATCCACAACTTCCGGCAGGTTTGACTCCGGTGACAGTAATGGAAAAGATACCGGTATTGCCTGCCTTGAAGTTTGCTATCCCACTCTCATCCAGAAACTTTGCAAGAACCTCATCCGGGATGAGTATTGCTTTTTGTTTTTCCACCTTTACTTGCAGAAAGCCAGCGCTGAATATCTCATTCATATATCGATCTTTTCGGATAGCTCCCGCTACACAGCCTGCGTACATCTCTGCTGCTTCTGACAAGGCTTTTGGAAGCTCCCCTTCCAGCACTATATCCGAAATACAGAAATGCCCTCCAGGCTTTAAAACCCGATATATCTCCCTGAATATTTTATCCTTTGCTGGCAGCAAGTTCAATACACAATTGCTGATAACGACATCCACCGAATTTCCTTCTACAGGCATATTCTCTATATCACCTTCACGAAACTGAACATTTTTAAATCCACGTTTTGAAGCATTTTCACGCGCTCGGCTAAGCATTTCAGGCGTAAAATCGATGCCAATCACACTACCGTGCTCGCCTGTCTCGGAACGAGCTACAAAACAATCGTTGCCGGCACCAGAGCCGAGATCAACAACTGTATCCCCCTTCTTAATATGAGCAAACTGAGTAGGTAGTCCGCATCCTAATCCTAAATCCGCATCGGCGTTATAGCCTTCCAGTATACTGTAATCTTCATTCATAATATATCCTACTGCAGAGGTAGAACAACAACCCGAACCACAACATGAGGTCTCATTCTCCTGCAAAGCAATTTCTGCATACTTCTGCTTTACCATCTCCTTCATTTCCTGATTCTTTTCCATTACCATGCTTTTTTATAATAAGAAGTTAAACAAATAACCTGAAAGAATGATGAAGATGGTAATCGTGCCAAAGTAGATGCCGATAAGCTTCCAGGTCATCACCTTCTTCAACAATGTGGCTTCCGGAAGCGAAAGTCCCACAACACCAATCATAAATGCCAGCGCCGTGCCGATAGGAATACCTTTTGCCACAAAGACCTCAATCACCGGTACGATGCCGGCCGCATTTGCATACATGGGTACAGCAAGAAGGACGGATAGAGGGACGGCAAACCAGTTGTCTTTCGACATATAATGTTCAAAGAAACCTTCAGGTACATATCCATGCATCATAGCACCAATAGCGATACCGATAATGACATAGAGCAAAACGCTTCTTACAATCCCCCAGGCATCTTTTACGATGGAAGGAAGACGTTTGATGAAAGGTGCTTTTTCCTCTTCCCACTCCGTAGACGCCGCATTGGCATTTACCTGAATCTGTTTAACCCAATCACTCAGATATGATTCTAGTTTCATTTTTCCCAGCAAGAATCCACCGATCATTCCCAGTATCAATCCGGTTGCCACATAAATGGCGGTGATCTTCACTCCAAAGATACCGAGAAACATAGCCACTGCCACTTCGTTGACAAGTGGAGATGTAATCAGAAACGAGAAAGTAACCCCGAGTGGAATCCCTCCCTTTACAAAACCGATAAAAAGCGGAATAGACGAACAGGAACAAAATGGAGTAATCGCACCAAACAGAGAGGCGAAGAAAAATTGAAACCCATACATCTTATGTTTTGTCAGATAATTCCTTAACCGTTCGATAGGGAAATAAGCATTGACAATCCCCATCAACACACTGATGAAAAACAACAAGATAAGAATCTTTATTGTATCATAAAAGAAGAAATTAACGGCCATTCCGAGGTGGCTCATCGCATCCAGTCCAAAAAGATCATATACCAGCCAGTCAGCAAAATCTTGTATCATATAGTTTCTAATAATTTACATAAATCGATGGTGCACTTATTTCAGTCTGAAACGCAGTGCAGAATAGTTCAAACAGACGATTGCTCACTCCTCTGCACGTAGGCTTACATTAGAGATTTTCAGCAACAAACTCTTTGCAGTACGTCTTAATTGTTTCTCGTACCCGACGAAACTCAGCATTAATGTCTTCTTCTGAGCCTTGCGCTTTGGCAGGGTCCGGAAAGTTCTGATGTAGCCTTATTGCTTTAGATGGATAGAAAGGACAACGCTCCTTCGCGTTGTCACATACAGTTATGACATAGTCAAACTGAATGCTCCGATACTCATTAATATTATTGGACGTATGAGAAGAGATGTCTATACCATCCTCTTTCATCGTAGCAATGGCACGTGGATTAACACCATGCACTTCCACCCCTGCACTGTAAATATCTGCCTTCTCTCCGGCAAAATAGCGCAGATATCCTTCTGCTATCTGACTTCTGCAGCTATTGCCTGTACATAATACCAATACATTCTGTTTCATTTTATTTTTATTTAGCAGGGAACCATCCCTTTGTGTTATTCGCTATCTTTACTAAAATAAGCATCACCGGAACCTCCGTAAGCACACCGACAACGGTAGCCAGAGCAGCACCGGACTGCAAGCCAAAGAGGGAAATGGCAACTGCAACCGCAAGTTCGAAGAAATTGCTCGCACCAATCATTCCGGCAGGAGCTGCTACGTCATGAGGCAAATGCCATGATTTTGACCATCCATATGCAATGAAGAATATTAGGAATGTCTGAATAATCAGTGGGACAGCAATCAGCAAGATATGGAGCGGATTAGTTGTAATGGTCTCACCTTGGAAAGAAAAGAGAATAATCAAAGTCAGCAATAATCCTCCGATGGTCGTATTATCAAACTTCCTAACAAACACGTTGTTGAAATATTCTACTCCCTTATGTTTTACCACAGACATTCGCGTCAAGACACCTGCAACCAGCGGAATCACCACAAACAGCACCACAGAAAGCAGCAAGGTATCCCATGGAATGGTAACACCTCCTATGCCAAGTAGAAATGCTACGATCGGTGCAAAAGCTACCAGAATAATCAGGTCGTTTACCGCAACCTGCACCAATGTATATGCCGCATCTCCTTTTGTCAGATAGCTCCAGACAAACACCATTGCCGTACAAGGAGCTGCACCTAGCAGCACAACACCTGCCAAATATTCTTTTGCCAGTTCCTCCGGAATAAGCGATTTGAACACAAAATAAAAGAATACATACGAAATCCCAAACATGGTAAAAGGCTTGATCAGCCAGTTTGTAACACATGTAATAATGATTCCCTTGGGTCGTTTGCCAACATTCTTCACACTTTGAAAGTCCACCTTCAACATCATTGGATAGATCATCAGCCAGATCAGAATCGCTACTGGTATGGACACATTCGCATACTCAAACAAGCTCAGCGTCTCAGGAACAACAGGTAACCACTGGCCTATGGCAATTCCTATAATAATACAAAGCGCAACCCAAAGGGTAAGATACTTTTCGAAAAAACCTATTCCTGGTTTCTTTTCCATACTACTTATACGTTTACAAATAAAACACTATTCCATAATACAAACCCACGGCAATAAAAAGCAGTGCCACCAGAAGGTTCAGCCATTTCTGAAAGACCTTCATCCGGTTGTAAAAAGTGCCCAATCCTGATATGCTATACGCTAATATCCAAGCTACAATAATCACAGGTAATCCGGTAGCAATTGCAAAAACCACAGGCAATAAAGCTCCTCCACTTTCAGCGGCAGCCATAGGAATCAACATCCCAAAATAAAACATGCCACTCGATGGACAAAATGCCAAAGCAAATAACATTCCGAGCAACAAGGCTCCAAAACTCCCATTGTACTTCTTTGTGTCACCACCCGAATTGATCCCAAACTTTGGCAAGTTCCACCTATCACCAAAGAGCATGAACAAGCCGATAAGAATCAGCGCTGGAGCAATCAGCATATCACCATAGGTACCAATCGCCTTTTGAATTGAATACACACTGGCCCCTTGACGAAGAATCGGAATCAGAATAACGCCGATACCGGCATAGGTAATTACCCGCCCCAACGTATATAAGATCCCATTCATAAAGATCCGATGCTTGCTTTCAATATCTTTGCTAATAAACCCGATTGCCGTAATGTTGGTAGCAAGTGGACAGGGACTCACAGCCGTGAGCAAACCAAGCAGAAAAGCTGTGATGACCGGCACATTGCTGTTGTCCAGTAGTGATTGCAGGTACTCCATAGAAGAATTATTTTAAAAGGTCCTCAATTTGTTTCTTTATTCCCGCCTTAAACAGATCCGGCGAGTTCTTTGCATATCCAAAACCAAACTCTGTCAGGTTGTTCTTTGACTCCTTACCATTCACCCATTTATTAATAAACAGTGAAGACCAGGTCACCTCATATTTCTCTGCAATCATCGCATTCATCACTTGGGAGATATCTATTACTTTGAATATAACCTTACCACTCTTCTTAGCATCTGCAAAACTTGAATCCACGACTTCCCGAGTCAGTTTTTCAATCGCCATACAGGTAATGCAACGTTGTTTGCCATGAAAATAAAGAATCTCAACATACTCTTTCTGAACTACAGGTTTCGTATCAGTCGTATCAGTCGTAGCTGCTATAGCCGGCGCTGCTTGAGTATTCGCTTTTGGTGCCTCTTTCTTTTGAGCATTGCCACAAGATGTAATCATCAGAACAGCCATAAGAATCAAAAATAGCTTCTTCATCTTTTTATTGTTTTTGGGTTAATAACTCTTTTACATCACTCACAGAAAGCTTATTACCGCTCGATACCACTTTCCCGTCTATCACAACCGCAGGCGTTCTCATCACATTATATTCCATGATTTTCATTATATCCTCTTCCTTCACGAGAGTCACCTCAAGGCCAAGTTCGGCAATCGCTTTCTCAATCGTTGTGTACAAAACCTTACAACTTGAACAGCCTGTTCCTAATACTTTAATTTCCATAATCACTCTCAATTTATTGTTAAACATTTATTACATTTCGTTGTTCGCCAAACTACGAACATTCAAAAGAAAAAAAACACAATTATCCACAGCAGGTTGGCTTATCTTTCAGCTCTTTAAAAAAAGACCGAAAAAGATTTCTTGCAAGCTCCCAGTTTGCTCGATTGATGCAATAGCGTACTTTCGGTCCTTCAATCTCCCCTTGTATCAGTCCGGCATCCTTCAGCTCTTTCAGATGCTGCGAAACCGTCGCCTTCGCAATCGGCAACACTTCATGAATATCTCCAAAGAAACAACTATCCTGCGCTGCAAGGAAATTGAGAACAGCCATCCTGGCAGGATGCCCCATCGCCTTCGCAAAACGAGCTATCTGTTCCTGTTGATTTGTATACTCTTTTGTTGCCATATTGTACTGTTAGAAATATTGTTCGCAAAAATACGAACAATATTTGAATTACCAAATAAAATGAACCAAAATAACAAAAAGTGATCAATCGGACAACAGCATCTTCATGTCATTTAAACTTAGTGATATAATCATCAAGACTGGTCACCTCGCTATCCATAGATATTTCCTGAGGAGACTTTTCATTATATCTCTTTTTCACCACACGTATGATTATATAAATAATCACAAAGATGAAAGAAAAGATGGCAAGTCCGATAAAGAAATTAATCCATGGAGCCATATACTCATCCTTATTCCCTATAGTTTCTGGTGTCAGAGAATAACCTATTAAACCTCCGAGAATGCCAAAGAAAGGGGCAATACCTGCAACAATCATATTGACATATCCCATGTTCTCACCCACTCTAATCCGATCCTCTTCGAGTTTTGCTTTCTTTCTAATAAGATTCGCTCGCACCACCATAATCTCCCGGATATTTTCATCAGATACTTTATCAACCGCTTTTATAAGAGAACTTATTTTATCAGAAAGTGTTGACTGATCAACTGGATGAGGATAATCCGGCGAAAGAATTACATCAAATTCATCTGCTGCCTTTGTATCTATCTCTTTGATATCCGGAACCAGCGATAATCCTTTACTTTTCAAAGTCAAAGCCATCCTGTTGTTATCCAATATCACACCCTTCAGAAAAGAAACCCTCTCCTTATTACTCTCATACTCGGCAGACTCTTTCTTGAGCGAAACAACTAACTTATACTTCAACGAAGTAAGTATCTCCATTGCATCCATATAATCAGCCTCATAAAGCTTTACTCGTACGCTCTGCAGTTCTGCTTGATGCACACTATTTTTCATGATCCTTCCATCAATCTCTTCAAAAACACGTGACGCCTCATTCTCTGTATTCATTTTCAGGTCAGTGATCCACTCCTGTACATAGGTCTGTGAAGCCATAATCGGATCACATGCCACAACGACTGCATAGATAGGCATCTTCTCTACTAGTGTTGTCAGTAACTTCAAAGTCATCTCACTATTACCTGCCAGTGCGTTTGAAAACGATGCATAATAGGCCGCTTCATGCATCTCCGGAGCAATATCAAAAGCCATCTTAGCCAATTCGGCAGCCTCAAGATACTTCCGTTGAATAAGACATGCTATTGCTCCTTGAAGAAACGATTCTGCAGCTACATAATACATTTTCTGATTGTCGCGAATCGAAGGATTTTGGCCCAACACTTTTGCAGCCATGATATCGGCAAATTTAAAAGCATTCGGATTCGTTTCCAGTTTTGAAAAGATACCTGCTTTTCTAAAATAACTCTCTGCTTTCGGTAAGTCCAAACACGGAGCACCATACAGATAAATCATCCCAATGAGATACAACGTTAAATAGTCCGAAGGATCAGATTTCTCAACCTCCAAAAGATTCTCCAATGCATATTCATAAAGCTCATTATCCAGAAATGCATTCTGAAGATGTTTAAGTGCTTGATTGATGTAAAACAACCTTTTCTTCTGCATCTCCGGAATTCGCATCAGCTGAGTTACATTTTCTAAAGAGAGTCTATTTATCATATCCTGCTCCAAAACCAGAGAGAATCGAGTATCAAGCGATCGTCCAAGAATATAGGCATTTTTATTCAACAGTTGGAGACCATAATCCAGGGAATTACAAACTTTAGAAGCACAAAACAAAATAGCAGATGAAACATCTTCAGGCAGGGCACTGATAGCTGTAAGATATTCTCCATTGGTTTTCTCAAGCAGATCTCTAAGTACCTCATATTCTTTCGGATCTACCTCCAAATTCTTTGTGAAGCATATCCTGATGTCATTAAGACTGACATTAGTCGTCAAATGAGTTTTCCAGGCAGACCCGGAATCTTCAGTCTCCGAAATAAATCTGTTTAACATTGTAATCCAAGGTATTAATGCCTTCCTACTAAGCTATTATTGTATTGTGCAAAGTAAATCGAATTATTTGATTTCGTGCTAAAATACGATGAGTATAAATCTCATATTAGTTCAATTCATCCATCATACGTTCTCTGTATATCTTCGGGGTACATTCGTACTTTGCCGCAAAGCATTTAAAGAATGTCCCTCTGTTGTTGAATCCCGATTTATAGATAATTTCATCAATGGACAGCTTCGTCGTCGCCAAAAGCTGTTCAGCGATATGCAGTCGATATTGTTTAATAATATTTATAGGAGTCATATCGGTGATCCCATTCAGGCGACGATATAGATTTCGAACGCTGATCCCCATTGCGTCAGCAACAAAGGAAGTGGAAAGCTCTGCATCTGAACTATTATCACTTATGATCTTTAGCATCTTATCGATAAACTCTTTGTCGTCTCTATGCAGCAGCTGACCATCCAGCAATTCAAACGAACTCAGCGACGATTTGTAATAGTCTTTCAAGGACTGATTCTTTTTCAACAGCTGTTCAGTAACGGCTTTCAAATACTCCACGTCGAATGGGAGAACCAGACAAAGATCCGCACCTGATTCAATACCTTTTAGTTGTGCATCCTTCTGCTGGGTACTGGAAAGAAGGATCACCGGAATGAGCGAAGTCTGTTTTTCCTTTTTAATTTGTTTGACAAATTCGAGACTTTCCGATAATTGAGACATGATGCCGCAGATAATAATATTAGGATGCGACAGTTTTAAAACTTTTTCAGCCTCACTGGTATTATGGAACGCATGCACATTATATAGAGAAGCAAACAGATCTGACACAAAGTTCAGTATCTCCAGATTCTCATGAATGACAAACAGAGTAAGCCGGTCTTTATCATATGTATATTCTTTTCTCTGTATGATTGGCAGATTAAAAGTCTTGTCCTGCACAATGATGTGATCTGTGGCTTTGTTTTCGGTCGATATTTCCAGTCTCGGAAGTATCACTGCAAAGGATATCATATTATTTACCAAACTCTCCACTGTGATTTTGCCCTGCATCTTCGAGACTGTATTATGACAGATAGCCAATTCCAAACCCACATGAGAAGATATATTACTTTCTCTCTGCTCCTCAAAAGAGTCAAGTGCCCGATAGCGGTCAAACATTTGTTCCAGTTCTTCCGATTTAATATCCGTTCCACTATTAGATACTGAAAGAAACAGGTTATCCTCACTCGCTTGAACAACCATCCCTACCTCGCCATTATCCGGGGTGTGTTTGAAGGCATAAGAGAGCAATGTATTGATAATTAAAGACAGGTCATCCCTATCTGAAGGCCATACAAGTCCCTCTTCTATGTCCAAGTTATACTGAATATGACTGTTACGTGAATAATCAGAATAGGATTGAGCGATCTCCCGGCTAACCAGTGTCACAGACAACAATTCAATCTTGCCCTGACCCGCACTATTTCCAGCCCCGCTAAACTCGTTCAGCATGAACATCAGTTCGTTTAGTTTGGATACATTTCGATGAATAGTCGAAGCATAATCTTTCACATAGTTGTCTGCCTTATTATATCCCATAATCTGTTGACAGGGACCGCCAATCAAGGTCAAAGGAGCAGATAATTCGCGTGTGATATTGGTAAAGAAACGGAGTTTAGACTCATACACTTCCTCTTTCTGAGCCTGTACCAGTTTCTGTTGTCTTCTCAACTTTCGCTTTTTATGCCGGAGAATAAAACCTCTGATAACATTGCCAATAATGATCAATGCAAGCAATACGTAGCATAACTTTGCAAAGGGAGAAGCATACCACGGCGGTAGAATCCGGATACGCAAATCATACTCCGAACTGTACGTTCCTGACATATAATTGTGATACCTCACGTGCAGCAAAAATTGTCCCGGGGGCAAACTGGTAAAAGAGAGTTTGTTCGAATTAAAATTATTCATCCACTCCTCATTATATCCTTCGAGCTTATACATATAGGAATAATTACTACCATTCACATAATCCAGTGCAGAGACGGTCAGCGTGAAGAAATTCTGATCGTATTTTAGGGTAAGCTCATCCTCTTTCAGCAAACTGCTGACACTTAATATCTCTTCGTTGATCCGTATATCTTTGAATAAGACTGCCGGATCATATGCATATTCCTGAAAAGAATTTTCAGAAACAGTCACAAAGCCGTTAATCCCTCCAAAGAACATCACATCGGTTTTATCATCTCTAAAAAAGGCTCCATCACTAAATTCGATCGTATTTAATCCATACGCATATCCGTACGTCACATAATTTGAATCGCTGGGCGAGAACTCCGTAAGTCCACGATTCGTACTCAACCATAAATTATTCTTGCTATCCTCCAAAACACCATGAATCGCATTCTGAGTCGTCAATATTGCATTTGGATCACTCTTTTCCTCAATAGTAGGAGTATCATCAGCACAACCAATCAAACCACTACCAGTGCCAAACCACATTCTTTTATCTTTAGTCCGATACACAGAAAAAATATCGTTAGCTGACAATGGTAAGTTTCCTCCAAACTTAATTACCCGATGTTCATTGCTTTTTGTATTATATCTTACAGCACCTTCGCCACGGTTACCAAACCAAAGAATACTATCGTTCTCCTTGAATATAGTAAAATAATAATCCTTGACAGAAAGAGTATCGTTGATGTAGACCGGGAGTATATCTGAGAGTTCCGGATTATCCCTTGACCCGGATATGGAAGCCTTAAATAGGCCTTGTCCTGTAGTCGCAATCCAAAGAACTGAATCACCCATTTCCTGCAACCCATGAACACTGGTAATACCGCTCGTCGAAGGTAACAGGTGGAAGCTCTTATCTTTGTAGGAATAATAATTTAATCCCGGACCCTCACTCCCAATCCACAAAATATTCCTGCTACTTGGAAGAATAACAAAAACGGCATTGCTTGTCAATGCACTATTCTCCTTGGTAATTTTCACGGTATTCTGAGGAGTAAATTTTTTGCAGTTATAGAAATCGGATATACGAAGAATACCGTCGTCTTTGGTTCCAACCCACAACGTTTTTTCAGGATCCACAAACAGCGCCCTCGCCGGTTTTGAAACCATCACCGGCAAATCCGTATAATTAACAGTCTTAAAAGTAATATTGGTCTTCGTGTATTGATACAATCCCTGACCATCACTTCCTATCCACACAATATCTTGATTCCTGTCTTTAATCAAAGAGAAAACTCCACAATAGATCTCCAAAGGCTTAATCACATACTTAACGCTACTCGCCGGAGTCGATTGAAGGCATATAACACCATTGGTGAAGAAGGAAACCATATAATCGTCCCCATCCTGAATGATTCCGGAAATCTTGCCTCTTTGAGCAATCTCTCTTTGCAAATCCTTTATATATGTGATCTGTTTGTTGTTCAGATCCAACTCATAAAGTATATCTGATTCATCGATAAAACGAGCATGTTCTTGTTCATTATAAGCACAAACCAAAGGTGAAGAATGTTCTAATTCTTGTAAATCGCCAAACGAGCAACTACCATCTTCAGAATATGAAAACCTTGAATAAAAGATTCCTTTATTGCTAAAGAACCATAGATCATCCTCCTCACCAAGCACAATATCCAGCACATCCGAATAATCTAGATCTTTCAATTTTACCTTTTCGAATATATCTTTGTTCGAATTATAGGAGAAAAGTCCCTTCTCTTTGAAAAGAACAAACACTTCATCGCTATTACGTGTCACAAATATGTACGCCCCTTCAAACTCCGGATGACGCTCCACGCTCTTACTTCTCGGATTCAGTTTATCCAGACCATGATTGGTACGCACCCAAAACAGGTCATCGTCCGTCTTAATAATTTCTTCTATTAAGTTGCCTGATAAACAATTATCAGTATTGGGAGAAGGAGGAAATAACTGCATTTCATTGCCGTCCCATAGATTCAGTCCATCACAAGTTCCAAGCCATATATAACCGTCTTTGTCCTGACACATAGAGAGCACTGCATTGTTAGAAATGCCCTCCCTACTGGATATCTGTCTCAGGTTCTGTCCGATGGCAGTCTGAAACAAAAAAAACATTAGTACGAAAAAACAGACTTTTGCTCTCATCTTTGTATATATCTATGCAAAACAAGGCAAAAAATAGATATAAACAAAATTGTACAGGGCATAATACCGTACTTTATCAATTTTTCTTTCATGAAATGCAGTAGTTCAGACTAATGTGTCACAAAATTGTACAACCATTCAAGACAGGAGTGTTACTTTTGCTGAAATTAATTTTACAATTTAAACGATGAAAACCAACAAGATTTTAAAAGTCGTTCTTCTCTCTTTTGCTATTTGCGGAACTACCGTAAATGCACAGAAAGAATACAAGGCTTACCTTGTATCGAATGCCCATTTGGACACACAGTGGAACTGGGATATTCAAACCACAATCAATGACTATGTACGCCACACAATGGATCGTAACTTATTGTTATTTGAAAAATATCCCAATTACATCTTCAATTTTGAAGGAGGAGTAAAGTACAAATGGATGAAAGAATACTATCCTGAACAATACGCCAAAGTAAAAGAATACATACGTCAGGAACGCTGGCACATCGCAGGTAGTACCTGGGATGCAACAGACCCTAACATGCCTTCTCCTGAATCATTCTTCCGTAATATTCTGTTGGGTCAAGAATTTTACAAGAATGAGTTTGGCGTGAAATCTACTGACATCTTCCTGCCAGACTGCTTCGGATTCGGTTATACAATTCCAACCATTGCAGCTCATTGCGGACTCATAGGTTTCTCTACACAGAAATTGCAGTGGAGAAGCAGACCATTCTATGGAAATTCAAAAGTACCTTTTAATATAGGTCTTTGGAAAGGTCTGGATGGTTCTCAGATTATGGCTGCTATAAATGCGGAAGGTTATGGTCAGAGATGGAATAATGAAGACATAAGCAACGATGATAACATTCGTAAACTTGCTGCAGGTGGAGTTAATAAAACGGCATACAGATATTATGGGACAGGTGATATAGGTGGCTCACCTACCATTCAGACTGCCATGTCTATCGAAAAGGGAATCAAAGGAACGGGTGATATTCAAATCATCAGCGCTTCATCTGATCAGCTCTATAAAGATTACCTCCCATTCAGCAAACATCCTGAACTGCCGGTTTTTGATGGTGAGCTGTTGATGGACGTACACGCTACCGGTTGCTACACCTCTCAGGCAGCGATGAAACGCTTTAACCGCAGAAATGAGCAATTGGGCGTTGCTTCAGAGAATGCAGCAGTAGTTGCAAACTATCTTCTTGGAGCAGCATATCCATCAGAAGCAATCGACGAATCATGGAAAAGATTTATCTTCCACCAATTTCATGATGACCTCACAGGCACAAGTATCCCCAAAGCATATACTTACTCATGGAACGACGAGTTGATATCTCAATCCATCTTTGCTGATGTTATCACATCCTCTGTCGGACGTGTAGCAACCGCAATGAACACAATGACAAAAGGTACGCCAGTTGTTGTTTTTAACCCGCTTTCAGAAACTAATAATGGAATCGTTCGTGCAGAGATTAGCATGAACAAAGCTCCTAAAGGAATCAGTGTATACAATCCGGAGGGTAAAGCAGTTCAGGCTCAACTCCTGGGATATGCTAATGGAAAAGCAGAAATAGCTTTCAGTGCAACCATTGCTCCGGTAGGCTATGCTGTTTATGATGTTCGTGCTGCTGGCAGTGATGCAAAGAGCCAACTGAAGGTGACCGAAAACACGTTGGAAAACAGCATCTACAAACTCACTCTGGATAAGAACGGAGATATATCTTCCCTGATTGACAAACGCAACAATAAAGAAATGGTTGCAAAAGGTAAAACCTTCCGTCTGGCACTGTTCACAGAAAACGAATCTTTCAGCTGGCCGGCATGGGAAGTTCTTAAAAAGACAATGGACGCAGATCCAATCTCAATCACAGATAACGTATCCATTTCTATTGAAGAGAATGGTCCTGCATGTGCATCATTACGTGTTACACGCAAATATGGTGAATCTGTTTTTACCCAGTCTATACGCTTAACAAACGGTGCATCTGACGACCGCATTGACATTGTCAACGAAGTCGACTGGGCTACTACCAACGCTCTGTTGAAAGCAGAATTTCCGATGGCTGTAAGCAATCCGCAAGCTTCTTATGACTTAGGATTAGGTAATGTAAAACGTGGCAACAGTACAGATATCGCCTATGAAGTATATGCTCACCAATGGGCAGATATAACAGGTAATGAAGGTTACGGTATCTCTATCCTGAACGATTGTAAATACGGATGGGATAAACCTAACGATAACACTCTCCGCCTCACGCTGCTGCACACACCAAAGACACAACGTAATTATTCATATCAGGATCATCAGGACTTCGGGCATCATACTTTCACCTACTCTATCGTAGGACATACTGATCAGCCCGCACTGGCAGGTATCCCTGAAAAATCCGATGAACTGAATAATCCGCTCATGGCATTTGAAGCACCGCGTCACAAAGGTACTATTGGACGTGACTATTCATTCCTCAAAGTCAGCACTCCACAGATAGCCGTAAAAGCTTTGAAGAAAGCACAGGACGGAGATAAGTATATCGTTCGTCTGTATGAGAGACAAGGAAAGAGTGCAAACAATGTTGAAATCGAATTCCCATCTGAAATTACCTATGCAGCTGAGATGAATGGTATTGAAGAAGAAATAGGAAAGGCTACTGTAAAAGGAAACAAACTGATCTTCTCAACAACTGCCTTCTCTCCTAAAACATTCACCGTACAATTGAAGAGCAATACTGTGAAAGCAGAAACTATTAACAATACTCCAATTACAATGGAATATACCGACAATGCATTTACTTTCGACGCATTCAATGAAGAAGGTCGCTTTGACAGAAATGGAAATTCCTATTCTGCCGAACTTATAGGCAAGGAAATCATGAGTCAGGGCATTCCTTTCCAGATTGGCACTCCTGAGCTAAACAACGTATTGAAGTGTAAGAGCCAGACCATCACTCTTCCTATAGACAAAAAGTATACTAAAGTATATCTTCTTGCCGCTTCTACTGATGGCGATTTGAATGTAGATTTCAAGATTGGTGACAAAACCATCACCCGCGCTATCCCTTATTACAGCGGATTTTATGGTCAGTGGGGACACACTGGTCAGACAGAAGCCTTCGTCAAAGAGACACCTTTGGCATATGTAGGTACACACCGTCACAGTAGAGAATTTGGCAACGAAGCTTACATATTCACTTATATGTACCGCATTTGTATCGATCTACCAGAAGGAGCAACACAATTGCAACTGCCGGACGATAACAAAGTAGCCATCTTTGCGATGACAGTCTCTGATGACAAATCCGGTGATGTTAAAGCAGCAACACAGTTGATTTCTACTTTGAAACAATAATCGTTCAAACGATGAAAATTAAAGCAATCTTTTTATATGTTACGCTGCTAGCCAGCAGCGTAACATCTTTTGCGCAAAACGACTGGGCAGGTTTCAAAGTCTATGACGAGGCCAACATGAAGGTGACAACTCGTCCGGATGCTGTCTTTATGGGTAACTCGATAACGCAAGGATGGCAAGGAGCTCATCCTGAGTTTTTCACTGATAACAATTATGTAGGACGTGGAATAAGTGGTCAGGTTACCTCACAGATGCTTGTTCGCTTTCGCTCAGATGTTATAAATTTGAAACCTAAGGCCGTTATTATCTTAGCCGGCACAAATGATATCGCTCAAAATAATGGAAGTATTACAGTCGAGCATATTTTCGAAAACTTTGTATCCATGGCCGAGCTTGCCAAAGCCAACAAGATCAAGGTGGTACTCTGTTCTGTTCTGCCGGCTCATCACTATCCATGGCGTCAGGACATAGAGTCTATCAAACCAATTAATGAGCTGAATAGCATGCTTAAAGAGTATGCTAAAAAGAACAAGATTGCTTATGCCGATTATTATTCAGCGATGGTCGATGAAAGACAAGGTCTGGATAAGAAATATCAAAATGACGAAGTACATCCCAATAAAGCAGGATATGCAGTGATGGAAGAAGTCATTCAGAAAATCCTGAAGAAAGTAGTTCGTTAAGCACTAGAAATAATTTTTCCAATCTAATACCGTGATGACAGTAATAGCGGCAAGGTGAATCGTAAGGTTCAAACTTGTCGCTATTCTTTTTTTAATCTGATAAGGAGTCTCTATCCATATACTATTTGATACTCTCCGCCATACACGACTCACAGATCAAAGAAACAATTAATTCTTAGATTCGACTGATTTTTAATATCTTTGTACTTTGAAGTACAGAATATTCAAGACGATGAACAGCATGAATCATGAAGAAGTTTCTCTACATACTCATTACATTCATACTCCTACTGTCATTAGCAGCCACACTTATCATGCAACAATCCAAATTTGGGAAGTTACCTTCCGGTAAACGTTTAGAGCGGATTAAAGAGTCGCCCAATTATCGAGACGGGGCATTTAGAAACAGGAGTCTGACGCCTGTTTTTTCTAGTGGAGCGAGCTATCTCAGCATTAGTAAAGAAATGCTTTTCGGAAAAAAGGAAAGAGTAACTCCTACGGATGAGTTACCTTCCGTAAAAACAGACCTTCTTCGTCTGGACAAGAACAAAGATATCCTGGTATGGTTTGGCCACTCCTCCTATTTTATTCAGATGGATGGAAAGCGAATCCTGGTTGACCCGGTATTCACTAGTCATGCTTCACCCTTTTCATTTTCCATCAAAGCTTTTAAAGGAACAAGCCCTTATACGACCGATGATATTCCTGAGATTGATTATCTCTTCATCACACACGATCACTGGGATCATCTTGACTATGAGACCTGTCTGAAATTAAAATCCAAAATCAAAAAAGTGGTCTGCGGACTTGGTGTTGGAGCACATCTTGAGTACTGGGGATTTAACGCAGATTCTATTGTGGAGATGGACTGGGATGAACAGGCTAACCTCGATCCCGGTTTCATTGTTCATGCACTTCCGGCCAGACACTTCTCAGGACGTGGCATCCAAAGAAATCAGACTCTATGGGCTTCATTTCTATTCCAAACTCCTACATTGAAACTCTTTCTGGGTGGAGATGGCGGCTATGACACACACTTTGCAGAGATTGGAAAGAAGTTTGGTCCTATTGACATAGCCATTTTGGAAAACGGACAATACAATATGAATTGGAGATACATCCATCTATTGCCGGATGATCTCCTGAAAGCATTTCATGACCTGAATGCGAAGCGGCTATTCACGGTGCATTCTTCGAGATTTGCATTGTCAAATCATGCATGGGACGAACCGTTGACAAAAGTCGCAGCACGTTGCAAAGAATTGAATATTCCTTTAATTACTCCAATGATTGGTGAAGAAGTAAACCTGAAAGACAGTACCCAAACATTTACTGAGTGGTGGACAGGAATTGAATAACCGATTACATACTATCTCTGAACATAAAAATACATTTAGAGAAAGACTATCTTATGCCAATGGCTCGAAGAATGAGTATTTTGAATACCTTTGCACGTATACATATAAATAATCGAACAGAATGAAGAAACTACAGTTTGCCGCACTTATACTATGTCTGTTAACCACACAAAGTAGCTTTGCTCAAGAAAAGACAATAACCGTTCCCAAAGTCGCGATTGCACATGCATCCAATGAAACACTTTTCACCAAAGGATTCCCTGACAATAAAAGCGCCGATTCAACCCTCGTAAACAATGGACTTGATTCTCTTGCGATCAAACTAGCTGCATCCGACAAGATTACTCTGATAGAAATAAGCAACCTTGATTCTATCCTATCCGGAAAGACAGATAAAGAAGCGCTCAAAGCTATTGGCGCAGACTATCTTGTGGTAGGAACCGTTACCTCGTTCAGCTACCAAGCTGAAAATAAAGGTTTCCTGCTTGTCGCTTCAAAGATACAAACCGCAGAAGTTACATTCAGTATGCGTCTCATTGACCTTTCCACTGGTTTCATTATTCATATCGCTGAAGCCAAAGGCACAATAGAGAAAGAAGGGGTCTCCTTTTTCAATGTCAAAGGCAAGGCCACATTTGATAAGAGGCTCTATAATGATGCCCTATCAGTAGCAGTCTCTCACCTTGTCGGTGATATCGTAAAAAAGTGCACGGTGAAATAGCAGCTGAATAAGCAAAGCATATCCTATTTGTTACTTGTCCTTTTTCGGTTGAATTTGTTTTAAGATGTCGTTCATCATTTCTATTTGAACCTTTTGTATTTGCAAAAGTTCTTGTTGTTGATCCATTATAAAATGATCAATCTTTTCATGCAGCGTTCTTATTTCCAACTCGGATTTGAGATTTATCATATAGTCCTTTTTTGACCTATCTCTGTCTTTTTCTTCCTGCCTGTTCTGACTCATCATAATCACCGGAGCTTGTAAAGCTGCCAGGCAGGATAATATTAGATTCAAAAGAATAAAAGGATAGGGGTCAAATCCTTTGTTGAGAAGCCAATATGCATTTGCCGAAATCCAAATGAGAATAAATACACCAAATGAAATGATAAATGTCCAGCTACCTCCAAATGTAGCAACTTTGTCAGCCACTTTTTGTCCTAACGTCATTGCTTGCACCTCTTCTCCTTCTATTTTATCGGTTAAAGTTGTGTGATTTGTAATAGACGATAACACCGTTTTTTCGAGCTCTGATAACTCCCCTACTTCTTTAATCAGGTACTCAGAAATAGCTCTTTCCCGATAACTATTTAGTTCACTATAAGCTAGAAAACTCTCATGTGAGAACTTTGGATTCTCTTTCTTGATTAAATTTAAAATAGAATGTCTGATTGTTTTAGCCGAAACTCTTTCGGAAATCGGGTATTCTTTGTTTGAAATATCACTGTGAAAAGTTTCCATTTGATTGTTTATTTAAAGATGACACACAACTTGTATTTAATATAAAAAGACAGAGTGTTACAGGATATACTCCCACCCTTTGATTACGTAGCGTTTTTGTTTGAAACTACCGGACCGTTGCAGCTTTCCTTTCTTACCATTGGTACTCAACTTCACTTCATTGCTGGCACCTTTCTCGTATTCGAAGGTGGTACCATCATCTTCAAAGAGCGTGTAGTCTAATGGATTCTCCCCATACACTTTGCAGGTGATATTAAATACAGTCGTTGCGCTGACCGATTGTACGGGCTCAGCGAGCGGCAAAATTGTGCCTGACTTTACATAAAGAGGCATCTCGGCTGACTTGGTCTCGATGTCATACTCTTTGCCTCCATCGTAGCGCTGACCAGTATTGAGATTATACCAGATCCCTTCCGGAAAATAGACTTTGCGTGAGCTGCCTGCTTCATAGAGCGGAGCTGCCATGAGATTATCTCCCATCATATACTGGTCGCAGATCGAACGGGCGCGCTTGTCATTGGGGTAATCCATGATCAACGGACGGAAAGGAGGTGTTCCCTTGGTATGATAGTTTGCAAAAGCGGTATAAAGGTATGGGATAAGACTCATACGCATATTGACCAGTGAGCGAACAATATCTTCCATCTCTCTGGCATCGTCCAGGAAGAGGTTTTTGTTATTCTTGTCTCTGTCATATTGCAACCAGGGCGGATTCTGAAGATACCAGCTGTTGATCACTGCTTGAGCGGATAACAGAACCGTATGAATACGATGCACAAACTCATCTTTATTGGCTGATTCCCGGAGTTCAGGAGACCACAACAGTCCACCGAAAGCGGAATTACAGATCATCTGAATATATTCCTTGTGATCATAAGTATCACTATAGAGTGTGCCGGGTAAAGAAGAAGAAAACAATCCGGAGGCGCGATAATCCATATAAGTACGTTGATTCTTTTCTTTGTAGATATCAGACATAGTCTTCAGATAGAGTGAACCAAATACCTGATGCATCTGTTCACCATCCATGCCGGAAGGGAATTGGGTCATATCGGGAAATCCCCAGGTGGCATCTCCTCTTCCGATATTAGAATTATCACATTCATCCAGTTTAAAACCTGATATGCCACCTTCTACAATTGTCTTGTGGTAACCGGCAAATATCTTGCGTGCTTCAGGCAGTGTGAAGTCCGGCACCAATCCGTTCCAAACAAGGAAATCACCGGAATAAGGTTTGATCTGTTCGTAGAACGGAGATTTTCGATTGGTATAAGCATGCTCCCAGAGGTTGACACGGAAGCCTTTTTCGCTCAACGTTTGAGTGAGAACTTTCGGTTCGGGGAAGTTCTTTTCATTCCATACGTACGAACAGGAATAGGAAGCGGTCTGCCAGCCCGGTTCAAGTCCAAGTACATCGCAGGGGATCTGACTGGTACGGAAATAATCGGCCATCTTAATGACCTGTTCTTGTTTAAAATCAGCTTTCACACGATATTTCAAGCCCAGTCCCCACATCGGAGGCAAACATCCACCGCCACTGAGCAGGTTATATCTTTCCACTACTCCCCTCATGCCTTTACCTTTGATGACAAACACATCAATACCTTTGGCTCCGGGAATGTCAATGAAGACATAGTTCCCTTTTTCTTTGTTCTTGTAGAGTTCTTCAGTGGTCAGTGCAGGAGTTGAGTTTAGCGCCGCTGTGGAGTTCGTTATTCCATCTTTCAGACTGTTTGTTCCACAATGAAAAGTGGTGTATCGGTTGGTGTTGACAAGAATTCCGTAACCAGAGGTTGAGACATAAAAGGTCTCAGGTGCATGAGTATATCCAAGAGTATAGAGTGGATTGTCATTGACGATAGGCTGTTTCTTGAGTCCTCTTTGCTCAAAGCTACCAATCTGAAGGCCAAAACCATAAAGTTGTTCCTCATCTGATAAAGGGACAGCAACCGTGCATCCGCGTTCGGTCTGTCTGATCACGATGCGATCGAGTGCAAAAGGAAGTTCATCGGTGGCAATCTTCTGCATCGCTTCTATCTTTGGAGTTTCTTCGCACAAAGAAAAGGGCGTGATCTTATCAACTGTACCCATGGTTAACTTATAAACTCCGGGAGCTAGTTCATTGGTGCGAATGGCATTGTCTGCATTAACAATAGCACTTGCCGTAAGTGCGAACAACATAAGTGTAGTAACAATGTTCTTCATCCGTTTTTGGTATTATAATTTCATCTCCAAAAGTAAACAGAAATCCCCGGAATAGAAACACAATCCGGGGATTATTTTATTTAGACCTCCTCACCTATATGATACAGGCAGCTTTCAGGAGATCAGTTTCTGAAAGTCATCTCCTGATGGATTCTGGAAGAGCCTTAACTCAAATTGTGGCACAACAGCCAGAATATGGTCAAACAGGTCAGACTGGATACTTTCATAAATCTCCCATGATTTCTCATACGAAAAACAATAAACTTCCAGAGGTAACCCTTTCTCGGTCGGCTGCAACTGACGGACTATTTGTGTCGCTTGATTGTTGATTTTTGGATGGTTAATCAGATAGTATTCAATATATTTTCTAAATACACCTAAATTGGTCATATGTCTTCCGTTTACCGGCATCGTAGTATCCACATTCATCGTCTTGTTATATTCTTCAATTTCCAATGATCGTTGTTCAATGTACTCTTTGAGATAATGGATTTTCTTCAGCTTTTCGATTAGTTCGGGGGAACAGAATTTCACACTGTGCACGTCGATGTACAAGGAACGTTTTATTCGCCTACCATCAGACTCCTGCATACCTTTCCAGTTGGTAAAACTTTCTGAAACAAGCGCATAGGTAGGAATAGTACTGATGGTACGATCCCAATTCTGCACTTTTACGGTATTTAGCGATATTTCTAAGACGGTACCATCCGCATTACGACCAGGCATCTGAATCCAATCACCGGGTTTTACCATATTATTTGCAGATACTTGCACTGAAGCTACTAATCCCAGTATCGTATCTTTGAATACCAACATCAGTAAAGCAGCAGAGGCTCCCATCCCCACCAACAGATTAAGTGGGTTCTTTTCAATCATAATGGAGACAAGCACTACTGTACCCAACACCGCTACAACAATTTTGACCAACTGCACATACCCTTTTATTGGTCTTGTTTTGGCCGTCTCAGTGGTAAGATACATATCATGTAACGCATCCAGTAAAGCCATCAAAACCAACAAAAGGACAAAAACAATATACAGCACACATATCTTTTCTACCATTTCGGAGAAGCGCAGACTATAATCTGATAACGCTATTTCGATAGTATAAATAACAACCAACGCAGGTGCTATGCGTGATAATTTATGAAAGACTTTTCGCTCGACTAGATAATCGTCCCAAACATTCTTGGTTTTCATCGAAATCTTTGTGACAATGCTCAGCAAAATATCTTGTACTAATAATTTGGCTATCATCGCCAAGATGACAACAACAACAAGTGAGATTACAATTTTTGAAAACTGTGCCATGTTAGCACTCATTCCCAATTGCAGCAACCATTGCTCAAGATTATCCAGAAATTCATACTGTTTCAATACAGCCTCCTTCATTGGAATAGGGATCTCTTTGATAGAAAATATAGTATCATTCATACGTTCATTTTTATATTTCAAGTGATAAGTTCAGCCATTTTCGACTCAAAAGTAACTAATATATTCACAACAGCAAAATGCGACAAGAGGAGCTTCCACTCTACTTGCCGCAAACTTATCATTGTATCGGAGGATTGGCTATCATAGCCGTTTCTTTAATAGATCCGGTTGAAGGTATCAGTGCCTCGCCCTATGCAGGCTCCGTGGCTATCGTAGTTCTCCCAGTCGAGAACCAACGTATTGGAAGTTACACTTTTGATATCATAATAATCAAAGAAATCATTTTCAAAATAGGCGGTATTGTCGTCAATCAGCAGAAGTTTATTATCATTTACTTCCCACTCGAAATAATATTTTAATGACGTACCTTTATATCCAGAACCGTCTTTTTTAAAGGTATAGAAAAACCCGGAATCATCTCTATCCCATTCAACTTGTACACCTACATTATTATATTCCCAACCAGACGTGTGAACCAATCCCCATTTGCCTGTCAGATAATTGGTAACTTGTAAATCGGCAACCTGTTCTTCATTGTTGCAAGATGAGAATCCAATACACATTACTGCGAACAAAAGAAGAGAAAAGAATCTGACTATTTTCATACTATATAATTTGATTATTTATTTTTTATCCTTTATCTGATTGTTGCTAGAAAATATAATCCGATTACCTTACTTCAATAAACAAATGCAAAGATAAAAAGCATATTCTGATTTATGTAGAATTAAAAAGAATAATCTCTGTTCTTATGCTATGAATTGCAATTTGATACGATCGATTAAAGTATCTACTCTCCTACAATATTTGAGAAGCTACTCCATTTAACCGATTTCTTGTAGGATGCTATAGATCCGTTGGGAACGAAAAGTTTGCAGGTGGATTTGTTTACATAAATGAATGCATTATCTGCAAACTCAGGAGGAGTTTTGCTTTTACAATGAATTTCTTTCAATGCTTTACATCCTGCAAAGGCGCCGGATTGTATGGTCGTGAGTCCGGAAGGAAGTGTGATTTTTGATAGAGAGGTACAGCCTGAAAAAGTGCCGGCACTAAGGATAGTTACTTTATTGGGAATAGTCATGGAAGTCAGTGCTACACATCCTGAGAAAGCATTAGGACCGATAATAGAAACAGTACTTCCAATAGTAACGGAGGTTAATCGTGTGCAAAGTGAAAATGCATTGTACTGAATTGCAGTGGCAGAATTTGGAAGTATCACAGAGGTCAGCGATGTACATCCGGATAGAGCGTAATCAACTATTTTTAAAACATTAGCGCCTGACAAATCAAGGGAAGTAAGCTTTCCGGAAGACCCGGCCATGGCACGGAGATAGCGAAAATCGGATTCATCCAGATCACCTGTGACGATCAGAACACTGTCATGAAAGGTCTTATCTTTTGGAATCGAAGTGGATAGATTTCCTGCTTTAGCAACATGTACACTGTCCGAAACCATAGTTCGGGCATGCAGGGAAACTCCTAAAATAAGCAAGACAAGAAGTGCAGTAAATTTATTTTCTATTCTTTCGGACATTGTTCTCATTAATTACAATGCAAAATTAACATTATTCCCCGTACTTCTATCATCTGCAAGGATAATAATCATTAAGAGCAAATCCTTATGCAACTCTTGTGATATGATATTATGAAAGAAATCGACAATAATAGATCCGAATTATGTACTTTTGCACCCATTCATCTATGTGAACCTTATTTAGGTTCCTCAGATATTTAATCAACAAAAGGTCAAGATGAGCTATAAATTGAAAGTAAATAGGGTAAGAAGAGCCATCATGCATGGGTTGACTCAAAACCTGGGCAGTTCCAGCAAAGTAAGGGCTATCGGCGGAAAGAAGATTGAAATCAAACGGGTCCTCATTTCCAGACCCAACAGCCGATTAGGAAATCAAATTCTGATTACACCTCTCTTACAGGAAGTCTCGGACACTTTCCCTGAATGTAAAATTGATCTGTTTGTAAGAGGGTATGTGTCTGAGATTATCTTTGAGAATTACAAGAATGTGGATCGCATCATCAAGTTGCCCAAAAAGCCTTTTAAAGACTTGGGTAAATATCTCAAAGTATGGTTTTCTTTAAGGAAATACAGCTATGACATCGTCATTAACGTAGATAAGGTTTCTTCTTCAGGAAGGCTATCAACGCTGATATCCGATGGAAAAATCAAGTTCTTCTGTGATTCATATAATGACCTGAAGGTGAGATATAACGATTATCTTCACATTGCCAAGTTTCCCGTCTACAATCTTAGAAGTTATCTCACCCAATTAGGTTATAAGGAAACAAACAAACCTGTGCCTCCTCTGGACATCAAGTTAACGTCTGCTGAACTCGCCAAAGGAAAAGAGGTGCTGGACGGTCTGGTCTGTAATACAAAAAAAACAATTGCAATCTATACCTTTGCGACCGGCACAAAGTGCTACTCTGTCGCGTGGTGGATGGAAGTGTATGAGAAGCTGAAGTCTGAATTTGGGAAAGAATATAATATCCTTGAGGTATTGCCGGTAGAGAATGTGTCTCAAATCGGTTTCGATGCTCCTTCCTATTACAGCAAGGACCTTCGTGAGATTGCTGCGGTGATCGCAAATACTGAGCTCTTTCTTGGTGCAGATAGTGGCATGATGCATCTTGCCAGTTCGGCGCGAACTCCGGTCGTCGGATTGTTTTCTGTGACTTCTATGGATAAGTATCAGCCCTATGATAATAACAGTGTTGCTATTGATACAAAAACAGCCGGCGTGGAGGATATTATTCTTGCGATAAGCAAGATTCTTAAGCCCCTTTGATCCAAAAAGCCAATCTGTCACAGTAAAAATCTGGTGTTATGTCTTTAAATCCTTCCATGCAGACACCTTTTGCGTTTGACTACTGTAGACTTTGCGTAGGACTACTGTGGAACTTGCGTAGGACAACTGTCAAACGCTACGCGCGTCCGTGAGCGTGGATTCATGCATGAGAACGAAAAAATTGGATTTGTAGAAAGGAAGAAGACAATGTGTATTGAGCCTGATTTATTCTTCCCGTATGTCTTTAAATTCTGCCCAGTCAATCACTTTTTCATAGGCTACTTTTGATCCTTCCGGCACATACACTACACAGCTAATCTTATCAACTCTTTCAAAGACGTTTGAGCCCAATGACGGGGGCTCAGTTGCCTTGACGTGAATCTCTTTCAGATTACGGCAAGAGCCAAAGGCATGAAGATCGATCTTCGTGACACTTTCAGCAAGTGTGACGGAAATAAGATTGTTGCATTCACTGAAAGCACCCCATTCAATAGTAGAGACACCCTGAGGTATTATGACAGAGGTAAGACCACTCATTGAAAATGTCTGAGGTTTGATGGATGTAAGACTTTCCGGTAGTATCACTGCTGATAGTTTTTCACAACCCATAAAGGCCGATTCTTCTATCGATGTTATGGATTGGGGGATAATTACGGACGTAATCTCTTCACGCCAAAAAGCATCCTTGGCTATTGCGGTCACAACATATGATTTACCTTCAGAGGTCACACTCTCGGGTATTTCAATATCTCCGGAAAGAATCTGTATTTCTGCCTCTGTGGAAGAAGGGTTTGCTTCTTCAGAAGAGGCTTTTTCTAAGGGATTTGAACGTTGGTCAGTGGCAAATGTACGTTCCGTAGAGAGTGTTCGTTTTGCTACTATTGCTGATGTGCCATCATTGTTAATGGTAAATCTGAGATTATTGCTCCAGACATCAGCTGCATGCGATGCACCAATGAATAGCAGACAAACTGCAAGAATAAAGAGCTTTTTCATAAGAATCACTATTTTAAAGACATCTAAGAACAATTCATGTACAACAAGGAAACAGTTTGATATGAAGTTTATTATCCTCATTGAGTGTAGATCTGCAAATATAACAATATATTTCTATTTCCAATCATTTATTCCTTTTAATTTCGATAATCATCTTCTTTTCTGGAAAATGCAATTCGAAGAGTTCATTCTTATCGCGTGGTGCAGATGACAGAATAAAAAATTGTACTACCTTTGTAACATATACAAATTGGAATGATTGATCAGCTGACGATAGACAGAATTCTTGATGCCGCGAAAATCGTGGATGTGGTGACTGAGTTTGTGACACTGCGCAAACGTGGTGTCAATTACATCGGTCTTTGCCCATTTCATAATGAACGGACACCCTCATTCAGCGTCTCTCCTACTAAAGGTATTTGTAAATGTTTCAGCTGTGGTAAAGGAGGAAATGTCCTCCATTTTATCATGGAACATGAACAGCTCTCCTACTACGAAGCGGCCCGATGGCTGGCCAAGAAATATGGCATAGAGATAGAGGAACGGGAGTTGACCGACCGGGAAAAGGAGGCTCAATCTGCGAGGGAAAGTATGTTTATCCTCAACAACTTCGCGAAAGAATATTTCACACGGGTGCTTACTGAGCATATCGAAGGAAAAGCGGTGGGTATGGGATACTTCAGAGAGAGGGGTTTTCGGGATGATATCATTCAGAAGTTCCAGCTAGGCTATAGCACTGAGGATCGCGACGGTCTGGCTCGCGAGGCTATTAAGAGTGGGTTTAAAAAGGATTTGCTGGTCAAAACCGGACTTTGTTCGGAAAATGAGCAGGGACAGCTTTTCGACCGCTACCGCGAACGAGTGATCTTCCCTATAATGACTCTCTCAGGTAAGGTGGTGGCTTTTGGTGGACGTATATTGAAGAAGAATGATAAACTTGCGAAATATGTCAACTCTCCGGAGTCTGAGGTGTATCACAAGAGCAATGAGCTTTACGGCATCTTTTTTGCTAAACAAGCCATCGTAAAGAAAGATCTCTGTTATCTTGTGGAAGGCTACACTGATGTGCTCTCCATGCATCAGGCAGGGGTAGAAAATGTAGTGGCCTCATCAGGCACTGCACTTACCGGCGGACAGATTCGTCTGATTCACCGTTTTACGGATAATATCTGCGTGCTGTATGATGGAGATGCAGCGGGCATCAAGGCTTCTATCCGCGGTATAGATCTGCTGCTGGAAGAAGGGCTGAACGTAAAGGTGGTGCTGCTACCGGACGGAGAAGATCCGGACTCTTTTGCTCACAAGCAGAGTGCCACTGAATTTACAGACTACCTGAAAAATAGTCAGACAGACTTCATTCGTTTCAAAACTACTTTGCTCCTGGAAGAGGCGGGCAAGGATCCTATACGCCGTGCAGCATTGATTTCAGATATTGTAAGGAGCATCTCCCTGATTCCTGATCAGATCATCCGTTCGGTGTATGTAAAAGAGTGTAGTCAGATGTTGGAAATCAGCGAGGAACTGCTGCATCGGGAGGTGAATAAGCTGAAGCTGAAACAAATGGAGAAACAACAAAGCTCGGCTGCACGCGATTCGTCCTATACTCCCCTATCCTCTCCTTCTGAAGAGACGCCACAGCTTCCTGATGATTTTCGTCCTGCTTATATTCCCGGTGAGGATACTGTAGATCAATATGTAACGACACATTACCGCTATGCTTCCAATGAAAAGGAACTGATACGGGTGATCCTTAAATATGGTGAGGCGGTAATGGAAAAAAACGAGGATGAGGAGGGTACTGTTTCTGTTGTGCATGTGTGCGATTACATCAAGCATCAGATGGATGCCAACGAACTGACTTTCGATAATCCAATGTATCAGCAGATGCTCATGGAGGCTTGGCAAGGTGTCTATGAGAATCCAACATTCGTATGCAAAAAGCATTTCATGTCGCATCAGGACCCTGCAATCAGCAGACTAGCTGCCGATCTGCTAAGTGAGAGATTTACCCTTAGCAAGTATCATGCAAAGCTACAAAAGACGGAATCAAAGGAAATGCTTATAATCGAACTGGCAAACCGGGTAACGATGGAATATCTGAGCGAAGTGTTGAACGATCAGATGAAAGAGATTCTCGAGGAACTAAAACAAAGCAAGGGGAAGAACCCGGAAAGGGAAGCCGAACTCATGCGGGAGATGTGTTATGTAAACGAGGTTAAAGCTCGATTATCAAGGAGTCTGGGCGAACGTATCATCCTCAAATGAGAAGAGGTAACAGGATGTACCTGTTTTTTAAGCGGATTACAAAAGAAAAGTGTTATCTTTGCCGCTTTAACAGGGGTTATGCAGTTTAAAGTCGAACATACTGATATTCGTTCAAATGCCAGAGCGGGAATCATCACAACAGATCATGGCACAATACATACACCTATCTTCATGCCTGTGGGCACTGGAGGCAGCGTGAAAGGTGTACACCAAACAGAACTAATCAATGACATTCAGGCGGAAATAATCCTGGGAAATACCTATCATCTGTATCTGAGACCGGGTATCGATATTCTCGAGAAAGCTGGAGGACTGCATAAGTTCAACGGCTTTGATCGTCCGATGCTGACCGACAGTGGTGGGTTTCAGGTCTTCTCTCTGGCAGAAAACCGCAAGTTAAAGGAGGAAGGAGCTGTGTTTCGTTCGCATATTGACGGTTCGAAGCATTTGTTTACTCCTGAGAATGTGATGGACATCCAGCGAAGCATCGGAGCAGATATTATCATGGCTTTTGACGAATGTACACCGGGCGATGCCGATTATGCGTATGCAAAGAAGTCTATGGAACTGACACACCGCTGGCTGGACCGCTGCGTGAAACGTTTTGACGAGACTGAACCAAAATATGGTTACTCACAGGCACTCTTCCCTATTGTGCAAGGTTGTACCTTCACGGATCTGAGAAAAGTATCAGCCGAGTATATCGCTTCAAAGAACGCGGAGGGTAATGCCATCGGCGGACTGGCTGTAGGTGAACCTACCGAAGTGATGTATGAAATGATCGAAGTGGTCAACGAAATATTACCAAAAGATAAACCTCGCTACCTCATGGGAGTAGGTACTCCTGTCAATATACTTGAAGCGATTGAACGGGGTGTGGATATGTTTGACTGTGTGATGCCGACGCGCAACGGGCGTAACGGTATGATCTTCACACGCAACGGCACTATGAATATGCGTAACAAGAAATGGTTTGATGATTTCAGTCCGATTGATGCAGAAGGAGCCTCGTTTGTCGACAAGATTTACAGCAAGGCGTATCTGCGTCACCTGATGGTCAGCCAGGAGCTATTGGCTCTTCAGATTTGCTCCATTCACAACCTTGCTTTTTATCTGTGGCTGGTAAAGGAGGCGCGTAAACATATCATAGAGGGTGATTTCTCCTCTTGGAAAGCGGGTATGATTCCCGTGCTTTCCCAACGCTTATAATCTGACATCCATGCTGCTGAAAAGATTAGACACATATATAATTAAAAAGTTCCTCGGAACCTATGTCTTCTCGATCGTCCTGATCCTGAGCATCGCAGTTGTCTTTGACATCAACGAGAAGCTGGATAAGTTTATGAGTAACAATGCTCCGCTGCATGCAATCATCTTCGACTATTATCTAAACTTTATCCCTTATTTCGCCAATCTTTTCAGTGCTCTATTCGTTTTTATTTCTGTTATCTTCTTTACCTCCAACCTGGCAGGCAATTCAGAGTTTATTGCAATGCTGGCTAGTGGAACGAGTTTTAAGCGGATTATGCGCCCATACATGATCTCTGCTGCAATTATCGCTGTCTTTAATTTTGCCTTAAGCGCATTTATTATACCTCCTTCCAACAAGGCGATGCAGGATTTTCAGCAGACGTATGTCAAGAAATCATTAAAAACAGAAGCACAGCTTGATATCCAGTTTGAGGTAGAGAAAAATGTGATCGTATATATCAGCCGCTTTGAAAGTGCGGAAAATCTGGGGTACCGGTTTTCACTGGAGAAGTTTGATGGCAAACAACTCAAGTCGCGTCTGACCGCATCAACCATTAAGTATGACTCCGGAAACGTATGGACAGTACGCAACTACATGATCCGCAATTTTGATGGGTTGCGTGAGAATATCATAAAAGGGGATATTAATGCACCGATGGACACAACTATACAGATGGACCCATCAGACATGACCTCATCGGAGGGATTGAGCACAGAGATGACATCGCCGCAACTTAAGCACTACATTAACAAACAAAAGAGACGAGGCATCGGCAACTTGAGCGAATTTGAAATCGAATACCATCGACGGTATGCTCGCTCACTTGCCGCATTTATTCTGACTGCGATCGGTCTCTCTCTGGCTTCGCAAAAGAGAAAGGGAGGAATGGGTCTACATCTCGGGATAGGTCTGGGTCTAAGTTTCTCATACATCTTATTTGACACGGTTTCTTCTACTTTTGCCGTTAATGGTGGAATGAATGTGATGCTGGCAGTTTGGCTTCCAAACATAGTGTATACTCTCATCGCTGTTGTGCTGTATCGCAATGCGCCAAAATAACAGAAAGATGAAACTATCTTCTAATCTATCCAGACTATTTGACCGATATAAACCATCAAAGGATGTTTTACTCTTCTTCATCCTCTTGCTCGGAAGCCATTTTCTGTGGAAGATTGTTATGGATGAGGATATAGAAGGAGATCGCATTGCCTTTTTAGGAATAGATCTAAGTGATCCTTTCCGAGTGCTTTCTGTACTATACGCCCAACTGACGACTCATATCCTTCAACTGTGGGGCGATGCTGTCCACTTGAAAAATGGAACTCATCTGGTTTTTGATAATGGCAACAGGGTAGCTGTTATCTGGGGATGTACCGCTGTCAAACAAGTATATATGTTTGCAGTGATTTTATTCTTTAGCCGTGGGCCCTGGAAACAAAAGTTATGGTATTTGCCTGTATGCTCTTTATTGCTCGTGCTTTTTAATGTTATACGCATCACTATCATCGCACATTATGCAGGCATGAACCCAGCAATTTTTGACAGTTTGCACGAAATATTCCGTATTCTGTTTTATGGCATCCTATTTGTAATGTGGGTCGTATGGGAAGAATATTTTCATATTCCTACCATCTCGTCTCATTCTAAAAAAGAATCTGTATGAAAAGAATCTTATCTTGTATCTTGATAATCTTGAGCTTTGCACTTTCCGGAAGGGCTCAGCAACTAACTGATGATGCACAGTTCAGTGTATTGATCACTTCACCGGGCAATGAGTCTTATTCGGCATTCGGCCACGCTTCTATCCGTGTCATGGAGAAGAAAATGAATGTGGATTATGTGTTTAATTACGGCATATTCAGTTTCGATACTCCTAACTTCCTATATCGGTTTGTGAAAGGAGAAACTGATTATATGCTGGGAGTACAGCTTTTTTTGGATGCCAGTATGGATGCCAAACTGGAGAACAGGGAGATGACTGAGCTGGTACTCAACCTTACTCCCGATGAGAAAAAGCTTCTTTTTGATACGCTTCTCAAAAATGCTCAAACCGAAAACCGGGTCTATCGCTACAACTTTATTTATGATAATTGTGCAACCCGTATCCGTGATGTAATCGGAAAGGGAGTGGCAAAAGTGGATTATAGCTATGCCTACAAAGGAAAGACTTTCAGGGATCTGATTCACGAGTGTTCCCCTGCAAATTCATGGTTGGGATATGGCGAAGACCTGCTGATCGGTGCTGATGCAGACAAGCCAGTTGAGGGAAAATACTACAGTTTCCTCCCTGTATATCTGCAAAAAGAAATTCAGAACGGCGTAATTACACGTGATGGCAAGCAGGAACCATTGGTAAGCAGCAATGAAAAGATTGTCACTGCCACGCCTCAACAAAAAAAAGAAAATCCTTTTACACCAATGACGGTCAATTGGATGCTGTTTGTCATCCTGTTTTTAGTTACTCGCTCGGGGATGATCCACTGCAAGACTATGGTTGTGTTGGATGTGATTATATTTTCTATCGCCGGACTTGCTGGGTGTCTCTTCCTCTTCATGAACTTCGGTTCGACGCATCCGCTGGTCTCTCCCAACTATATAGTTCTCTTCTTCCATCCTCTCCTGCTGTTGCTCTTGCCTATGCTTGCTATCTCTTCTATTAGAAAATATGCAAACTATTTTCATGCGATTAATTTAATATGGACGGGATGTATTATCTTTGCATGGTATTTTATCCCTCAAATAATGAATCCTGCTGTATGGCCGCTGATTGGTCTTCTTGTAATCCGTTCGGTGCATAAGGTCTATCTGTGGTGGTTTTCATTGAATATAAAGAAATTAGATTGAACGTGAAAAGAAAGAATAGGCGCAACGATTTATACATGTCCGGGAATGTCCGAAAAGTACTTTCTTCGCTGATTGTCGTACTGACTATCAGTTCGATGCAGGCACAAGAGGTGCATCAGACTCCCAAACTGGTGGTAGGCATTACCATCGACCAATTGAGGGGTGAATACATTGAGGCTTTTTATGATGCTTTTGGAGAGAATGGCTTCAAGCGGCTGATGCGCGAGGGACTTGTCTACCATAATGTTCGTTATGACTTCTCCAACCTGGATCAGTCATCAGCCATCGCATCCATCTATACAGGCACTACACCTGATTACAACGGCATCACTGGCGATAAATGGTACGACAACAAGACACAACGCGTTGTCTCCGCTGCTCAGGATGGCAATTATATCGGTTATTCCACAAATGACAATACGTCGCCGGCTCGCTTGCTGGTGTCAACCATTACAGACGAACTCGAAAACGCTACTCATGGCAGTGCTGATATCTTCTCTTTTGCGCCAGACAAAGAGGCTGCCATCCTTTCAGGTGGTCATAGCGCAACAGCTGCTTTTTGGATAGAAGATAACTCCGGCAAATGGGTTTCTTCCACTTATTATAAGGAGATGCCCTGGTGGCTCAAGAAATACTCCGAGAATTCGCAATTGGCACATCGTGTGAATGAAAACACATGGACTCCTCTGCTACCTCTCGAACGCTATGCAATCGTACAAGACAAACCCGAGAAATTTGCACACGACTTGGGCAATGGCAATTTCTTTTTATTTAAAAGTTCCCCTCTGGTCAATACGGAAATCAACCGTCTGGTGAAAGAATGCCTCCAGTATGGGGCAATCGGTAAACGTAACACGACAGATTTTATAGCTATCACCTACTCCGCCAGAAACTTCCAGCAGATGAGTAGCATACAATATCCTGAAGAGATGATGGATATGTATGTGCGTCTCGACAAGGAGATTGAAGCGTTGTTGAAGATGTTGGATGAGAAGGTAGGATTGAATAATACCGTTCTCTTCCTCACATCAACAGGTTATGCAAATTATATGGATCCTATCGAAGAGGATGATAAGACAATCGGAGGCACATTCTACACAGATCGTTGCTCTTCATTGCTTAATGTCTATCTGATGGCTCTCTATGGAAAAGACTCGTGGGTAGAATCAGTGAGCAAGACTCAGATATACCTGAACAGGAAATTGATTGAGGAGCGCAAACTTGTGCTCAAAGAAGTACAGGAGAAAGCTGCCAGCTTCCTGATGGATTTCAGCGGAGTTCAGAATGTAATTCCTTCGTACAAACTAATTGGCGGGAATGATAGCGAGAGCATTGAACGCATAAAGAAAGGTTATTACTTCAAATACACGGGAGACATCTTCTTTGAGATTCAACCGGGATGGGTTATTGAAACACCTGACAACAAGCCACAGATAGTACGTAAAGATGCGTTTAACGTACCACTCTTCTACTTTGGTGGCGGCATCGTTGCCGAACATGTTTATCGTCCGATAAGTATTGGAGAGATTGCTCCGACAATCAATCGCATCATGAGGATTAGGTCGCCCAATGCGGCTACTTCCCCTACATCCTATGAATTAAAAATGGCTAAAACGACAACTAAATAACAAGAACCTAAAATGAGCATAAACGATATAATAAAGAAGCTATTCGGAAACAAATCGCAACGGGACTTAAAAGAAATACAACCTTTTGTAAATAAAATCAAAGAGGTGTATCCCGAGATCGAGGTGTTGGATAATGATGGATTGAGAGAGCGTGTCATTACTCTAAAGAAACAGATTAGTGACTATGTGTCCGCAGAAGTAAAGGAAAAAGATGAGCTGAAAGCTTCAATAGAAGAAGTAGCTCTGGAAGATAAAGAGAAGGTATTCGAACAGATAGATAAACTGGAAAAAGAGATTACCAAGAAGTTAGAAGAGGCTTTGGATGAAGCCCTTCCGGTAGCTTTTGCTATAATGAAGGAAACGGCTAAACGATTTACTGAAAACAGTGAAATAGAGGTTTACGCTAACGATTTTGACCGGGATCTTGCTGCAAAGAAAGAATTTGTTCGCATTGAAGGTGATAAAGCTATCTTTAACAATCACTGGATTGCCGGAGGTAACGACCAGGTGTGGAACATGGTTCACTATGACGTACAGCTGTTTGGTGGTGTCGTGCTGCACAAAGGAAAAATCGCCGAAATGGCTACCGGTGAGGGTAAGACTCTTGTGGCTACATTGCCGGTATTTCTGAATGCTCTGACCGGAAACGGTGTACATATTGTAACGGTCAATGACTACTTGTCCAAACGTGACTCGGAGTGGATGGGACCATTGTATCAGTTCCATGGCTTGTCCGTAGATTGTATCGACAAGCACCGTCCAAATTCGGAAGAACGTCGCCAGGCATATCTGGCCGATATTACATTCGGTACGAATAACGAATTTGGCTTTGACTATTTGCGCGACAACATGGCTACTTCTCCTGAAGATCTGGTTCAGCGCAAACATAATTATGCAATCGTCGATGAGGTCGATTCTGTATTGATTGATGATGCACGTACTCCATTGATTATTTCTGGTCCTATACCCAAAGGAGAAGAACAACTCTTTGATGAGTTCTGTCCGAGAGTGGAAAAACTGATGAACGCCCAGAAAGCTCTTACCACCCGTCTGCTGGCTGATGCGAAGACATTACTGAAAGAGGGTAACAGCAAAGAACAACTGGAAGAAGGTTCTCTCCTCCTCTATCGTTCACACAAAGGTTTGCCAAAAAACAAACCGTTAATCAAGTTCCTCAGCGAATCGGGCATGCGCACTACGATGCTCAAGACGGAAGAGTATTATATGCAGGACAATATGCGCGAGATGCATAAAGTAACGGATCCTCTATTCTTCATAATTGATGAGAAAAACAACTCGGTCGAGATGACAGATAAAGGAAATGACCTTATCTCAGCAGATCTGGGCGATTCTGAATTCTTCGTCTTACCGGACATAGGTACACAGCTCTCTGAGCTGGAAAACATGGGGCTCACAGAGGAAGATAAAATAGCAAGGAAAGATGAATTGATGACAGAATACAGCGTCAAATCTGAACGTGTGCATACTGTCAATCAATTACTGAAAGCCTATGCGATGTTTGAGAAAGATGATGAATATGTAGTGATAGAGAATCAGGTGAAGATCGTCGACGAACAGACCGGTCGTATTATGGAGGGAAGACGTTATTCAGACGGACTACACCAGGCTATCGAGGCTAAGGAACGTGTAAAAGTGGAAGCTGCCACTCAGACTTTTGCTACCATCACCTTGCAAAACTTCTTCCGTATGTATCATAAGCTATCCGGTATGACCGGTACTGCTGAAACGGAAGCCGGTGAGTTATGGGACATATACAAACTGGACGTAGTGGTTATTCCAACGAATAAACCGGTTACCCGTAATGATATGAACGACCGTGTGTATCGCACCGCACGTGAGAAATATGCAGCTGTAATCCAGGAAATTATCGAGATGAACAAGCAAGGCCGTCCGGTATTGGTAGGTACTACTTCTGTCGAGATTTCTGAGTTGCTGAGCCGTATGCTTGTGATGAATAAAATCGAACACAACGTATTGAATGCCAAACTTCACCAACGCGAGGCCGAGATTGTTGCACAAGCAGGTAAACGTGGCATGGTGACTATTGCTACCAACATGGCAGGTCGTGGTACCGATATTAAGCTGACAGAAGAAGTAAAAGCGGCAGGTGGTCTGGCAATCATAGGTACAGAACGTCACGAATCGCGTCGTGTGGACCGCCAGTTGCGTGGTCGTTCTGGTCGTCAGGGTGACCCGGGATCTTCAGTATTCTTTATCTCTTTGGAAGATAACCTGATGCGTGTATTTGGTTCAGAACGTATTCAGTCTGTTATGGACAAACTTGGTTTCAAAGAGGGTGAAGTGATCGAGCATAAATGGATATCCAACTCCATTGAACGTGCACAGAAAAAGGTAGAAGAAAACAACTTCGGTATCCGTAAACGTTTGCTGGAATATGATGACGTGATGAATGCCCAGCGTGAGGTAATCTATACCAAACGCAAGCATGCTTTGATGGGTGAACGTATCGAAATGGATATTGTGAATATATTGTACGATGTATCTACTGATATCGTTCATGAATCACAAGAGTCCAACAGTTTCGAACTCATGAAAGAGGAAGTGATCCGTACACTCGGCATGGAGTTCAAAACCACGAGTGAAGAAATGCAGAGCAAGAAAACAGAAGTTGTCATTGACGAACTCTTTGATGATGCTATTGAGACCTTCAAACGTCGAATGGATAGAATGGCTACGGTAGCATATCCAGTCATCAAACAAGTGTATGAAAATCAGGGGAAGATGTATCAAAACATTCTGATTCCTGTAACGGATGGAAAACGGATGTATAATATCACCTGTAATTTGGAAGGTGCTTACAATTCGGAATGCAAGGACATTGTAAAATCATTTGAGAAATCTATTCTTTTACATACAATCGACGAACTTTGGAAAGAGCACTTACGCGAATTGGATGAGTTGCGCAACTCGGTGCAGAATGCCAGCTACGAACAGAAAGATCCTTTGTTGATCTACAAACTTGAATCATTCGGTCTCTTCAAGAAGATGGTAAACTCTATGAATAAGAAAGCCTCTTCCGTACTTATGCGTGGCCAGATCCCTGTACGCGAACCTGAGCAGGTACGTCAGGCTGCTCCTGAAAAGAAACAGGACTTCAGCAAGTATAAGACTTCAAAAGACGAAACGGATCAACCTCAACGCTCATTGGCTCCGGGTCAGCGTCCCCCACTTCCGGGAGATCGTCAGGAAATCAACCATGAACCTGTACGCGTAGAGAAGAAAGCCGGAAGAAATGATCCTTGCCCTTGTGGTAGTGGAAAGAAGTATAAAAACTGTCACGGGAAAGAAGAATAAGAAGTGACTGAAACCTGATAGAAACAGGATGTTACCGGTTACCGGTGATATCCTGTTTTTCAGTTCAAGAGATAAAGAGATGAAAATACAAAAAACAAATGCAGCAAGACTCCTCGAACAAGCAAAGGTTCCCTATGAACTGATACCTTATGAGGTGGATGAGAATGACCTGAGCGCCATACATGTAGCCGCTTCACTGGGTGAGGATATTGATCGGGTATTCAAGACGCTTGTACTGAAAGGTGACAAGACCGGGCACTTTGTCTGTATCGTTCCCGGAGAGGAAGAGGTGGATCTCAAACTTGCAGCTAAAGTTTCTGGCAACAAGAGTTGCGCTATGATCCCAATGAAAGAGCTACTTCCTACCACAGGATATATAAGAGGTGCCTGTTCGCCAATCGGGATGAAGAAATCCTTCCCTACTTTTATACATGAAAGTTGCATGGGCTATCAGGAAATATATGTAAGCGCGGGAGTTCGGGGACTTCAGCTAAAAATTGCTCCGGAGGCATTAATCAAACAAGCGAAAGCAACTGTCACTTGTTTGATTGAAATACATGGATGACAAAGTTGACAGAATATGTACAAATTCACCTGCCAAAAAGACTATCACTGTCAAGCTGGCATCAAATTTGTACGAACAGAATCAATGAAACAGTTTATACAATTAAACAAGATATTTATGAATAAGAAAACGACGAATGCTGAGACTGAAGCAAAGAAAGTAAATGCTGAACAGCAGGAGCCAGTACTGGAGGATCAAGTTGCACAAGAGACAACTGTGACTCCGGAAACTACGAAAGATCCAATGAAAGAGCTTTCTGATAAATACGACGAACTAAATGATACGTACCTGCGTTTGAGAGCAGATTTTGACAACTACCGCAAACGGACGTTGAAAGAAAAATCTGAACTAATAAAGAATGGTGGAGAAAATGCTCTGACAGCCTTACTTCCTATTATCGACGATTTTGAAAGAGCGCTTCAGGTAATGAGTAAGAGCACTGTTTCACCTGCAGAAATGGAAGGAGTGAATCTCATATATGCAAAGTTTCAGACCTATCTAAAACAAAGCAACGTCAAACAGATGGAATGTATCGGACAACCTTATGATGCTGATTATCACGAAGCAGTAACCGTGATTCCTGCTCCCCAAGAGGAGTTGAAAGGGAAAATCATCGATTGTCTCCAGCAAGGATATTTCCTGAATGAGAAAGTGATCCGTTTCGCAAAAGTGATTGTAGGTGAATAATTAAAGAACAATCAAAAGATGGCTACAAAAAGAGATTTTTACGAAGTGCTGGAGGTATCTAAAAGTGCGACGGCTGAAGAGATAAAAAAAGCATACAGAAAAAAAGCAATTCAATATCACCCGGACAAGAACCCGGGTAACAAAGAGGCGGAAGAGAAATTCAAGGAGGCAGCAGAAGCGTATGAAGTACTAAGCGACCAGACTAAGAAGGAAAAATATGACCAGTATGGTCATGCAGGTGTCGGCACTTCAGCGGCCAGTGGTGGTTCGTATGGTGGTGGTATGTCTATGGATGATATTTTCTCTCACTTTGGAGATATTTTCGGTGGCCACAGCGGTTTTAGCGGATTCGGAGGTTTTGGTGGAGGCCGTTCAGGTGGACGACAGGTAAACCGTGGTTCTGATCTTCGCGTACGAGTAAAACTTGATCTGCAGGAGATAGCAAAAGGTGTTGAGAAGAAGATCAAAGTAAAAAAATACGTTGCCTGCACACATTGCAGTGGTACCGGAGCCGAACATGGAAGTAGCTATACTACCTGTTCTTCTTGCGGTGGAAAGGGTGTAAAGACCCGCGTGGTAAACACGATGCTTGGACAGATGCAGACAAGTGCTCCTTGTGATGTCTGCCATGGAGAGGGGAAAATCATTACGAATAAATGTCCTGAGTGTAACGGAGAAGGTATTGTACGTGATGATGAGGTTATCACAATCAATATCCCTGCTGGTGTTGCTGAAGGGATGCAGCTCAATGCGAGTGGTAAAGGTAATGCGGCTCGTCGTGGTGGTGTAAACGGCGATTTGCTGGTAATCATCGAGGAGGAAGAACATCCTGAACTGATCCGTGACGAAAATGATCTGGTTTATAATTTACTCTTAAGTGTGCCTTCGGCCACTTTGGGAGGAACAGTGGAAATCCCTACTATTGACAACAAAGTAAAAGTAAAGATTGAACCCGGCACGCAACCTGGTAAGGTGTTGCGTTTGAAAGGCAAAGGTCTGCCGAGCGTCAATCACTACGGCACAGGTGACTTGCTGATCAATATCAGTGTCTATATTCCTGAGACATTGAGTCGCGATGAGAAGAAGAACATGGAGTCACTGATGGAGTCTCCCAATTTCAAACCAAATCAAAGTGCAAAGAAGAAGATATTCTCTCACTTCAAAGAGATGTTCCAATAAGTCTTTAGAGTCATATAAAGAAGTAGCCGGTCCTCCGATTTGGAGAGATCGGCTACTTCTTTTATAAGCTACAGAGAAGTAAAGTCAGTCCGCCGGATAGCGTACCCCTAGCTGATGACGGATCTGATCCAGCACTTCCATCGTGATGAGAGAATTGGCGTGGCTGTTGACCAGCGACTCTCTCTTGCCCGTCTCGATCAGATCGATAAACTCAGCCATCTCATAGTAATATTCCTCTCCACAATGCGGGCGGGTTAGTACCCTCTTCTCCCCATTGCGTAAGGATAATTTCACCTCTTTAATAATATTAATGCGATCAAGCAAAATCGTTCCTTCTTCACCCTGTATCTCTGTCTGAAGAGTAGAGTCGGAAACCTTAGAATATAGCACCGTTGCCGTCATATCATCATAACCAAAAGTGACACTTCCCTGCGCGTCAACACCGGAAGAGAGCCTGTATCCAGTCGCATGAATTGATTGCGGAGCACCAAACAGAACCACCATCGGATAAATCGTATAAACCCCAATATCCAGCAAAGCACCATTGGAGAGCACCGGATTGAAAGCATTCAGCACTACTCCCTCTTTGTATTTATCATAACGAGAGGAGTACTGGCAATAACACGAAAAATAGTTACGCACCTTTCCGATGGATGGCAGTGCATCACAAACCGCAGCAAAGTTAGGAGTCAAGGTTGGCTTCATCGCCTCCATGAGCACCACTTTATGTGCCGCTGCTGTAGCAATCATCTCACGCACTTCCCTTGCATTAGAAGCAAAGGCTTTCTCGCACAATACATGTTTGCCATGCTTCATGAAAAGGATACTTTGTGAAGCATGTAACGCATTGGGAGAAGCAATGTAAACTGCATCGATCAGCGGACTCTCCGCCATCAGTTCCAAAGAAGTATACGTATGCGGAATAGCATGCCTGGAAGCAAACCAGTCTGCCTGCACCTGAGTACGCGAATAGACAGCAGTCAACTCAAATCGAGGATCCAACACGGCTCCCGCTATTACCTTGTCCGATATAGTGTTTGTGCCTACTATACCAAATCGTATTTTCTTTCCGGATTTTCCTGAATCATTCATTTCACTGCTATCTTGGTTGTATAAATTGTACCATCCATGCGTTTCACTGCCACCAGATAGTAACCACCTGCCAAAGAAGCTGTGCTGAAGGTTAGATCAGTTGACGTAAGTAGCGGAGCACCTATGATGGATAAGACAGAAACAGAACTAACTTCGTCTCCGGATACAGTTACCTGATCTCCATTCTGAAAAATCACAATATCTGACCTCAGCATATCAGAAGGTGCATCCAGCAAACCGTCATAAGGGATGAACGTTAACTCAAAATTAGAGGGACTGGCAGACTCAGCTCCTTTGCTCAGACGATCACCATCCAGATAGAAAGGAGCAATACCTGCAGTTCCACCTGTCTGAATCGCATATTTCAAACCATTATAATAGATTGAGAAGGTATGCATATCCGCATCATACGGAGTGGTTGTCTCTTTTGAAAAAGCACCTTTCTCATTCACATAACAGCTATCCTTCATGCTAGCAAGTTTATAACGATCTCTGGCAGCATCATACGTTACAATCCATCCCTGTCTCTGATCAGTATCATCTGCCTTCAGAACTCTGAACTTCGGAGGAAGAGTCGAACCTACAGTATGGTTATTGGTCAGATACAAACCTCCATTCTCAATATAATAATTACCATCAGCAAGTCTATTCTTCTCCACAAAAGGTTCGACGCGGAAATGCTCCAAATCGGTGGTACCTTCGTCACCGGAGAGAATAATCGTATGCATTCCCGCTGCTAAGAAAAAAGAGCCATCCAATGCTACATCAGAGAAGTTGGAAGGGGCTCCTGATAAAGTGCCTCGTGAGGCTCCGTCAATGGATACTCCAACTTGGGAAGAGGAAGCTGATGATTGGGCAAATGCCGAGAAGTTATAGAAGGAGCTGTCTGCAACAAACACCGTGTATCGTGTCCACTCTCCCTGTCGCAGAGTAACGTAATAATTATTCAGATAAGGACGGATATAGATACCATCATTACGATATACTCCGTCTTCATTGATCACATCCAAGGCTTTGAAGGCCTCACCCTCAAGTCCGTTGTCATAGTTTTCAGCTTCTACCAGACCAACAGCACCCTGAGTCAGCGTATAGGTCTTACCGGCTACCGTTGGAAATTGAATTCTGTTACCATCAATGATCTTTACAGGTATATAAGTGTTATCCTCATCTCTAAGTTGATAATTAGTGATACCCGGATACGCTACATCGCAAAGTTGTCCACCTTCTGAGAATAGGACTATTCGGGTAGCTTTTAATGCCTCCCACTCAATATCAACTTGAAAATCGCCGACAGCACGCAGACCAGTTACCGAACCTTTGGGCCAAATAGAAGGAAGTGCCGGAAGAATCTGCAGGATATTCAATTGACTCTGAAGCAGCATCTCAGACACACCGGAAGTAGCACCAAAGTTACCATCAATCTGGAACGGAGCATGCGCATCCAGCAGGTTCTCATAAATACCACCCGCAGACTGGTCCGTCGTGGTAGTCGTAGAAAGCCTCAAGGCTGATTTCAATATCTTATGTGCATGATTGCCATCCAGCGCACGTGCCCACAAGTTGATCTTCCAACCCATGGACCATCCGGTACTGATATCACCGCGGGCAGTCAGAGACTTGATCGCGGCATCAAAAATGGATTTATCAATCAACGGAGATATCTGGTTGCCGGGATACAAGCCCATCAAGTGTGAACTATGACGGTGACCTGGCTCACCAACGGACTTATCAGAATACTTCCACTCACGCAAATGACCATCCGCATCGATATGCAATCCATTATCCAGATTCGCAAACTTTGCTTTCAGGTCTGCAATGAAAGCAGCATCCTCATTCAGATTGTCACCCAATATCACCATTGCCTGAAGTGTATTGTTAAACAGATCCCAAACCAACTGCTGCGAGTGAGCAGTACCATCCTCTGCGGCAGGTCCATTCTCCGGAGAATATTCATTCGGGCAAACCCAGGTGCCGTCTTTGGCCACACGATCCTGAATCAGTCGTTCAAGCCAGAAATCACAACAACTCTTCATGACCGGATAAGCCACATTTCTCAGATACTCTTTGTCCATCGAAAAGCGGTAATGCTGCCACATGTGCATACAGTACCAGGCATTGGCAATCACATAGTTGTGCATGAAACCACCATGATAACCAAAAATATTGTTTTCAGTATAGAGTGTCCAGCCTTTCGTCTGACCTGCATCTTTCGCATTTTGTTTCCATTGGGTATGCAGCTGAGACTCATTATAGATATAGTTCAGAAAGGGTTTGTGCAGGTCGGAGAGATTGGTTGGTTCAGCCGGCCAATAATTCATCTGTACATTGATATTACTGTGGATATCGCAACTCCAGGGGGGATCATTGCGATGATTCCAGATACCTTGCAGATTGGATGGTTGATCCACACCACGCGAACTGCTGATCATCAGATAACGGCCATAGTTGAAATAAAGTTGTTCGAGAAACATATCCGTATACGAAATATTATACGTATTGATTAGTTCGTTGGTAGGCATCGTATTTGTCGTGCCATCAATCACAAACTTCACGCGATCAAACAAGCTTTTATAATCTGCGATATGAGCAGATTTCAGATCCTCATAACTCTTAGACAAAGCATTCGCTACCTGTCGATCAACACGCGATGGCAGTCCCGCCGTATTGGATATGTAGTTCATATTTTTTTCATCATAGTTTGTACCACCACGCAGCACAATCAGCAACGAATTAGCACCTTCCACGTGAATTCCACCTTTCGGATTGACAGTGACAACACCGCCGTCTGCTTTGATAGCCATACGGGCATAGTAAGACACCAGCGCCAGTTTGCCACTAAAAGTCGCACCTTCCGTCGTATAGTTTATGCTGGTTGTATGTCCGTCAAGCAGTACCAGGTCTGTTGTAATCTTTCCTGCCTCAGAAGCTGTCAGGTTAATAACAATAGCACTATCCGGATTGCTGGCAATATATTCACGGGTATAAGCCACACCATCCGATTCAAAGACCACCTTGGCCACCGCATTCTCAATATCCAGTTCGCGACGGTAATTCTGAGCCGCAGTAATCTGTTCGCTGGTGATATAGAGATTACCGAAATTCTGATAAGCACCATATGAGGTCTTACTACCACTCCAAAGAGTCTTCTCATTAAACTGGATCTGATCCTGACGCACGCCGCCAAACAACATTGCACCAAACTGACCATCACCAATGGGCAAAGCAGAAGTCATCCATTCTGTAGCCGGTTTTCTATACCACAAAGATAATTTGCATTCCGGAGCAGAAGAAGAGCCTGTCAGTTCAGCCTCAGCCAAAGCAAGTACACCCATGGAAGAAGGTAATACAAACTCCAGCGGGTTGTTGACATCCGAAGCACTCCATTCACCCAGTTGCTTTCCAGCACCTGCTCCACCCCACTGATTCATGCAGGTACTTTGACCTGTTCGTTGTAATTCCCATGCAGGAGCATAGGTACCATTGGTGGTAGAAATCAACTTAAAAGTCACAGAAGAAGATGCATTGGTAGAAAAGAGTGAAGAAGATGAAGAAAAGGATATGTGTCGTCCATTTTGACTCGTTATCACATACGCATTGGCGGTGCCGGTTACTTTCCACAGCTGAGCTTTACTTCCCGCCGTAGCGGTCTGTGTCATCAGGTTTGCACCTTCACCCATATCCTGAAGCACTGCACCGGCATTCTTGAATTTTATATAGTACCACACAGTATCTGTTTCGGTACTGATCACCGGAAGTGTTTGCGCATGTAGGAACCCTAGAGGAAGCAACATCGCAAGAAGGAAAAATAGCATAGCTTTTTTCATACAAAAAAGTGTTTTTGAAGGTTATCGTATTATCGGGTATTAAAATGCAAATATAGTAAAACCCAAAAACAATCCAGCTAATTACATCTAAATAATTGGTATTATCACTGATTTAGACTACTTTTGTTCCCTATAACTGAGACAACAAGATGGAAACAAATGATATGATCTTCGGTATCCGCGCCGTGATAGAAGCTATCGAAGCAGGAAAAGAGATTGATAAGATTCTCGTAAAAAAAGACATGACAAGTGATCTCTCACGCGAATTATTTGACGCCATCAGAGGAACAAATATCACTGTACAGCGGGTACCTGTCGAACGAATCAATCGTTTTACGAATAAAAACCATCAGGGAGTTATCGCCTTTATTCCCGCTATCTCTTATGCATTATTGGGCAATATCGTCCCTACTTTATTTGAAGAAGGGAAGACCCCATTCGTTCTGGTTCTTGATGGCATTACCGATGTACGCAACTTTGGTGCTATCGCACGTACCTGCGAATGTGCTGGTGTACACTGCATCGTCATTCCAAAGAGTGGTAGTGTGACTGTGAGCGGAGATGCGGTAAAGACATCTGCCGGCGCATTGATGACCCTCCCTGTATGCCGTGAGAATTCGCTGAAAGAAACACTTCGTTATCTGAAGAACTCGGGATTTCGTATTGTTGCAGCAACAGAAAAAGGTTCTGCAAGCTATACAGAAGTATCCTACACCGACCCGGTTGCAATAATCATGGGTGCGGAAGATACCGGAGTTGCTCCCGAGCATCTCAAAATGTGCGACGACCTGGTATCTATTCCTCTGTTGGGAAAGATTGGTTCGCTAAATGTCTCCGTGGCTGCTGGTGTCATGATGTACGAAGCTGTGCGCCAAAGAACGCTTCTAAATCCAGAGCAGAATCAATAAATAATAATATCTATCAACACTAGACATAATCTCCTTTCCTTTTAAAAGAGCGTTCCTTATGAAACTTTTTTCATAAGGAACGCTCTTAAAAATCAGAATTAATTTACACCTGCATTATTTCATTTTCACTATGTTTGGTGTTATCACAAGAATCGTTACCTTTGTAACTGAAGTCAGGCATCAAGTCGTACAGACTAAGCCTTGATTGTTAATTTAAAGAAAAGTAAATCTATAGAGAGGTCGATGCGAATCGCCCTCTTTTTTTTAGTCCACAGTGACTTTACTTCCCCACCAATCCTGATTGGGTTCCCAGCCCTTAGTCAGCATCTTCTTCCGCAACGTTTCCTGTTGTTGGAGCATCTTGGTCTTCCATCCTAGCTTCACCTGTTTCTCTTCCAGAGGATTATACAAAGGATCTGCAACCGGCATTTTGGCATCAACTTCTATCAGCCATGCATCAAGCAATGTTTTTAGTTCCTTTACTTTATCCGGATACATATGATTTAAAGGCTCACTCTCACTGATATCTGTTGCAAGATTATATAATTCACAGTGTTGATCTTCATGATAATAGATCAGCTTCCAGTCACCCTTGCGAATAATAGATGAAGGTTCACCTCCTTGGTTGCCATAATGAGGATAATGCCAGAATAATGAACGTGGAGCAATCTCCTTACCTTCCATCAAAGGCATTATGCTAACACCATCCATGTGCTGTTGTGGCACCAGAGGAAGAGATGCAAAATCAAGAATCGTAGGATAAAAATCCGTCCCTATCACAGGTACATCGCAGGTGCTACCCGGAGATTTACAACCCGGATATTCTATCAGAAGAGGTTCACGAATGCCGCCTTCCCACTGACGTCCTTTGCCACCACGAAGAGGAAGCAAGGCAGTAGAAAAGGCATCTCCGGAAGTAACGCCACCATTATCGCTCGTAAAGATAATCATCGTATTTTTATCCAGACCCATTTCTTCAATAGCATCAAGCAGTACCCCGACAGCATCATCCATCTGTTGTATTAATCCCGCATAGACAGGATTGTCCTGTGTCTGGCGAACCGGCATTGTGCGGTCCATTTCAAATGCGTTCTCTATAATGCCCATCCGCTCAGCCTTGTCACGAAAGTAACTCCATTTTTCCTGGGAAGTCTGTATTGGTCCATGTACAGCATAAAATGACAAATAAGCAAAAAAAGGACTCTTCTTTTTCTTTTTGTACTGCTCACGAATGAAAGAGACCGTTTCTATCCCTAAACGCATAGAAAGGTTCTCGCCATCTTTCTGATCGGACAATCTTGGATTTTCATAAGGACTAAAATAGCCACCTTTAGGACTTCCAGCTGACCATCCTCCCTTGTTGATATCAAATCCATGATCCTCAGGCCATGATCCTTCCTCACCCAAATGCCACTTTCCTGCGAAAAATGTAGAATAACCATATTGTTTGAGATATTCCGGCAAGGTCAATTCTTCTTTTGGAAGACTCATTACATAAGAAGGAGGAAGAAGCTTACTATGACGTCCGAGTTTACGCCATTCTTCTCCGGAAGCTTCACCAATCCAATCTGTAATTCCGTGACGAGGTGTATATTGACCAGTCAAGATACTTGCACGGGAAGGACTGGACACCGGGCAAGTCGCATACGCATTTGTAAACAAGACTCCACGTTTTGCCAGACGGTCAATGTTTGGCGTTTCATAATATTTGCTACCCATGCAACCCAGATCATTCCAACCAAAATCATCAGCCAGAATAAAGATTACATTGGGACGCTCTTGTTTCTGCGCATACATGTTACCTGCAAATACAAGGAAACTAAATGGCAAAACAGATTTACCGGGAAGAAAAATGTTTTTCATAATCATTGAATGGTGTTACTACTATCTAACTTTATATTTTCAAATAAGAAGTTGCATGAATTTTATTTATGACTACTTCTTCTGATTGTCATTCACTTTGACAACCCCTGTTCAATTCCTCGTACATAGACTTCATCTTTTCTAACTGACGGGGATTCTGTTTTGACAGATCCTTTTTCTGACCAATATCTTTTTTAAGATCATACAACTCAGCCTTTTTTTTACCATATGCCGGCACATACGACCAGTTCATATATCGGAATGAAACCTTGCGGAGATACCCTTCAAGAATAATCTTTTCACGCCCTTTATTGGATTTCCCCAAAAAAGCATTCATCACATTCTCACCATCTACAGAAATACATTCCTGGTTGAGAAATGAGGCAAAAGATGGAAGAAAGTCCAACTGACTAACCAATGCATTCGATGTTCCCGGCTTAATATGTGATTTCCAGCTAACAATGAATGGTACTCTTGTACCTCCTTCGTAATAGTCACATTTCGTTCCTCTGAATGGACCAGATGGCTTATGTAAGCCAACTTTCGCGACAGCCTCATCCTGATAACCATCGTCGAGTACCGGACCATTATCACTTGTAAAGATAACAATCGTATTTTCGCGAAGACCACACTCGTCGATATATTTCATAAATTCTCCCACGCACCAATCAGCTTCAAGAATGGCATCACCACGAGTTCCCATCCCTGATTTTCCCAGGAAACGTTCATTGGGCAAACGTGGCACATGAGGCTCATGTAAAGCATAATACAAGAAGAAAGGTTTGTTCTTATTTATGGCAACAAAATCTTTGGCTTTCAAAAGAAAAGTATCTGCCATGTTCTCATCCACAAAAAGAGCCTTCATCCCTCCTTTCATAAAACCTATACGAGGTACCCCATTATTGATTCCCTGATTATGCCCTACAGAAGGGAGAAGTCTCAATAGTTCCGGATTATCTTTTCCAGTGGGCATCCCAGGAAAGTTCGTTCTGTAAGACACTTCGATAGGATCGTTTGGATCCAGATTTACTACCCTACCATTTGTTACATACACATTTGGCATACGGTCGCAAGTAGCAGCCAATAGGTAGGAATAATCAAAACCAACTTCATTGGCTCCGGGAGAAATTTGCTGATTCCAGTCTGTTTTCTCTCCTTTCACACCCAATCCTAAATGCCATTTTCCAACGACCCCTGTCGTATAGCCTGCCGATTTAAACATCTTTGGCAGGTTCTGACGTTGCGTATCTATTATTAATGGCGCATCACCGGGAAGAACATTGGCGTCTATATTGCGGGAAGGATAATATCCGGTGAGCAATGAATAACGACTGGGAGTAGAGGTGGCTGCCGAACAGTGTCCATCGTAGAAATTAAGACCCTCTTTGGCCAGTTTATCAATATTGGGAGTAAGTAACGTACGCTGACCATTGCAGGAAATATCGCCAAACCCCAGATCATCTGCATTGATAATAATCACGTTCGGAGTCTTTACTTTTTGTGCATATCCTGCATGAAACGTATTAGCGCATGCTGCTACGCTAAGAAACTTTGAAATAATTGAATATCTTATCATAACTATTTGGATTGACGGGATAAATGTACTCAAATTTCTTACTACTCCAAAACCAAACGATCCAAATACGATCCTGTAAACGCCCGTTACCTGATCAAGCACTCTTTATATCCCTTACTTTGAATAAAAAGAGCAGACCCCGGACAACCGCTATCGATTATCCGGGGTCTGACTTTTATACTCAATGTATATTTCAGTCCTTTACTTCACCAGAATCTTGACCGTTTGCCGTTGCATCCCTGTATCACTCATGATGGTAAGAATACCATAATAGATACCGCTTGTCAAACCCGGATTACGATATGTATATTCATTCAGACCTTGATCAGATGGCAAATCTTTCAATGTATCCATCAAACGTCCATCCGTATTATAAATCGACAGAGTCACTGACTGAGACGAAGATGCCAACTGATAGGTAAAGACTGTTTCATCCTCAAAAGGATTAGGTGCATTGTACAGCGATTGAGCCACTGACACCTCTTCGATCTGTTCATCCGTCAGCAATTCAGTCAGACGGAAAGAGACATTATCCACATCAATCCACGATGTGCCTGTATTTGTACCCTTAAATCCGATCTGAGCTGCACCGGTTGCAACAACAGGGATGGAAACTTTTACAAAATCCGCGTTAGTAGCAGAAGAACCAATGGCAACCTGCACCTCGGAGTCGTCCTCAGAAGTATCTTTCGCATACATCACAAAACCACCGCTACTGCGTACATAGGCTGTCATCATATAACGACCATATTGCAATGTAGAGACAAATTGTTTCATATCCAACGTGATTCCCGATATATTGAGAATATGTGCATATTTACCGACAAGAGGATTATTGGTGTCTAAGATAGTCTTTGAACTAATGGAGGTGGGAGTCGTGCTGACTGTCCAGTAGGTCAGACCGGTTTCGAAAGTTCCGTTTTTCAACAAATTATTTTCTTCATAATCTTCCTCCAGTACCCATTGCTGATTGACATTGGTAGTAGCCTGATAGGTATATTGGATAACTTGCCCTTTGTCTTTTGTCTTGCCGGAATTGTCCAGAGCGTAGGAAGTCAGTCTGCTGCGGATTCCATACGATCCGTTGGTTAACGGGATAAGTTCAAATTGCTGTCCATAGTCAATCTCACTCACATTATCGGATTGGAAAAGCTGAATACCTAGAATCTTGAACGAACGGACATCAAGTACTTTCCCTGATTTTACATTGGTAAGAACATATGCCAGACTGTCTTGCGTCAAAGATATTTTCCACAACTGTGCATCGTCAGTAGCAGCAGTTATCTGCTGAATCACATCGCCATCTGCTGTTCCGGAAGGCTGAAGAGCTAATCCGGTGCTTTTACTCTTAATCTTGTAATAGCCATCATTGGTTATCAATTTGGCTTCTCCGACCATTGTTCGGCCGGCCACCTCTTTAAAATACCAGAATTGGGCCTTTGTGCCTGCGCGTTTACGTACTACAACAGGACGCGAACCGGAAGTGGTTGTGGTAAGATAGAGATCCGGATTATCCACACTACGGATCATATAACCGTCACCATCTCCATACGTGAATTCCCACAACTGCCAAGGCTTCTTATCTGCAGAAGTATAATCTCCTATATAAAGTGAATCGTCGGCAGTAGCCAAAGAGTCTATCATCAAACAGAGAGCTGTCTCACCGGTAGGATAAATTCTAAACTGGTATTTAGAAGTAATATACTGAATCCTGAATTTATCAAACATACCATCTGTCACAACCAGATCTTTCTTCGATGAACAGCTCTTGCTTGCAGGAAGATACGTCAATGCTCCCTCAGACAGGCCGTTCATCAGACGGAAATTAGTATAACTAGGTCCAAGCGTCGGCTTCACAGAATCTCTTTTCGTTCGGATATTAACCGTGAAGGTGATGCGTGAGGAGTCGCTCGTGGCAGCAGATATATCAGAGATATCCAGTCCGCCAAAGCCACCATCCTGAAGGTAGCTCGAAGGATTGGTGTAATCATTGATAGCTGTTCGTCCGATACCGGCTGCAGCAGAGAAGTTCGCTTTTGAGAGATCACCTCCATTGCCCAAAGAGCCATCGGGACGATAGATAAAAACCTCATCTTTGTACGGACCATTCTGAACACCATCATACCGTGAATCGATACGATAAACAATCAATCCATTTCCCGGCACATTACCTTCATAGGGTCCTTTCTTCTGACGATATTCCAACATGAAAAAGGATTGAGGATCATATGGAGAAGCTATTTTATAGCAATTACTATCAGAATTAAGAACCGATTTTAAGGTGTAGACGCCAGACTCTGTGATTTGAGGAATCTCAGGCAGCCATACATTCTCGTATTTATTCTTCTTATAGGTCAGCGTAAAAGACGCATTATTATTATCTTCCGGATCCCATCCAGTAACAACACTACCATACGGATATATATCATCATAACGATAATAATCTGGTTCACCTAACGTGTGATTGAGTTCATGAGTAATTACCCCAACGTCCAGCCAATCGCTGCAAAGCAAGATATAACTATCCACAAGTTTTTTTCCGGTAGTCGTATTCACATACGTCCCTTCCCCACCAATTCCGCTGGCATGTGGCCAAAAGGCTGTTCCGGATACAGCAGAACCAGAAACAACGAAGACAACATCATCCACTCTGCCATCATTATCCTTGTCCACAATTAAGCCATCAGGTAATGGAGAATTTGCATCCGCCCAATACACCGTGCGACGAAGCAAACTATGGAAACGAGTTAATCCCCAGTTGGACTCTGGTACAGGAGGATTTTCTCCGGTATTTATATAAGAGCGCGTCATTGGGTCCTCATAACAACGGATTGAACCATTAGGATTACCAGAAGGAATCATATGAGCAGTATAACTAAACTTGTTATACGAATTGGCTATATAATACCCTTTAATAGAAGCCGATGTCGTTGAATTAAAAAGAGTATTGACCTGTGTAAAAGTCTGATTGAAAGGTTCACCATCAGCCAGCTGAATAAAATAGACAAGATAATTTGTATTACCGATCAAATAGGTCGATGAAGCATTTGCTTCTCCCAACGTCTTAGCTACAGTAGAACCTTCCGGCATATGATAGGGGGATTCTTTGCGCAAACGATCATAGGTTGAGCCGGAGATCAATGAGCCTGTGGTAAGTGCACTGATTTGCTTCGGATCTGTCTTTCCTACCTTATATTCTGAAGGGATAAGGATCTCACCTTCAGCACGCGATGCATAATAATAATAACCATCTGCCCCTTTTACTATCGAATAACCATCCACATCATGCAAATAATTATAAAATTCATCACCGGATGTATAGCAGCTAAGCATCTCCCCATTTGGAAGTTGAAGTTTGACGGGAACATTTCTCAACGGTGCTGCCATCAAAAGGAATGGTATAAGAAGAACAATAAGGAACGATGTAAACCTTTTCATAATGATTTAAAATTGATATTCACAAATGTATTCGTTAATTCAATATACTCTTGTACAGTTTTGTGACACATTAGTCTGAGAAATTGCATTACGTCGTATATTTAACCCATTATGTACAGAAACAATGTAGCCCTTAATAATCATCAGACTATTAAGGGCTACAATAATATTTGAGTTCCTTTACTTCACCAGAATCTTGACAGTTTGCCGTTGCATCCCTGTATCACCAACCACGGTAAGAATACCATAATAGATACCACTAGTAAGGCCCGGATTACGATATGTATATTCATTCAGACCTTGATCAGATGGCAAATCTTTCAATGTATCCATCAAACGTCCATCCGTATTATAAATCGACAGAGTCACTGACTGAGACGAAGATGCCAACTGATAGGCAAAGACGGTTTCATCCTCAAAAGGATTAGGTGCATTGTACAGCGATTGAGCCACAGGCACCTCTTCGATCTGTTCATCCGTCAGCAATTCAGTCAGACGGAAAGAGACATTATCCACATCAATCCACGATGTGCCTGTATTTGTACCCTTAAATCCGATCTGAGCTGCACCGGTTGCAACAACAGGGATGGAAACTTTTACAAAATCCGCGTTAGTAGCAGAAGAACCAATGGCAACCTGCACCTCGGAGTCGTCCTCTGAAGTATCTTTCGCATACATCACAAAACCACCGCTGCTACGTACATAGGCTGTCATCATATAACGACCATATTGCAATGTAGAGACAAATTGTTTCATATCCAGCGTCATTCCTGATGTATTGAGAATATGAGCATATTTACCGACCAGAGGATTATTGGTGTCGATGTTAGTCTTTGAACTAATGGAGGTGGGAGTTGTGCCAACTGTCCAGTAATTCAGTCCAGTTTCGAAAGTTCCATTTTTCAACAGATTATTTTCTTCATAATCTTCCTCCAGCACCCATTGCTGATTGGCATTGGTAGCGGCCTGATAGGTATATTGGATAACTTGCCCTTTGTCTTTTGTCTTGCCGGAATTGTCCAGACCGTAGGAAGTCAGTCTGCTACGGATTCCATACGAACCGTTGCTTAACGGGAGAAGTTCAAATTGCTGTCCGTAGTCAATCTCACTCACATTATCGGATTGGAAGAGCTGAACGCCTAGAATCTTGAACGAACGGACATCAAGTACTTTCCCTGATTTTACATTGGTAAGAACATATGCCAGACTGTCTTGCGTCAAAGATACTTTCCACAACTGTGCATCGTCAGTAGCAGCAGTTATCTGCTGAATCACATCGCCATCTGCTGTTCCGGAAGGCTGAAGAGCTAATCCTGTGCTTTTACTCTTAATCTTGTAATAGCCATCATTGGTTATCAATTTGGCTTCTCCGACCATTGTTCGGCCGGCCACCTCTTTAAAATACCAGAATTGGGCCTTTGTGCCTGCGCGTTTACGTACTACAACAGGACGCGAACCGGAAGTGGTCGTGGTCAGATAGAGATCCGGATTGTTCACACTACGGATCATATAACCTTCGCCATCTCCATAGGTGAATTCCCACAACTGCCACGGCTTCTTGTCTGCAGATGTATAATCTCCTATATAAAGTGAGTCGTCGGCAGTAGCCAAAGAATCTATCATCAGACAGAGAGCTGTCTCACCGGTAGGATAAATTCTAAACTGGTATTTAGAAGTAATATACTGAATCCTGAATTTATCAAACATGCCGTCTGTCACAACCTGATCTTTCTTTGAAGAGCAGCTCTTGCTTGCAGGAAGATACGTCAATGCTCCCTCAGACAGGCCGTTCATCAGACGGAAATTAGTATAACTAGGTCCAAGCGTCGGCTTCACAGAATCTCTTTTCGTTCGGATATTAACCGTGAAGGTGATGCGTGAGGAGTCGCTCGTGGCAGCAGAGATATCAGAGATATCCAGTCCACCGAAGCCACCATTCTGAAGGTAGCTCGAAGGATTGGTGTAATCATTGATAGCTGTTCGTCCGATACCGGCAGCAGCAGAGAAGTTCGCTTTTGACGGATCACCGCCACTCCCCATAGTACCACCGGGACGATAAATAAATATTTCATCTTTATACGGACCATTTTGAGTACCAGTATAACGCGTATCAATACGACAAACAAGCAATCCATTTCCCGGCACATTCCCTTCATAAAGACCCTTCTTCTGACGATACTCCAGCATAAAGTAAGTCTGAGGATCAAAAGGAGAAGTAATCTTATAACAGTTGCTATCGGAAGAAAGAACCGATTTTAAAGAGTATGTGCCCGATTCTGTAATCTCCGGAACATTTGGAAGCCAGATGTTTTGATATTTATTTTTCTTAAAAGTCAGCGTATATACATTATTATTGTTATCCATCGGATCCCAGCCCGTCACGGGACTTCCATTGGGATAGATGTCATCGTAGCGATAATAATCAGGATCACCCAGATTATGGGTCAATTCATGACAGACTACATTTTTATCCAGCCAGTCGCCAAAAAGCAAGATATAATTACCTATCTTTTTCTGTCCGGTAGTCGTATTTACGTATGCATTTGTAGTATATAGGCTCCAGGCATGAGGCCACAAGGTGCTTCCCCAGGTAGTTGCAGCACCGGCTATGACAAAACAAGCGTTATCCACATTGCCGTCATTATCTTTATCCACATCCAATCCATTAGGCAGAGGAGCATTTGTATTTGCCCATTCTACAGCACGGCGTAACAAGCAATGTTCACGGTTTGCACCTTGTGCAGCCCAACTTGATTCAGGTACGGGGGGATTATTACCGGTATTCATATAGTCACGGGTCATCTGATCCTCATAATAGCTGATAGCACCATTGGGAGCAGCATCGGGTATGAAATGTGTCGTAAAGCTGAAGTTATTGTATGAGGTAGCTTCAAAATAGCCTTTGACAGAAGCTGTAGTTGGTGATACTGAATTAAAAAGTGTATTGACCTCTGCAAAGCTTTTGGTAAATTTATCATTATCGGCTAGTTTAATATAATAAACAAGCAGATTGGTATTACCCGTCAGATACGATGAAGAAGCGGATGCTTGTCCCATCGACCTGGCTACAGTCCGGTTAGTGCCGTCCGGCATCAGATAGGGAGATGCTTTACGTAAACGTTCATAGGTTGCACCTGAGATCAATGAACCTGCAGTGAGCGCTCTGATTTGCTTCGGATCCGTCTTTCCTACCTTGTATTCTGATGGCAAAATGCTATCACCTTCCGCACGCAAAGCATAATAATAATAACCATCTGTTCCTTTTACTATCGTATAGCCATCCGCATCATGGAGGTAATTAAAAAATTCATCACCCGATGCCAGACAGTTCAGGATTTCTCCATTGGGAAGTGTCAGCTTGACAGGCATATTTTTCAGAGGAGCTGCCATCAAAAGTAAAGGCATTAGCAGGAGAAAAAGAGCTGAGAATAACTTCTTCATAATATCAAAATTACATTTACAAATAATACATTAAGTAGATTTCGTGGCAAAGATAAATAAAAGCTTTAGAATGTACCTATCTTCTCAAAGATTTTCCCATCATAATGTAAAATGCTCATTTGTAAGGTCAAAGAAAATCTCTATCTTTGTACTCCTTATGAACAAACTGATGGCACAAAATATTCTCTCTGATTTTATACAGGAACATCTGAAAGATGATGTACGCAAACTGGCACTCGAAGCTTGCAAATATCCCGAGATAGAGATGAGAGAGGCTCTCCGGCAGATAGCAGGAAGGCAGCGCATTGAAGAGAAAGTGCCTACTTGGTATGCAAATAAAGGTATCCTCCTACCCGACCATCTTCCCCTCGAACAATGTTCGTCAGAGATGACCGCCCGTTTCAAGGCATCACTCATTAGTGGAGATACGCTTACTGATCTGACCGGCGGACTAGGGATCGATTGTTTCTTTCTTGCTGAAGGGTTTCGCACTGTAACCTATGTGGAGCGACAAGAAGAACTTTGCCAGCTGGCACGTCACAACTTCGCGGTACTGGGTCTATCGCATATCGATGTGATAGAGGGCGATGGAGTGGCGTATTTACAGACCATGACTCCTTGCGACTGCATCTTTCTGGATCCTGCGCGCAGAGACGGACAAGGAAAGAAGACCGTAGCACTAGAGGATTGCGAACCAGATGTAGCTTCCATCAAAGATCTGTTGTTGGAGAAAGCACCCAAAGTGATGATCAAACTATCACCCATGCTGGATATCACTGCCGCACTTCGTTCTCTCGGTCAAGTGGAAGCGATGTACATCATTGCTGTGCACAATGAATGCAAGGAGTTGGTGGCAGTCCTCTCACGTGACTTTAGCGGCGAAACGGCTATCCATTGCATCAATCTACTCAAAGAGAGCCCTGCACAAGCACATACATTTACTTTATCAGAAGAACACATTTCTGAATGCCATTGGGCAACATCGCTCAAAAGCTATCTCTACGAACCGAATGCAGCGGTGATGAAAGCAGGTGCATTTCGAACGCTTTCTTCTCTGTTTCAATTAGAGAAACTACACCCAAACAGTCACCTCTATACGTCCGATCGTTATGAAGCGGCTTTCCCGGGACGCATCTTCGTTATCAAAGAGTATTGTGCGATAAACAAAGTCAAGCAGTGTGCCACCCTGAAAGGATTGACTCAGGCAAATGTGGCAGTTCGCAACTTTCCATCATCCGCAGAGGAACTGAAGAAACGATTGAAGCTCAAAGACGGAGGAAGTGAGTACCTGTTTGGCACTACTACCTATGACAATCAGAAGATACTTATCTGCACAAAAAAGAAAGAAGCGTAATAACCGGAGTTTTCAGATAAAGTTTCAGCACAACCAAACTTTATCTGACTGGCAAGTGTATTACAACGGTTTTTCCAGATTCTCAATCATTTATGGCTCAATCTCCTGTACCTTGAATTCGGGAATAGTAATGCTTAATGTAATGACCTATTGACTAATTCTTTGTCGAAAAAATCCGGATTATACTTTCCGCCCATCCATTCAAGCATTACCTTATGTTCAGGATGTTTCTTGTCCTTCAATATCTTTAGTAAGTCATAAAAGCCCCAAACACCTCCACAGTCATCCGGTGGACAATTTAGTGCTCCATCTATACAGACCGGATATTTTACGTTCTCATCTTTAGGCAAGAACTTTTCTACCTGAATCGCGTGCTCCCAATTGTCACCAAAGTCATATCGGTAGATAAATTTCAATTTCGCAGAGATTAAAGAACCAAGAGATATACTGGATGCATCCACAATCTTTTCACCCCACATTAGATCGTCCTCGTAAGGTTCGCCTAACCTGTTTCCTTTGATTTCAAATTCATACAGGTGACAACTATCCCATCCCATTACAGTTTGAATGATCTCGTGTAATTGGGAAAAAGTCGTTGATTTATCCACAAGTATTTGTCTCCAAATAGCTGGTTCTGTGTTTTTTAAAGTTATCTTTAATTGAATAATGTCGCCCATATCCTATCGTATTTAAAGTTTTCTGTAACGTTCAAATCTATACACAGCATAATAATAAGCACTCTGTTATCAGAGATATTCACGTCTTTAATATATTGGCAAATATAGACAATTTATCCAGCTTAAGTCTCTCAAGCCACCTCATTTCTGTTCAGATAGTTAGAATTTGCTGAAAAAGCTGTTCGGAAAGCAACAAAAAACGAATCCTTCTTTCTGGAAAGGATTCAAGCACACAGGTGCTTCACGACACCTTGTAGTACCCTGAAAGGGGTGGTTCTTCCTCAATTTGGTTGAAAGCTATATCCTAGTTATGCGTCTTGTCCCTTTCATTGGATAAAAGGTGGATATCATTCTTGCGGATTATATACAACATAATCATCTAATCGCATGAAAGGATGAGTAGGATCAATTATTTCTTGTTTGATATATTTCGCCATCTGTTAGGAAGAAATGTATGCTTTATCAAGTTGAGAAAGTAATAATTCCCCAACACATTACTTATATTGAAGCACGGAATAATCGTCCCGAACCGTGGAATGATCATTTTGAAGTTCGGAACGATCATTCCACGGCACGGGATAAGAAAGACATCTTTGTTGATGACTTTTATCTACTGGTTTGGTCTATTTATCTCCCTTTATGAAGAAGACTTTTCTCATTGGTTGATTTGCAGATTCCTAAAGATTGTTTCTAAAAAGTCAAGATGTATTCAACTAAATTGAGCAAGAACCAAAGGGGTTGACTCGTTTTACTTCTAACTCTAATCTCAGTATACTCTTATATTTATCTATAACTACAGTTGACTCCTTATTAGTGAGTGTTCGAAAATGAACACTCTGTCCGCTTTCGAACACAGCAAAAAGTCGTTCTTTATTGATAATCAACAACTTACTAATTATGGCATACCGTTTGCTATAAAAGAGAATAAAAAACCTCAATAGTTATGGACAGAGAAATACCCAAAGAACAGCTTTTAAAAGAAAGAAGAATAAGAATCATCAAGTTCTCGGCTATCCTACTTGCATGTATCCTTGTCATCTATCTCTTGGTCTCACTCTTCAGCAATAAAGTTTCATTGCAAAACATTCAGTTGTCTGAAGTTGATAAAGGGACGATAGAAATATCTGTAAGTGCTTCAGGAAAGGTCGTTGCAGCCTTTGAGGAGATTATAAATACTCCTATTGAAAGTCGGATCGTAGAAGTCTATAAGAAGGCCGGCGATTCGGTAAACGTAGGTACTCCGTTATTACGGCTTGATCTGCAAAGTATAGAAACTGACTATAAAAAAATGCTTGACGAACTTCAGATGCGACAGTACAAAATCGAACAGTCAAGGATACAGTCGCAAAGTGACATCAGCAATGCTGAAATGCAGTTAAATGTAAAGAAGCTGCAGATAGATCAAATGAATGTGGAACTCACGAACGAAAAATATCTGGATAGTATTGGCGCTGGAACAACAGATAAAGTACATGAAGTAGAGCTACGCTATAAAGTCGCGGTACTTGAATACAAACAGATGCAACAGAAATGCGAAAACGACAAGAGCATAGCTAAGTCTGCAAGCGACGTAGCCAATCTGGATTTAAATATCTTCCGGAAAACACTTGCCGAGACCAAACGTGTATTGGACGATGCACAAATACGATCGCCCAGAAAGGCAATTCTCTCCTATATCAATAATCAGGTGGGAGTACGTGTGCCACAGGGTACACAAATCGCAGTCATATCAGATCTTTCACATTTTAAAATAGAGGGTGAAATTGCAGATAGCTATAGTGATCGGATTGCAACAGGAAATAAAGCGATCGTAAAGATTGGAACAGAACAATTGGAAGGAATCGTAAGTAGTGTGACTCCTCTTTCCAGAAACGGAGTCATCTCTTTTAGTGTGCAACTAACCAATGATAATCATAAAAGGCTACGCTCCGGATTGAGGACGGATGTGTATGTCATGGATGCTGTAAAGGATAATATCTTGCGGATAGCCAACGGTCCATATTATACAGGAAAGGGGTCCTACGATTTATTTGTACTGGATGGCAGTACACTTATCAAGCGGAAAGTCGAACTGGGAGAAAGTAATTACGAATATGTAGAGGTAATCTCCGGATTAAAAGAAGGAGAACAAGTAGTCGTATCTGACATGTCACAGTATAAAAACAATAACAAATTAAAAACAAATAAATAAGAAGTATGGAAACAATGATTCATTTAGACCAAGTTAACAAGATCTATCGCACAGAAGATATTGAGACTCTTGCATTGGAAAATATAAATATTGATGTCAGGGAAGGTGAGTTTCTGGCTCTGATGGGACCCTCCGGTTGTGGTAAATCAACTTTGCTGAATGTAATGGGATTACTGGACGCACCCACATCGGGGAAAATAATTATCGGTGGCAAAGAGACCGATCTGATGAAAGATAAAGAACTGGCATTATTCCGCAATCAAAAGCTGGGTTTTGTCTTTCAGAGCTTTCACCTTATTAATTCTCTCAGTGTGCTGGACAACGTCGAACTGCCTCTGCTTTACCGGAATGTATCCACCTCTGAACGTGAGAAGTTGGCCAAAGAAGTGTTGACGAAAGTGGGACTTTCTCATCGTATGCGCCATTTCCCTTCACAACTATCCGGCGGTCAGTGTCAACGTGTTGCGATAGCAAGGGCTATTATTGGCAACCCTTTGATTATTCTTGCTGATGAGCCTACAGGTAATCTGGATTCAAAAATGGGTGCTGAGATCATGAATCTGTTGCATCAGCTTAATAAAGAAGAAGGACGTACGATTGTAATGGTGACACATGACGAAAACAAAGCCGCCGAAACCAGTCGTATCATTCGTCTTCTGGATGGAAGGCAAATCGCATAACGCAAAAATCAGAATAAAAAACAATCAACAACAATGAAAATAGCACTGTACTTCAAACAAGCTTGGCACCTGCTCCGCGAGAATCCGACATTGAGTATTATATCAATAACCGGTACAGCTCTTGCCATTTGTATGATCATGGTCCTGGTCATGACAATTCAGATAAAAAATGCAGATTATCCGCCGGAAAACAACCGCGGACGAATGCTTTATGTGAAATATATGAATTCGAAAGAAAAAGGTACAAACAATTCAAATAACGGGTGTCTCTCGTACGAATTGGCACAAGAAGGTTTCAAAAAGTTAAAAACGCCGGAAGCAGTGTCAGTTATCTCTCTATCACTTCCTGTGTTAGCCTCATCGCCCGGAAATAAGAAAGAAATCAGTTACGACAACAAATTAACAGACGAGGCGTTTTGGAAGGTATTCGATTTTTCGTTTATCGAAGGGAAACCCTACACCCGTGAAGATGTGGCTGCCGGACTGCACAAAGTTGTCATTACAGAAAAAGTGGCGAAAGAAATATATGGAACAACAGCCGCTGTTGGAAAGACGATACTACTCAGTTATTCGGAATACATCGTTTGTGGAGTTGTTAAGGATATATCAACCTTAGCTACAGAAGCCTACTCGCAAATCTGGACTTCCCTCACTCCACAAAAGGTGACCAAAATGATTGGAGTTACTGGCAATTGTCAAGTATATATTTTAGCCCATTCAAAGAACGATTTTCCGAAGATAAGAGCTGAAGTAGAAACGTTGCGGCATAAATTCAACGACGCTCTTAAAGAACGTGAAGTCTCCTATTTCAAGCAACCGGACACCCAATTTGTCAGTGCTCATCGCAAATGGTCAAATGTTGATCCTGATATGAAACAAGTACTCATCCAATATCTTATTATAATCCTGTTATTACTATTGGTTCCGGCCATTAACATCTCCGGCATGACGAGTTCGCAAATGCGCAAACGAATGTCCGAGTTTGGTATAAGAAGGGCCTTCGGTGCTACAAAAGGCAATCTGGCATCTCAGATCTTATGGGAGAGTCTTTTGTCGACACTCTTAGGGGGATTTCTTGGATTTCTGCTTTCATGTATTTGTTCGTATGTCATGAAGGAGATGTTATACCTGAATAGCCGGAATGCAGGATTATTGGGAAACTCCTCCATTGATTTGCTTGCATTACTCAATCTGAGTACCTTTCTATATGCCTTATTGTTTTGCATCGTACTGAATCTTCTCTCGGCTGCTATTCCGGCATATCGTGTAACGCGAAAAACTATTACAAGTTCCATCCTTACCAAATAAAACAATTACATTATGATACGACATATATTTAAAATCATTTGGAACGAACGCAAACATAACATCGGTATTTGGATCGAATTATTTCTGGTTTCCATTTTTGTATGGTTTATTGCCGATTTCCTCTTTGTGAATATTAGAAACTACTGCAAACCTACAGGTTTTAATATCGAACACACCTATAAGATGAGCGTCAAACAGCTTGATAATCTGAATTATGCTTACAATACAAACCAGAGTAATCTCACTAAAGAAGAAATCCTGAATCAGATATTAACACGTATCTCTCAAAATCCCATGATTGAGGCTGCCAGTCTCTCTTTATTCTCATGCCCATACACGGGGAGTAACAGTTCACAACCTCTTTATTATGATACACTTCAATGCTATGCGGATGTGCTTTTAGTCACTCCCGGCTTTTTTCGTGTATTTCAATTTGAATCAATGAATGGAAGTTCTGATGAACTGGTAAAAGCATTGGAAAGAAATGAGTTTGTGATATCTTCCGAGGTAAAGAATGCATTGTTTCCAAATGGAAAAGAAGCAAAAGGCAAAGAGGTTACTTTGGAGAAAAATGATTCCACCACGCATTACCGCATCGGAGCAGTATCTGAAGCAATCAGATATGAAAATTTCAGCAGTTGGGAGAAACCATTTTTCGCCAGAAACATCACTTACAAACTGGAAGAATATTCAGATTATATTGAAATCTGCGTACGGGTAAAGCCCAATGAAGACTCTGATTTTATTACCCGGTTTCGTGCACAAATGGCCGAACAGTTACATATTGGGAATTATTATCTGAGCACTATCCAGTCTGTTCCGGTTATGAAAAAAGAAATTCAATTGGATGATGTAAACGGATTGAAGATGCGATTGTTTATCATGCTCTTCTTACTTATCAATATATTTCTGGGCATCACGGGTATCTTCTGGTTTCGTACACAATATCGAGGCAACGAGATTGGAATCCGTATAGCAATGGGTAGCACACCCCGAAAAATATTATATCAATTTTATGCGGAAGGGATCTTGTTATTGGTATCAGCGATAGTACCAACAATAATACTGTTTGCTTGGGTAAAAAGTACTGAAATGATAAACTATGGTGCCCCATTTACGGGTAGCAGACTCTTCATTGGAGGTAGCATTACTTTTGTACTTTTGGCTCTTATGATTGTCGGAGGTATCTGGTTTCCTGCCCACAAAGCAGTCTCTGTTTCACCGGCTGATGTATTAAGAGATGAGTAAGAGGAAAAACGTATGAAAAGAACAAGCACTGCTCTGATATTCTTGTTTTTGATGGCTATCGTCACTCGCGCACAACAAGTATTGGAGCTCTCCAAAGCCATCGAACTGGCAAGACTGCAGTCTGTTGATGCTGCTGTAGCACTCAATGAACTTAAAACAGCCTATTGGGAATATCGTACCTATCGCGCCGATTATCTGCCTGAAATAAGTATGGAAGCTACATTGCCCAATTATCAGCGAAGTTACAACTTGTATCAGACTGAAAATGGAGATTACAAATATATACGTTCCAAGTTATTGCAAATGAGTAGCGCGCTATCTATAGATCAGAATCTCTGGTTAACGGGAGGAAAACTATCGCTGAATACCTCTCTGCAATACATGGATCCGTTATCAAATAATAGTAAACATTACTTTATGAGTGTTCCTCTTGGGATCACACTCTCTCAACCTTTGTTTGGAATAAATAACATGAAATGGAAACGACGTATCGAACCCACCCGCTACAAAGAAGCCAAAGCGGCTTATATTGAAAACACGGAAGAAGTGACATTAAAAGCCATCAATCTCTATTTTCAATTACTGCTTGCGAAAGAGAATGTAAATATAGCACTTCAGAACAAAATAAACTCTGATAAGCTGCTGGGGATCGCTGAGACGAAAAGAAAGATGGGACAGCTATCGGAAAATGAACTCTTGCAACTCAAACTGTCAGCCTTAAAAGCAACTTCGGAAGTAACAAAAGAACAATCCGGTTTGAAAGCGGCCATGTTTCAGTTACGGGCCTTTTTGGGGTTAGGTGAGAATGACAGCATTGATCCAGTCATTCCCAATGCGGAGTATTATTCAACACTCGAATATAACAGTGTCTTGCAAAAAGCAAAAGAGAACAATGCCTTTGCGCAAAATGTACGGCGCAGACAATTGGAAGCTGATTATGAGGTCGCCAAAGCTAACGGAGAGCGACGCGACATAGAAGTTTTTGCATCTTTAGGCTATACCGGACAAGATGAAGATCTTTATAAAACATATCGCAATCCCATCGATTATCAGGTAGTACAAATCGGTATAAAAAGTCCGATCCTGGATTGGGGAAAAAGAAAAGGAAAAGTGAAGGTCGCAGAATCGAACCGTGAAGTAATCATCTCCAAGCTAAAACAGGAACAACTGAATTTTAACCAGAATGTATTTTTACTTGTGGAGCAGTTTAACAATCAGTCGGCTCAGCTAAAGATAGCAGAAGAAGCAGACGAAATCGCTCAGAAACGCTACAAGACCTCTATCGAATCTTTCATGATCGGAAAAATAAATACGCTTGACCTGAATGACGCTCAACTCTCAAAAGATGAAGCTCGCAGCAAACACATATCAGAATTGCATTTGTACTGGTATTACATGTACCAGATCCGCAGTCTCACCCTGTATGATTTTGAGAAGAGTAAGGACATTACAGCTGAGTTTGAGCAGCTGATCAGACGATAAAAAGAACTTTATATTGAAGAATAGTATGAACAAGAAAACATTTCTAATGGCACTCTGCATCCTGCTTGGTGCAAGTGTCGCACAAGCAAAACAAGTGAAGGTTACGGTAAAAGAACCGGGTACATTATCAACGCTCATTGACTCACAAGCAAAGTATGAGATTACAGATTTGGTATTGAAAGGTGCGTTGAACGGTGCAGATTTACGTTTCTTACGTGAGATGGCCGGTAGCGATGTGAAGCAACAACCTACCACGGGGAAGTTGAAACGGGTAGATCTATCGAAAACGACCTTTGCATCGGGCGGCGGAACTTATGTAAACAAAGAAGGTGATTGCTATACGCAGGGGCCACATACAGTGCCTAAGTTCCTTTTTCGCAATTGCAAAATAGAAGAAGTAGTATTACCTGAACAGACTGATACCATCGATACTGGTGCATTGGAACATACCCATCTGAAAAGGATCAAGCTACCTGATAATATCCTTCTCGGCAGTTGGGTCTTCAATTGTGACAGTATGCTGGAAGAGGTTATTTTTCCAAAGTATGTGCGGATGATTGGCAGCTATTGTTTCTCTCAATGTCCAAAACTGAAAAAGATCTCTTTTAACAACATTGATTTTATTCCCTGCTGTAATAGTATCACCGAGATGTCTGCTTTAGAAGTCATTGAAATAAAGGGTTATTTAGGACATATTGACGGATGGAATACGATAAGCCTTTGTCCCAAGTTGCGGCAGATTGATTTCTACGGGCCTGCTCTTTCTACAGGAGGTCCGCAGTTGGTAAATAATTGCCCACAATTACAATCAATAACATTTTATAGTCCTGTCTATTCAATCCATCTTGGAGCAGCGGAAAAGTGTCCGCAATTTAAAGGTTATCAAATGAAAGACCTTGTTTTTGAGAGCGGAGATACCAGCATAATATCTACCACTCCCAAAGATCAGTTACAGAAAAGTCAGCACTACGTTACTTCACTCAGTGACTTTCGTGACATAATAGAAAATGCAGATAAGTGGGGCACAAATAAATATCTTCTTTCCCATTTAATTGCTAATGAATTATACAATGAAGCATGTCGCTACTCTTTGGAAGGAAACAAAAAGAGGGCTTTGGATTTCCTTCAGACTGCCATCAAAGCTGGTTATAAAGACTATTTGCACATGAAGGAAGATGCAGATTTCTCCAATATCAAGAATGAAAAGAGGTTTGCCGAACTGTTGGAGAGTGTCCGGCTAGTTGCTGATTACCTGTATATTCTGAAACTGAGCAAGCCTTACGAACAAACAGGAAAAAGTGAAGCACGCTTTGCATATGCTACCCCTACTGATAGCGACTTAACCCGTGTGCGCAAATTCTTTAATCTGGATAGTATTGCAGGAAAAGGTGATGAGATATCGCGCATGAAGAACCTGCTCTATTGGCTACACGATGCCATAAGGCATAACGGCAATTCCTCATGGCCAAAATGTCCCTACAATGCCATTGATCTCTACAAAATATGCAAGAAAGAGAATCGGGGACTCAATTGCCGTTTCATGGCTATGATGCTCAACGAAATCTATCTGGCCGAAGGTTTTAAGTCACGTTTCATCACTTGTGAGTCGAAGGCATACGATACCGATGGGGATTGCCACGTCATCAATATGGTGTGGAGCCATTCGTTGCACAAATGGGTATGGATGGATCCGACTTTCTGCGCGTTTGTAACAGACGAAAACGGTTTGCTGCTCCATCCCGGTGAGGTACGCGAACGGCTCATCAACGATCAGCCACTAGTGCTCAACGAAGATGCGAACTGGAATCATGAGAACAAACAGACAAAGGAAGACTATCTGGAAAATTACATGGCCAAGAATCTCTATCTGATAACCTCTCATCTGATTAGTGAATATGAAACAGAAAGTAATAGCGGTAGAAAGTCCCCATCCATCACCCTTTCGCCAAAGGGATTCATCTATAACCGGGGAAACAGTATGCATGATGACGCTTATTTTTGGCAAGCACCTGAAGGAGAAGAATAGAGACTCGGAAATATTAAAAAAAAGTTACCTTTGCAATAAATATAACTAGAACGATGATTCTTATTATCGATGATGATACAGCCATACGTTCATCTCTGTCCTTTCTGCTAAAGAGAGCCGGATATGAAGCCGAATCGGTAAGTTCGCCCGAAGGAGCATTGGATTTTGTACGGAAACAAACTCCGGATCTGATGTTGATGGATATGAACTTTTCCATGACAACAGATGGTCAGGAAGGGTTAAAGCTCCTCCGTCACATGCGCATATTATGCCCATCGGTGCCAGTCATCCTGATTACCGCGTGGGGATCAATCTCGCTTGCCGTGCAAGGGATGCAAGCCGGTGCCTTTGACTTTATCACGAAGCCATGGGATAATCGTCAATTGCTCAAGTCCATTGCTACCGCGTTTGACGTACAACAGGCAAATTTATCAGAGAATACGCCTCAAACGCGTAAGGAACTGGATGCAAAATACAATTTCTCAGCTATTATCGGTCAGTCGGAATCTCTTATGCAAGTCCTGAATACAGTAGGTCGTATCGCCCAAACCAATGCATCGGTACTTATTACCGGTGAGAGCGGTACCGGAAAGGAACTGATTGCGGAAGCTATTCACATAAACAGCAAACGTACAAACAACCGGTTTGTAAAGGTCAACCTGGGTGGCATCTCGCAAAGTCTCTTCGAAAGCGAAATGTTCGGTCATCAGAAAGGAGCCTTTACCGACGCTATAACGAACAGAGTAGGCCGTTTCGAGATGGCTGATAAAGGCACTATCTTTCTGGACGAGATCGGAGAACTGGATTTTGCCTGTCAGGTAAAACTTCTGCGCGTACTGCAAGATCAAACATTCGAAGTGCTGGGCGACAGCCACCCGCGCAAAGTGGATGTGCGTGTGGTGAGTGCGACCAATGCTGATTTATCGACGATGGTCAAAGACAAGAGTTTTCGGGAAGATCTGTTTTACAGGATCAATCTGATACAATTGCATGTGCCTGCATTAAGAGAACGAAAAGAAGATATTCCTATCTTATCCACTCATTTTGCAAAGTTACAGACTCTTCAGAATGGATTACCTGCTGTAAAGTTCACATCTGAGGCTTTGAACTTTCTGAAGAGTTTGCCTTTTCCTGGAAATATCCGCGAACTGAAGAACCTGATTGACCGGACTATTCTTGTGAGTGGTAAAACAATCATTGACGCACCCGACATTAAAAGCCAACTGTCAGATGCCGTAACTGAAACACCGTTGAACTCCAATCTTTCAAACATGACTCTAGATGAGATTGAAGCACAAACCATTCGCCAATGCATCGAAAAGCACCAGGGTAATTTGTCCAAAACAGCGGAGGCGTTGGGTATCAGCCGTTCGGCTCTCTATCGAAGAATGGAAAAATACGGAATCTGACAACAACAAAAAGAGATGAAATTACGAGGCTTCTTTCTGATTCTGGCATTCCTGCTGTTGATTGTGTTCTCTTTCACAATATATGAAAGCCACGGTTCATTTTCATGGCTCTCAATAGGTGTTGAGATATTGATAATCTTCGTTATTTTCTATCTCATCTTCTTTTATAGAAAGGTGGTACGTCCATTACAAAACATAAGAAATGGAATGGATTTATTGCAAGAACAGGATTTCAACTCTCGTTTGCGGGAAGTCGGACAGTATGAAGCCGATAAAGTGGTCGCCATCTTCAATCGAATGATGGAACAACTAAAGAATGAAAGATTGCGTTTGCGGGAACAAAACCAGTTCCTCGATTTGCTCATACAAGCCTCCCCCATGGGTGTTATTGTATTGAACTACGATCATGAAATCACCTCCCTTAATCCTGCCGCTTTAAAGTTACTGGGTCTTGATACTATTGAGCAACTACAAGGAAAGACTATCGCAGATTTAAAAGATGTATTACCAATAGATCTGTCGCAAGTGCCATTGAGGAGTTCCCGCGCTATCAGTACCTACAATGGCAGTGTCTATAAATGTACGCATCAATCTTTTGTCGAACAAGGTTTTCCACGGTCTTTCTATCTCATCGAAAGTCTCACTGAAGAGGTCAGACTGGCAGAGAAAAAAGCATACGAGAAAGTGATCCGCATCATGTCGCACGAGGTTAACAACACAACTGCCAGCATCACATCCACCCTTGATTCCGTTGAAAAAGCACTGGAAGAGATGAATGATACGGAAGACCTACGTGAAGTAATGCATGTCTGTATTGACCGATGTTATGGGATGAGCCGGTTCATCACCAATTTCGCAGATGTAGTGAAAGTGCCCGAAGCACAGTTCAGCACAGTGGATTTAAATGAGATGATTCGTTCTTCCATACGTTTCATGGAGGTGATGTGCAAACAAAAAAAGATCCGGCTGCATTTTGTTCCTGATGAGACTTTTCATCCGGTGCGACTGGACACGATCTTGTTTGAACAAGTACTGTTGAATATCATAAAGAATGCGGTAGAAAGTATCGAAACAGAAGGAGATATTTATATCCAAACCTTTGACGAGAATAACACGCTGGAAATTGCGGATACAGGAAAAGGTATCAGTAAGGATACAGAGAAGAAGCTTTTCAACCCATTCTTTTCCACAAAACCAAACGGGCAGGGCATAGGACTACTTTTCATTCGGGAAGTACTGATTCAACACAATTGCACCTACTCGCTTCACTCCTATCCTGACGGACTGACACGCTTCATTATCCATTTCTGAAACTTCATCCATTCCCCTGTTTTACTCTGAAAGAATTAAGAAAAGACTGTCTGACTAGTATCTCAGGAAGAAAATGGGACATTACTGCTTATTGGGTACACTATACATTGTACTTTCAATCTTTGACTTCAATCAAATACTGATACAACTCGATCAAACGTTTCTTTGTCAAATTAAGCGATTCTGCTGACCTTCTGTTTGTTTGTATCGTCCCTCCTCCTGAATATTTTTCCTCCGACAAGAGATTGATAAGTTTAAGTTCGCTATCCCTGAATTGCATCCAATTGCGTTGAGCTTGTTTTAATACCTCCTGATCAGAATCCTTCAACTTTACCAATAACATCTGATAATATTTATTTAAAAGTTGATCATACTGTCTGTTTAACTCATTTATGGATTTACTCATCCCTGCCGTTGAGAAATCAATCTTCATTTGTTCGGACGCAATTCGTTCAATACGACACGTATCAAGTGTAAAAGCAATGATCATCGTTTTTTTCGACTCATCCAGAAAGGTCTCTTTCTCAAGTCGATCCCGCAAGATGGAAACGTATTCTTCTGTATGTTTCTCAATCCTAACCGAATCTTGACAGGTTAATAGCCTTGGTGACTGGCAAAAGCCCGTTACGTAATTAAAACTAATAAAGAGAAGTAATGCTATTTTCCTCATGGTCATGTCGTTTTTAGAACTGTTTTTATTTCACTCACAATCAACCTATAAGCAGGTTCATCCGATTCTTGGCAACTTTCGGTCTCCATGTTGCCGTACTCTTTCTTGACAAAGATATTAATATCTACGGAAATTGCACTCATATCTATTCCCAAAGAGTTCAAATCTATCTGCTAATATTTTTCATTATAAATAATATTTATATAACTTTGTCGTTACTAAGCAATTAAGACCTCTAAAATTTACAGTATCATGAAAAAGAGCAAAAGTATTCAATTCTCACTGATGGCTATTTTCGTGTTAATAGCAACATCACAAATCATCTCTTGCCAATCCAAGCAAGACAAAAATGCCTCTTCGGAACAGACTAAGGACTCGGCGTTTGTATTTACTACTCCCAAAGTGCTGAATGTAGGAGATGTTATTGATAAGCATTTTAAGTTTGGAACACCACGGGAAAACGGGGAAAATTACATTATTCCCATGGATTTTGTTGATTCGACAGGCTTTCTATCACTTTCTGATGTCGCAGATGATGTGGAATATGTGCTGTTAAAAACAAGTAATGCAAAACAGGAAGTCTTTATTGGGCAAGGACTAAAGAATGTATTCATATGCAATGACTACATCTTTGTTTGGATGACCGATAACATCATTCAGTACGATCGGAAAGGTAATCTTATCCGTACCATCGGAAGAAAAGGTGGAGGTCCGGGAGAATATAACTTTGTCTATAACATGGCTGTGGATGATCAGACGAAAAGAATATTAATTACTGACACAAGTGGTAAGATTAATGAATACGATTTCGATGGGAAGTTTATTCGATCGCAAAAGAACACATACACTGATCAACTAATGCCTATTGACAGTAACCGGATTGCCGTAGAGGTAAAAAACTTATGGCATGATGTAAAGGAACGTCTTGTTATCCTGAATAGAAAAGGAGAAGTGGAAAAGAGCTTTCCCCGTTACCAACTTTTTGAACATGCAGATTATGTGGTAACAGGTTCAGCTTACACTCCTCGCCTTACAAAATTCCACGATATAATATGTTTCAGTGAAGTTTATAATGATACGATTTTTGAGTTGAAAAACGATGAATTACAGATGCGTTATTATCTGGATTTTGGAAAGTATACCATGAAGCCAGAGTACTATTATAAGAATGACAGTGAAAAAAGGATGGGAAAAATCACCTATTCCTATTATGAGTCTAATCGCTTTTTAATTATTCCTTCATCAATAGGTGGATTCTCTAATCCAATAGTATATGACAAGAAGAAGGATCAGACACGTATCGCATTTTCAAGTAAGTTCTTAGCTAATAAATTATATTATAAAAACATGAATTCGAGTGAAAAGGGATTCAGCAATGATATGGACGGTGGAATAGCTCAAGAAGTGGATGCAATATCCAATGACAGTAAATACATAGTCAGCTATTACTATGCCTCCGATATAAAAGATTATTTTGAAGAAGCCGGCTATGGAGAGCAAGTGCTGTATCCGGACAAACTGGCAAAACTGAAAGCACTGGTGGATACGATTAATGAAGATAAGCATAATCTCTTTATCATGATGTCAAAACTGAAAGAGTAAATCTATACAATTATGAAAACAAAAAAAAGGATCTCCTATTCTGCATTGGCTATTGTAGCATTAGCCGTAACAATGACAACAGTCTCGTGCCAATCCAAGCAAGACAAGAATGCCTCTTCTGAACAGACCAAGGACTCAGCGCTTGCATTTACCACTCCCAAAGTGATTGATATGGGAAGTTATTTAGAGAATCAGAGAAAAACTAAGGCAAAGAATGACACAACGAGTTTTATTACTCTGTCCGATATAGCCGATGATGTGGATTATGTATTGTTGAAAGCCAGTAATGGGAAGCAGGAAGTATTCATTGGTTTTGCCGAGAATATTTTCATCTGTAAAGACTACATCTTTGTTCAAATGAGTGCGAACATTGTACAGTACGACCGAACAGGAAATCTGATCCGTACCATTGGACGAAAGGGTGGAGGTCCGGGAGAGTATGTATGGGTTAATAATATGGTTGTGGATGATAACGCGAAAAGAATATTGATTACTGACACAAGTGGTAAAATCAATGAATATGATTTTGAAGGTAGGTTCATTCGGGATATTAAAACCCCCTATGTCGGCAAACTGATGCCGTTGGATGCTGATCGGATTGCCTTAGATGTAAGAAATATACGGTATGACATAAAAGAACGCCTAGTTATCCTGAATGAAAAAGGAGAAGTGGAGAAAAGTTTTCCACGCTACCAGCTCTTCGAGCATACGGATTATGAACGTAGTGACAGTTATACAGATCGGATTCCCCGTTTGACAAAATTCCATGATGTGGTTTGTTTCAATGAAGCCTTCAATGATACTGTCTTCGAGCTAAAGAACAACGAATTGCACATGCGTTATTTCGTTGATTGGGGCAAATATGCACTGAAACCGGAATATATTATCTATGAGAACCAGGAATATGCTGAGAAAATGCAGAAATGTTATTGGCTAGGAGGATTCTATGAAACGGATCGTTATATCTTCATGCCTAAATTCAGAAGCTCATATATTTTTGTATATGATAAAAAAGAGGATAAAATCAAACAAAGAGCCCCCTATATTACCAAGGATTACGAGCGCTTCAAAAAGATATTTAAGAATGCTAAAGGAGGCTTCTTTAACACGATGGATGGTGGGCTCGATCAAGAGATTGACGGAATTTCTCTTGATAGTAAGTATGTCTACTGTTGGTACTTTGCTTCTGACGTGAAAGACTATTATGAGGAAGCAGAATATGGAGAGTATGCTTTGCATCCGGATAAACAGGCTAAGCTGAAAGCACTTATCAATACCATTGATGAAAATAAGCATAATCTGCTGATCATGATGTCAAAGCTGAAAGAGTAAATCTATATAACGATGAAAATAACAAAAAGGATCTCCTATTCGGTCTTTGCACTTGTCGCATTAGCCGTAACAATGACAGCAGTATCTTGCCAATCCAAGCAAGACAAAAGTATCTCTTCGGAACAGACCAAAGACTCAGCGTTTGTATTTACCACTCCCAAAGTGCTGGACATAGGAGGTTTTATTGAGAAAAAGAAACAGATGAATAAGATTGACACAACGACGATCCTTCGTCTGTCCCAGATAGCCGATGATGTGGAATATGTATTGCTGAAAACCAGTAACGGGAAGCAGGAAGTATTCATTGGACAAGGTTTAGTTAATTTGTTCATATGCAAAGATTACATCTTTGTTCATATGTGCGGTAACATTATTCAGTACGACCGACAAGGTAATCTGATCCGTACCATCGGGAGAAAGGGTGGAGGTCCGGGAGAATATGCATGGGTTAATACTATGGTTGTGGATGATGAGGCGAAAAGAATATTAATTACCACCACAAGTGGTAAGATCAATGAATATGATTTTGAGGGTAAGTTCGTTCGGGATATTAAAACCCCCTATGAAGGTAAGTTGATGCCTCTGGATAGTGGACGGATTGCTTTAGATGTCGAAAACTTATGGTATGACGTGAAAGAGCGTCTCGTTATCCTGAATGAAAAAGGAGAAGTGGAGAAAAGTTTTCCTCGCTACGAACTCTTTGGGCATACCAATAATAGTCGTACTAACAGTTTTACAGACCGGATTCCCCGTTTGACAAAGTTCCACGATGTAGTTTGTTTCAATGAAGCCTATAACGACACCATCTTCGAGCTGAAGAACAATGAATTACATATGCGCTATTTTATTGATTGGGGTGAGTGGGCACCAAAAGCGAAGTACTTCATTGAACCAGAGAAATACGAAGACATCCGAAGGAAATGTATGGTAATAAAAGGGTTTTACGAAACAGATCGTTATATCATCATGCCTGAGTTGAGCTATCCATCTACCTTTGTGTATGATAAGAAATCGGATAAAATCAAAGAAACCGCTCCTTATCTAGCTAAGAGTAACATACTCTTCACTAAAATATTTAAGGAAATAGAAGGAGGCTTCTTCAACGATCTTGATGGTGGAATGGTGCAAAATATAGATGGAATTTCTCTTGACAGTAAGCATATCTTCTGTTCCTACTATGCTTCCGATGTGAAGCAGCTCTTTGAGGAGGGTGGATATAGTAAGTATGTTAAAGATCCCGAGAAACTAGCAAAACTGAAAGCACTTGTGGATACCATTGATGAAGATAAGCACAATCTCTTTATCATGATGTCAAAACTGAAAGAGTAAATCTATACAACTATGAAAACAACAAAAAGAATCTCTGTTTTGGCATTTGCGATCATCGCATTTGCCGTAACAATGACAACAGTCTCTTGCCAATCCAAGCAAGACCAGAATGCCTCTTCTGAACAGACCAAGGACTCAACGCTTGCATTGACCACTCCCAAAGTGATTGATATGGGAAGCTATTTAGACATTCATAGGAAAAAGACGGAAAAACTGGACACAACTAGTTTTATTACTCTGTCTGATATAGCTGATGATGTGGAATATGTATTGTTGAAAGCCAGTAACGGGAAACAGGAAGTATTCATTGGACAAGGTTTTAAAAATTTGTTCATTTGCAAAGACTATATCTTTGTTCATATGATCGACAACATTATTCAGTACGACCGACAAGGAAATCTGATCCGTACCATCGGGCGAAAAGGAGGAGGTCCGGGAGAATATGTATGGGTTCAATTCTATGGTTGTGGATGATAAGGCGAAAAGAATATTAGTCAATACCGGAAGTGGTAAGATCAATGAATATGATTTTGAGGGTCATTTCGTTCGGGATATTAAAACCTCCTATGATGGTAATTTGATGCCACTGGATAGTGGTCGGATAGCCCTTGATGTCGAAAACGTATGGTACGACGTGAAAGAACGCCTCGTTATCCTGAATGAAAAAGGAGAAGTCGAGAAGAGTTTTCCGCGCTACGAGCTCTTTGAGCATACGAACAATGGGCGTACTGACAGTGAAACTGGAGCAATTCCACGAATAACAAAGTTCCACGATGTAGTCTGTTTCAATGAAGCCTTCAACGACACCATCTTCGAACTAAAGAACAACGAACTGCACATGCGTTATTTTGTTGATTGGGGCAAATATGCACTGAAACCGGAATATATCATCTATGAGAATCAGGAATATGCTGAGAAAATGCAAAAATGTTATTGGCTAAAAGGATTCTATGAAACGGATCGTTATATCATCATGCCTGCATTCAGACGCTCATATATTTTTGTATATGATAAAAGAGAGGATAAGATCAAAGAAAGAGCCCCCTATATTACCAAGGATTACGAGCGCTTCAAAAAGATATTTAAGTATGCTAAAGGAGGATTCTTTAACACGATGGATGGTGGGCTCGATCAAGAGATTGACGGAATTTCTCTTGATAGTAAGTATGTCTTCTGTTCCTACTATGCTTCCGATGTGAAAGACTATTATGAGGAAGCAGAATATGGAAAGTATGCTTTGCATCCGGATAAACAGGCAAAGTTGAAAGCACTCGTGGATACGATTGATGAAAATAAGCACAATCTCTTCATCATGATGTCAAAACTGAAAGAGTAAAAATATACAACGATGAAAACAACAAAAAGAATTTCCTATTCGGTCTTTGCTATTGTCGCATTTGTAGTGACATTGGCAACAGTCTCCTGCCAATCCAAGCAAGACAAAAAGTCGGATCAGACTAAAGACTCGGCATTTGTATTTACCACTCCCAAAGTGATTGATCTGAAAGGCTATTTTGAGAAACATTACAAGGGAGGCGACATTGCGACCAGAGATACGTTCGGCATTCTTTCTCTTTCAGATATTGCCGATGATGTGGAATATGTATTGCTGAAAACCAGTAATGGGAAGCAGGAGAAATTCATAAGGTCTGCCGTACATCTCTTTCTATGTAAAGACTACATCTTTGTACAAGAAGTCAATGGTATTATACAATACGACCGTCAGGGAAACCTGATCCGTACCATCGGACGTAAAGGTGCGGGACCAGGAGAATTTAGCTGGATCTATACAATGGTTGTAGATGATAACACGAAAAAGATATTCATTAAAACAAGTGGCAAGATTAACGAATATGATTTTGATGGTAAGTTTGTTCGGGATATAAAATCCGCGTATGATGGTAAGCTGATGCCTTTGGACAGTAACAGAATAGCCGCAGATGTCCAAAACTTATGGTATGACGTGAAAGAACGGCTTGTTATCCTGAACGGAAAAGGAGAAGTCGAGAAGAGTTTCCCGCGCTACCAGCTCTTTGAACACACCAATTACGCCCGGACAGACAGTTATTCAAACCGGATCCCCCGATTGACGAAATACCATGATGTAGTCTGCTTCAACGAAGCCTATAACGACACCATCTTTGAGCTGAAGAACAATGAATTGCAGATGCGTTATTTTGTGGACTGGGGTAAATATGCGCTAAAACCCGAATACCTTATTTATGAGAATAAGGAATATGCAGAGAAAAAGCAAAAATGTCTTTGGCTAAAAGGATTTTATGAAACAGACCGTTACATCTTTATGCCGGAACATCTCTATCCGAAGACCTTTGTCTATGACAAGAAAACGGATCAAATAGCGGAAGGTTCTCCTGCGTTTTTTACTCGCAAATACAACAAGGCATACTACGATATCTTTAAACAGTTTGAAAGTGGTTTTTACAATGATATTGACGGTGGCATAGCACTAAACGTGGATGAAATCTCCCTTGACAGCAAATACGTTGTCAGCTATTACCATGCCTCCGATATAAAAGATTATTTTGAAGAAGCCGGCTATGGAGAGAAAGTGCTGAATCCGGATAAACAGGCGAAGCTAAAAGCACTCGTGGATACAATCGATGAAGACAAGCACAATCTCTTTATCATGATGTCAAAGCTGAAAGAGTAAATCTATACGACGATGAAAATAACAAAAAGAATCCCCTATTCGGCATTTGCACTTGTCGCATTAGCCGTAACAATGACAACAGTCTCTTGTCAATCCGGAAAAGAGAAGAAGTCGGAACAGTCCAAAGACTCGGCATTTGTGTTTACCACTCCCAAAGTGATTGATATGAAAGGCTATTTTGAGAAACATTATAATGGAGATGATCTTGCGACCAGAGATACTTCCGGCGTTCTTTCTCTTTCAGACATAGCCGATGATGTGGAATATGTATTGCTGAAAACCCGTAACGGGAAACAAGAACAGTTTATTAGGGCTGCCGAACATCTCTTTCTGTGCAAAGACTACATCTTTGTACAGGAAGCCGATAACATTATCCAATACGACCGTCAGGGAAACCTGATCCGTACCATCGGAAGAAAAGGTGGAGGTCCGGGAGAATATAACTGGGTCTATACGATGGTTGTAGATGATACTATGAAAAGGATATTCATTAAAACAAGTGGCAAGATCAACGAATATGATTTCGAGGGTAAGTTCGTTCGGGATATTAGATCCACGTATGATGGTAAACTGATGCCTCTGGATAGTAACAAGATAGCCACAGATGTCCAAAATATATGGTACGACGTAAAAGAACGGCTTGTTATCCTGAACGGGAAAGGAGAAGTCGAGAAGAGTTTCCCGCGCTACCAGCTCTTTGAACATACGAATATTGGACGAACGGACGGTTCAGACCGGATCCCCCGTCTTACAAAATACCATGATGTAGTCTGCTTCAACGAAGCCTACAACGACACCATCTTCGAACTGAAGAACAATGAATTGCAGATGCGTTATTTCGTGGACTGGGGTAAATATGCACTGAAGCCGGAATATATTATTTTTGAAAACAAGGAATACACTCATAATAAGCAAGCATGTTTTTGGCTGAAAGGATTTTATGAAACAGACCGTTACATCTTTATGCCGGAATATAGGTATCCAAAGACCTTTGTCTATGACAAGAAAACGGATCAAATAGCAGAGGGTTGTCCTGAGTTCTATTCAGTTGAATACAATAAGGCATACCATGATCTGTTTAGTAGTTACGAAAGTGGTTTCTATAATGACTTTGATGGTGGTTTAGCACAAAACGTGGATGAAATCTCCCTTGACTGCAAATACGTTGTCGGCTACTTTCCTGCCTCTGATGTGAAAGATTACTTTGAGGAAGCCGGATATAAAGAAGATGTATTGCATCCTGACAAACAGGCAAAGCTGAAGGCTTTAGTAGTTACGATTAATGAAGAGAAGCACAATCTGCTGATTATGATCACCAAACTGAAAGAGTAAAAGCTATACAACGATGAAAACAACAAAAAGAATCTCCTATTCGGTCTTTGCACTTGTCGCATTAGCCGTAACAATGACGACAGTCTCCTGCCAATCCAAGCAAGACAAGAATGCCTCTTCGGAAAAGCCCAAAGACTCAATGTTTGTATTTACCACTCCCAAAGTGATTGATATGAAAGGCTATTTGGAGAAAAAGAATCAGATGAAAAAGCTTGACACAACGTTGATTCTTCGTCTGTCCGAGATTGCCGATGATGTGGAATATGTATTGCTGAAAGCCAGTAACGGGAAGCAGGAAGTATTCATTGGACAAGGTTTTGTCGATTTGTTCATTTGCAAAGATTACATCTTTGTTCAGATGTGCGGTAACATCATACAGTACGATCGGGAAGGAAATCTGATCCGTACCATTGGACGCAAGGGTGGAGGTCCGGGAGAATATGTATGGGTTTATAACATGACCGTGGATGATAAAACAAAAAAAGTTATTATCAACACAAGTGGAAAGATCAATGAATATGATTTTGAGGGACGTTTCGTTCGGGATATTAAAAGCCCCTATGATGGTAAGTTGATGCCTTTGGATGGTGGCCGGATAGCCTTAGATGTCGAAAACCTATGGTACGACGTGAAAGAACGCCTCGTTATCCTGAATGAAAAAGGAGAAGTGGAGAAAAGTTTTCCTCGCTACGAACTCTTTGAGCATACGGGTTATGGACGTACTGACAGTGAAACGGGAGAAATTCCACGAATTACAAAGTTTCACGATGTAGTCTGTTTCAATGAAGCCTATAACGACACCATCTTCGAGCTGAAGAACAAAGAATTGCACATGCGCTATTTCATTGATTGGGGCAAGTGGGCACCAAAAGCAAAGTACTTCATAGAACCGGAGAAATACGAAGACATGCAATGGAAATGTATGGTAATAAAAGGATTTTACGAAACAGATCGTTACATCATCATGCCTGGGTTAAGATACCCATCTACCTTTGTATATGATAAAAAGGAGGATAAGATCAAAGAAAAAGCTCCTTATGTTACCAAGAATAGCAAGCTCTTCACTGAAATATTTAAGGAAGCAGAAGGAGGCTTCTTTAACGATTTGGATGGTGGATTAGTGCAAAACATTGATGGAATTTCTCTTGATAGTAAGTATATCTTCTGTTCTTACTATGCTTCCGATGTGAAACAGTTCTTTGAGGAGGGTGGATATAGTAAGTATGTTAAGGATCCCGAGAAACTGGCAAAGCTGAAAGCACTCGTAGGTAGTATCGATGAAGATAAGCACAATCTCTTCATCATGATGTCAAAACTGAAAGAGTAAATCTATATAACGATGAAAACAAAAAGAATATCCACTCTGGCATTTGCTTGTATTGCATTTGCCGTAACAATGACAACAGTCTCCTGCCAATCCAAGCAAGAGAAGAATGCCGCTTCGGAACAGTCTAAGGACTCGGCATTTGTGTTTTCCACTCCAAAAGTGCTGAACATAGGAGCTCTGATTGATAAGCATTTTAAGTTTGGGACACCACATGAAAGAGAGATTGGGACTATTATTCCTATGGATATTGTTGATACGACAGGCTTTCTTTCACTTTCTGATGTCGCCGATGATGTGGAATATGTGCTGCTAAAAACAAGTAATGAAAAGCAGGAAGTCTTTATAGGGCAAGGACTAGGGAATGTCTTCCTATGCAAAGACTTCATCTTTGTTCAGATGACCAGAAACATTATTCAATATGACCGACAAGGTAATCTTATCCGTACCATTGGACGAATGGGTGCAGGTCCGGGGGAATATAACTTTGTCTATAACATGACTGTGGATGATCAGGCGAAAAGAATATTTATTTCTGACACAAGTGGTAAGATCAATGAATACGACTTCGATGGGAAGTTTATTCGATCGCAAAAGAACACGTATGCTGATCAACTAATGCCAATAGATAGTAACCGGATTGCCGTAGAGGTGAGAAATATATGGCATGATGTAAAGGAACGTCTTGTTATCCTGAATAAAAAAGGGGAAGTGGAAAAGAGCTTTCCCCGTTACCAACTTTTTGAACACACAGATTATGCCAAAACTGGTTCAGCTTACACTCCTCGCCTCACGAAATTTCAGGATATAATATGTTTCAGTGAAGTTTTTAATGATACGATTTTTGAGTTGAAAAACGATGAATTACAGATGCGCTATTATCTGGATTGGGGAAAGTATACCATGAAGCCAGAGTACCACTATAAGAATGACAAGAATAAAAAGATGGGGAAAATCCACTATTCCTTCTATGAGTCTGATCGTTATTTAATTATTCCTTCATCAATAGGGTTTGACTTTACAGTTGTATATGACAAAAAGAAGGATCAGATACGAATCGCGTTTTCAAATAAGCCATCAAATTTCAAATCATTTTTTAAGATCTTAGGTTCGATCGAAAAAGGATTCTTCAATGATATGGACGGTGGAATAGCTCAAGCAGTGGATGCAATCTCCAATGACAGTAAGTACATTATCAGTTATTACTATGCCTCCGATATAAAAGATTTATTTGACGAAGACGGATATAGAGCAAATCCAAAGTATCCGGAAAAACAGGCAAAGCTGAAAGCATTAGTCGATACGATTGATGAGAATAAGCACAATCTCTTTATCATGATATCAAAGCTGAAGGAGTAACAGCCTCATCACATATCGTTTGAATGTCAGTTTTAGAAGTTTTTCTATCACTTTTGTAAGTTGCTACAATGAGTATTGGAATACTTTTGCATCTCTATATTCCTTCATATTTAAAGTGCAATGAAAAAACAGACATTACTATGGATGGCTGCTGTTACTTTCCTGACATGCAGTTTCGCAATAAAGCAATCCATGGCGCAAACACAAGATCTGTCACAGTATATCTTGACACCTCCCGCGCCGGAAACGCCGCGCATCAACGGAGCTAAAGTGTTTGGGGTACGACCGGGATCCACGTTCCTGTTCACCATTCCGGCAACAGGGAAACGTCCGATGACTTTCTCTGCTACCGGACTTCCGAAAGGTTTAAAACTGGATGCTTCAACCGGACGTATCACCGGGAAGTTGAAAAAGCCGGGCAAATATACTGTTACGCTCACCGCAAAGAATGATCTTGGCAGCTACCAGCGGGAGTTCCGCATTGTCGTTGGAGAAGAAATTGCGCTGACACCACCCATGGGTTGGAATAGTTTTAACTGTTGGGCGCGTCGTGTAAGTCAGGAGATAGTACTGCGTTCGGCAAAGGCGATGGTGGAGAAAGGGTTGATTAACTACGGCTGGAGCTATATCAATATTGACGATAACTGGCAAGGAGTACGCGGAGGCAAATATAACGCGATACAGCCCAATTCACAATTTCAGGATATGAAGCTGCTCGCAGATCAGATTCATGCGATGGGACTTAAGATCGGTATCTATTCAGCTCCGTTTGTAGGCACGTATGGCGGACAGATGGGCAGCACTTCCGACAATGAGGATGGCTCGTATGAATGGATAAAAACAGGAAAACACAACAAAACCTATGAAATTGCCGATCCTGAAGGGAAGATAAAAAGCGGGTATGCTTTCCTCTATCATGGTAAATACTCGTTTGTGAAAAACGATGTCAAACAGTTTGGCGATTGGGATATTGACTACCTGAAGTATGACTGGGCACCCAACGATTATTACTACACAAAGGAGATGCACGATGCATTACGCGAACTGGACAGGGATGTGGTGTACAGTCTTTCTAACAATGCTCCCATTGCCGACGGGGCTGTATATGGAGAGTTTGCCAATTGTTGGCGTACGACAGACGATCTGCATGATAGTTGGGAGAGCATGAGCGCCTCGGGATTCAGTCAGGACAAATGGTTGGCTATCAATAGGCCCGGACATTGGGCCGATCCGGATATGCTTGTGGTAGGTATGCTGGGCTGGGGTTCTTCTCAGCTTCATCGCACCGGATTGACACCTGATGAGCAATATACGCATATCAGTTTATGGTCGCTCCTGGCTGCTCCCCTACTCATTGGCTGCGATATGGAGCAACTGGACGATTTCACTCTTAATTTGCTGTGCAACAACGAAGTGATTGATGTCAATCAGGATGCTCTGGGTTATCAGGCATATTCTTATTATTCGGATGAAAACGAGGTTATTTATGCCAAACATCTCAAAGATGGTTCAATGGCTGTTGGCTTATTCAACAAAAGCAACACTGCCCGGGAGATCGGTTTTGCGCCACAAGCAATGGATTTTCGGGGCAAACAGATGATACGCGATATCTGGCGACAAAAGGATCTCTGCGAAATAGATCCATCGGAGACTTTCAAATCAACAGTAGCTCCTCATGGCGTGCTTCTCGTTAAGATATACCCCGGCAACACCCGCACGCGTATCTTTTTTGAAGAAGGCACAAAAATGAATTAAACAGAATTCTGCAAACGAAAATGATTTATCTTTGTCGAAAATTCAATGACTAAATATAACTAATAAGTATGGATATGGCACCGATTATCCTAGATGGAAAGAACTTATCGAAAGAAATAGAAAGCAGCTTGAGACTAAGAGTTGAAAGGATCATTAAAAGTACTGGAAAAGTGCCAGTATTAGCAACAATATTAGTTGGAAATGATCCATCCTCTGAGATATATGTAAAAATGAAAGGAAATGCCTGCGAACGAGTTGGCATGACTTCATTAAAAGTTCACCTTCCAGAAAATACTACGACAATTGAATTATTAACAGAAATTGAAAAATTGAATTATGATGATAACATTTGCGGTATATTACTGCAACATCCTGTTCCCCAACAGATTGATGAACGGGCCTGCTTTGATAAGATTCGAATAGATAAAGATGTTGACGGAGTTACTTGCCTTGGATTTGGAAGAATTTCTATGAATGAAACTGCATACGGAAGTGCTACCCCAGAAGGAATTATGGAATTAATAAAGCACTATAAACTACAGATTGAGGGAAAACATGCTGTTGTTGTCGGACGTAGCCCTATTTTAGGTAAACCAATAGCCATGATGCTTTTAAATAAAAATGCCACAGTCACTATTTGTCATTCAAGAACAAAAGATCTGCCAAATTTGATCAGACAGGCAGATATTGTTGTTGGTGCTGTTGGAAAACCTGAATTTATAAAAGCAGAGTGGATCAAAGACAATTCTATAGTAATAGATGCCGGATATCATAAAGGAGGATTAGGTGATATAGAGATTAATAAAGTTAAAGAAAGAGTATATGCCTTCACGCCTGTTCCTGGAGGAGTCGGTCCTATGACTATCGCAATGCTATTAAAACAAACAGTAGAATCAGCAGAAGCAAGAATAAAACAGTAAACTGCATTTCTCGCTTTACCAAATTCCCACCCTCGTTGACACAGCTATTCCTCGTAAAGTAAACGTTTTCAAAGCTAAGCATTATTCTATGAGAAGAGTGTGCGTCTTCTTTTGAAATATACTCATGTATTTACTTTTGAATATAAAAGGTTTTGGTGACAGGCTGTGCCGTCTGAGTAGAGTTATTTCCGGATTGCCATGCCGTGACCGTGACTTTCATCGGGAACTTTGTTCGCGGTGGGATCTTCTGAAAGAGAAGTTTGGATCCTTGTATTTCACAAGGCCCTGCTACAACATAAAATGAGACGGACAGTCCGGCGTCAGAAGTAGCTTGCAGATCGATGGCTTTTGGCAATCGCGACACGTTACAATCTGCAATGGGCAGGAAGTCGATTTGTTGGGCTTTACCCTCTTTCCGATAGAGTGAGAACGCGATCTCAGCTTGCTGCACTGCCGGTTTGTATGTCTCATCACCGGGGTTCTTCATCGCAAAGGACATGGCATCTTTGTCCGCATACGTCGGAGTCGCACGGTTCCAGGTTTCTACCAGTACCGTATCATCGACTATTTCAAAGGAACCGCAGATCTTTTCCAATACAATACTCCCTTGCGCATGCCCGATGGCAGTGCCCACCGGCAGCCCTGTCCAATCAGTGAGACGCGAACTCACCGCAGGAACGGTGTCCAGAAAGACCGGAGATAATACGATAGAGCGCCCATCTTCCTCTGTGACGAAACGGGGATGGAGCTGCAAATGGTCATTCCTCTGCTCCACCATCTTTCCTTGCTGAAGTATTCCCAGAAGCTGAGGTCTCCTATTTCTGAAACGGGACTCGTAGGCAACAGTCGCTTTCACCATCTCCTCATCAAAAAACCAGAATGCTTCCTTTGGATCACCTTTGTACTCCCCTATCGGAGCCGGTTCACAGCCGGGCAACTGATCCTTTTTCCACCGTTCCATCAGCCATCCTGTCTTGGTAGGATCCACATGCCCATAGTGCATGGCTTTCTGAATGTAGAGAGCCATGTACTGTGCTTTCTCCGGCGAATAAGCAAAATGACCTTCTGCCGGACAGGCCAACATACTCAATGGCATCAGTGGATGGTCGTTACGCTGCTTCAGCCCTTCACTACTCCATGTGTTTGCACTCTCGTATTCACCCATTGTCTCAAGACTCGGGATGTAATCAATGGTACGCTCCCCCCAAATATCAGGAGCATACGAGGGATGACGGAAATAAGGCCACTGTCCGCTGGTGGAGATGCAAGCAATGGTTCGTTGTGGCTGATAAGCACCCAGATAATACGGAAAACTGGCAGCTGCCGAATGCCCCAACCCTATCAGTGGAGCAGTTGCTATCTCTTTGTAGCCGGACTCATCTGCCAAAGCTGTCAGAATACCTTGCAACGTTTCCCAGGCACCATCAGTGAAATTAAACAGATTGTCAAACATCGGAGTTACCCATACCTGAGCAACACCCAGTCGCGACATCTCCTTACGAAAACCCGCATCTTCCAGGATAGAGATCTCCTCCATATTGCTCTGCGCGACAATGACTGCCTTCACCTGCTTACATTCTGCAGGGATCCATAAGAAAGCAGTACAATTCGTGGATTTGGGTTTTGCACTATAGTTCTTGACAGGTACAGACCATTGCCAGACCTGTGCAGTTACCGTAGAGGCAAGAGCAGCAAAGAGAGTTGCAAGAAAAACAAACTTCAGTTTCATGTGTATGATATATTACTTTGGGGAGAAAAGAAGAACAGCACAAAAATAAGAAGAATAAACAGAAAGTCACCTCCTCTGTCTGTCAAAAGAAGTCTCAGAAACTTAATCAAGACCTCTTTCCTCTAAGATGCTAGTAATGAAACGAATCAATTTACACAAAGAGAGTCTCAAAGTATTATCTGATACTGAACTGTCTATTTCTCAGAGCATCATACTCCCAATAAGCCAGAAATAGTTCTTCTTCGACTGCTGATGCTGCTGCTTCTCCAGTGCTACAGCTTTAGAATCCTTGCTCTATTCACAGCACTTACTTATTGTATATTTTACTGGTGACTATACCCCCCAAAAAACATACGGAAAACGTCCGGAAAACATACGGTTCCGACAACAATTTCATCAGGTTGTTTTTTCCATTGCATAGGCATCCGACAAACATTTCTTCAGGTCGAAATTTATCACGCATGCCTATGCATTTTTCAAATCTTCAAGTCGCTGTTATTCAAGCGTATAGAAATCCCGTTTTTTACTCCCGGACACATAGAAAGGGACACCTTATTGAGTGCCCCTTTCTACCTTATTGTATTGTTTAACAATTACATCATCAATAATCTACCGCATAGTCTTTGTTGAAGGGTTCATTCTTGAAGGCTTTTTTGGAGGTCCATTCTTCTGCCGGATCGGTCCAGAAAGGATGATCAGCAGGCAACCCAAGCGGCAATAAACCCTCTGAAGTGAGATACATACTACCATTGTTACTATAGACATCGGCTAACTTAGGCTGGTGTCCGCAAAAGCCGAGGGTCAGGAAGCCGGAGTCGTTGAAGTTCGTCGGGTTGCTGAATATCGTCTTGTGAACAGCTATCAAGGCGGCGCGTACTTGTCCGCGAGTGAGTTTTGCCGGCAGGGTGTCGCGCAGAGCAGCTAACGCCAACGGCTGAAAAGCTCCGGTGCGATATGTCAGCGAGCGGCCAAACGGAGGAAAAGTACCTTCAGGAGATACCAACCGTTCGAGGTGTTCCGCAAAGCGGATCATACGCTTTGCAGCCTGTTCGTAGGTCTCTTGGGAGAGGCGTTTATGGGCAAGCATCACTTCACAGATCTCCACCATCATCGGATGCATCACGAAACTATTGTAATAATCGAAGTGAAAAGACTCTCCCATCGCCATACCAGCCATCACCCACGTACCATTCTTTCATTTTCTTGAGAGTAAGATCCATGCGCATCGGGTCATATTTTTCGCCTACCATCATCAGGAAAGCCTCATTCATCGTTGCGAAGAGAAGCCAGTTGGAATAAGGAGGCTGCACACGGCGCAGCAGCTTCAACTCCTCAATGATACGCTGCTTGGTGGTGTCATCAAGAGGCTCCCAGAGTTGCTTCGGAGCACGGATGAGCGCATTGGAAAAGAAGGCGGAGTCCACCAGGGGCTGTCCCTCTTTGCGCCACAAGAGATAATCCGGACTGTCCGGATTTACAGAATGCTTGAAACTCTCAAGTGCCCACTGACGCAGCTCCTTACGCATCGCACCTTCTTTGGTATTATCATCGGGCAATGCAAGCCAGGGAGCGATGCCGGACATCAGTCTCCCGAAACACTCCATATAAGTCACACGTTTGTCGCGGCCATCCCATATCGGGCTTAGCTCTACTTCCATCTTCAGCGCGAGTTCACCTTTTGCCATGTTGGAGAGTACCGGAGCAGCGATCCTGTACGCCAGATTGGCCATATACTCCCGATCAGAGAGTTCTGGTTCCTTTTTTGCTTTTTGGCCGGGTGCCGTCCCTGCCAATGATTGCATCATCGGGAGAGAGGATGCGACTGCTGCCAATGAGGCTGCTTTTATGAAATTTCGTCTTTCCATGTATTGAATAATTAGAAACAGGTAAATCTACTATCAAAGAGTTCACAGGAAGTAAAATTACGGAAATATTCTGTTTGACTCCTTATATCCACATGTTTTTTTCATCTTCTATCGGAAAGGAATGCTTACAGAGTCATTTCTTATGATCTTTTCATCAGATTGCACAACCCTTGAGCAATATCCTGCCGGGAAACAATCTCTTTATTGTAGCTTCTGACGACAGTCAGCAATCGGGTCGATTTATCGAGCAGTAATGAATGGTAAGTAAAAGGGGTGTGAAATGGCGAAAATAGTTATCAAATCTCCTCTAAATATCTGTTTGCATAAGAATATGCCGGATTGAGAAACAATATTCTGAAAAAGAGAATTCAACCTGATTATTTATCGTAACTTTGAGTCATAATTAATAAAAAGACAGATGACTGACGACTTTATACCTCTCACGGTAGAAAACATAAAAGGATTAATAGATAAGGATATCGAATGGATTTCTGAAGGTAGAAATCATACCTATTCAGGAAAGACCACCATCATAAGACTTGATTATACGCAAAGCCATCCGATTATTGACAGAAGAATCGTTGGCGACAGCCTCTCCTTCGCCTTTATTGATGATCATGGACTTGAAAGAGTTGATTCGTCTTTTAAGGTAAAAGCAGGTGCGCCAAAATGTTTTTCCTACAATGAAAAGAAACGGGAAGTCTATTTCCGAGTGTTATAAAACCGACAATTCCTCTTTTTCTACAATTACCTGCTTAACTGTTAACCGTTAACCGTTAAGCAGGTAATTTGTTACTTACAGTGCGACTTTCATCGTCTGACCCCCAACCTTCACAAAGTATAGTGCTCCTTCAGGAAGCGTGATCCGTTGCTCATTGCCAGTGGCAGAGAGTGTGAGTAGCTGCGTTCCTGTAACCGTATAGACGGTGATCTTTACTCCGATAAACGCTTTCTGACTCTTGCGTTTCTTTACCCGTTCACATCCTCGTGCTATTGCACGATAAAATCCCCCGATTGCTGACTGTCAGCAGATGCCACAATAAAAAGATAACTTCCCGGTGGGATACCGCTCAAGGATTGCTCTATCTGAGTACTCTTTTCATTGAGCACCACACTTGTTATCAGCTTTGCATCTGATGAGTAAATATCTAATTTTGCAAACTCTTGTTCCCCCGTTGTTATGTAAAGCGTTTGATCCTTGACATAATAACTGATCTTACTCTCTGCTTTGGAGGTCTGAACCGGATCGCCTATGCATCGGGATCTTCCATCCGAATATCGTTTATAGAGAGCTTTATCCCCATGTACCACACTGTAAAATAGATAATAGCAACACTTAGGTGGTGAACCGAAGGGATCTGTTATACCTTGGAAACCTAAGCATCCTATACCTTCCAACCAGTAATCTCTTGTAATTGCATCATGAGGATATTCTGCCTGCATAAAATAAAACTTACGTCGCCACACTCCTTCTAGCTGTATTGTATCAATATATGAGACCTTCAATTTCATGGAATAATAAGTGAATTCATCACCTGCAGTAAGATTGAAATCATATAATAAAGATTCAGGGAGATTTTGTGTCATGGAGTAGGATCCAACACAATAGACTCTTTTTTTATCTTCACGAAGGAGACCTACACATACTTTATCTTTCTTGTCGGTGCTAAGTAAGGGGTAATCGTAAATCTTTTTATACGTTTTCCCTTGATATACTGAATCTTCATTACTGATCAAACAACAGCTATCTTCCGGTATATCAGAACCATACGCACATTTACTACTTTGCCATACACACGTGCCGTCCATAATAAAAGGCTGATAGACATATTCTAATTTATCTGGCGCCATGCTTGTTTCTTCTTTGTTCAGGAACTCCTTCCATGCATCGGCTGCTCCATAGTTTTCTCCTGAACCGACAGGCACATATATTTTACAAGTGCTCTTATCGACCTGATACAATCCATCAATGCCAACAGAGGGAGGAGTGGAATTTCGGATACAAATCTCCTTCAATTTTGTGCAATCGTAAAAAGCCGAGTCTCCTATTGAAGTGATATGTTTAGGAATGGTTATCGTAGTAATGCCGGCGTAAGCAAATGCACAATTACCTAACGATGTGACAGTCGAAGGTATTTTGATCGAATCAAGAGTACTGCAATGGTAAAAGGCTGAGTCTCCTATCGAAGTGACACTCGAAGGAAGAGTGATCGAAGATAGTTCCAGGCAGTTGCAAAAAGCACTATCTCCTATCGACGTGACAGCATAATTCTTCCCTTTATACGTCACACTGGAGGGAATCTCAATCTGTCTGATACTCTTTCCCGTAGTACCACTGACTGACACCGAAGAGGTGTCAGTCGCGGTATATCTCAAGTCACCTTCTGAGAATCGCAATGAGGATCTGGTCAGACTTGAACCATCTTCATCGTCTGAGCAAGATAGGCATACAGCTGTTAATACTACAATAAAGGAAAGAAACATGGTTTTTTTCATACCTGTAGAATTAATAGTTAATACTCAATATCCAAATACTTACAGCGCGACTTTCATCATCTGACTGCCAACCTTCACAAAGTAAAGTGCTCCACCAAGAAGTGTGATTCGTTGCTCATTGCCGGTGGCAGTAAGTGTGAGTAGCTGCGTTCCGGTAACTGTATAGACGGTGATCGTAGCTCCCGGCTCCGCTCCTGTGATCATGATGCCGTCACCGACTGTACTGATCATAAGCGGTGCAACTCCCTTTTGGGGCACTGATGTGACCACTTCTATGATATTCACAAAGTCCTTCCACTGATCAGCTGCGGCATATGCTTCTCCTGAACCGGCAGGTACGTATAAGGTACAAGTGCTCTTATTGATCTGATATAACGCAGAATTACCAATAGCAAGAGGGGTTGAGTTCTGAACATAAATCTCCTGCAAACCGCTGCACTTGCAAAAAGCACTATCTCCTATGGATATGACACTCTCAGATATAGTTACTGAGAGGAGATCACTGCAATTCAAAAACGCCATATCTCCAATAGATGTAACACTGGAAGGAATGACATAGTTTTCTTTGGAGGATGGACAAGCCACAATTCTCGTCATATCTATGGAAAACAACACTCCGTCTTCCACAACAAAAGCGGTATTGCCCTCTGCTTACAACGAACTCTGTCAATGAATCGCAATAGCCAAATGCACCATCTCCTATCTCAGATACACTTGCGGGAATCGTGATCGAGGTAAGGCTGCCACAATCCCAAAAAGCACACTGTGCAATTGAAGTGAGGCCTTCAGAAAGCGTTACAGAAGTAAGATTGCGGCATTCGGCAAAAGCAAATTCGCCAACGTATGTAACAGATGAAGGAATCGTGATAGCGGTAAGACCACGACATTCTATAAAAGCACTATCTCTTATTGATGTAACAGCATAACTCTCTTCCTCATACGTCACACTGTCAGGAATAGCAGACTCTCCGACGAGTTGAGTTTCATACCCACTTACATACACAGAAAGACGATCAGCATGGGTGGTATATTTCAAATTGTCGACTGAGAATACAAAAGGCAATCCATGTCTGTTTCCTCAATACTCTGAAACGCGTTCCACGGAGATTCTGCGGCATACAATTCACTTGTGCTCAGAGGTACGTACAATTTGACCTTGCTCAGATCTACTTGGTCAAACAGATAAGAACCAATAAAATCAGGAGGAGTTAATCTCTGGATATGAAACTCCTGCAAACCAGTACAACCGGAAAAGGCCATATATCCAATAAAAGAGACACTGGAAGGAAGTGAAATAGAAGTAAGTCCGGAACAATCGCTGAAAGCATAACCATAAATAGACATGACACCCTCAAACGCGACGGAAGTTAGAGCACTGCATCCTCTGAAAGCATACGTATCTATCGTAGTGACACTCTTGGGTACAGAGATAGAGGTGAGGCTGTCGCAACCGTCAAATAGGTAGCTTTCAATTGAAGTGATGCTATCAGGAAGTGTGACTGAGGTAAGACCGGATCTTTGAAAAGCTTTTTCCCTGATCGAAGTGATGCTGTCAGGAAGAGTGATCGAAGTCAGTCGGCTGCAATCGCTAAAAGCAGACGTTCCAATCAAAGTGAGACTCTCAGGCAGTGTAACCAGGGAAAGAGTGTCGCATTTTTCAAAAGCAGAAGTTCCGATACTAGTAAGACCCTCAGGGAGTATAATCGAGGCAAGGCTATCACATTCATAAAAAGCCGAATCCCCTATCGAAGTAACAGGATAGTCCTTCCCGTCATACGTCACCACAGAAGGAATCACAAGATCACCGACAGGGTTCGTTACATATCCTTTCAGATACACAAAAGTGCCGGATGTATTCGTGATGTACTTCAAATTATCCACAGAAAATGCCAAAACTTCCCCCATCATTGACTCCTCCATATTTTGGAAATCCTTCCATCCATTGGCAGCTTCATACGACTCTTTTGAGCCAACCGGTACATACAATTTACACGTACTTGTACTAAACTCATCAAAACCCCGATTATCCACAACAGGAGGAGTTGAACTCCGAACATAAAAATCTTTAATACCAGTGCAAGAAGCGAAAGCAAACGACCCTATTGAAATAACCTCCGAAGGAATTACGATCGAAGAAAGCCCGTTGCATCCATTAAAAGCAAATTGTCCTATCGAAGTAACACTTGCAGGAATAGTGATCGAAGTCACTTCCCAACAATCAGAAAAAGCACTATCTCCAATCGCAGTCACAGCATAGTCAGTAGCACCATTCATCACACTGGGAGGAATCACTACAGCACCCGACAGAGATGTTTCCCGAAACAAATCAAAAGACACAGTAACACCAGTCGGATTCGAGGTGTACCTCAAATTATTGACTTTGAAATCCAATGCCTGTGCAGCCAGCACAAACAACAAACTGATGGAAAGAAGAAGAAGTTTTTTCATGACTGTAGAATTTATAGTTGAACTCACATTACTAAAAGTTCGAAAGACTCAAAAGAATCAATTGAGCGTCATCAAATAACCGCATCAATCAAAAGGTATCGTTTGCCGCACACATCCCTAAACACGACTCGCAAATATATAAATATTATTTTAGTTACAAAAATAATCTAACCCTAAAATATTAAAAATAAAAATAACCATCTCTCTGAGCAGCAAAGTTGCGCAGCAACGAGCCGGGCTGAAGGTTGCGCAGCAACGAGCGATTTGGAATTTGTGCAGCAACGAGCGCAGCGATAAATGGAGGGCTTCCGTCAGGAGATTGCGGGTCAAGCCCGCAATGACAGCAAGGGGGCAACGAGCGATTTGGAGGTTGCACAGCAACGAGCGCAGCGATTATTTGAAGGACTTCCGCCTAGTCGTTACGGTTTGGAAAAGCTGCCGAAGGGAGCTTCACACGTTCTCCAGCCAGTTGATGGTCCATTTTCTCAAATGCGGAAGAGTTTTCCGATACAAACTCAGGCACCATCCTTTTCATCAATATCACGGTATCCTCCACTTTTACATTCAGGGAGAGAGTCTCAAACTCAGCATATGTATCCAAGATCTCCTCATACACATAATCACGCACCTTGGCTACCCGGATCTTCTCATGCGAAGTAGGAAGCGTATTCTCCTCATCGCTGAGCACCTCCTCAAAGAGTTTCTCACCGGGGCGCAGTCCCGTATATTTTATCTTGATATCCCTGTCAGGCACATAACCTGCCAGTTCAATCATTTTTCTTGCCATGTCAACAATCTTCACCGCCTCACCCATCTCAAACACAAAAATATCGTTCCCATTACCCAATGTAGCAGCTTCCAGCACCAGCCGGCAAGCCTCTGGAATGGTCATAAAGAACCGGATAATATCCGGATGCGTCACAGTAACCGGACCACCACGCTCAATCTGTGTGCGGAAGCGAGGAATCACCGAACCATTGCTACCCAGCACATTTCCAAAACGTGTCGTCACAAACTTCGTCTTTCCCTGCACCGTCCCCTCATGGAGCGCTTTACCCAGACTCTGTATATAAATCTCAGCCAGCCGTTTGGAGCATCCCATCACATTGGTAGGGTTCACCGCCTTGTCCGATGAGATCATGATCATCCTCTCAGAGCCATACTTCACAGCCATGTCAGCCACCAGTCGGGAACCAATCACATTGACCAGTACTGCCTCACACGGATTCTCCTCCATCAGTGGCACATGCTTATACGCAGCCGCATGAAACACAACCTCCGGACGAAAGTGTTCAAACATTTTCTCCACCCGCTGCAAGACCCGTACATCACCCACTATCGGTTCAAATTTCAGTTTCGGGAATGAATGTTCCAGTTCAAGCCGAAGCTCATGCATCGGCGTCTCAGCCGAATCAAATAACACCAGCTTCTTCACCCCGAGCTTTGCAAGCTGACGACACAGTTCGCTGCCAATACTTCCTGCCGCACCGGTTACCAGCACCGTCTTCCCCATAAATTGAGCCTCCATCTCCTTCATGTTGATACGGATCTCATCTCGTCCCAGCAGATCCTCTATCTTCAGCTGTTTCAGTTCGGTGGTAAACAGACGCTCCCCGCCCACCTCGTTGATTGGAGGAGCAATAAATGTCTTTATCCCTGCACGCGAGCAATAGCCGATTAAGCGATCTTTCTCTGACTGTGCCTGATCATAGCGTGAAAACAAGATACCCTTTATCTCTTTACGGGGAACAAACTTATTAAAATCATCTTCATTGCGGAAGTAATAGACCGGAAGACCTGCCAGATAATACAGATCCATCTCGCGACCGAAGACATAAAAGCCTGCCACATGATAATTATTACTCTCCGACATCCGTTTGACCAGCGCCGCACTGTCATTGGTGGTGCCATAAATCAAAATCAGAATCTTACTCCTGCTCGGTTCCCCATTCGCCTTTATCCGTTGATAAATCAGAACCATTGCCATCCGGATAACAACCAGTGCAATAGAGGTGATCATCATATCAAAAAGGATAAAAGCAATCAGGTGATTATTGATCAGATAGATCCGGTGCACAAACAGCGCAACAAGTACATACAGGATTGAATCTTTCAGAAAAATGGAAAGACCTATCCGCCATAAGTCTGAGAGTGTGGAATGGCGAATGACATGCCTGTACGTCTTGAACATATAAAAAGCAAACATTCCCGCTACACATGAAATGAGCGACAGCCAAAGCATCGTTAAGGGTACAGTAGGAATATTGGTCAGGTTACAAACGGCATAATAGGAAATCAACGTACAAACTACAGAAACAATAATATCAATAAGTAATACTATCTTATAACTCAAATAATGAGAAGATAAGATTAGATTAAGATATCTCCGCAGACTATTCATGCAACCTTTGAAATTAAAAGAGATGTAGTTCTAGGATGCAAATGTAGTATAAAGATTTAATCTTCAGCAATTCTTTAACTAAATTAGCAAAAACAACATCAGATCCTTGGTAACTACCGAGAATTAATGCACCACAAGTCCCCCAGAGTAGAATGACATATTAAATGCCTGAAGTTTTGAAAATATAAAAAGCTACCAATCCCAAAAGTATGGATAGTCCGGCATGAGCCGCAAACTTCGTTGGGAAAGTACCCATACAAAACTTTATAGAGCCAGCTTTTGATGTAATTATTCATTCCTATTTAATCATAGAGGAATTTTGATTACATTTGTCATGTATATAATCGAATACGTATGAGGAATAAATCTATTCTGATTTTTTTAGGAATATGCTTGTCGCTGTTCTGTTACGGGCAGTCTGGTAAGTTATTTACGGCAGACAGAGAATTATCCAGCAGCCTGATTAACAAGATATATCAAGACAAAAAAGGTATTATATGGATTGCTACAGAAGATGGGCTGAATCGTTATGACGGTGCAAAATTTACTATTTACAAACACGTGCAAGGAGATGATTATTCGTTATCCCATAATTATGTACGTACTTTGTTTGAAGATAGTAAAGGGCGACTATTTGTGGGTACTTACAAAGGGCTGCAAATGTACGACCCAGCAACAGACCGCTTCTCTTTACGGGCTGTAATGGAGAATGGACAACCATTCAATAGCAATGTAGGCATGTTATTAGAACGGAGAAACGGAGATTTATGGGTTTCCGGCAACATTTTATGCACGCTTACCATAAAAGAGGATAAGCTGATTATCAAGAATCTGAGTCTGCCTATCCCAACCGCAATGACAGGCAATCTTATGGAAGATAAAGAGGGGAATATTTGGTTGTCAGTCGGGGAAAACGGGCTTTACTGTCTCACAACAGATAATAAGAGACATCACTATCTGATACATGGTAAAGGGATTCCTATCACTGATATTTGCCAGGATGATCGCGGATATATTTATGTGGGAAGTTTGGGAAACGGACTTTACATGTATGATAAAGAAAAAGATTCTTTACTCCCCGTTCCTTATAAAGGTCAATATGACCTCCCCATCAAGACCCTTTATCCAGGAAGCCAGGGTGAGTTATATATTGGGACAGATGGCGAAGGATTGAAAAGTCTATAATAATGAGACGAACGAAATTTCAGAATGTCGGTTTGATAACAGTTATTTCGACTATACCCGCTCAAAAGTTCACTCCATACTAAAAGATAATGCGGGCAATACCTGGCTCGCTATCTACCAAAAGGGAGTCATGATGATTCCTGCCCAGCCAAACTATTTCAAATATATGGGATATAAATCCATTGATAAAAACATCATTGGTTCCAATTGTATTATCTCACTCTGTAAAGATCATACGGGCACTTTATGGGTTGGCACAGACAATGACGGCATTTACAGTATCACTAAGGAAAATAAAAAAGAGGTTCATTTCCCCCATACAGACAAGTCCTCTTCAATCCCCTCAATTGTTATGACCTTATATGAAGATTCAGAAAATAATCTCTGGTTTGGGTCATTCATGAACGGTATGGGAAAGCTGGATAGGGAAACAGGCCAATGCACTTATTTAAATAATCTGATAGATGACAACGGGAATCAAATCCAGCGTATCTATTGCTTTGCAGAAGATGCGGACAAACGCCTATGGATTGCAACTATGGGAGCAGGATTATTCTATTATGACCTGAAAAGCGGAAAACTATCTCCTTATAAATCTCAAAGAAACTATCTTAACAACTGGATAAGCTGCTTATACTATGCATCGGGCAATACCCTCTGCATTGGCACCTATGATGGTATATGCTTCCTGGACTTGAACTCGATGGAATTAAAAGGAAATGCCCTTTTGCCCAGCCACATTATCAATTCTATAACCGAAGATGCTCATGGCACCATCTGGATAGGCACTTCCGAAGGTCTCTGCAGCTGGGATAACAAGGAGAAGAAACTGACCA
>CAXXFJ010000013.1:0-219807 GCA_963677415.2 Bacteroidales bacterium | reverse complement strand
GCACTGTGCCTACGCTGCGTAGATTGACACCTGGTACCAGATAAGTCTCATCTCCCTGCTCGATAAGGTAGGAGAAAGGCATATCAGAAGTATCTGAATTGTGCACGTGTCGTCCCATTACCAGAGAGAAAGCTCCTACTTTGGCAGGCCATAATATATAGGAGTCACTGGTGGTTTTTGAACCACGCTCCACAATGCCCTGGTGTATAGGTCCCAGTTTGTACATGTGATTGCTCTGATTGGAACCGCTGCCTGCATTACAGAAGGAGAACATTCCTGCAATCAGCAAACTGGATTTGTGCATGGATACGGTATAAGGACCGGCAAAGATCGCGCAAGCCTCTCCATTTTCCAAAGCACAGTTTGAGAATATCAATGAGTCGTGGGCAGAATATTTATTTCCAATGTGACAGGCCTGACCTACAAAGCAGTGAGTCAGATAAGCAGCATCGGTAATTTGTACGCCTGATGAGATAATGAAATCTTGTGCGATCACATTGGTGCCAATAAATACCGGTGCTTCAGCGTTGCTGTTGATACTTCCGTTTTTCAAACTTCCTGTGCCTTCTATGCGGGCATTGTCGCCTATCTTTACATTGATGATGGATCCGGCATTCAGTATCTTTACGTTCTTTCCGATGGTGCCACGATTGCTTTTGATGGATTCTGCATAGGCACTAGTCATTCCTTTTAGCTTCTTAATCAGTTCGGGACGATGACGGTAGAGCGCTTCCAGATAAGCAAAAGGAGCCGAAAGATGATCGGTGATAGACACTTCACGACCTCCGGTTTCGTTGAGTACTGCTACTTCAACTGAATTGCCGAAAGTAGAGTAGTCGTCGGTATAGATAGCGTTGGTGTTTTCAATGAAGCTTCCTTCTCCAATGGTGTAATTGGCAATATAATTGCGAATGTTATCTATCAGGACATTGTCCTCGATGGTGCAGTTGTATATGGAGGAATTGTATAATCCGGAAGAGCATTTGATCCCACCGGGAAGATCGAATCCTTTATTAAAAAGTCCTATGCGGTTGATGCCGGAGAACTGAACTCCCTGCACGTATTTGGTAGAGAATCCGGGTTTTACAAATATCTTATTCCAGTCGGAGCATTTACAACCTTGCTTTTCAAGTTCTTCAATTTCCTGAGGAGAAAGGGCTCTGTAATTTTGCATAATTCATGGGTGTTATATGATTAATTGGAACTATACTTCTTCTTCATAGGTTTCGTACAAGTAGTCATTGTACGGAAAACGGGAAGTATGGATCTCTTTTACACGCTGATACATCAACGCTTTCAGGTTATCCATATTTTCTTTGGTCTTGGCGGAAATAAAGATACATTCCCTTCCGCTGGCAGCCCATTCCTTTTTTATATCGTCCAGAGAGAGATTCTCTCTTGTACTTTCAGTCAGGTCATCCTCGTCTTTTTTGACATAGGTAAAGGCATCACACTTGTTAAAGACAAGAATGGTTGGCTTTTCTCCTTTCAAAATATCTTTCAATGTTTCATCCACTACTTTTATCTGGTTCATGAAAGAGGGATGTGAGACATCGATGACATGTAGAAGAATATCTGCTTCACGTACTTCATCCAGTGTTGACTTAAATGAATTGATCAGGTTGGTAGGTAGTTTGCGAATGAAACCAACCGTGTCGGATAATAACATGGGGAGGTTCTCAATGGTTATTTTGCGCACAGTCGTATCGAGAGTGGCAAAAAGCTTGTTCTCTGCAAACACGTCCGATTTGCTCAGCTGATTCATCAGGGTTGATTTCCCGGCGTTGGTATATCCGACCAAAGCAATACGAACTAACTTACTGCGGTTTTTACGCTGAACGATCTTTTGTTTGTCAATGAGTATCAGTTCTTCCTTTAAGAAAGCGATCTTGTCCAGTACGATACGGCGGTCAGTTTCAATCTGTGTCTCACCCGGCCCGCGCATACCGATACCTCCACGTTGTCTTTCAAGGTGAGTCCATAAGTGGGATAATCGGGGCAGCATGTATTGGTACTGAGCCAGCTCTACCTGGGTACGTGCGCTGGCAGTCTGCGCTCTGTTGGCGAAAATGTCTAGTATCAGACTGGTTCTATCCAGTATCTTCACTTTTAGTTCCTGCTCAATGATACGCATTTGCTTGGATGAGAGTTCGTCGTCAAAGATGGCCATCCCAATATCGTTCTCCTCTATATATACGCGTATCTCCTGTAGCTTTCCAGTACCTACAAAAGTTGTATTCATAGGTCTGTCCAAACGCTGAACAATCATCTTTACAGGTTCGGCACCAGCCGTCTCTGCCAGAAAAGCCAATTCATCCAGATATTCCATGCATTTCTGCTCGTTCTGCTGCTGAGTAATCAATCCGATGAGTACAGCTTTTTCTGTCGGAGTCTCAGTGAGTATATATTCTTTCATAATTGCTTCTGAAAATAGTATTCAATAATACATTTTAAATGACTGCAAAGTTAGAAAAAAGAATGGAAGGTATTGCATTCGGGTTCAATTATTGTACTCATACAAGATGCTCTGCAACGTGTGATTACTTTCGGTTAAATTCCTTTCAGTTACATATCGCTTTCAGTTACATTGCTTATTTCAGCGCACTCCTTAGTTGTTATGCCCCCTTCCCTCGTCATTTCGGGCCTGCTCCGCAATCCCCAAAGCGTTGTTCCCCCGTCATTGTTGGCTCGCCCCGCAATCCTTCCTTCCCCCGTCATTGCGGGCCTGACCCGCAATCCTCCCCTCTCCCGTCATTGCGGGCCTGACCCGCAATCCTTCCTTCTCCCGTCATTGCGGGCCTGCCCCGCAATCCCCAAAGCATTGAACCCTGCACCTTATGCCTTTCCCCCCGTCAGCCTAACATAATGTGCCTCAATAGTTAGTGAAGCTGCCAGTTGACAACTTACAAGCTGCCAACTGACAACTTAAAAGCCGCCAACTGACAACCTGAAAGCTGTCAACTGACAGCTTCGTTAGCTCTTCCGAAGAAACCGCTTATACTTCCCTGCAGTATGTAGGACCCTGAAAGGGGTTGACTCTTTTAGCTTCTAATTCTGATTTTAGTAGACTCTTTATTTTTTATCTCTGACTACAGTTGACTCCTTTATCTTTATCTCTGACTACGGTTGACTCTTTTAGAACAAGACCCTAAAAGAGGTTGACTTTGCTCTTTTGAAGCTCGGAAATATCCGATAGGTTTGTTCTGCAAACATACATATTATATCTGCACAGGCAAATTGTTTTGCAGATATTCTTCCCGATAACTTCTCCATCTTTTCTTGATGGGTCCATTCATAAGTGAAGCTTCCATCGGTGTCATCATATCCAGACTCTTATGAGGTCTTTGGGTGTTGTAGAACTCTACAGCTTCTGCAACGGCAGTTCGCACCTCTTCGATATCTTTAAAATCACGATACTCCAGGAATTCATGTTTGAGGATCCCATTTACACGTTCTGCAATCGCGTTCTCTTTCGGATCTCCTTTCTCCGTCATGCTTATCCGTATATGGTTCTCTTTTAGAAGTCTGGTATATGAGTCGCTGGCATACTGAACACCACGGTCTGAGTGGTGGATTAAGTCAAGCCGGTCAGCCTCTTCTATCCGTGATAAAGCTTGTTGAAGAGCCCGGATTGTGAACTCCGTTTGTAAGGTTGGGGCGACATAATAACCCACAATCTCCTTGTCGTAAGCATCGGTAATCAAGGAGAGAAAGCAGAACTTCTCACGGATCCTGATATAAGTGATATCACTCACCCACACCTGATTGGGGTGCTCCACAATCAGATCCTGTATCTGGTTCGGATATAAAAGATAAGGATGATTGGAATCCGTCGTCCGGATTCGTTTTCTTCTTTTCCTTATGGTCAGACCATAAACACAGAGTATCCTACAGAAGGAATCCCGCCCAAGGCTGTATTCCACACCAAAATAGCTTTTATACATTACCCATAACTTCTCCCCACCGATGCCGGGATCTTTTCCACGGATTTCATGTACATATTCAAGTACGAACTGTACCTTTGCAGCATTCTCTAAACCGTGATCCAGATACTGGTAATAGGCTTGCTTAGATACACCAAACAGACCGCAAAGAGCCTTTGTATGATACAAAGGAGCTCCTGTGTGAAGCCTTACTACTGTTTGGTGCCAGCTTTTTTTCGGATTGGAATCTGAAACATTTCCTCCGCAACGTCTATCATTGTATCAAAGGCCGTAGCGCGCATCTTTTCATGTTCCAAATCCATCTTTACTTTTTTCAGTTCCTTTTTCAATCTGGCAATCTCTTCGGACTCTAATCTTTCCCGTTCTTTTTTCATAGATTCATCCTCCTGATTTGGTTCTGGTGCAAAGGTATGCATCCAACTCAATAACGTAGTACGGTTTGCTATCGAATATTTCCGGCAAACCTCTTTGTTACTCATTCCGTCAAGATGATCCTTGACCGCGGATATGCGTAACTCATCTGAATAATGACCTTGATTCTTCATCGTTTCTAATTTTTAGTTGAACTTCTGAGAGTCAACTAAAATCAGTGCTAGACAGTATCCCTTAGCGTACAGTTCCCGAATCGCTGCCTTTGTGGAGCAATCGTCTTCCATTTCCCTTCCCGGCTCCTTCTTTATCAGCTCAAACGTCGTGTAATTCCTTCCGTCATTGCGGACCTGACCCGCAATCCCCAAAGAACAGCACCCAACACCTTATGCCTTTCCTTCGTCTAACTATTTGCTCCTTTCTCACCACAAAAGGTCAATTTCCCCCCTAACGTCCCCATCTTCTTAAGAGCGAAGAATGCCCATTATCCCTCTTCAATCGTGCCAATCCCGCAGCAGAGTGACCTTTTCTTCCCTTCGCGTAAAAAAACTTTCACCTGTTTATCGTCAATCTTTCAGCCCTTTAAGTTAAAAGCGCATGTTACCCCTTGAAATAAAGTTGCAAATATATTTGGAGCATATAGTAAAAGGGAGTACTTTTGCACTCGCTTTTAAGGACAGCGGTCCGGTGAACGAAAGCAGCCGATCTTCTTTCCTGCATTGAGAGGGTGATAAGCCCTCTTACCAGCATAGAAAGTTTTTCAAAAAAAGGTTGCAAGTATTTTGTCAGGAATAAAAAAGGTGTTACCTTTGCCGTCCGATTCCCCTCGGGGATTCAGTTTGGAAGCAAACATTCGATCTTTGAATAAATTATAAACAAGTAGTACAAGAGCGGGATTGATAAGGTGTGAACCTTATTGATTTCAACCGTCCAATTTAGCAATAAATAAAGGAAATGATTGTTCTGAGCAGAGAAAACAAAAAGTAAAATTTTTACAACGAAGAGTTTGATCCTGGCTCAGGATGAACGCTAGCGACAGGCTTAACACATGCAAGTCGAGGGGTAGCAGGGTAGCAATACCGCTGACGACCGGCGCACGGGTGAGTAACGCGTATCCAATCTACCTGTAACTCGGGGATAGCCTTTTGAAAGAAAGATTAATACCCGGTAATACTGAGAGTCAGCATTAATTTTCAGTTAAAGATTTATCGGTTACAGATGAGGATGCGTCCCATTAGATAGTTGGTAGGGTAACGGCCTACCAAGTCAGCGATGGGTAGGGGTTCTGAGAGGAAGGTCCCCCACATTGGAACTGAGACACGGTCCAAACTCCTACGGGAGGCAGCAGTGAGGAATATTGGTCAATGGGCGAGAGCCTGAACCAGCCAAGTCGCGTGAAGGATGACTGCCCTATGGGTTGTAAACTTCTTTTTTAGGGGAATAAAGTGAGTCACGTGTGACTTTTTGTATGTACCCTACGAATAAGCATCGGCTAACTCCGTGCCAGCAGCCGCGGTAATACGGAGGATGCGAGCGTTATCCGGATTTATTGGGTTTAAAGGGTGCGTAGGCCGACTTTTAAGTCAGCGGTGAAATTTTCCGGCTTAACCGGGACATTGCCGTTGAAACTGATAGTCTTGAGTGTAAATGAGGTAGGCGGAATGTGTAGTGTAGCGGTGAAATGCTTAGATATTACACAGAACTCCGATTGCGAAGGCAGCTTACTGGCATACAACTGACGCTGAGGCACGAAAGTGTGGGTATCAAACAGGATTAGATACCCTGGTAGTCCACACAGTAAACGATGATAACTAGCCGTTGGCGATACACAGTCAGTGGCAGAGCGAAAGCATTAAGTTATCCACCTGGGGAGTACGCCGGCAACGGTGAAACTCAAAGGAATTGACGGGGGCCCGCACAAGCGGAGGAACATGTGGTTTAATTCGATGATACGCGAGGAACCTTACCCGGGCTTGAATTGCAGAGGAATGTCGTGGAAACATGTCAGCCAGTAATGGTCTCTGTGAAGGTGCTGCATGGTTGTCGTCAGCTCGTGCCGTGAGGTGTCGGCTTAAGTGCCATAACGAGCGCAACCCTCATATTCAGTTACTAACAGGTTAAGCTGAGGACTCTGGATAGACTGCCGTCGTAAGATGTGAGGAAGGTGGGGATGACGTCAAATCAGCACGGCCCTTACGTCCGGGGCGACACACGTGTTACAATGGGGGGTACAGAAGGTCGCTACACAGTGATGTGATGCTAATCCCAAAAGCCTCTCTCAGTTCGGATCGAAGTCTGCAACCCGACTTCGTGAAGCTGGATTCGCTAGTAATCGCGCATCAGCCATGGCGCGGTGAATACGTTCCCGGGCCTTGTACACACCGCCCGTCAAGCCATGGGAGCCGGGGGTACCTGAAGCACGTAACCGCAAGGATCGTTCTAGGGTAAAACTGGTGACTGGGGCTAAGTCGTAACAAGGTAGCCGTACCGGAAGGTGCGGCTGGAACACCTCCTTTCTGGAGCTGAACAATCTTGGTTGGAATGTCCTGCTTTTGTACTTGTTTATATTTTACGATATTGGAGTCACCTAGGTGATGAGCCTGTACTCAGGCGATTTGACAGTCCTATAGCTCAGTTGGTTAGAGCGCTACACTGATAATGTAGAGGTCGGCAGTTCAAATCTGCCTGGGACTACCCTGGGATATGATAATTCGGGGGATTAGCTCAGCTGGCTAGAGCACCTGCCTTGCACGCAGGGGGTCAACGGTTCGAATCCGTTATTCTCCACAAACTCAGTACAAACTGAGATCGTTCTTTGACATGATGTAATAAAGTTGATTGTAATAAATTCAGTATAGAGCTGAAAGAGATAAAGAAAGTAAGAGCGCATGGTGGATGCCTTGGCTCTCGGAGGCGATGAAGGACGTGATAAGCTGCGATAAGCTTCGGGTAGGTGCAAATAGCCATTGATCCGAAGATTTCCGAATGGGGCAACCCGGCAGGAGTAATCCTGTCACAACTTTTTAGTTGAGCAAACGCGGGGAACTGAAACATCTTAGTACCCGTAGGAGAATAAAATAATAATGATTCCGCAAGTAGTGGCGAGCGAACGCGGAAGAGCCCAAACCGGCTATGTTTCGGCATAACCGGGGTTGTAGGACTGCGACAAAGGACTTTTAAATCGGACAGGAATCTACTGGAAAGTAGAGCCATAGAGAGTGATAGCCTTGTACCGGAACGATTTAAATACCTAGCAGTATCCTGAGTAGCGCGGAACACGAGAAATTCTGTGTGAATTAGCGGGGCCCATCCCGTAAGGCTAAATACTCCCGAGAGACCGATAGTGAACCAGTACCGTGAGGGAAAGGTGAAAAGTACCCCGAACAGGGGAGTGAAATAGTTCCTGAACCCATGCGCTTACAAGCGGTCGGAGCACCTATATGGTGTGACGGCGTGCCTTTTGCATAATGAACCTACGAGTTACTTTTACTGGCAAGGTTAAGGGATTCAGTCCCGGAGCCGAAGCGAAAGCGAGTCTTAATAGGGCGATTATAGTCAGTAGGAGTAGACGCGAAACCAAGTGATCTACCCTTGGTCAGGTTGAAGGTTGGGTAACACCACCTGGAGGACCGAACCGATAAGCGTTGAAAAGCTTCCGGATGAACTGAGGGTAGGGGTGAAAGGCTAATCAAACTTGGAGATAGCTCGTACTCCCCGAAATGCATTTAGGTGCAGCCTTGAATAATTATATACAGAGGTAGAGCGACTGATTGGATGCGAGGGCTTCACCGCCTATCAAGTCCAGATAAACTCCGAATGCTGTATATATCAATTCAGGAGTGAGGGCGCGGGTGCTAAGGTCCGCGTCCGAGAGGAGAAGAATCCAGACCATCAGCTAAGGTCCCGAAATATATGCTAAGTTAATCTAACGAAGTCCGGTTGCCGTGACAGCTAGGATGTTGGCTTGGAAGCAGCCATTCATTTAAAGAGTGCGTAACAGCTCACTAGTCGAGGAACTGGGCGTGGATAATAATCGGGTATAAGCATATTACCGAAGCTGTGGAATATGACTATTGTCATATTGGTAGGGGAGCATTCCAATATCGTTGAAGGCGTGCCGTAAGGCATACTGGAGAGATTGGAAAAGCAAATGTAGGTATAAGTAACGATAAAGAGAGTGAGAAACTCTCTCGCCGGAAGACTAAGGATTCCTGATCAACGCTAATCGGATCAGGGTTAGTCGGGGCCTAAGGATAAGCCGATAGGCGATGCCGATGGAAGAAACAGTTAATATTCTGTTACTATGCCGGAGAGCGATGTGGAGACGGAGTAGTGAAAGCCTTGCCGCCTGACGGAATAGGTGGTTAAAGGGTGTAGATAATGAGAGTCGTAGGCAAATCCGCGACTTGAGTCGAACCTGATAGTATCGTGCGTCCTTGGACAATCGAATATAGGTGTAATCAGACTTCCAAGAAAATCCGCTAAGCATATTTCCGGTGTACCCGTACCACAAACGGACACACGTGGTCAAGTAGAATATACTAAGGCGCTCGAGTGAATCGCAGTTAAGGAACTAGGCAAATTAACCCTGTAACTTCGGGAAAAAGGGTCCCTATGAGAGTAGGGCGCAGAGAATAGGTCCAGGCAACTGTTTAACAAAAACACAGGGCTGTGCAAAATTTAAAGATGAAGTATACAGCCTGACACCTGCCCGGTGCTGGAAGGTTAAGAGGAGATGTCATCGCAAGAGAAGCATTGAATTGAAGCCCCAGTAAACGGCGGCCGTAACTATAACGGTCCTAAGGTAGCGAAATTCCTTGTCGGGTAAGTTCCGACCTGCACGAATGGTGTAATGATCTGGACACTGTCTCAACTGCGAGCTCGGTGAAATTGTAGTATCGGTGAAGATGCCGATTACCCGCGATGGGACGGAAAGACCCCGTGAACCTTTACTGCAACTTAACATTGAGATTGGGTATCCATTGTGTAGGATAGGCCGGAGACTGTGAATCGTGTACGCTAGTATGCGTGGAGTCATCCTTGAAATACGGCCCTATTGATATTTGATTTCTAACTCCCTTTGGGAGGACATTGTTTGGTGGGTAGTTTGACTGGGGTGGTCGCCTCCAAAAGAGTAACGGAGGCTTCTAAAGGTACCCTCAAGACGTTTGGTAATCGTCTGTAGAGTGCAATGGCATAAGGGTGCTTGACTGAGAGACAGACAGGTCGATCAGGTAGGAAACTAGAGCATAGTGATCCGGTGGTTCCGTATGGAAGGGCCATCGCTCAAAGGATAAAAGGTACTCCGGGGATAACAGGCTGATCGCTCCCAAGAGCTCATATCGACGGAGCGGTTTGGCACCTCGATGTCGGCTCGTCACATCCTGGGGCTGGAGAAGGTCCCAAGGGTTCGGCTGTTCGCCGATTAAAGTGGCACGCGAGCTGGGTTCAGAACGTCGTGAGACAGTTCGGTCCCTATCTATCGTGGGCGTAGGAGATTTGAGTGGCTTTGACACTAGTACGAGAGGACCGTGTTGAACAGACCTCTGGTTTACCGGTTGTTCCGCCAGGAGCATAGCCGGGTATCTAAGTCTGGAATGGATAAGTGCTGAAAGCATCTAAGTACGAAGCCTGCCTCAAGATTAGATCTCCCTTAAGGGTCGTTGCAGACGACAACGTTGATAGGCTGCAGGTGTATAGGCGGTAACGTCACAGCCGAGCAGTACTAATCGCCCGAGTCTTTAGCTTTCAGCGCAGGCTGTATTTATTAGAATCAACTTACATCATGTCTCGATATTTTAGGTGGCTATAGCACCGGGGCCCCACCTCTTCCCATTCCGAACAGAGAAGTTAAGCCCGGTCACGCCGATGGTAGTGCATTTATTGTGTGAGAGTAGGTAGCCGCCCATTTTTTTCCAGAGTCCCTTATGTAGTAATACGTAAGGGACTCTCTTTTTTTTAGGGATGAATAGGTGCATAATCGGATGCTTGTCCGCGAGGAAAGCAACAAAATTATCTTTCGAAGAATGAGAAATGAAATTATTACGGCAAATAGACTTTAGATTTGATGATAAGACTTGATTCTAATGTTTATAGCACGGTGATAGTCGATCCCAATAGTAGTTGCAGAGCTACCAGATCTGCTTCTAATAGCCAGATCCTAGCGTTTACATCGGTCGTGATATATGGTTCTAGAACCTTTGATAAGTTGTCAAAGATTGTGAGAGTGTTATCTTGCTCCTGATTCCTCAAAAGCATGACTAATATCTCTTGACTGCTTAAAGGTATGGATGGAGATACCGGAATAAGAATTCCATTGTAAAAAAGAGTGTGTTCGAGTTCTTCTGTGAAGGGATATATTAGCAGAGAATTACTACCCCTTTCGATGTAAGATTTGCGGAGTATCAGATCTTTTCCGGCAAAAACAAAGTGAGCAGCGTATCGTGGCTGAGAGTTCATTTCTTGATCAATGGTTCTTTATGGAGGTATCTGATTAGCTGTACACTGTCCAAGGCCATGTATTTTTGAAATTGTCTCTCTCTCTTGTAGTTGATACTTCCTTTTATACGCATCAAGTTCATCTCTTTATTGACTATCGTTCTTATCCAATACCTTCTGTTCCTGAAGAGTTCGATTTCTCTAGTTTCAATAGAGTCCTTTCCAGTTGAGTCATTGAGATAGGTTAGTGAGAGAGTCATTCTGGGATTTGAACGATTACTTCCATCTGGGTTAAAGAGAGCTTTTACAGAGAAAACCAAGGTGTCAATGGGATGAATCTCAGAGCCGGCTACCATGTCGAATGATATATCCTTTTTGAGCATAAGGTCAAGGTTTGTGTAGCAGGCAGGAATCTTAAGCAAGTTTATACTGTCTTTCAGATCTTGAAGGATGACCGATGAATCGCCTTTCTCGTTCGACATGGCAAGATCCATCCGTTTATTCAAGCGACGTTCCACATTGTCACAGATAATCAGATATTCCTTCAGATTCTTTCCATACCAAGTTATTGTGGAGTCGTAGTCTTTTTTTGTGATATGATACTTGTTCAAAATGAATTCTTCCTGGCGTTTTTTTACTATTTCCTCTTTTACATCGATACTGTCATGATTCAGGTTGTAAGCAGCCATAGCATCAGAAATATACAGTTCAAACAGAACATTCTCCATCTGTTTAGCAGAAAGAGGCGGTTTGGACTCATTGCATGAACTCATCCAAACAAGAGCAAGAAGCAAAAATGTTAGTTGCCTGATATTCATATGACAGAAATTAGTCGGAGACTGTGGTTCTTTCTTCCTCTTTTTTGGAGTGATCATCGGCAAGATATTCTCTGTAGAAGATGATAATACTGGCGATACCGCATGTAATAGAACTGTCTGCTATGTTGAATATGGGACGGAAAAAGACAAAAGAGTCGCCTCCCCAGAACGGGACCCAATCAGGGAATGTAGTGTCAATCAGAGGAAAGTATAACATGTCAACCACTTTTCCATGCAACCATGGAGCATAACCTCCCATCTCTGGAAGAAAAGTGGCCACTTGTCCGTAACTATGAGAGAAGAGTTGTCCATAAAAGACACAATCAATAATATTACCGGTGGCACCGGCAAAGATAGCAGCGATTGAAATTATATATCCGATCTTATATTCTTTCTTTATGCAGGTATAGAGGTACCAAACCAGTACAACCATTGCAATCAGACGGAAAGAAGTCAGGAATAGCTTGTCGAAAAGTTCCATTCCGAAAGCCATTCCTGGATTTTCTGTGAAGTAGATATAAAACCAGTTAGTCACATGAAAACTATCGTTCATCATCATATGTGTCTTAACCCATATCTTGACCAGTTGGTCAATGATCAGAATGAGAAGAGGGATACTGATGGCAACGCTAATTCTTGTTGTTTTCAGAGACATCCGTTTATTTCTTTTCTTTGGCGTCAATGCTTAAAGTAGCATGTGGGACAGCACGTAATCTTTCTTTGGGTATCAATTTGCCGGTTTCGCGGCATATACCATATGTTTTATTTTCGATACGAATCAATGCAGCTTCCAGATTCTGGATAAACTTCATCTGACGTTGAGCCATTCTTCCTGATTCTTCTTTGTTGAGAGTGTTTGCTCCTTCTTCCAGAACCTTGAATGTCGGCGATGTATCTATGATATCATTCCCATCAGTATTCATGATGCTTGCACGAAGAAGATCATAGTCCATACGCGCTATATCAAGCTTTGTTAGGATTATCTGTTTGAATTCCTGCAATTCGTCATCGGAATATCTTGTTCTTTCTTCCATGATGTGGTTTTGTTATTCTTTAATTTCGACAAAAGTAATTTAATTACAGTAATAATCAATCTTTTTTGATTGAAATCATTACGTTGAATTCTTCAAAGTTTAATTCGGTTCCATCTTCCAACTTTTCAACGATCTGAATGCCCACAGCGAGTGTCTGTGTAGCAATATAATCTTTGTAAGTAATCAAAGCATCCGCGATATTTGGATTCTCCTCAATCAGGATATGAATTTTGTCTGTAATCTCAAAACCGTTTGATTTTCGAATGTTTTGAATTCTGTTGACCAATTCGCGGGCTATACCCTCTTTTTGAAGTTTTTCCGTCACAGTAATATCCAGAGCCACTGTCAATGTTCCTTCGTTTGCAACGAGCCATCCCGGAATATCTTCCGAAATAATCTCTACATCCTCAAGAATGACGACGGCTTCTTGCCCTTCTATCAGGAAGGTGAATGAACCATTCTTTTCAAAGAAGATAATATCTTCCTGTGACATATCAGATATGCTTGCTGCTAGCTGTTTCATGAACTTGCCATACTTTGGCCCCAGTTTCTTAAAGTCTGGCTTTGTGCGTTTTACAAGTATTCCGGCAGCATTATCTACATACTTGAGCTCTTTTACATTCACCTCGTTAAGAATCAGGTTCTTTACTGATTCTATGTTCTTCTTTTGTTCTTCATCAACAGCGGGCACCATAATTGTGGACAGCGGTTGACGAACTTTTATATTCACTTTACGTCTTAAAGCCAATATCATGGAAGAAATAGTTTGTGCAATCTCCATCTGTCGCTCTAACGTCTTGTAGATCAATGATTCGTCTGCAACAGGGAAATCGGAAAGATGTACTGATTGCACACTTTCACGTCCGCTGACAGAGGTCAGATCTAGAAATAGCTTATCGGCATAGAATGGAGCGATAGGAGCCATTAGTTTGGATATCGTTTCCAAACAAGTATACAGTGTCTGATAGGCTGAGAGTTTCTCTTTAGTCATGCCGCCCCCCCAGAATCTCTTCCGGTTCAGACGTACGTACCAATTACTCAGATTATCATTTACAAAATCCGAGATTGATCGGCCTGCACGTGATGGTTCGTAATCAGCAAGATTCTCATCGACCTCTTTGATTAAAGAGTTGAGCAGTGAGATGATCCAACGGTCAATTTCCGGTCGTTCGGAAACCGGAATTATAGGTTCATCGCATGTGAATCCATCCACATTTGCGTATAAAGCAAAGAATGAATATGTATTGTATAAGGTGCCGAAGAATTTCCGACGTACTTCTTCCACACCCTCTACGTCAAACTTCAGGTTGTCCCACGGAGCAGAGTTAGTCATCATGTACCACCTCAAAGGATCTGAGCCATGTTTTTCGATTGTAGCAAAAGGATCCACGGCATTTCCAAGTCTCTTGGACATCTTGTTGCCATTCTTATCCAAAACTAATCCATTGGAAATTACATTTTTGAATGCACAACTCCCTTTTACCATGGTTGATATGGCATGCAACGTAAAGAACCACCCACGTGTCTGATCCACCCCTTCATTGATAAAGTCCGCCGGATAAACCTTTCCGCTATCCAACAGTTCCTTATTCTCAAATGGATAATGTATTTGTGCAAAAGGCATAGCTCCGGAGTCAAACCAAACGTCAATAAGATCCATTTCCCGTTTCATCGGTTTGCCATCTTCTGAAACCAAAATGATATCATCGACGTAAGGGCGGTGCAAATCAATCAGATCATAATTCTCTTTTGAATAATCTCCCGGTTTGAAATCCTTATATGGATTCTCTTTCATCACTCCGGCAGCAACAGCTTTATTTATTTCATTGTAAAGCTCTTCTACCGAACCGATACACTTCTCAGCACTGTTATCGTCTGTACGCCAGATAGGTAGAGGAGTGCCCCAGTAGCGTGAACGGCTTAGATTCCAGTCATTCAGATTCTCCAGCCACTTGCCAAAACGTCCTGTTCCTGTAGACTCGGGTTTCCAGTTGATGGTCTTGTTTAGCGCGATCATCTTCTCTTTTGCCTTTGTTGATTTGATAAACCAGCTATCGAGAGGATAGTAAAGAATCGGTTTGTCTGTTCTCCAGCAATGTGGATATGTATGCACGTGCTTTTCAATATGGAAAGCCAGGTTGGCAGCTTTCAAGTCCATGCAGATGCTTATATCCAGCGTTTCGTCTTTCTCTGTCAGGTTAGGGTCATAATCATTCTTTACAAACCGACCTTCATATCGTTTGTATAGTTCAACGTTGATATTTGTTTTGATAAATTCGTCATCCAGTTCACTCAGTAGATAAAATTTACCTGTGAGATCAACATGAGGACGTGTTTCTCCATTCTTTGCGATCAGTTGAATTGGAGGTACGCCGGCTGCTTTGGCAACACGCGCGTCATCAGCACCAAAGGTATTGGCAATATGAACAATTCCTGTACCATCTTCTGTCGTAACATAGTCTCCCGGAATTACCTTAAAAGCACCTTCACCCGGATAAATCCAGGGTAAGAGTTGCTCATATTCCATTCCAAGCAAGTCTGAACCTTTGTATTCAGCTACGACTTTATAGGGAATAAGCTTATCACCCTGTTTGTAATCTTCTAAAGCAAGGTCAGATGCTTTCGCATTAAAATGTGCGTTTACCAGATCTTTAGCCAATATTACTGTAACAGGTATTCCTGTATATGCATTATATGTCTGTACAGCTACGTATGTGATCTTTGTGCCGACGCACAGTGATGTATTTGAAGGCAATGTCCATGGAGTTGTAGTCCATGCCAGGAAGTATGGAGTACCCCAGGCACTCATTTCCGGTTTGCCTTTCTTTATCTTAAACTGTGCAACAACAGTGGTGTCTTTTACATCGCGGTAGCAGCCTGGTTGGTTCAGCTCATGCGAACTTAGTCCGGTTCCAGCTGCTGGGGAATACGGCTGGATAGTGTATCCCTTGTATAGATATCCGTTTATGTGGAGTTCTTTCAATAACCACCAGAGAGTCTCGATGTACTGATTGTCATATGTAATATAGGGATCATCCATGTTGACCCAGTAACCCATCAGTTGTGTCAGATTCTCCCATTCTTTGGTGTATTTCATCACATCTTTCCGACATTCTGCATTATATTGCTGTACAGAAATGGTTTTGCCAATATCTTCTTTTGTGATACCCAATGATTTTTCTACACTGAGTTCGACAGGCAATCCGTGTGTGTCCCAACCAGCTTTTCTGTTAACTTGATACCCCTTCATTGTTTTGTATCGGTTGATCAAGTCTTTGATAGTCCGAGCCATCACGTGGTGAATGCCGGGCATTCCATTGGCGGAAGGAGGTCCTTCGTAAAACACAAAAGAAGGAGTCCCTTCGCGGTTTTCGATACTTTTACGGAAAATATTATCTTTTTCCCATTTCGTCAATACTTCCTTATTGATTTCAGAAAGATTGAACTGACCGTATTCGGTAAACTTCTTACCCATATTTTGTTTCTTTTTACTATTGCTCAGAAAATTGCTGCAAAAGTACAAAAAAATCACTATCCTGAGGTAAGGTCTTCCTGCTATTTTCAATTGTTATAGATAAAAGAAGATCGAAAGTTGCCCGAATAGAACTTGTTTAGGTCTGATCATAAATAAAAAGAGCACTTACAATTAGTATTGTAAGTGCTCAAAATCAATATTTGTGGTAATTTATGAGTGTCAGATAGATTCAGCTAATTCATTACCTGCTTTGAATTTGACAACCTTCTTTGCTGGAATCAGAATTTTCTGTTTGTTGGAAGGATTGACCCCTGCTCTTGCATTTCTCGTTGAAATAGAGAATGTACCAAAGCCAACCAAAGTTGTTTTTTCTCCACTTTTTAAAGCTTCGGAAATACTTTGAATAAATGCGTCCAATGCTTTTTTTGAGTCTACTTTGCTAAGACCAGAAGTTTTAGCCATTGCATCAATAAGTCCCGATTTGTTCATGATAGTACAATTTAGAGTTAGTAATAAATAAGATTCTATTTGCAAATATAGGCGTTTTATGGATGTATGCATCTAAAAAGGGTTAAATTATCGGAAACTGGTCGTTTTTTTCTCAAAACAAGATATCATATTGGGTAAATTGGCTTCAAAAGCTTACTTTTGCATCATAATATAGGAATTATGTTTCAAGGAAATAATAGCTTTTTCTCTCAGATACCCGTTGTAACTAAGAATCTTATCATAATCAATGCATTGGTTTGGTTCTCATCGATAACTTTACTAAAGATATCACATATTGATTTGTATGACTATCTTGGATTGCATTTTGTGGTGGGGGGTAACTTCTATCCTTTCCAGTTGATCACATATATGTTCATGCATGATTCCGGTTCTTTTTCGCATCTCTTCTTTAATATGTTTTCCTTGTGGATGTTTGGACGTACGCTCGAATATCTTTGGGGACCTAAGCGTTTTCTGATTTTTTACTTTGTCACTGCCATTGGTGCGGGATTGGTTCAGGAATGTGCATGGCTATTTGAGTATCGTCAGCTGGTCTTTACAGATAAAGAATTTGTTAATATTATTGGAGAAGGAGTGACGCCTATCGCCTCATTCTTGGGTCAGTTGAATACCGTTGGAGCTTCCGGAGCAGTCTTTGGCTTGTTGATGGCTTTTGGGATGCTTTTCCCGAATGCAGAACTTTTTATCATGTTTATTCCTATTCCGGTTAAAGCAAAATACTTTGTTTTTGTCTATGGTTTGATAGAACTAGTTGGTGGTGTCTCACAATTCTCTTTTGATAATGTTGCTCACTTTGCGCATCTGGGTGGCATGCTGTTTGGCTATTTTTTAATCATCTATTGGAAGAAGAAAGGATATGGAAGTGGACCAGTTTATTTCTAAGGGTATGAATGGGTTTCATTCAATGATGGCGTTTTTTAGAAAAGGCACAGTAGTCATGCGCCTTATTTATATTAATGTTGGTGTGTTTCTTCTCACTCGGATGGTAATTGTCTTTTTACAGTTATTCAACATAGAATCCGGGTTCCTTCTTAATTTTGAATTGCCTTCAGGTTTCCTTGTCTTTCTGACTCAACCATGGAGCTTGTTTACCTATATGTTTCTTCATGAAGAGACAATGCATCTCCTATTTAACATGCTCTGGCTGTATTGGTTTGGAAAACTATTTCTCCAGTTCTTTAATGAGAAGCAATTGACAGTACTCTATCTGTCTGGCGGTATCGCCGGGGGACTCTTATATATCCTTGCTTATAATTTGTTCCCATTCTTTCAGGGTTTTCAAGATCATAGTTTCTTAATAGGTGCTTCTGCAGCCATTCTTGCCATTGTTATCGGAGTAGCTTCCTATGCACCGAATACCAAACTTAATCTGATGTTTCTTGGTGAAGTGTCGTTAAGAACCATCGCGATTGTCACTGTTGTAATCGATTTGCTGAGCATTACATCTGATAACGCCGGTGGACATTGGGCACATCTGGGTGGTATACTGGTTGGATTTATTTATGGTTCGCTGATGAAAAGCGGGAAAGATATAACTCGTGTATTCATACACTATTACGACTCAGTTATCTCTTTTGTTACAAAAAAAAGAGAACGCAAACCTAAGATGAAAGTGACCTATCAGGATGTTCAACGTGAGTCGGATGGAGAATACAATACGCGAAAACGCAAGGAAGAGGAGGCGATTGATCACATTCTTGACAAAATAAAGAAATCTGGTTACGAAAGTCTTTCTTCTGAAGAAAAGAAACGTCTTTTTGATTCTAGCGGACGATAATACGATGGACATGATAAGAAACATTCTGAGGTGGGGGCTCCTGCTGCTCAATGGGCTGCTCGCTCTTCTTCTACTACTATCGGTAGTATCTCCATATATCAATCCTAACGTGTTTCTTATACCTTCATTTGCAGGCATAACCTTTCCATTCTGGCTTTTTTTAAACATGGCATTCATGGTATTCTGGATATATAAATGGAGAGGATATTTCTTGATCTCATTTCTTGTTTTATTGATATCCATTCCTCAACTATCGAATTATTTCCCATTGCATCGACAAAAAGAAGTCCCATCAACGGCAATTAAGCTGATGACTTACAACTGTATGTGCTTTAGTAATATGAATAGTAATATGGACAACGACGATAATATTCTTAAATACATTGCCCGAAGTAAGGCTGATATTATCTGTTTGCAGGAATATATGTTTGCAACAGCACGTCATTGGAATTTTGATGAAAAGTATATTCTCAGAATATTGAAAGATTACCCTTATTATAAGTTTGTATCTAAAGGCAAGGGTGATAAGGTTTCTTATGGTATTGCCTGTTTTTCAAAGTATCCTATTACTAAAGTGGAGCGTATTTCTTTTGATAGCAATTATAATTTATCTGCTGCTTTTACTGTAAAAATACGAAAGGATAAATCCATTGTGATTGTAAATAACCATCTCGAGTCCTTTAAGTTAACCAGTGAAGATAAAGAAGCCTATAGTCAGACAATTAAGTCTTTGGATCGAGAGTCGATGGATGAGGTGAAGAATAATCTGGTGAGTAAGATGGGAAAAGCCTATAAGTTACGTGCCAGACAAGCTGATAATATTCGTGAGTATATTGATAAGCAGAAAAAGGATCTCATTGTTTGCGGCGATTTTAATGACACGCCTGTTTCATATACCTATCATACGATTCGAAAAGATCTTGATGATGCTTTTGGAAGTACCGGATTTGGAATGGGAACAACTTTCAATAGTCATTTTATATACTTTCGAATAGATCACATACTTCATAGTACGTCAATAAAAGCTTATAATTGTAAAGTAAACAAAGTAAAATATTCAGATCACTATCCTGTGACATGCTATTTTGATATTCCCTGAAGCTGCTGAAGAAGGAGCCTGTTTGCGGATATATTACATGTTTAAAATGAAGGATAATGGCCTTTCTCTACATTCGCATGAAATATTTAAGGGTAAAGGTGGTTTGAAGAAGAAAAAAAAGCTATATTTGCACGCTCATATTAAAAAATATAAATAGATAACATAATTAGAAATTTCGACATGCAAAACAAAGGATTTATCAAAGTATTTGCGGCACTACTCATGTTAGTTTGTCTGTTCTATCTTTCATTTACTTTCGTTTCTCGCCACTTAACACAAAAAGGTGAGGATCTCGCACAAGGAGATGAAGTGAAGTTCAGCAACTATCTGGATTCAATCTCTACAGAGAAGGTGTTTTTAGGCTACACTTTTAAAGAGTGCCGTGAGTTAGAACTAAACCTGGGGTTGGACCTTAAAGGTGGTATGAACGTTATTTTGGAAATATCAATTCCTGACGTCATCAAATCATTGTCCAATAATAACCCGGACGAGAACTTCAACAAAGCTCTTAAAACAGCAAAAGAACTTCAAATAACTAGTCAGAAGGATGTTATAACTCTTTTTGTTGAAGAATACAAAAAGTTAGATCCCGGAGCTCGTTTGGCTGCCATCTTTAGTACCTATGAGTTAAAAGAGAAAATTACTCCGCAGAGTACAGATGCAGAGGTAATCACTGTATTAAGAACTGAGGTGAAAGACGCAATCGCCAATTCATTTAATGTGCTTCGTACTCGTATTGACCGCTTTGGTGTTGTTCAGCCAAATATTCAACAATTGGAGAACAATGACGGACGTATTCTTGTGGAACTTCCTGGAGTGAAGGAGCCGGAACGTGTTCGTAAGCTTCTTCAGGGAACTGCCAATCTTGAATTCTGGGAAACATACGAATTAGCTGAAGTATATCCTTTTTTGGTATCAGCTAATCGTGAAATAGCTCGTTTGAAGTCCGATGAGAAGGCTGAAAAATCAGACTCATCTGCTGTAAAAGAAACAGATAATACAACTGTTGCAACAACAGACACTGCGACTAACTCTTCAGATTCTCTCCTTAACCTGGTTCAGACCGGTGCGAAAGATAATTCTGATAGTCTTAATCAGCAAGCAAATAATGAAAAAGCTTATCCATTATTCTCTCTTCTGCAGTTGAATATTACTTCCAAGGGAACTGCTGCACCGGGTCCTGTAGTCGGATTTGCGCGTGCGAAAGATACAGTAATGGTAAATAATTACCTTAATCTGAAGTCTGTTAAAGACTTGCTTCCACGTAATCTTTCTTTGAAGTGGGCTGTAAAAGCCATGGATGCAAAAGGATTATTTTTCGAACTTTATGCGATTAAAGTAACAAGTCGGGATGGACGTCCTGCATTGGATGGTAGCGTTGTAAATGGTGCTAATGCGGATTTTGGAAAACAGTCGGCTACTGCAAAAGTAGACATGTCGATGAATTCTGAAGGAGCAAAAGTATGGGCTCGTCTTACTAAAGAAAATATAGGTAAATGTATTGCAATTGTATTGGATAATGTAGTATATTCTGCTCCGAGAGTAAACGGTGAGATCGCGGGAGGTACTTCTGAAATTACTGGAGGCTTCACTCCGGAAGAAGCAAAAGACCTTGCAAATGTATTGAAATCTGGAAAGATGGCAGCACCGGCTCGTATTATGCAGGAAGCAGTTGTTGGCCCATCCTTGGGTCAGGCATCTATCAATGCAGGAATCTGGTCATTTGTTATTGCTTTGATTGTATTGGGAGCTTATATGATTATGATGTATGGATGGAGAGCTGGTTTGGTTGCTAACTCTGCATTGATATTGAATCTCTTCTTTACGATAGGAATCCTGGCATCCTTCCATGCTGTGTTGACTCTTTCTGGTATTGCCGGTATAGTGTTAGCATTGGGTATGGCAGTTGATGCTAATGTGCTTATCTATGAACGAACAAAAGAAGAGTTACGTGCTGGTAAGACAGTTAAGAAAGCAATCTCAGAAGGATATAGCAATGCGTTTTCTGCTATCTTTGACTCGAACCTTACTTCAATAATTACAGGTATTATTCTCTTCTATTTCGGAACAGGTCCTATCAGAGGATTTGCAACGACGTTGATCATTGGCATTATCTGTTCTTTCTTTACTGCTGTTTTTCTGACTCGTATTGTATATGAACATTTTCTTGAAAAAGGCCAATTTGCTGATCTTACTTTTACTACTTCGGTATCCAAGAATCTCTTGGTTGAACCTAAAGTTCCATTTATGGAACTGCGCAAGAAGGTGCTAACGGCAGTTGTAGTGTTTGTCGTTATATTAAGTGCTGCTTTTGTCTTTCTTGGTTTGAATAATGGTATCGACTTCACTGGTGGACGTAACTATATTGTTAAGTATGACCAACCTGTCAATACAAAATCGCTTGAAGAGGCTCTTCAGCCGATATTTTATGCGGATGGAAAAGATCAATCTGCTATAAATGTTATTACCATTGGTTCTGAAAATCAGGTTCGTATTTCTACTAATTACCGTATTAAAGATCAGAGTGAGGAAGTAGACGCTGTTATTGAAAACTTCTTGTACCAAGGGTCAAAACAATTAATCCCTGCTGAAGAGACAAAAGATCAATTTGTACAAAACAATATTATAAGTTCACAGAAAGTAGGTCCGGCTATTGCTGAAGATATGAAGACCGGTGCAATATGGGCAACGATCCTATCTCTGCTTGCTATCTCTCTTTATATATTGCTTCGCTTTAGAGATATTTCTTTCAGTGTTGGTACAATGGTAGCATTGACTTGTGATGTACTGGTTATCTTAGGTCTCTACTCTTTATTATGGAAAATCATGCCGTTCTCTATGGAGGTCGATCAGACGTTTATCGGAGCTGTACTTACAGTGATTGGTTATTCTGTGAATGATAAGGTGGTAATCTTTGACCGTGTTCGTGAGTTTCTTCATCTTTATCCATCACGTGATAGGAAGCAACTCTTTGATGACTCGTTGAATACAACTCTGAGTCGTACTTTGAATACTTCTTTCACAACATTGATTGTATTGATATTTATCTTTGCACTCGGTGGTGATGCCATCCGTAGTCTTTGTTTTGCATTGATTATAGGTGTTGTATTTGGTACATTCTCATCCATCTTCATTGCTGCTCCTATTGCATTTGATATGCAGAAGAAACAATTGAAGAAGAAAGCTGATGCAATAGCTTCTTCCTTGAAGAAGTAAGAAAAGTAAATTTCTAATAGTAGAAAAGAGGCTGACTCAACTTTGATTTTGAGACAGCCTCTTTTTTATTACGGCTAAATGATTTAGTCAATGATGTCGAATCCTGTGTAAGGAACTAAGGCTTTAGGAATGCGGATACCTTCAGGAGTCTGATTGTTTTCCAGCAAAGCTGCGACGATCCGTGGTAAAGCTAAGGCACTACCATTCAGTGTATGGCAAAGCTGAGTCTTCTTGTTTGCATCGCGATAACGGCACTTTAAACGGTTTGCCTGATAGCTCTCAAAGTTAGAGACCGAACTAACCTCTAGCCAACGTTTCTGAGCTGCTGAGAAGACCTCAAAGTCAAAGGTGAGGGCAGAGGTGAAACTCATATCGCCGCCACATAGACGAAGGATTCTCCATGGCAATTGCAACTTGTCTACAAGTGACTGAACATAGTTGACCATCTCTTCCAGAGATTCATAGGAATGCTCAGGCTTATCAATGCGTACAATCTCTACTTTGTTAAACTGATGCAAGCGATTCAGTCCGCGCACATCTTTTCCATAAGAACCTGCTTCGCGACGGAAACAGGCAGAATAAGCTGCGTTCTTTACAGGGAGATCCTTTTCATCAAGAATAACGTCGCGGTAGATATTTGTTACAGGCACCTCAGCGGTAGGGATGAGATAATAATCATCCACTGTTGCATGATACATCTGCCCTTCCTTATCGGGAAGTTGTCCTGTGCCATATCCGGAAGCCGCATTGACCATGTAGGGTGGTTCTATCTCCAGATAACCTTGTTCTCTTGCGCAATCCAGGAAGAAGTTGATAAGAGCACGTTGCAGGCGAGCACCTTTTCCTTTATATACAGGAAATCCTGCTCCTGTAATCTTAACTCCTAGTTCGAAGTCAATCAGATCATATTTCTTTGCAAGATCCCAGTGTGGAAGAGCATCCTCATTTAGTTTAGGTATGATGCCACCGATACGTTCAACTTTGTTGTCTTCCGCTTGACGACCTTCAGGAACGGACTCATGAGGAGTGTTGGGAATCTGTACAAGAAGAGTTTGTAACTCTTCCTCAGCACCCTTCATTGAAGCATCGAGATATTTATTATTTTCCTTAATTTCTGCTACTTGGATACGTGAAGCTTCAGCTTCTTCTTTCTTGCCCTCTTTCATCAATACTCCAATGGATCTGGATAGTGTGTTGATGGTTGCAAGATTGGCATCTAATGCCGATTGAGAGAAACGACGCTGAATGTCCAGTTCGATAATCTTTCCGATAATCTCTTTCCCGTCAAAATGCTTGACGGCAAGTTTGCGGAGAATCTCCTCCGTATTTTCGGTAATGGCTTTTAACGTTAACATAATGGTTATATTTGGAATATCCTTACTAATAAGCTGCAAAGATACACAAAAATAGAAACCTCCGCTTCTCATTGCTGAAAAAAGCGGAGGTTTTAGACCTTATTGATGAAGTGGAGTCTTATACTATTGTTAGTGGAGCAATAGATACGAATGAACGATTGTCCTTCTTCTTCTTGAATACAACATTGCCATCAACTAATGCAAACAAGGTATGGTCTTTGCCAATACCAACGTTCTCACCCGGGTGATGTACAGTACCTCTCTGACGTACTATTATATTTCCAGCTTTTGCAAATTGTGCGCCATAGATCTTAATACCAAGGCGTTTGCTTTCTGATTCACGTCCATTTCTGGAGCTACCGGCTCCTTTTTTATGTGCCATTTTACTTCGTTTTTAATAGTTAAGCAATGATTTCTTTGATAGCAAGTTCAGTAAAGCACTGACGATGACCGTTTCTTTTGCGATAACCTTTTCTTCTCTTCTTGTGGAAGATAATTACTTTCTCACCTTTTACCAAAGGAGATTCTACTGTTGCAATCACTTTTGCTCCTTCTACAACCGGGCTACCTACTGTGATAGCGCCATCATTGTCTACAAGCAGCACTCTGTCAAAGGTCACTTCTTCACCTTGCTTTGCATTCAAGAAGTGTACAAACAGCTTCTTTCCTTGCTCTACTTTAAATTGCTGACCTGCAATCTCTACAATTACGTACATCTGTTATTTTGTTTTTACAGTTTACCTCCGCGAGGTGGGAAGCTTCATGCTTAGCCACTTATAAAACCCCAATACGGAACCGAGCTGCAAAATTAGGTGTTTTTTTTCAAACTACCAAAACTTTGTATTGTTTTTTCTGTATTCTCAGAGCCCCATTTCATTCAAATATCGTTCGGCGTCAATCGCGGCTTTACATCCACTGCCTGCAGCAGTAATTGCTTGTCGATAATGAGGGTCAGCTACATCGCCGGCTACAAATACTCCCGGGAGAGTTGTCTTGGAAGAGTCTGGTTCATGTTTGAGGTAACCTTCAGAATCTGTTTTGATATACTCTTTAAATAAAGATGTATTTGGCGTGTGTCCGATTGCCAGAAAGAATCCATCAATAGCTATCTCTACTTCTTGAGCGTCATTCTGCCCGCGACGTTTGATAAGGCGGGCGCCTTGTACTTTATTTTCACCGGTTAATCCGATTGTTTCATGTTCAAATAGCACTTCGATATTTTCAACGGACATCACTCTTTCCTGCATGATTATTGAAGCACGCAGATAGTTTTTGCGTACAATGATAAATACCTTTGCACATAGTTTGGAGAGATACAGTGCATCTTCACAGGCTGTGTCTCCTCCTCCTACAACTGCAACTATTTTCTTTCTGTAAAAGAATCCGTCACAAGTAGCGCATGCCGAGACTCCGGTGCCGTTGTATTTTGCTTCATCGGCCAGCCCAAGGTATTTGGCCTTGGCACCCGTGGCGATAATCACTGCATCAGCCTCAATATCTTTTTCACCATCCACTTCAAACTGATAGGGAGCGGAGGAGAGGTCTGCTTTGGTTATTTGTCCCCATCGCACATCTGTGTTAAAACGTTTTGCCTGTTTGCGCAAGTCTTCCATCATCTCATTTCCCCCTGTTCCTTCCGGATAGCCAGGGAAGTTTTCGATTTCTGTAGTTGTGGTCAACTGTCCGCCGGGTTCCATACCTTCGTATAAGACCGGATTGAGGTTAGCACGTCCAGCATAGATAGCCGCAGTAAAACCGGCAGGACCTGATCCGATGATCAGGCAGCGGATATGTTCTTTATTTGAAGTCTGTTCCATAATTTATCGTAAGTCTATGATTTCATTGCCCGGATATTCTGCCGGATTAAAGTTGAAAGTGGTCTCATCCATCTTTTGCTGTTGATCAAATTTTGACATATAAATATGAGTAGTTGCATCATTTTGGTGATACAATACAATCATATACGGAACGAAGATCGTATCAAAGATATTGAAAATAATCTTTTTGATATCACTTTTGCTATTCTTAGGAGTAAGCTCGATACAGTGTACGTACCTTTGCTGATCACTAGAAAAGGCTCGTCGAATGTATTTGGCTGTGTAATAATTCTTGTAATTTCTGATTATAAACAGAGGATTCGTGTCTGCAAGTTCGGCATCCGTAGGCGTTGAAATACTTACTTCCTTTGCACCCCGCTGAAGCGTCCATTGTGTCGTTCCGTTGTACCATGACTCTAGATCAGGAGAGAAGAGATGAAATTTTTCTCCTTTTATTTTTGCCGTTCCGTTGGTTGCACTAGCTCGTTTTCCTTTAATATCTTTATAGCGTAGGTTGTAGGTGATAGCTACTCCCAATGGATCCATAATACTTGTCAACGCTTTAGACATGATGCCATCTACATCCGGATTCTTTGGTTGTGTAACTCCGTACGTCACATCGCTTACAGGATCTTTCTGATTCTTCTCGTTTTGAGCATACAAAGGTGTCATGAGACACACGGTTGTCAAAATAAGCACTAATTTCTTCATCTTCATTCGTATAATTGGTATTTTATTATCTGAAATTTTCCAGAATGCGTTCCAGTTGGATATCATCCTGCACAAGTACCTGACGTGCTTTACTTCCTTCAAATGGGCCAATGATTCCTGCTGCTTCAAGTTGATCAACGATTCGTCCGGCTCGATTATATCCTATAGAAAACTTGCGTTGAATCAATGAGGTTGAACCCTGCTGGTGAATGACAAGCAAGTGAGCAGCCTCTTCAAAAAGCGGATCTTTGTCGTCAAGAGTATTCAGACGTATCGTGTTAGATTCATCATCGGAGTCGCATTCAGGAAGATACATCGCACTTGGATAGCCGGTTTGGTTGCCAATGAACTCTGTTACGCAATCAACTTCCGGTGTATCAACGAAGGCACACTGTACACGGGTCAGTTCGCTTCCCTGTGAGAAGAGGAAGTCACCACGTCCAATCAGCTGGTTGGCACCCGGAGAGTCAAGGATAGTTCGCGAGTCAATCATAGAAGCGACACGAAAAGCCATACGAGCTGGAAAGTTTGCCTTGATAGACCCTGTGATAATGTTAGTTGAGGGTCTTTGAGTTGCAATTACCATATGAATACCTACAGCACGCGCCAGCTGAGCAATACGTGCTATCGGCATTTCTACATCTTTTCCAGCAGTCATTATCAGATCTCCAAATTCGTCTATGATTACAACGATATATGGCATGTAATAGTGCCCTTTATCCGGATTAAGTTTACGCTCAATAAATTTAGTATTATATTCCTTTATTGTGCGGGTTTTTGCCTTCTTCAGCAAGTCATATCGGTTGTCCATCTCTTTGGTCAAAGACTTCAGGGTTTGCACTACTTTGGTAAAGTCTGTCACGATAGCTTCTTCTGCATCTGGCAATTTTGCAAGAAAATGTCGCTCAATGGCAGAATAGATATTAAACTCGACTTTTTTCGGGTCAACGAGTACAAACTTCAGTTGTGACGGATGTTTCTTATACAGCAAGGAGGTGATGATTGCATTCAGTCCGACAGACTTACCCTGGCCGGTAGCACCAGCCACCAAGATATGAGGCATCTTGCATAGATCAACCATGAAGATATCGTTTGTGATTGTTTTCCCTAGTGCAAGAGGAAGTTCGTAATTGCTCTCCTGAAATCTTTTAGAGAAAAGAATAGAATGCATGGAGACAATCTGTGCCTCTTTGTTTGGCACCTCAATACCGATAGTCCCTTTTCCAGGAATTGGAGCAATAATTCGAATGCCCAAAGCAGACAAACTGAGCGCGATATCATTCTCCAGATTCTTTATTTTGGAGATACGCACTCCGGGTGCCGGCACAATCTCGTAGAGAGTGATGGTTGGACCTACAGTAGCCTCAATACGAGAGATCTTAATTCCGTAATTTTCCAGTGTCTCTATGATACGCAATTTGTTTCCTTTCTGTTCCTCAGTATCCACCATGCGGGTTGTATCATATTTCCTCAGAAGGTCGCTTGTCGGATATTTATATCTGGATAAGTCAAGTGTAGGGTCATATTTACCCAATGCTGATCCATCATAACTTTCTTCATCTGGCGCAACTTCAATCGTGAAATTATCGTCTTGAAGCAGTGGGGAAGGTGCATTTTGATTTTCATCAATCTTCGGTTCTGAATAAAGATTGTCCATTGTTTCATCATAGACTTCTTCTTCGACAGGTTTTTCTTCTTCTTCATCGTACATCTCATCTTTTATAACTTCTTCTTCTTCTTCTATTTCTTCTTCAGTATCTTCTGATTCACTTTCCGTTTCAGATTCCGTTTCAGAAGTGGCAGACGCTGCTTCAGCTCTTAACTTCTTGCCAACTGCAGGTATAAAAGAGAAGAAATGACGAAGTGCAGGTGTTGCCGATTGTATAGTAAAGATGCAAAAAATGGAAAGGACACCCATAACGAGAAGGAACGTTCCGGCCCAACCGATATGATTGCGGATGATTCTGCTTATGACCGAACCGAGCTTGCCTCCAAGGAAGAGAAAAGAGTCACTCATGAATGGCTCAAAAAAGAAACTGAGAGCGATTGAAGTCCAAATAACGCCCAAAGAGGATAGAAGAAACCATTTGAATAATGATGTTTGTTGGATCTTCATCAGTTTCAGGCTAAACATTAGCAGGAATCCAAGAATGAAAAAGGATGAGATTCCTATCCATTCAGTCAAAAAGAGAGATGCTATATATGCTCCTTGAACTCCAGCCCAGTTACCGATATCATCTCTGTTCATGGCAAGCTCACTAAGCGTGATATTCTCAACCTTGCTTTGATCCGCCGCACCAGTGAAAAAGAAGGAGGTGAAAGCGATAAAGAGATAAAATGTAATTAAAAGAAAAACTAATCCAAAAGCGAAAGCTGTCCGTTCGTTTTTGAAAAAAGCTTTTATCCTTGAAAAAGTGGACGGTCTTTTATCGACAGCTCCTTTCTTTGTGTTACCTTTAGGTTTACTCATCAAATAGTTTATTTTGTGTGCAAATTTAATAAAACTCTTTCTTCTCCACCTTGTTTCAGAAAAATACTTTTGGTTTGATCGTTGCTAAATAACTCTTATTTCTTTTGATTATAGATATTCCACTTCTCAAACATATCAAAATCGTATTTTTTTAATCCTGATTTAGATATTTCTACAGCCTTATCATGATCGTCCAGATAGAACCTCTCCTTTTGTATAAAATGCTCATTGGTAATAGCAAGTGTACTGTCTTTATAAGGTGTGTTGATTTGTCCCATGTCCAGTAGTGTATGAAAGATTGTATTGGTTGTAAAAGGTATTTTCTTATGTAATTTAGCGTTATTAAAAATATTCGGATATTCACTTCTGTATTTTTCTGAAAACCATACGATCATAGGAATATACAGCTGATAAAAGGTAGGTGTCGGAGAGGCATGGAGATACCTTCCCCTGGCATCATCAAAGAGATCTTCGCCATGGTCGGAGAGGTAAAGCAGCGAACTACAACAGTCTGTTTTTGCAAGCATCCCGGCAAGCGAATCTATCACAAAGTCAGTATATAAAATGCTGTTGTTATAGGCGTTGAGCATCTCCGGGCGATAGAGTTGGGAGATGCCTTTCACATCATCAGGTTTATATACAGAAAATTCATCCGGGTAACGCTCTTTGTAATTGAAGTGTGAACCGTATCCATGTATAAAAATAAACAAATCTCCTTGTTCCTTCTCTATTACACGCTTCACGTCATCCAGTACTATTCCATCCGGCTTGAAACTGACATGTATTTCCTTACTTTCCAGATAGTAATTTTTGTATTCATCGGCTTCTTTATAAAAATCGTCCAGAAAAGAATGATTGGGCTGCTGGTTGGAAAAGGTAAAAGTCTTGTATCCAGCCTCTTTGAAAGCGGAAATGACACTTTTCTGATTGTAGATCACATTGAAGTTTTCAGCACTGGCATCAGAGATAATGATAGGAACACTCTTATGTGTAACATTTGCCTGTGTTAGTACATCTGTAAAATGAATTAATCCCTCTCGTTTTGCAAGTCGGGGAGTTGTATTGAGTTTGTTGTTGTATAACCCCCAACTGATAGCCCGGGAAGTCTCTCCGACCATTAAAATGATTATTTCGCGATCTTTTGAATGAGAGGCTTTAGTCGCCATAAAAGAAAATGTTCTTGCATTCTCTGCATGATTCAGTGTTTTATTCCATTTTTGAAAAGCAAAGTATTGGTTGTAAATAATGTTGGCTGGATAGATATCTTCGTGAAATTCAAAACCATGATAGGATCTTAGCGGAATTGAAGCAATTCCCCATCCACCCAAAAACAAGGTTAAGCCTACTGCTACACAACATAAGCGAAAGCGATTAGAAAGAGTCTCCTGAATCTTAATGGAATGAGTAGCCAGAAAGAAAGCCGGAACATATAGAAGCAACGAACCTGCAACCGGTATCCATATATTACTCATTAATTCACCGGCTTCTGCAGGATTTGTAGTAGCCAGATTGAGAAACATATCTACTGCAATGATTGAGTTTCCGAAAAGGAAGAGCAGAACTAATTGAAAAGCATCCAGAAGAAACTTGATAAACAGTGCCCAAAACATGACCCCTGGTCTTTTAAAGACAGAGAAGAGAAGCAAGAATGAACCGAGTGGTATCACCAGAGAGGCTACCCGAATAGTTAATGGGTAAGGTTCTGTGAAGAACAGGACGTAATTGGGTATTAGCTCAAGAAGAACAAATACGGCAAACAGGTGCTCCTGAACAGAGAACCATTGTATGATTCGTTTAGCTAGTTTCATTAATGATGGATACAAATGCAATCAGTCTGCAAAGTTATGAATATATAATGAAAGGATTAACATCTGAGAAATATCTTATTCTTGTACATCAGATAGAGTATTCCAACGGGAATCAGCTGGTTGACAAGCATAACTATGAAGGGATAATATGTACCAGTGTATTGTTCCAGCCCATACAACAATGGGCGCGTCATAGTGCTAAAACGCAGGAGGTCCGCAATCAAATAGGCTGCGATGGAGTTTGTACCCCAGATCTTGAGCCAGCTAAGATATTTTGCTTTGCCCCACATTTCACAAACGTAGAAAAAGAATGCAAGCAGCAGAGTACTTATTCCACTCGTTACAAGCACCATTGAACTTGTCCATATTTTCTTGATCACTGGCATCTGGAATCCCCAAAGATATCCGCAAAGAATCATTGATGCTCCGAGAATGACAAGAAATTTAAGCTTGAATCCCATGCTCTTTTCCATTTTCAGAATCTTTCCCGCAAATACCCCGGTCATCACGGTAGCTACAAAATTAAGACTGCTTAATATCCAGGTATAGTTATACCACTTTGCAAAAGCCCATGTGCCATCGGGATTGAAAGATACGCCGTCACGGTAACGACCTAGAACAGCACGGTCAATCAGTTCGGCCATATTACCTTCTTTGGTGAAGTCGCCATGTCCTGCAAAGGTCATAACTGCCCAATAGATCAGTAGTAGTGCAGCTGTCACAATAATTTGCAGTCTGTTTGAGAGATAAAGGATAAAAAGCGCAGAAAAGAGATATCCAATGGCTATAGATTGTAATGTGTTGCTGAATAATCGGATATTATCAAAGTTGAGATCAAGGAAATTTCCCTGGACTATACCACCAAAGAGGTAAAGGAGTACCACTCGTTTGATGATACGTATGAATACATCTTTTTTCGGTCCTCCGGCATACTTGGAAAGAGCAAAAGGCATGGATAGGCCTGCCGTGAAGAGGAAGAGAGGCATGATCATGTCCCAAGTGACCAGTCCTTCCCAATCCACATGGTCGAGCTGATGACGGAATGCGGGTCCAAAAAGACCATTGGAAACACTAATCAAAGTGCCGAGTACTGGTCCGACGAAGGTAAGGACGAAAATGTCCAGTCCGCGCAGAATGTCAATGGATGCAATGCGTGTGTTTTCTTTTGTGTTTGTTTTCATAGTCAGTAATATTTAAGAGTTCAATAGAGTTTCAATTTAAAACGATCCCGCAGTTTTACAATTCCCTCATTGTTTTGCAATAGGTATTCGAACTTTTCCTTTTGAGTAAATATCCTCTGATCATCAGATAATTCCTTCATCTCGAGTTGTAGGACTATCTGATCGTTGCAGAGCTTCTCTCTCAAAAACTGACAGATTGAGCTTTGCTGATCTGAAATCAATTTCATATCAATCTGGTTATAGAGGGTAAGTGCTAAAGTGTTGTTCTCTTCTACGATAGGGATAAATTCTTTCATGACAGCAATCAGGTGATACTCTTCAGGCTTGTCCGCAACAAATTCTCTCCATGCATATTCCAGATCGACTTGAGTAAATGGTTTGTTCTTACCGGCGACATCCTGGTGTGTGTCTGCTTTTTTATCTGCCGAATCCGTTTTCTTTGATCTGGAACTTTTTAATGAAATTGTGCTGATTCTGGAAAGCTCACTTTTTACAGGTTCTCTCCTGTTTTGAGGTATATCAGTTGGAAGAGGAGGAGCTTCTTCTGCTACTGGAACCCTGTTTGTTTCATTATTTACCTGAATCGGTTGATCTTGAGAATGATTTACCTTCGCTGGTATACTTACAACCGGAGACGGGCGGGTTTGAACAGAGGGTTCTGCTGTTTGAGAGAATATCGGTTCTATTGGCCGATATTCTTTAGATGATTTTTTTTTTTCTTCCCCCAGTTGACTGAGGCGAATAAGAGTAAGTTCGACAAGTAGCCGTTTGTTTCGGCTCTGTTTGTATTGCATGTCGCATTCGTTACTGATGTCTATAGCAGTAAACAAGAATAAGTCACTGCATAGCTTTGCTTGATCTTTGTAGCGCACTCTGACAGCATCAGAACAATCAAGGAGTTTCAATGTGGCGACATCGTGAGCAACCAGCAGATCACGGAAATGCGATGCCAGTCCACCGATGAAATGCTGAGCATCAAATCCCTTACCAAGTATTTCATCAAAAAGAACCATGCATTCTCCCACTTTATGCGCCAGGAAGAGGTCTGTGATTTTGAAATAGTAGTCATAATCCAATACGTTCAGATTTTGTATCACCAGTTCGTACGTAATCTTTCCTCCGGTAAAAGAGGCCAGCTGGTCGAAGATGGAAAGAGCGTCGCGCATCCCGCCATCCGCTTTCTGAGCAATGACACCCAATGCTTCAGGTTCGGCAGTAATCTGTTCCTGCTCTGCCACATACAGCAGGTGATCAACGATATCTTTCTGTGTGATACGATTGAAATCATACGTCTGGCAGCGTGAAAGGATAGTCGGTAATATCTTGTATTTCTCTGTGGTGGCAAGTATGAAAATAGTATGTGCAGGTGGCTCTTCAAGAGTCTTCAGAAACGCGTTGAATGCATTCTGAGAGAGCATGTGAACCTCATCAATGATATATACCTTGTATTTTCCGATTTGTGGAGGAATACGCACCTGGTCTGTCAGCGTACGGATATCATCAACAGAGTTATTGGAAGCAGCATCCAGTTCATGAATGTTGTAGGATCGTTGTTCGTTAAATGCCTGGCAGGATTCACATTCGTTACAAGCTTCATGGTTGGTCGTAGGGTGCAGACAGTTGATGGTTTTTGCGAATATCCGGGCGCAAGTGGTTTTGCCCACACCTCTTGGACCACAAAATAGATAAGCGTGTGCCAACTTGTTGTTGACGATTGCATTTTTCAGGGTTGTAGTTAGTGCATGCTGACCTATGACCGATTGAAATGTGGCCGGTCTGTATTTGCGGGCGGATACGATATATTCTTCCATGTACTGAGTCTGACTTTCAATATGAATTCAGGACAAATATAGACAATATTTTCTTCATACTTCTTTGTTTCCGCAAATAAAGTTATTACTTTTGCCGAAACACTCGTTGTGCAAATGTCAAAACTGCGTCTCATTTGGAATTTTCTTCATACTCATGTTAACAAGTATCTACTTGTTATCGGAGTCTTTTTGTTTTACATCCTTTTCCTGGATGAAAACAGTTTGATGCGCCGTATGCATCTTATTTCCCAGCAACGGGAACTAAAGAAAGAAGTTAAATATTACAAGGATAAGATAGAAAAAGATGCTCAGAAGTTGGAAGAATTGCATTCCAGTGATGAGAATCTGGAGAAATTTGCCCGCGAGCAATATTTAATGAAACAACCTGACGAGGAGATATTTATTATCAAATAACAATGAGCGACAAAACGAAAAATTCCCTTTTTATCGCTGGTGCGATTTTGGTACTGATAGCTGTTTCAACTTATTTCTTCCAGTTTGTATATGCCCCTTATCTTATGGCGTTCGGATCAGCTGCGATAGCTGTTGTCCGTCTGACTTCTCCTTATCAGGGCACAAACAAGCGTGTCAAACGACTTGTAAGGTTTCAGCTTATCTCTTCCATTCTACTTGTTGCCGCTTCAAGTTTTATGTTCAAGCATAGTTATGAGTGGCTTGTTTGTCTTTTGTGTGCCGCAGTTTTTGAAACATATGCTGCTTTTGTCATGCCATCTGCCGAAAAATAAAAAACGCGCTCTCTTTTCAGAAGCGCGTTCATTTAATTTATTCTTTTATTATTTCTTCCGTACGATGTAACGTGCATTTAATTTCTCAATAACCTCCCTTGTGATGTCATACTTCTCATCAGAATAAAGGATGTTGTCATTAAACGTATTGCTAAGGATGATTTGGTACGGATTCTCTTTATTATATGTTTTCAGAAAACTATAGACGGAATCACGAAGCTGCTCGTTCATGGTGTTTTGTTGCTGAGTAATCTCAATATTAAGTCTTTGTTCTAATTCTTGTAGTTCATTTTGCTTCTTTCCAAGACGGTTCTCTTCTGATTGTGCTCTTTCTTGGGAAAGGAAAGCATTATTTTGCAATTTGCGTTTGTATTCTCCAATTTCAGTCTCCAACTCTTTTCCTTTTTGGTTGAGAGTAGCGATTGAACTTTCTCTTTTGCGAAGCAGTTGTTCGTTCATCTCTTTTGAAAAATTGTAATGAATCAAGAGTGAATCAACATTGATGTAGGCAATTGGCAATGTCTGAAAGTTGGTTTGTAAACTGTCGTTCTGTTTGGCAACAGACGGATCTTTCGGCGATTGGTTGCTGAATTGAAGGATGAACAACGCGATAACAGCAGCGGCTAAAATGCCTTCAATAACAAAGTGAATATTTTTCATTGTTGAATATGTTTTCCTTTTAGTTAATTAGCAGATTCAAATATTACGTCCGGCTTTTCGTGCCTCAAAATCTTGTGATTTAGCACAATGTATTCCTTTCTTGCGAAGGGCTCTATTGCCATCAATATGAATATCAGGAAATTTCCCTCCCTTAACAAACAAGATTTTGATTCCAAGCAATGCTATCGCAGATGCAATAATTACGAATGAGATGACTAGCGTGTAAATCATTTTTGTTACTTTTGTCCTGCAAAGATAGTCCAATACTTTGGATAAAATATATTTATCTATCCAAAAATCAGGAAGAATAGAAATATGTGTTGCGGATTTAACTTGTTTTAAACAAACAAACGGCAGAAATAGAATGAATACTTCGAAAATAATAAGCCAGCTTGAACCTTCTTTACTCTGGCATTTCTTTGAAGAGGTGACGAAGATACCACGTCCTTCAAAGAAAGAAGAAAAGATTGTTACCTATATATATGAGTTCGCACAAAGCAAGAAGTTGGCGGTGAAGCGTGATCAGGTGGGAAACCTTTTAGTGACTAAACCTGCGACCAAGGGGTTTGAGCATCTTCCTACCGTTGTTCTTCAGTCTCACGTGGATATGGTGTGCGAGAAAAATAAAGAGGTGCAGTTTGATTTTGATTCCGATGCGATCCAGACTGTGATTGATGGTGACTGGCTTTCCGCAAAGGGTACTACTCTGGGAGCTGATAATGGGATTGGGGTTGCAGCCGAATTGGCACTGCTGGCTTCTGATACGCTGGAACATGGCAAACTGGAATGCTTGTTTACGGTAGATGAGGAGACCGGCCTTACTGGTGCCAGAGCTTTAAGTACAGATTTCTTCACCGGCAAGATATTGATCAATCTTGATTCTGAAGAACTGGGATATCTATATGTCGGTTGTGCAGGTGGAATAGACACAATCATCCAATTTAAATACAGATCGATAAATACCCCTCAGCACCTTTTCTTTTTCCGTTTGGATGTCAAAGGGCTGACAGGAGGACATTCCGGTGGAGATATTCATAAGGGATTGCCCAATGCCAACAAATTACTTGCGCAATTCCTGAAGATTATCACGGAAGAATCGGAGCTCTTCATCTCCGAAATTGATGGAGGTAATCTCCGAAATGCTATTCCCCGCGAAGCCTATGTGATTGCCGGCGTTCCATTTCACTTTAAAGAGAGAGTGCGTGTGTTGCTCAACTTTTTTTCCTCAGACATGGAAAACCTGTACAGCACTATTGATCCATCTATACGTTTTGATCTTGAGTCCATAGAGTCTCCCTTGGAAATTATCGATCCTGCTGTAGCTATTAATCTGCTTGAGTCTCTGGTCGCTTGTCCGCATGGAGTGATCGCCATGAGTGAGGATATTGAAGGGCTGGTTCAGACCTCTACAAACCTGGCTTCTGTCAAACAAAATAAAAAGGACGGTATCATTGAGGTGATCACCAGTCAGCGTAGTGCAGTGGAAAGTGAGAAGAAAGCAATCTCTGATCAAATAGAATCAATCTTTACACAATACGGTGCTACAGTGGCTCATGGAGAGGGATATCCCGGGTGGAAGCCCAACCTTCAATCGCCAGTATTGCAGGTTGTCCGTGATTCGTATATCCGTCTTTTCAAGAGACAACCTGAAGTGCTCGCCATACATGCCGGACTGGAATGTGGATTGTTCGTTGAAAAGTATCCCGATCTTGATATGGTCTCTTTCGGTCCAACGATGGAAGGAGTTCATTCTCCCCGGGAGCGGATTATGATTTCATCAGTTCCTCTGTTTTGGGACCATTTGCTTGATGTGTTGAAAAATGTAAGATAATACGTTGCAGCTATGAAGAAGTTTCTTTCTGTTTGTGCTACTCTGTTTCTGTTACTTGTCGGAATAACATCCTGTCAGAAGGATGAGTTTTCCTCCAATCCATCAGATCGGCTTTCCTTTTCATTAGATACAGTCTCCTTTGACACCGTCTTCACCGGACTGGCATCTGCAGACCAGCGTTTGATGATCTATAACAGGAATAGCAAGGCTTTGCGCATTGAGACTCTTTACATGGCCGATCCCGATCATTCTGGCTTTTTAATGAATGTGGATGGGCAACCTGCCGACATTATCAACGGTCTGGAGATTGCTGCAAAGGATAGTATGTTCGTTTTCGTTCGTATCAATCCATCAGCAACAGGTCAAAACGGACCGGTGTTATTGAAAGACTCGATTGTTTTTATCTCTAACGGAGTGATGCAGCATGTCAAGTTGCGTGCCTACGGACAGGATGCCAATATGTGGAAGGGAAAGATAATCACTTCAGATACGACACTTACTTCCACTCGTCCCTATGTTATTCAGGACAGTTTGTATGTCGCTCCGGGCATTACTCTGACACTCACTGCCGGCACTACATTGCATTTCCATAGTGGCGCCAAACTGGTTGTTGATGGCACACTCATCACGCAAGGGACAGCTACTTCTCCGGTGGTGCTACGTGGTGATCGTATTGATAATTTGTTTGACAATCTGCCGTATGATTTCCTTGCCGGACAATGGGAGGGAGTGCGCCTCTCTGCCGGGAGTATGGGAAATAGTCTCACACATACCATTATCCGTGGAGGCAATTATGGTATCATTGCAGACTCATCCGATGTGACGGGTCTCAAACTGGAAATGCACAGTTCGACGATTCATAATGTGCGAGGTTATGGCTTACAAGCCGTAAACTGTCGCATTGAGGCGGATAACTCGCTGTTTACCAATGCGCGCTATGCGTGTCTCTCTCTGCTGGGCGGGAGTTATCGCTTCCTGCATTGTACCATTGCCAACTATTATGTATGGGACCTCCGTGAAGGAACCTCTGTGAGCATCAGTAACTATACTGGTTCTTCAGCCGCAAGCCAGATTGTATATCCAATTACTAATACCTCCTTTACGAACTGTATCATCTATGGTTCGCGCAATCCGGAGGTTGTGTTGAATAGTTCGTCCAAAGAAGAAGTACCTTTTGAATGTACCTTCCATGCTTCACTGATACGTTCGAAGGAGATTACGGATAACCGCTTTACGGATATACTATGGAGCGAAGATCCGTTGTTTCGAGCTACGGGCAATGATAATTACATCTATGATTTCCATTTGGATTCACTTTCTGCAGCTATTGGCAAGGCTGATCCGGACTTCTCCGTGTTATTGCCACTAGATGCGGATGGAATTAGTCGTATGTCTGATGGTACTCCGGATATGGGTGCATTTGAATACGTACCTGCTTCAACAGAACAGAATTAATGAAGTTATTACTCTTGCTTGTACTGATGATCTTAACATTGGTCGCAAGAGCTGATGAGCCTCCTTTTCGCGTACTATTTTATAATGTTGAAAACCTTTTTGATTGTGAGAAAGATCCCGGAAAGGAGGATGAGGAGTTCTTGCCTGGTTCTGTGCGACGCTGGGGTTATGGCCGTTTCAATGAGAAACTCAATCATATAGCACGTGTCATCGTCTCAGCAGGAGAGTGGGAGCCACCGGTACTGGTAGGTCTATGCGAAGTGGAAAATGACAGCGTGCTTTTTCAGCTTACCCGTCGCTCTTCCCTCCGTCGACAAGATTACCAGTATGTGATGACCAATTGTGCGGATGTACGTGGCATTGACGTAGCTCTGCTGTATCGTCCCGAACGGTTTCGGTTGCTGGAGTATCATAGTTATCCGGTTGTTTTTCAGGACACAACGATTCGTCCGACACGCGATTTGCTTCATGTCACCGGTCTTACTCTCCTTCACGACACCCTGGATATTTTTGTCTGTCATTTGCCATCCAAAGTGCGAAGCGGTTCGCGTGAGGCTCGACTTGTGGCTCTCAGACAGATAAAAGCAAAGATTGACACTCTTAGTACGGTGCGTCGCAATCTGCATTTGCTGCTTATGGGAGATTTCAATACTGATTACAAAGATCCTGATGTAAAAGAAGTACTGCAGACAAAGGATGTTGAAGGATCAGTTTCCCCCGGTGCACTTTATTCTCTTTTTCCCTCTTCACTTCCTGCTCAAACGAAAGGAAGTTATAAATATATCGATTCGTGGAGTCTTATCGATCAGATCTATGTCAACGGGTTGTTGCTTCAGCCAAGAGTGGAAGCCGGCACATTTCAGCCGGCATGGATCTATGCTCCGGACTTTTTGCAAGAGAAAGATAAGAAATATGGTGGAACCAAGCCCTTTCGAAGTTGGGCAGGAAAGAAATATACCGGAGGTTACAGCGATCACTTCCCTGTTTGCTATGATCTTTGAGGAGTGAGCCTGATAAGGAAACCTGATTGGAATTCGTCTTTCGTTATAGGGGAATATGGGCCTGATTGTACGGCGAAATTTCATTTAAAAAAAAGAGAAAACATTTTGCATGTTACAGGATAAGTTCTACCTTTGCATCCACAAATTAAAGATAGGGTTAGCGAACTCACAGCATCTGAATTTGAAATCTTATCCAGTGACGAAAGTCACCCAATACCTGCCCAGGTGGCGAAATGGTAGACGCGCTAGTTTCAGGTACTAGTGTTAGCAATGACGTGCAAGTTCGAGTCTTGTTCTGGGCACTTAGATAATTCCCAAGTAACTTATTATAAGTTACTTGGGAATTCTTTTTTTTGTTACTTGCACGACGATTGCCCCACAAAAAATAGTCAACCGGGGAGTGAAGAGAGTCAACCGGAGTCAGAGAAACATTTAAAAGAGTCTACTAAAATCTGTGTTAGGAGCGAATAGGATCACCCTTATATGAGCTCTAAAGCATCTGTGGGCTTTAATATTTCCAGACTGAGGCCCCCAGCGTTTGACAATTGTAGACTTAGCGTACCACAACTGTAGAACTAGCGTAGGACAACTGTCAAACGCTAATCGTGTCCGTATGCGTGTATCCATGCATAAGGACGGACAAATCCTTTTATTGAAGTCATTGCGGGCATCGACCCGCAATCTCCTTGGTCAATCCCGCAATGACGGTAAAGGTTGTAGTCTTTGACGGTAAGGAGCAGCCTTTTTTACTGTGACTTCTGAGCCGATAATTATTTTTTTTTATTTTTACTTTCAGAATGGGAGGATACCTTCATTTCAATGCACCAAGTGCACCAAGCCACATCCCACAGTATGCTGTAGAGCAATGTGGCTCCTCTCGTTCTTACTTGCTCGCTCGCATATTGCTTACAAAATTACTTGCTATTGCCCCTTTTTGATACAGTTTCGCTTAGAAACGGAGGATTGCGGTTACGACATTATTAACTGCGCTGTAATGAAGAATAGATACAAAAGGGTCTTTTAGCAAATACATCAGAGAACACAAGAGATAAGAGAGGATAACAGAAGAGATGCAGCGCTGTTTTCAAGAAAAATGAAGCGAATTGAAATTATTTGAAAGAAATAATTGTGAGAATGCAAATATCCTGGTTATATTTGCTGTTCAAGAATATCAATCTACTAACAAATAAAATGATTAGACAATGAAAAAGTACATTTGCACAGTTTGCGATTACATCTATGATCCGGAAAAAGGTGATCCTGATAGCGACATTCAGCCGGGTACTTCCTTTGAAGACCTTCCTGATGATTGGGTTTGTCCACTTTGTGGCGTGACAAAAGAAGATTTTGAGGTTGTAGAAGACTAATTGACCTGACAATAGTTGGTGCGTCCGTTCTTTCATTTGATGAAAGAACGGACGTTTCTTTTATCTGAATGTATTCAAAAAAGGATGTGCAAAATTTACTTTTTTTGCAGACACCCACAAGATCTACATTTATAATATATGCATAAATGAATTATTCTCTTATAAAGGCATGATACTATTCAATTTTATCCAAGAAAAAGAAAGAGCCCAAAGTATTTCATTTTGGATGTAAAAAGGGCCAAATTAGCCTGTGTTTTTCTCGTTGTTATTAAGACGAAATAAAGATGTCCACCATAGATATTATTAAAGGTGTCTCATGCTTCTAAATATCAGAATATTACGTCGGTTTTAACACTTATAGATGTCCACTAACTTTTTACAGTTTGTAAAAAATAATATATTACATTTGCACTCGGAATATTTCAATAATTATGATTTATAGAATGACAATCAAAAATAGATCTTCCAATCTTTAAAATTATAAGATGAAACAATGGAATTTGTATATTTAATTTTGGCTCATAAAGATCCACATCCATAATAATGAATAACTTTGTTTCTGTAGTATTACTGAACGCATCTCATTTACTTGAAGGGTAATTATTTCAAAAGATGAAAAATAGCACTATTTTTTTGATGACAAGAGTACTGATAAGTACCGTGTTAGCATTAACCATTAGTAATGGCTATGCTTATGATCCAAAGCGGATCCCTAGGCCATACTCTACCGGCTACTCTGATCCTCTGCCCGAGGGATGGCATTTCAAGGATATTGGCAATATTGCGCCTGCCACGGACTGGTGCTATAAGGCTTCCGACGGATCGTATTATCTGAAAGCGTATGGGGAAAGTCTATGGGGGAACCGTAATAATGATCAATGCGGGTTTCTGTATTCGGAATCCGATCAGGATGTACAACTGGAAGTCCGTATCATGGATGCCGAGAAAGTGGATAAGTCTCGGGCTGTGGGAGGTTTAATGATCCGTGCGGGTATGGCCAATGATGATCCCATGATATACCTTGATGCAGGAAGTTGGAGCAATAAATCTGTCTCGGTTTTTTGTCGTTCAGCCATAGGAGGTATGGATGGATCTTCAGATAACCTTGGCGTATATGACTGTGGTACTGTCGGTAGCACCCATACTCCTCCGGACTGTTATCCACGCTGGCTGAAACTTGTCCGTGAAGGCAGGTATGTCTCTCCTTATCAGAAAGATGATTACGAAGGTGCTCCCTGGGTGCGTTTAGGCTCGATTCGCAGACTTGCTATGACAGGCAAGGCATATCTGGGTATTACTGCCTGTGCTGAGTTGGGTAACAGTGCTTACAATGGTGACCGTACCAAACCTGCGATCTTTAAGTTTGACAATCTGTCTGTGACGGATATAGAGATCCCGTATGAGACGTTGTATCCGGAATCCGTTTCAACGGCTTTTTACGAGTATATCACTCCCGGAAAATCCAGAAACATTGACATCACCAACGTGTTTGGTCATTTCTTGGGTGAATATTTTACCATTGAATGTGAGTCTGTCGATCCGACAGTTGCGGAAGCCTATTTCTGGGAAGAACCTGTGGAGAATCCGAAAGATGGTGAGGAGTTTCGCAAGTATGTCAGCGTCAAAGGACTTCGGGATGGGGTCACCTCTCTGAAATTGACCTGTACCATCAAAGGTTTCACCATGAGAGCTGATTATGCGGTAGGTGTTTCAACAGGAAAGGCCAAACCGAAGGATGCCAAGGCTACAACTCCTTTTGGATGGACACTGAAGAGCCTGGAGATACCGGTTAATCCGGAGATTGTATGGGGGGAAGAGTTCGTAAAAAAGGATCTGTTAATCAGTAAGCGGATCCCATCCTTCCTGGGAAGCTGGGAGTATGACTGGGGAGGATATGATGTAGGCAATCATGCAAAAACACCAGGCAATAATCCACCTACAGAAGACATGAAGTCGGAGATGTATGTGAAAAATGCCGGAACCTATACCTTCCGAGATGAGATAGTGACGTATACCAAGGCAGACAAATTTGCAAAAGACACGAACCGTTCGGAAGTGGGTGGTGCCTCGGGGTCTTATGTCGACTTAGCTTTTGTGGGTTCGAATACTCATGATGATTTGGTCTTCAAGGGAGTAGTGGACACTATAATAGGCATTATTTGGGAACTTTCCAGGGGGCTTTATACAAGACACATATCCCAAACTGGTTTTGACGGAGAGGGTTTCCCCTACATCACAAATATCAAGGCAAGCGACTGGATAGCCTATACCGTTTATGCTCCTCGCACCGGTTACTACAGGATCAGCCCCGTGGCAGCATGCAGAGATGAACACAAAAGTCTTCGTGTGGATGTGAACGGAATCACCCAAATCAAAGAGCTTGCCATAAAGAAGGGGATGGGTGGGGCAGATTGGAAAGAGGGTGCCAGAGAACTGATCTTTTTAACCCAGGGACGGAATCAGCTGAAGTTCGTAGCGAATTCGATGGACTTCAATCTATTAGGATTCCGTATCTTGTTTGCATCTGCTGTTAAGGTCCCCTATTCGGGTATTACTTTTGACGCGGAAAAATATTTCCAGCCGGAGGTGCTCATTGACACGAGCCTGATGGCGGAAGATGAGAAGATAACCTACGACTCCATTCAAACTGTGTATGATACATCTTCTGAAAAGCAACGGATCAGAATGGATTCTACACTACTCTATTATCCCCTAAAGACGGTCTATGATACCGCTGCCATCTTGAGCCGATACAGCGCACAGCTGGATAGCATGACTATCCCGTATCGCACCCAAACAGAAAAACTGGTGGCATTGGATACGATCACCTACAGACTGACGCATGCAATTGATTCGATGACCTTCTTTACCACGCAGCAGTCACCGATGAAACACATCGATGTGACGAGTTTCCTCTACAAGAAAGGGTACGACCCGACAAAGCCGATAGAGATCTCGATGAAGATTGACACGGTAGCCAATACAGGCAAGGGAACATATCTGGGGTTTATGATGAGAAGCTTGCTGAACGGAGAGGTATCACCTAACTCTCCGTATGCCTCTTTCGGTGTCGGCTCGTACGAAGGAGGACGATTCAGCTACCGGTGGGCGTTCAATTATGATTATAAGAAGTTTGATAATGAAGACATTGCTCAGGATGTGTATCTCAAAATCCGACTTAACTTCTATGCGCAAGACTACATGACAGCATACTATTCCTACGACGGTAATTTCTGGTGGGAATATCTGGAAGACCCGATAAAGGTCGGCTTTCTTTCAGTTGACGGTGTGGATCGTGATATCGCCATCGGAATGTATCTTACGGGAGGCGATTTTACGGGCGATATCTGTTTGGCCATGGCAAAGGCCAGCAACTTTACCGTGAAGCAGTATGAGAGCATGGAGGATTTTGAACGACAGTACTCGCAGAAGGAGATGTGGAATCTGCCATTAACCATGAGCACCACTACAATAAGAAGAAATGAACCTGTTGACATCACATATAATGTGATTAAGCCGGGACAGGTCTCTTTAAAAGTCTTTGATGCCTTTGGTTTGTTGAAAGAAACAATCTTTGATAAGGATAAGCCATTTTGCAAAGAACCGATAATGCTAACGCATATCTTTACCGGTCTGACAGAGTCAGGCATCTATCTGCTCCGGTTGAATGGGCCGAACAATGAGCAATATGTACGTTTCCGATATATAGCGGAGTAGATCCTATGTCAAATCCATATACAAAGAGTCGTGAGGTAATTAACACTAGATAAAGTACGTTGAATTTTTAAAAACCAGCTATGAATACATTTATACTGAGGATCAAAGATGGCATACGTTTCTTTTCAGAAACGTTGTTTGTCAGTTTTTTTATGTTGACAACGACAAACAGTGTTGCCTACAATCCCACCCGAATACCAAGACCTTATTCCACAGGAGTATCCGATCAACTGCCTGAAGGATGGAAGTTCAGGGATATAGGCAATATTGCCCCTTCCACGGATTGGTGTTACAAAGCGTCGCTGGGGCTTTTCTATCTGAAGGCATACGGAAATGAAATGGGCAAGCAGAAAGATGATTGTGCTTTTATCTATACGGAGACGGATCAGGATATGCAAGTACAGGCACGGATAATGGATGCTGAAACCGTAAAAGATGCCGATGCCAGTGGCTTTGTCATGGTACGGAGCGGAATGGCATCCGACGATCGGATGGCTTTTGTGAAAGTTAATAATGATGCGAAAACGGTAGTTTTACAATTTCGTTCGGAAATAGGGGGTGCAAATGGATCTTATAATAGCGGATCTATCCAGTGCTCAACTAACGGAAGCACACACACGCCTCCGGACTGTTATCCACGTTGGCTGAAGATTGTCCGACAGGGCAAGTATGTTCAAGCTTATCAGAAGGATGATCTGGAAGAAGCAGAATGGTATCAGTTTGGTCGTGGAGTGCAACAAATAGGTACCAAAGGGAAAGTTTATATGGGTATTGGCGCATGTGCTAATCTGAATAATCAATATTATAACGGTGATCTCACCAAGCCGGCCATATTTTTGATTGACAATGTTTCCGTCAGTGAAATAGAAATTCCATATGAAGTTTCGGAAGAGGATCAGACTTTTATCAATCACTCTTTTTATGATTTTCTGAGACCGGGAAAATCCATGGATATCGATGTTACAAAACTTTTTGGTCATGCCGTGAATGAATATTTTACCGTTGAATGTGAATCGCTGGATCCGAGTGTCATGGAAGCTTATTTCTGGGAGAAACCTGTTGAGGATCCGGAAGACGGTGAGGAATTCAGAAAATATGTTCGTGTGAAAGGGCTTCGGGATGGAGTCACCTCCCTGCGACTGAGCAGTACGATAAAAGGTTTTACCATGCAGGCCGACTTTACGGTTGCTGTCTCAAACGGAAAAGCAATGAAACAGAATATTGAGGCCGCCTCTCCGTTCGGCTGGGAACACATCAATCTGGAAATCCCTGTCAATCCGAATGCCGTATTTGGTGAAGAGTTTGTCAGGAGAAACCTGATGGTGAGCAAGAAATATCCATCCTATATTGGGAGTTGGGAGTATGACTGGGGAGGCAGAGATATCGGCAACCATGCAAGAACTCCCGGCAATAATCCACCAACAAGCAACAAAGAATCGGAAATGTATGTTAGGGGAGCTTCTACCTATACTTTCAGAAATGAGCTGATATCCTATTCCAAAGCAGACAATTTTGCCAGGGACACAGTGCGGGCGGAGACTGAAGGTGCTGCAGGGTCCGATATAGATCTTGCATTTTATCCAGTTCTTCCAAAAGAAAGTAGTTCTATGTTCTTTCTTGTTCCTGATTCGACTGATGCAACGGGTATTAACTGGAATATGTCAAGAGGTTTTTATACAAGGCGCATTACTACAACCGGTTTTGGAGAGCCCATCTGTCCCTACATTACCAATATTCAGGCGGGCGATTGGGTTTCCTATACCGTTAATGCCCCTCGCGAAGGCTATTATGTGATCCGTGCTTTTACGGGCTATAACTCAGATGATCCCAAATTTATGCGCATTGATGTAAACGGCATCAAGCAGGTTTCGGAACTCCGATTGGGGGGTAAAGGTGGAAGCGAAGCCCAAATCTTTCTGAAGAGGGGTAAAAACCACCTGAAGATGATTGCCATTTCACGGGACTTCAACTTTTACGGCTTCAGTTTCTTGTTCCATACGCTTGTAAGATCTACCTATTCCGGTCTCTCATACGATACGAGCACCAACTTTCGTCCGAAGATTTTGACCGACACTACGCTTATGGCAGAAGATGAGAAGCTGGAGTATGATTCTATTCTGGCAATTTACGAAACGTCGAACATTACACAAAAAACGATAATGGATTCCTTGCTTCGTGGTTATCCCAAAGAAACGATCTATGACACGACGGCCATCTTATCAGATTATGCCCAACGGCTAGACAGCCTTCATATTCCCTACTCGACTCACTCAGAAAAGCTCTCCGCACTTGACACAATAGCAAACAAACTGATCAAGTCGATAGATAACATTACCTTCTATACAAACCAGCGTTCTGAAATGAAGCATATTGATGTGACCAGCTATCTGTACAAGAGGGGATATGATCCGCATAAACCAATAGAAATATCCATGAAGATTGATTCCGTGACCAATACAGGAATTGGAACCTATGTTGGATTAATGATGCGTACACTGAGTAACGGAGAGCTTCCTGCAAATTCTCCTTTCTTCTCTTTTGGTGTCGGTTCGTATGAAGGAGCGCGCTTTGCATACCGATGGGGATATGATTATAATTACAAAAAGTTAGACAATCCTACTATCGCACAGGACGTATATATTAAGCTACGATTGAACTTTTATGCGCAAAACTATGTAACTGCCTATTATTCGTATGACAATCTCTTCTGGTGGGACTATCTGCAGGATCCTTTGAGAATGGATTTTATGAGTTCAGACATGAGAGAGAAGGACATAGCTGTCGGACTCTATTTTACAGGAGGTGCCTCTACTGGTGATATATGCCAGGCGGTGGCCAGGATCAGCAACATCCGTGTGAATCAGTATGATAGTATGGAAGAGTTTGAACGGCAGTATGCTCAGGAAGAAATGATTAACTATCAGTTATCCATGAGCAAGACGACCATAAAGGGATATGAACCGGTTGATATCACCTACAATGTGTGCAAACCGGGTCAGGTTTCCTTGAAAGTGTATGATGCGTTTGGTATGCTGAAAGAGGTAATTTTGGATGAAGACAAGCCATTCAGCAAAGAGCCGATAGTCAGAACACATCTCTTTACCGGTCTGACAGAGACGGGTGTCTATCTACTCCGGTTGAATGGCCCAAATAATGAACAATATGTACGTTTCAGATATATAGCGGAGTAACTCATGGATCCTTAACGATGGGATTCATGCATTAATTCCTCAAGTGAAACACATTCTCGAACTTTTGAATTGAGTTAGCTTCTCTTTTCATCTCAATTGTACGCGCGCTAACTTCAGGCTAATCGGGTCGATTAAACTCAAAATAATTGCCTTTTTATTTGGAGATAACCGAATCTTTTACATATATTTGTTTGATTAGATTACTTTCAAACAAGAGACTTAGCTATGAGAAAAAGACTTCGGAAGAAATTACACAAAGCCGAGTTTAAGGAACTTGGCTTTGAACTCCAGTTTGACCTCCTTGATACATTGGAGGATAATAACGAGTACCTGGATTTTTGTCTTCGTTTCCTAAAAGAAGCTATCGAAGACAATGATCTCCTCTGCGGAGGAGGGATAGGAAGTGGCGGCAGACTTATGATTGTAAAACGTGGTCGGGGTTCCGTTACTGAAGAACAGAGAGATTTTGTGGTGAACTGGCTGTGCAATCAGCCTTTGGTACAAAATATTCGAGTCAGTGATTTCAGAGATGCATGGTACGGTCCGGCAGTATTGGATTATACGGATGTTATCATGCATTGACGGGTAAGCAGTGACTTTACCAAAGCAATCAGTCTGTTAATGATTTTTATTTATTGTCTATGTTACAATATGCCCTCCAATATTGTAATTACTGTAGATAAGACAATAAGCGTGTGTTCTTATTGTACATAATACAAAAAGATTGATTCCAACCTCCTAAAAATAAGCGGAAATAGCTTTGTTTAAATTGAAAAAGAAATATACTTTTGGTCATTGATCTAATATTGATACAATGAACGAAGTAGAAAACAATTCTTTTTATCCGCATGTCTCTGTGGATTGTGTCTTGTTGGGATACAATGGGGAAAGTCTTCAAGTTCTTCTTCTTGAGAAGAAATTTGTGGAAAATGATGCCTTATTCAATGGAATGAAACTTCCCGGCAGACTTATTTATAATAATGAGGATCCCGACAAAGCGGCTCAATCATTATTGAAAGAATGGGCGGGTATTCACAATGCATATCTCAAACAATTTCGAGTCTTTGGCGATCCGGAACGTACTTCCAGACCGGAAGATCTGAACTGGTTAAGAGGTGCAGTTGATCTGAAGGTCGGTCGTATAGTGACTGTAGCCTATATGGCATTAATCCGTATTACTTCCCGGACGATCCAACCGGCAGCAAACTTAAGTGCACGCTGGTGCCCTGTCAATGAAGTTCCTCCTTTAGCTTTTGATCATAATAGCATACTAAAAGAGGCTTTGATTGAAATTAGAAAGAATATTCGTTTGGACCCCTCAATCATTTACAGGCTGCTTCCTGCCAGATTTACCCTTCTTGAGCTTCGTCGTTTGTATGAGGTAGTATACGACCAGGAAATGGATGTACGTAACTTTCATAAGAAAGTAAAACGTTCGTCTTATCTTGTAGCATTGGATGAAAAGGAAGAGAATGTGGCTCATCGTGCAGCTCGGTATTACCGGTTCGATAAAGTCTCATACAATCGTCATTTGGGACTAACAACAATGTAGATAGAATACAAACTTATAATATAAAAAATATGTACTTATTAGGATATGACTTGGGGAGCTCTTCGGTAAAGGTGTCGCTGATTGATGCGAATACGGGAGTGTGTGTTGGAAATGCTTTCTCACCCAAGAAAGAAATGCCGATTATTTCTCTTCAAGTTGGATGGGCTGAACAAAACCCCGATTTATGGTGGTATTATCTCTGCGATGCTACGAAGCAATTGCTCGCAGGGGTTCAAATTGATGTCGCAGATATTGGTGCAATAGGTATTTCCTACCAAATGCATGGACTTGTGGTTGTCGATAAGAACCAACGGGTGCTTCGTCCGGCCATCATATGGTGCGACAGTCGTGCCGTGCAGTATGGAGAGTCTGCTGCTTCATCTATGGGATATGGATTTGTTCTTTCTCATTTGCTCAATTCACCAGGCAATTTTACTGTGGCCAAATTAGCTTGGCTGAAGGATAACGAACCAGAAATCTTTGAACAAGTAGATAAGGCTATGCTGCCAGGCGATTATATAGCCATGAGAATGTCAGGAGAGGCTTGTACTACCGTATCAGGTCTTTCTGAGGGTATTGCTTGGGATTTTAAGGAGAATAAAGTTTCTTCGGAGTTATTTGATTATTATAAATTCTCTCAGAATGTGATTCCAAAGATAGTTCCTACATTTGGCGAACAAGGAAGGCTTACTGCGCAAGCAGCGGCTGAATTAGGACTCAAAGAAGGCACTCCAATTACTTATCGTGCAGGTGATCAACCTAATAATGCATTATCACTTAATGTGCTTGAACCAGGTGAAGTTGCTGCCACGGCTGGAACTTCCGCGGTGGTGTATGGTGTTAATGATTTGTTGGAATGTGATCCGATGTCTCGTGTCAATACTTTTGCGCATGTCAATCATACCGCCCAAGATCCACGTTTGGGTGTGCTTCTTTGCATCAATGGCGCGGGCATCTTCTATAGCTGGATACGTAATACAATTGCCGGTGGCTCGCTTTCTTATGAGGAGATTAACAGTTTGAGTGCTCAGGTTCCGGTAGGATCAGATGGAGTAACCGTTCTTCCTTTTGGTAATGGTTCGGAGCGTATCTTGCTTAACCGTGAGATTGGTGCTTCCATTCATAACTTGTATTTTCTGAGCCATGATAACCGTACCATATTCCGTGCGGCGCAAGAAGGAATAGCCTTCTCTCTGAAGTATGGAATGGATATAATGGAAAGTATGGGTATGGATATTCAGGTGATCAAAGCCGGAGCTGCCAACATGTTCCTGAGTCCGGTATTCAGAGAGACTTTGGCTAATGTTACAGGTTCGTCTATCGAGATTTACGATACAAATGGTGCGGAAGGTGCTGCCAGAGGTGCCGGTTTAGGATGTGGATACTACAAAAACAGAAAGGAAGCCTTTGCTTCCATCCATCTGGCTCGTGTCATTGATCCTTCTCCTGCTTTTGCTGATGCTACTCTTCAATCGTATGAACGGTGGAAGAAAGCGTTAAATGTTTATATGACAAATAAATAAGCTTCCAATTTAAACGTTTTGTGGATAAATACCTGGAGGCTGAATGATGCTTCCTGAGTGGTTTTACTTCACTAAAATGAAGGTGATGTTACAAAGAATCAGATAATATTAATGGTTGAATAATACATAAACAAGTATGGAAATTGTAAAAGGAAAAAAAGAGTTCTTTCCGGGTATCGGGAAGATAGCTTATGAAGGAAAAGAGTCAAACAACCCTTTAGCGTTTCGCTATTATGATGCAGAGAGAGTGGTCATGGGGAAAAAGATGAAAGATCACTTTCGTTTTTCTATGGCTTACTGGCATTCTATGTGCGCAACAGGTAATGACCCATTTGGTGGGGGTACACAAACTCATCCATGGAACAGTTCAGCTGATCCTATCGAACGTGCTAAAGACAAGATGGATGCTGCTTTTGAGTTTATGACCAAGATTGGTATTCCGTACTACTGTTTTCATGATATTGATTTGGTAGATGAGGGTAACTCATTTGCTGAGTATGAGATGCGGCTAGCCACTATGGTTCAATATGCAAAAAGAAAGCAAGCTGAATCTGGTATCAAACTGCTTTGGGGTACTGCCAATGTGTTTAGCAACGCTCGTTTCATGAACGGAGCTGCTACCAATCCATACTTTCCATCAGTAGCTGCAGCAGGTTTGCAGATCAAGAATGCGATTGATGCCACGATTGCTCTGGGAGGAGAGAACTATGTGTTTTGGGGAGGACGTGAAGGTTATATGTCGCTGCTAAATACTGATATGAAACGTGAGAAGGAGCATCTGGCAATGATGTTGACTATGGCACGCGATTATGCACGTAAGAATGGTTTCAAAGGTAACTTCCTTATCGAGCCGAAACCAATGGAACCAACCAAGCATCAGTATGATTTTGATTCAGAGACTGTAATCGGTTTCTTGCGTCACTATGGTTTGGACAAAGATTTCAAACTCAATATTGAGGTTAATCATGCTACATTGGCTCAGCATACGTTTGAACATGAATTGCAGGTTGCAGTAGATGCAGGAATGCTCGGAAGTATAGATGCTAATAGAGGTGACTATCAGAATGGTTGGGATACCGATCAGTTCCCGATGAATGTTGGCGAACTTGTGAGCGCATGGCTGGTTATATTGCAAGGCGATGGTCTGGCACCCGGCGGTACAAACTTTGATGCAAAGATCCGCAGAAACTCTACCGATCCGGATGATCTCTTTATCGCACACATCGGAGGTATGGATACTTTTGCACGCGCATTGCTGTCAGCAGCAGAAATTATTGAGAAGTCTTCCTATAATGGGATGCGCCAAGAGCGTTATTCATCGTTTGATGCTGGTGAAGGAAAGTCGTTTGAAGAGGGTAAACTAACTCTCGAAGAGCTTCGTAATATTGCAGTACGCGATGGAGAACCAAAACAGGTCAGTGGCAAGCAAGAGTTATATGAGAGTATCGTGAATCAACATATTTAAGTAACAAAGTAGTAAGAAATAATGAGAATCAAATTATTTGCACTCTCAGTATTAATGGTTTCAGCTCTCTCTGCTAAGGCAGAGGAGCTGAAACTTTGGTATAAAGCCCCTGCTCAACAATGGACGGATGCACTTCCATTGGGAAATTCCAGGTTAGGGGTGATGGTCTATGGCAATCCCGCCAATGAAGAACTACAACTCAATGAGGAAACAGTTTGGGGAGGTGGTCCGCACCGTAACGATAATCCGGAAGGATTCCCTCATTTGGCTGAAGTACGACAGCTGATCTTCGCCGACAAGACAAGAGAGGCGGAGGATATGCTGAATAAGTATTTCAAAACACCTCAGAATGGTATGCCTTATCAGACGATAGGAAGTTTGAAACTTCATTTTGCCGGTCATGAAAACTTTTCCAATTACTACCGTGACCTGAATATTGGAAAGGCAGTAGCCACTACACGCTATACAGCCAATGATGTGAATTATACGCGTGAGCTCTTTGCTTCGCTGACTGATAATGTGATTATCATGCGTATCACTTCTGATAAGAAAGGAGCGCTTAATTTTACCGCCGATTACTCTTCGCCGATTGTCGGCTTTGCAGTAAAGGTGAGTGAAGGCAAACTGATCCTCACCGGAAACGGTTCAGATCATGAAGGTATAAAGGGTGTCATCCGTGTGGAAAATCAGACTTACATTCATGTGACTGACGGAAAAGTGGAAACCGGTACAGATAACCTCAAGGTATCCGGAGCGACTACCGCGACGATTTACATCTCCGCTGCCACCAACTTTGTCGATTACAAGACTGTAACTGCCAATCCAAGTGAGAAAGCTTCTGCTTATCTGAAGGAAGCATTGAAGAAACCGTATGACAAAGCTTTGACCGATCATATGGCTGCTTATCAGAAACAATTCAATCGGGTGGCTCTCAATCTGGCGCCAACAGAAGCTTCGAAATTAGAGACACCGGAGCGAGTGAGGAACTTCACCAAGGGAAATGATCAGAATCTTGTCGAACTGATGTTCCAGTTTGGGCGCTATCTGCTGATCAGTTCGTCGCAGCCCGGCGGACAGCCAGCTAACTTGCAGGGCATCTGGAATAACCAACTTATGGCTCCCTGGGATGGCAAGTACACGGTCAATATCAATACGGAAATGAATTACTGGCCTGCAGAAGTAACCAATCTGGCCGAGACGCATCAACCCTTGTTTCAGATGGTCAAAGAACTGTCAGAAAGTGGAAAGGAAACTGCCCGTGTGTTATATGGTTGCAACGGTTGGGTGTTACATCACAACACCGATATATGGCGCAGCACTGGTCCCGTTGATGCTGCTTCGTGGGGACAATGGCCCAACGGTGGCGCTTGGTTGAGTAAAGACTTGTGGGAACATTATCTATATACCGGCGACAAGGAGTTCTTGAAAGAGTATTATCCGGCGATGAAAGGTTCGGCCGATTTCTTCCTGGACTACCTGGTTGAGCATCCTACTTACCATTGGATGGTAAGCGTACCGTCTAATTCACCGGAACATGGTCCGCTGGGAAAGAGTACGATCGTAGCCGGTTGTACGATGGACAATCAGATTGTTTTTGATATTTTGAGCAATACGCTTCGTGCGACTCAGGTGCTGGGTGGTGATGCAGCCTATCAGACAAAGCTGAAGAATATGATCGATAAACTTGCACCGATGCAGATTGGACAATTCAATCAACTACAGGAATGGCTGGAAGATGTAGATAATCCAAAAGAAGATCACCGACACGTCTCTCATCTCTACGGATTGTTTCCAAGTAATCAGATATCTCCTTATACCAACCCTGAGTTGTTTGAGGCTGCCAAGACCTCACTGACTCAACGTGGCGATCAAGCCACAGGCTGGTCTATTGGTTGGAAGATCAATCTCTGGGCTCGTTTGCTTGATGGTAATCATGCATACAAGATTATTCAGAACATGCTCAAACTGGTAGGTGATGGCCGGGATGGGCGTACCTATCCAAACCTTTTTGATGCACATCCACCATTCCAGATTGACGGTAACTTCGGGTTTACTTCCGGAATAGCCGAGATGTTACTGCAGAGTCAGGATGGAGCTGTCCAATTGTTGCCTGCCTTACCTGATGTATGGAGCGAAGGAAGCATTAGCGGACTGATGGCACGAGGTGGTTTTGAGGTAACGATGGAGTGGGATGGAGCAAAGCTGAAAGAGGCAAAGATTCTCTCGAAGTTGGGAGGCAACCTCCGCATCCGTTCGTATGTACCCCTGAAAGGGGAGGGACTCACAGCCGCGAAGGGTGACAATCCTAATCCGTTCTTTGCAACAGCAGCGATAAAAAAACCGCTTGTCTCGGACAAGATTACTCCTCAACAACCGTTACTAAACAAGGTGTATGAATATGACATACAGACAACACCAGGAAAAACGTATAGATTGAACAGATAATGAGAAAATTTCAGATGATCATCCTAAGCCTGCTCGTTTGCTTCTTAAGCAACTTGCAGGCTGCGGTTGTTAAAGTGGCTTGTGTTGGTAATAGTATTACCTATGGCTCAGGCATCAGTAACCGCGAAAGAGATAGTTACCCATCCGTGCTTGGTCAGATGCTTGGCGAAGCGTATGAAGTGCGCAACTACGGATTCAGTGCCCGTACCTGTCTCAACAAAGGAGATTTTCCGTATATGAAGGAGAAAATGTTTCAGGATGCACTGGGCTATAATCCTGACATAGTGATCATCAAACTGGGCACCAATGACACCAAACCCAACAACTGGATCTATAATACTGAATTCAAGAAAGACCTGACTTCCATGGTACGTGCTTTTCAAACTTTTGCAACCAATCCGAAGATCTATCTGTGTTACCCGGCAAAAGCATATGCTGTGCAATATGGTATCAATGACAGCATCATCGTACATGGTGTCATCCCGTACATTGATGAGGTAGCCAAGCAAATGAGTTGTCAGGTCATAGATCTTCATACAGTAACTTCAGGCATGCCTGAAAACTTTCCTGATAAGATTCATCCCAATCCTATGGGAGCTCATACTATCGCTGCTACAGTTTATAACGCTATCATGGACAAACCTACGGATCATCAGATGCAGGCATTTCCGGGTAAGAAGAGTGAATGGAAAGGCGTGGATCGCTATGACTTTCAGTTCAACGGCAGAGATGTCATCGTGGCTGTGCCCACGAAAGTGGCGAAAGGGTCGCCATGGATATGGCGTCCTGCATTCTTTGATGCCTTTCCTTCGGTGGACAGTGCTTTGGTAACAAAGGGTTTTCATGTCGTCTATTTTGACATCACCCATCTGTACGGCTCGCCTCATTCGGTGAAACTAGCCACAGACTTCTACAACTATATGGTGAAGATGTATAACTTGTCACAGAAGGTAACGCTGGAAGGCTTTAGCCGTGGCGGACTTGCTGCATTTAACTGGGCTGCTCAAAACCCCGACAAGGTGGCATGTATCTATGTGGATGCTCCTGTGTGCAACCTACTCAGTTGGCCGGGCAGAGAGCAACCGGATCTTTGGAAGGATATGTTGAAAGAGTGGAACCTGACCGACGAACAAATGAACACTTTCTCTGGCAATCCGATAGATCAGCTTGATCCGATTGCTAAAGCCGGAATACCTATCTTCACGGTGTGTGGCGACAGTGATGTTGTGGTTCCTTACAAAGATAATATGGGTGTGGTGCGTGAAAAGTACCGTGCCATGGGCGGACCTGTGGAGTTGATATTGAAACTGGGTATCGGTCATCATCCACACAGTCTGACAGATCCTACTCCTGTGGTAGATTTTGTGCTACGTCATCAGGTCGGTTATAGCGATTACAATCATATCAATGTGCGCGGCTCCATGAATAACTCGCTCTATTGCTTTGAGAAAGAGCGCAAAGGGCGTGTCGCATTCCTTGGTGGGTCTATTACAGAGATGAATGGTTGGAAAGATATGATTGAAGAAGATCTCAAACAACGTTTCCCGGATACTCAATTTGAGTTTGTGGAAGCAGGTATCGGTTCGACGGGATCTACACCGGGTGCCTTTCGGATGCAAAAGGATGTACTCTCAAAAGGGAAGATTGACCTGCTCTTTGTAGAAGCTGCCGTCAATGATCATACCAATGGATTCAATTATATCGCACAGACACGCGGTATGGAAGGTGAGGTGCGCAAGGCTTTATTGAGCAATCCGGAGATGGATATTGTTATGCTTCACTTTATCTATGATCCTTTTATTGAACTATTTAACTCTGGCATCCGTCCCGATGTGATCTATAACCACGAACGGGTAGCCAACCAGTATCAGATCCCTTCCATAGACTTGCAGCAGGAGATCAACGAACGGATGCGCGACGGTGAGTTTGACTGGGACACGTTTGGTGGCACACATCCCAAACCTTTCGGTCATAGGCTCTATGCAGCTGCCATCAATCACCTGTTTGACAAGATGTGGAAACAAGCACCGGAAAGCAAGCAAGCGCATGTACTTCCTCAGACCCTGGATCCGTTTAGTTACTTTGATGGTCAATTTATAGACATTAAGAAAGCCAGTCTCAGTGGAAACTGGAAATATGTGCAGAGCTGGAAGCCGACAGATAATGCGGGTACTCGCGGAGGATTTGTAGACGTACCGATGCTGGAAGCAACACAGGGTGGCGACAAACTGACACTCGACTTTAAAGGCAAAGCAATTGGCATCTTCTGTGTGGCCGGACCGAAGTCAGGCATTCTCGAATATAGTGTGGATGGAGCACCGATGAAGTTGATTGATACACATACAGCATGGAGCAATGGTCTTTATATCCCTTGGGTGTTTATGTTGGAGAGTGAACTTGCAAATACCAATCATACGCTGGTACTTCGTATTGCCAAAGAATATAATAAGGAGAGTGGACGTACTGCTTGTCAGATCCGAAACTTTGTGGTGAATGGGCAGTGACTAAAAAAAGGAAGTGCCTTTGATCTTCGCAGACAAAAAGCACCATCGGTATTTAAAACAAATTCTTAGTGGCTGCAAAGATATGCATTATTATTAAATTAGACAATATCTCTGGAAAAATGAGAGAAAAAACTCATTTTCTTTTTCTTTCTTTTATCATTTGTAAGCCTGGTTGTCGATGACTTGTTCAGAATGGAATTCTGTTCTGTGTTAATGTATGAGATAATTTAATCACAGAAAGAGATGCCGCAAAGAATCCCCAATTGTCCTAAAACACCGATTTAGGAAATCCGTGAACATCAAAAAAGATGACCTGAAAAGTGCCGGATTTCTATTAATAGTTTTTCTAAAAACATCAGGTAGTTTTTGTTGTCCGATGCCTATGCAATAAACATTTCATCAGGTTGAAATTTGTCACGCATACGGATGTATTTTGAGAAGGTACAACTCGTTATTTATCAGTCAGATAGGAGATAGTTAAATCCTCTAAAGTGACTGATTGTTCTCTTTCTACTCGGTATTCTGTCCACTCAGTATCTACATCATAAAAGTGTCGATTGTCCTAAAACACCGATTCCCCTTTTTAGACAGTTTTAGAATCTGAAAGAAATCAAGCCTTCTGTGGGTAAGGCAAAAAGAAACGAAGAGCGACATCCTTAGGGGTGTCGCTCTTCGTTATGGGGTATCAGATGATATTTCGAAGTATCCAGTAAGTGATGATCACAAAGAGGATAAAGTAAATGGCTCTGGATTCCGTAGAGTATCTTGCGCCATTTAAGTAGTCCGGCACCAGGATGGGGGACAAGCTCAAGCATCCAGCCTGCAATCAGATAGGGGATGGCTATGACCAGCAACATATTTTCCCGAAAGGCTCTGGCAATGTCGAGGTTGAGCAAGTGATGGATCGCACGTTGCGAACCACAACCAGGACAGAGTAGTCCGGTCATCTTGCGGAAGGGGCATGGCGGAAAAAACGCACTCTCCAAAGGGCTGTACTTCTTGTAGAGTACAGCCAGCAAAATGAGTACGAGCAATGCGACACTCCCTATCAGCGTTTTTTTAAAAACAGCCTGGGAATCTGCCATGTGATTGTACGACTGCGAAGGCTATTCCCATTGAGATAATGAAGGCAACAAGTCCGGCGAAGAAACTAACTAAAGTCCAGGTCTCGGCATTCTTTGAGGCTCTGATTGCTCCTTCCAGATCGCCGTTGTAAAAGCGGGTCTCTACCTTGGATGCATACACAATTCCAATGATACCAAAGGGCAGACAGCAGAGTACGGTGGCAAGCACGGACTCCAGCAACCATGATTTGGGTGGTTTTTGATTGGAATCATATTTTGGAGCGGGAGCGGTACCGGGTGCTGGAGGAGGTGTCATTTTGAATAGCTCCGTAAGCTCGGGAATACTCCCTGCCGATTTCCATTCTCCCTGCTCGTGAAACCATACCGGAGTTTCTCTGGCGAGGTTATTTTCTTTCAATTCTTCGAGTGTGAACGGCCCAAAGTTGCTGGTTCCGTCCGTTGTAAAAATACTTTTTCATAGTTTGTTCTTTAGTGAAACATTTTTAAAAAGGAGACCATTGAAAAACCTACAACCATTATCACACCTAAACAGATACTGATCAATGTCCAGGTCTTTGCATTATCAGAGGCTTCTAGTGCTGCCAGATACTCTCCTTTGTAAAAGTAGGTTTCGACTCTGGAGGCATATACAATACCTACGATTCCAAAGGGTAGACAGCAGAGTACGGTGGCGAGTACGGATTCAAGCAACCAAGTCTTCGGTGGCATCTTATTGCTGCTATCATTGTTTGCCCGGGCATTATATGCAGGAGGCGTAGTCGCTTTGGAAAGTGGGGGCGGTACTGTCTTAAAATATCCTTCCAACTCAGGTAGGGTTTCTGCTTTTTTCCAGTCTCCTAACTCCTGATACCAGATGAGTGTATCTCTGTTTATACTTTTCTCCTGCAATTGTTCGAGGGAGAATGGGCCAAAACTGTTGACTCCGTCAGAATAAAAATAACTATTCATAGTCTTAATTTAAAAGTATTGCGAGTGATGTTCCGAAAATGGCTAATCCTATAAAGATAAGGAATCCAAAGAGACCGAAGAAGAAACTGACCAGTGTCCAGGTCTCTGCAGCACTGGATGCTTTGACGGCTCCAACAAGGTCGCCGGCATAAAAGCGGGTCTCAACTTTAGAGGCATATATGATGCCAATGATGCCAAATGGAAGACAACATAGGAGTGTTGCAAGGATGGACTCCACGAGCCATGTTTTTGGTGGCTTTAGGTTGTCTGTGAATGAATTCTTGTTGGTATTAGTGGCAATGGAGGCTGCTTTCAGACCGGGGGCGGGTGGCGGTGCAAGTGTGAAGAGTCCGCTCAACTCGGGAATGGTCTCTGCACGTTTCCATTCTCCTAACTCCTGAAACCATACCATCGTATCTCTGGAAATGTGCTTTTCCGTCAGTTCTTCCAGTGAAAACGGTCCGAAGTTTGTAGTTCCATCTGTGTAAAAATACTTTTTCATAGCGTTTGGTTATTATTTGCTGCTAAAGTAGTAATTTTTTTAAAATACAGGATGTTTCATTGAATAATTCATACTTTTAGAGCTATTTTAGGTACCGTTGAGTAATGTAGATTTGGAAATGAAACGATTATGCGCGATAAGAGACTCTTTGGGTTTAATAAGAATATTTTCTTTACCGGGCTGACAAGCTTTCTGACAGATACCTCCACGAAGATGGTGTATTCGATCATGCCGATGTTTCTGCTCTCCATCGGGGCATCGAAGACGACGTTGTCATTGATTGAGGGTATTGCGGAGAGTACCGCTGCTCTCATCAAAGCGCTTTCGGGTTTTTGGAGTGACAAGATTGGCAAGAACAAGCCCTTTATGATATTGGGCTATGGCATTACTACCCTGATCATGCCACTGTATGCGTTTGTGGTGACTCCTTTGCAGGTGTTGGCGTTACGGTTTGTGGAACGGACGGGCAAGGGGATTCGCACCTCCCCACGTGATAGTCTGATTGCGGGCTACGCTGTGAATGGGGAGAGTGGGAAGAGTTTCGGATTACAGAAGATGATGGATAATGCCGGTGCTATTGTGGGTCCGCTGATTGCTTTCGGTCTGCTGTCTCTTTTCCCTGACAACTATAAAGGGATTTTCCTTATTTCGGGTATCCCTGCTATCTTTGGGCTTTTAGTTCTTATCTTAGGGGTCAAAGAGGCGAAAAAGAACAAGGGGCAGTTGCTGAAAGAGTTTCATTTCAGGGACTATTCGAAAAGATATTACTTCTTTCTGGCTATAATTTTCATTTTCACGCTGGGCAACTCGACGGATGCGCTGCTGATGGTCAAAGCGAATGAGGTAGGGGTAAAAGTGGCCTATATCCCACTGGTTTATCTTGTGATGAGTATTGTCTCTGTGGCTATGGCGGTGCCTCTGGGTATGTTGTCGGATAGGGTGGGGAAAGAAAAGCTTCTCATGTTTGGTTTTGTCACTTATGCAATCGTCTATCTCGGATTTGGGGCGACTCACAGTATCATGATGATCGTGTTGCTGTTTGCACTCTACGGGTTGTACTCCGCAGCAACGGATGGTATTCAGAAGGCGCTCGTCAGTGACTTGCTGGATGCGAATAAACGAGGTACGGGACTGGGCATCTACAATGCATTGCTGGGTGGCCACATTGCTGCCCGCAAGTATCATCGCCGGTTTGCTGTATGATCATGTGAATTCCAGTGTTCCTTTTTATTTCGGAGCTGCCACGGCTGCCTTGTCAGCTCTATTGATGATTGCCTTTTACAGGTATTTCAAAATCAAAGAGTAATGCCGGGAATGTAGGATGAAGGCAGACTTCGTCTCATTTAGCGTGTATTGAAGATGGATGTCAGGAGCTTCGTTCTTAAATAGTCTTGTCGTGGGCATATTGTCGGGCAGATGGCTACCTGCTGTCTGCCCTGCACTTTTTATAACAATTTTGGATGATATTCAGGGAAACCATTGTTTTTTTGTTACTTTTGTTGCTCAAACACACACTAAATCCTATTCATGAAATTCAAGTTGCTCGTACTCATGTTCTTCTGCAGTCTCTTCGCTATGCGGGGGCAGTCTCTTCAGGGTCCGTCTGGATTGCTGAATGCTCCTTCTGCCGATATGCTCGATGATGGGACTTTCTTTGTGGGGGTGCATCATATGGATAAAGTGAATTTTAAGAATTTTGGGGCGTCTACCCCTACATCCGGATGGCAGGAAGCTGATTTCAAAACTGTTTTTCTGGATGTTACATTATTCTCCTTTATGGAGATCAATCTGCGTAATAATCTGAAGGATATGATCTGGGCTGTGGATCGCAAGGTGCACACACAGGTGGATCGTAACCTGAGTGTGAAACTCCAACCTCTGAAAGAAAGCAAAATCCTACCAGCTGTAGCTGTTGGGGTGGTGGATGTGTATGGTAATGGCTATGAGGAGATGTATTACGGTGTGGCTACGAAGCATTTCAATATGAACAATGAACAGCTTGGGGTAACTGTGGGTTGGGCTCATTCACCGCAGCGCTATTATAACCGGAATATGAACGGAGTCTTTGCAGGGGTGGATTACCATCCTTCTTTTCTGCCTCAACTGGATTTGATGGCAGAGTATGACTCGCAAGTGGTAAATATAGGAGCAAGTCTCTTGCTCTTTCATCATCTTTATTTCATTGCGGGGTTGCAGGATTGCCGAAACTTGAGTGGTGGAGTGTCGTATCGTATCTATTTGAAAAAGTAAATTAGCAGTGTATCCTCTATATGGGATATTGACCATAATAATATGATTGAGTTTAAAGGCGGGCCTACTATTAGTGTAGGCATTGTAAAAGGAAAGAAGATCAGCTTTGTGCTGAATACACCCTATTTGTGTACTCAGACCGGAGTGTGTATGCATGGTGCATTTACTGCTGAAGCAACTGCTCCAACTATCCTTTTCGAAGGAAATCACTATCCGACACTTGAGTTTGAATCGTGTGCAATTGGAGGTAACTTTGAACTTTGTGAGGTGATGATCGGTATTGATTATCATTGGCAACGTATCGAATCTCAGTGTTTTAACGGCGGACTGGTCTTATCTCTGGAAGATGACGAGGTGCGCGCGGTCAATCATATCGATGTGGAACGTTATCTGGCATGTGTCATTTCGTCTGAGATGAGTGATACAGCTTCATTGCCTTTCCTGAAAGCCCATGCAGTGATATCGCGCAGTTGGCTGATTTCTCAGCTTGAGCAAAAGAAGAATGTAGTGCCTTTCACAACAGATAGAGGATTAGATACCCCGGGAGAACGGATATGTTGGTATGATCGGGCAGAACATGTGGGTTTCGATGTGTGCGCAGACGATCATTGTCAGCGTTATCAGGGCTTCGGCCGCATGGATAACGAGAAGGTCATGAAGGCGGTGGATGAAACGCGCGGAGAGGTTTTGATGTATGACTCCGAGATCTGCGATGCCCGTTTTTCAAAGTGCTGTGGTGGGATGAGTGAAAAATATGAAACTTGCTGGGATGAGATGCCGCATCCATACCTGGCTCCTGTAAAGTGTAACCCAAATCCTTATGGGATGCCGCTCTGCGATACGTCCGATGCAGAGATTCTCGAACAGTTGCTGAATGATTATGACCGCGAGACTCATGGCTTCTTTAAGTGGGAGGTACGTTATACTCAGCAGGTACTCTCTGAACTGGTGTGCCGACGCACAGGGATTGACTTTGGGATGATCACGGATCTGGAGCCACTGGAAAGGGGAGTGTCTGGACGTATTATTCGATTGCGTATTATTGGAACGCTCCGTACGATGATCATAGGAAAGGAGTTGGAGATACGCCATGCGCTGTCGGAATCGCACTTGTATAGTTCGGCGTTTTACGGTGGTTAAAGAGGAAGTGGAGGGTGAAATATCCTTCTTATTGAAAGGCCGGGGATGGGGACATGGCGTCGGATTGTGTCAGATTGGTGCGGCTGTAATGGGTGAAAAAGGGTATTCATATCAGGAGATATTGAAACATTACTACACCGGAGTGGATATTGTGAAACGTTATTGATAGCATGGAAAAACAGGACGGTGAGGTAGTGAAGGGAAAGAACAGACCGTGGGCGTGGGTGCCTTCGCTTTATGTAGCGGAAGGTCTTCCGTATGTGGCAGTGATGACTATAGCGGGAATTATGTACAAGAAGTTGGGGCTTTCCAATACGGATATTGCTCTGTATATGGGGTGGCTTTACTTGCCGTGGGTGATTAAACCGCTTTGGAGTCCTTTCGTGGATATCATGCGCACTAAACGCTGGTGGATCGTGGCGATGCAACTGCTTATAGGATTGTGTTTTTCCGGAGTGGCGTTTACTTTACCCGGGAGTTTCTTCCTGCAGACAAGTCTAGCGTTCTTTTGGCTGATGGCATTCAGTTCGGCTACGCACGACATTGCAGCGGATGGGTTTTATATGCTCGGTTTGAATGCACCAAAGCAGGCGTTTTTTTGTCGGAATAAGAAATACATTTTATAGGATTGCCACGTTGCTTGGAAAGGGTCCACTAGTGATCCTGGCGGGTGTTCTTGAAGTATCTACAGGTGATGAACATTTGGCTTGGTCGATTGTGTTTGGAGTGATGGCAGTACTTTTCTTCCTCTTGTCAATGTATCACAAGAAGATGCTGCCGTATCCTGTTGAAGATAAGATGGGAAGTAGTTCCACGAAAGAGATAGTGAGCGGTTTCGTGGAGACGTTCAGTTCCTTTTTTCGTAAACCGGGAATAGGTATGGCATTGCTTTTCTTATTGATGTATCGCTTGGCAGAGTCGCAACTGAACACCTTGTCTAACCTGTTTATGCTGGATAGTATAGAGGTCGGTGGCTTAGGTCTTTCTACCTCTCAGGTTGGTACAGTTAATGGTACGGTCGGTGTGGTGTTTCTTGTGCTTGGTGGATTGCTTGGTGGTTTTGCTGTAGCACGTTACGGATTGCGATCTTGGCTCTGGCCGATGGTAATTGCCATCAATATTCCGGATATGGTATACATATGGATGGCTTATGATCAGATGACAAATTTGTGGTTGATTAATCTGTGTGTGGCTATCGAACAGTTCGGCTATGGTTTTGGTTTTACTGCTTATACGATTTATATGATGTCTTTTGCTGAGGGAGAACATAAGACGGCACATTTTGCTATCTGTACGGCTTTTATGGCCTTGGGTATGATGCTTCCGGGTATGGCAGCGGGATGGATTCAGGATCAGATTGGCTACCGCTTGTTCTTTTTCTGGGTGATTATATGTACGCTGCCGGGATTCATTTTGGTCCCTTTTATTAAAAAACAAATAAATAATTGAAATTGAATGGGTTTGGAAATAGAACGTAAGTTTCTTGTGCGAAAGCCTTCTTTCCTGAATAGTATTTATGGTAAGGAAATCGTTCAGGGATTCTTGTTGGTGCGAAAAGATAAGACTGTACGTGTACGTATTGCAGGTGAAAAAGCGTCACTGACTGTGAAAGGGGAGACAATAGGGTCTGTAAGGCAGGAGTTTGAGTATCCGATATCTCTGAATGAAGCGCGCGAAATGCTGAAGATCTGTGAACAGCCCCTGATTGAGAAATGTCGGTATGACATTCCGTGGGCGTCACTCATTTGGGAGGTGGATGTGTTTCATGGAGAGAATGAAGGATTGGTCATTGCTGAGATTGAACTTCCCTTGGTTGGATTTCAAAATCAATCTGCCGGAGTGGCTCGGTGAGGAAGTAACGGGTGATCCACGCTATTTCAACTGTAATCTGGTCTCACATCCATATAGCAGTTGGGATAAATAAGAAAGCAACCGGTTACTTTTCGGTGCTCTCTTTTACTGCTTTTACTACTCCTTGTCCCCAGAATGCTGCGAGTTTCTTTGCACCCTGTTTGTTCGGGTGAAGGTAAAAGATACCTGCATTACCATCTTCGGGGATCAGATATTTCTCATTATTTGTACGAAAGTAATCATATCCTGCTGTGTCTCCCAGAAAGACATGGTCAGGATTGGTCTGTGCATAGAAGGCGATGAGGCGGTCAATCTGAGGAGTGTAACTATTAAGCCTTTTGAGTCCGGCTTTCAGATAAATGGATCCATTGTAGGTGTTGGGACTGTACCAGATTGGTCTGTGTAAGACGATGAGACTGGTGGGGTATCGGCTCTGAAGGCTATCGATAATAAGTTTCATATTCTCGTAATACTGAGTGTCACTGACAGGTGAACCGTTTGGCCCTTTCTCGGCACTGTCGTTGGTGCCGAGCATGATGGAAAAGAGAAGTTGTCCTTCTTCTGCGGATAAGAGATCAGCAGCTTTGACAGTGCGAGGGAAAAGTTTGTTGCTCATGGGAAGAAAATCGACCGTGGTGCTCCCACTGACTCCTTGATTGCTAAAGCGGACCGTCTTGAAGAGTTTTAGGGATCGCAGGTATTCACTCGTATACACGGGTGGTGCATCGTTTTTATCTAATTTAGCACCCTTGGGTGATGCTGTTGCCTATAAAAACTATATTCAGAGATTGCTTTTCTTTCTTTGAAGCAAATGAGGTGCTTGTTGTGAGCGTGATACAAAGTAGTATCAGAAGACTTCTAAATGAGTGTTGTTTCATCTGTTTTTTTACTCTTTTTGGTCAGTAAATATCTGAATGTTTATTTTAGTAACATGTGACTGTAGGATGAAATAAGAATCTATCTATCTCAGCTTATTTTTCAAGTGCAGGTGAATTGCGAATGATAACACCACTGACGTCGGCACCAAACACCGCTGCCTTTACGCCCTCAGCTACTTGAGGCTTGAAGTTATCAATTTCCAGTCCCTGAATATCGAAAAACATTGCTGCCGGACGCAAGTCGTCCTTCACAAACTTAGTTGTGATGTTGGCCAGTTCCAGGTTCTTTACGTGTCTCGCAAAAATTCCGTAGGCAGATACCGGTTTGCGCAACTCGGGATAATCCGTGCCGAGTTCGTCGGGAATCTTGTCGGCTTGTTCTTTTGTACCACCGCCATTAAAGACAAGTCGTATGTTTTCCAGCCTTAAATCCTCAATCGGGCATTCCGGAAGCCCCGTGATAATAATACCACTCCAGTTGGAAATCCCGCTGGCGACAATATCAGAAATCAATACATTTTTCATGCGACTAACTGTGGTAAGTCCGGGCGTGCGGTTGCGTTTCCCGGTTGTGATATATATCGCATAGTTTACGACATCTACCATTGAGATATTGGAGATGGTGATGTTTTCTAAAATTCCTCCGTCCACTTCTTCCAGAGCGATACCTCTGCTATAGCGGAAGGTGCAGTTAGTTATACTGACATTACGAAATCCTCCGCTTGCTTCTGTTCCAAACTTGATTCGACCGGTAGATTCTCTGCCTTTTTTCATAGTGCCATCAATCAAGGTACCTTCTTCGAAACCTGAAACCTGGCAATTGACGATGGTCAGATTTTCTGTGAGTCTTACCTCTCCCAACGCATAGGTGCTTTTAATACAAATGCCGTCGTCAAAAGGTGAATTGATGCGGCAGTTGGAAACGGTCGTGTTACTGCAACAGTCAATATCAATACCATCGCGATTAGTATCCATCGTTACATTATCAACTGTCATATTATCGCAGCCCGTGGCGAGGATTGCAAAATGGCCACCATGGAAAATGGTTATGTCACGGATCAATACATTTTTGCAGAGCTTGAGTGAGATGGCTTTATTGCCAAGACGCACAGGAGGCATAACGGTTGTATCAGGTTTCTCCCAATGGTCGTTTCCGCACATTTTATCCAAAATACCACTATTCTTTGTCAAACCTCCACCATTGATCATGCCATTGCCAGTGATAAAAACGTTGGTAAGGTTTTCTCCCCAGATCAGGCTGTTGTGGAAATAGCTGTGTCCACCGTCCTGATATCCACCAAAGGTGTAAGGCTCGGTTTCATCATACGCATTCATCTCTTGCGGGGCACCCAATATTGTTGCTCCGGCATCAATGAACAGATTTATGTTGCTCTGCAGGTGGATTGACCCACTCAAATAGGTTCCTGCCGGAACCAAAACCGTTCCTCCTCCAGCTTTGGCAGCTGCATCAATAGCCTTGTTGATAGCAGGGCTATCCAAAGTTTTCCCATCACCTTTCGCCCCGTAAGTCCGGACATTGAAACTACCTTCCTTAGTGCTCATTGCTACTGATCCGAGAGTAATGAATGAAGGGAGCAAGGTGAGTGATACGAGAAATAAGGTTTTCATCTTAGTGTTCATCTTTGTATTGTGTTTTGTGTGTTCAGCGGGTAAAGATATGTTTTTTTGCAATAAAAAAGATCCTTGTCGCACCTTTTTTATTTGTCAGGTGGACAAGGATCTTATTGTCGGGAATATTTTCTGTTTGTGATTATTGCCGTTCCAGAGTCAATGTCTTAGTTGGCTGATCGCAAACTTCTGTCGGTCCGAAGTACTGGATAGGTCCCGGATAAACATAAGCAGTAGAGATAGCCCATTCTTCCCGTTGTGCAGCAAATGCCTTGAATGGTGCGCCATCAAGTTTGACTAGAGCTTTCTGAATCACAGGTTTCATCTCTCCGTGACGGCGTTCCATATTCATCATCATCGTGATTGGAATACCTCCAGCAATCCATTGGTCTGCAAATGCGGTGGTGTTGCGAACAGAAGACATGTAGCCGGTCTTACCTGTAGCTATTAGTGCAGATGCTGTGAATCCCAATGAGTAGCAGTAGTCTGCGTCATAATTGGAAGGAGCAGCGCATCTGCCTTCATAACCAAAGAAATGGTGTTGTGCAGCAAACTTACCACAGAACTTACCTTCTTTCTTCCATTGTTCCAGTTTGGTACCTACCATATCAGAAAGCAGTTTCTCTGTATCGATCATTGATACCTGAACATTTCCGTGCGGATCGCGATCCAGAGAAAGCTGACGGGCAACTCCTTCAGGAAGGCTGGCATAGATATCAGCATTTATTTTGGATAGCTTGCTGATGATATATTCGCGTTGTGCTGATTTCTTGATAAGTGCAAATTCGTCTTTGCTTTTGGCAAGGAAGTCATTCAATTCGGCAATCAGTGCTTTCATCGCCGGAATAAACTCAATCAATCCTTCTGGAATCAAAACGGTACCGAAGTTGTTTCCTTTTTCAGCACGGTTGGCTACGATTTGCGCAATGTAAGTAACTACATCATCCAAAGATTCATTCTTTGCTTCGATCTCTTCAGAGATAAGACAGATATTTGGTTGTACCTGTAAAGCACATTCTAGTGCGATGTGCGATGCTGAACGACCCATCAGTTTGATGAAGTGCCAGTATTTGCGCGCCGAGTTACAGTCTCTCTGGATATTGCCGATTACCTCCGAATAAACTTTACATGCAGTATCAAAGCCAAAAGAGGTCTCAATTTGTTCATTCTTTAGGTCACCATCGATTGTTTTTGGACAGCCGATTACCTGAACCCCTGCTTTGGTTGAAGCATAGTATTCAGCAAGCACGCACGCATTGGTGTTGGAGTCGTCACCACCGATAATCACAAGAGCAGATATATTCAGAAGCTTTAAGATCTCAAGACCTTTTTCAAACTGTTCTTTGGTCTCAAGCTTGGTGCGACCTGATCCGATGATGTCAAATCCACCCGTATTGCGGTATTCATCGATGATATCAGCGGTCAGTTCCATGTATTTGTGATCCACAAGTCCGCCGGGCCCAAGTATAAAACCATATAGACGGCTCTTGTCGTTGATACTCTTGATGCCATCAAACAATCCGGATATTACATTGTGTCCGCCGGGAGCTTGCCCTCCGGAAAGAATCACACCGACATTGATTGGTGATACTTCCTCTTTAACATTCGCAGGAACGAACTGAATGATAGGCATCCCGTACGTGTTTGGAAATAACTCTTTGATTTCAGCTGGATTAGCGATAGATTCTGTGGCTGCGCCGAATTCTGCTTTAACTGCTCCAGACAATGCGCGAGGCATTTTTGGCTGGTAAGCAGCTCTGGCTATTTGCAATGCACTTTTCTTCATTGGTTATTATTTTTTTAGTATTGTGATATCGTGATGTGAAAACTGGATACAAAAGTAGATATTTATCTGTACATTTGCAATATGAATTAATGAAAGATGAGATGAATGTAGAAATTATAACGATAGGAGATGAGATCCTTATCGGTCAGATTGTTGACACAAACTCTCCATGGATGGCAGTCAGATTAAATCAGGCAGGTTTTTCCGTTGTTTGTATCACTTCAGTAAGAGATGTGAAAGAAGATATTATGGAGGCTTTTAATCGTGCTTTTGAACGAGTGGATATCGTCTTGGTGACTGGGGGTATTGGTCCGACGAAAGATGATATCACGAAACAAACGCTTTGTGATTATTTTCACACTAGTCTGGTATATAGCGAAGAGGTGTATGAAAATATTAAAGTGGTACTTGCAGACCGGATGCGTACAATCAATGAGTTGACTCGCATGCAGGCGATGGTACCCCTTCATTGTAATGTGATTACAAACCGAAGGGGGACAGCTCCGATAACCTGGTTTGAAAAAGAAGGAAAGGTGCTGGTCTCGATGCCTGGAGTACCTTATGAAATGAAGGGCTCGATGGAAGAGGATATTATCCCGCGTTTGCTTGAACGTTATCCTGAACAGCCTTTTATTCATCACAAACATTTTCTTGTAAGTGGATTTTCTGAATCTGCATTGGCCGAGAAACTGGTTGATTGGGAGTCTGGACTTGAACCATTTCTCAAACTAGCCTATCTTCCGGCATGGGGAATAATCAGACTTCGAATTACCGGGATTCATAGGTATGAGCAAGTATTACAGCAAGTCATTCATGAACAGACCCTTCAACTACGCGAACTACTTGGTGCTGCTATTTTCTCGGAAGATGATGTTTCTGTAGAAGAGTTGATTGGGGAAAAGCTGAAAGAAAAAGGACTCACATTGGGAGTGGCTGAGAGTTGTACAGGTGGGTCAATAGCGCAACGAATCACGCGAATGGCCGGTTGTTCAACCTACTTTAAAGGGGGGGTAGTGGCTTATTCCAATGATGCAAAGAAAGTAGTGCTTGGAGTGTGCGAAGAGACCCTTATAAAACATGGAGCAGTAAGTCTGGAGACCGTTAAGGAGATGGCAATTGGAGTACAACGGGCACTGCGTAGTGATTGTGCCGTGGCAACTTCAGGAATTGCCGGTCCCGCTGGCGGCTCAGTAGAAAAACCCGTTGGCACGATCTGCGTTGCAGCTATGGTGAAAGATCGTGTGGAATTACGTATATACCACTTCAATGGAGGCAGAGAAAATAATATAAAGCGGACTGTTAATAATGTGTTGCTTCTGCTTCTGGAGATGTTACAGGAAATTGAATGATTGAGGGGTTTTTTACGAAATAAATATGCGTAAATTTGTTTTTTCGGGGAAAAAGTATTTACTTTGCGCCCTGATTTGATTTGCTAATATATAAAAACAAAATAAGCGATGTCTAAGATTTGTCAGATTACAGGGAAAAAAGCAATGGTTGGCAATAATGTTTCTCACTCTAAAAGAAGAACTAAAAGAACATTTGATGTGAACCTCTTTACAAAAAAGTTCTATTGGGTAGAACAAGAATGCTGGATTACATTGAGAGTCTCAGCAGCCGGATTGCGCACAATTAACAAGAATGGTTTGAATGCAGCATTAAAAAGCGCTGCTGAAAATGGGTATTTAAACGCTTAATTAAGGGAGATAAAAGAAATGGCAAAGAAAGCAAAAGGCAATAGGGTACAGGTCATTATGGAATGTACTGAACAAAAAGCAAGCGGTGTTCCCGGTATGTCAAGACATATTACAACCAAGAACAGAAAAAATACAACTGAAAGACTAGAACTGAAGAAGTACAATCCGTTTTTAAAGAAAATGACTATTCACAAAGAAATTAAATAACTTGAATCATGGCAAAGAAAGTAGTTGCATCATTACAGGTAAAAGGAGAAGGACGTACTTACTCTAAGGTTATCAAGATGGTAAAATCTAAAAAGACAGGTGCCTATTGCTTTGAAGAAAGCATGGTACCTAACGACAGAGTAAAAGATCTTCTGAAATAAGAAACAAATTTATATTGATACATGAAAGGCTCTTTTTAAGGGCCTTTTTTGTTATACATACTGTTCATCTGCATATCAATTGTTTTTTTTCTTACTTTTGCACTAACTTAATAGAGAGATAATAATATGGGGTTTTTCAGTATTTTCAGTAAAGATAAAAAAGAGACGCTTGACAAGGGGCTTGCAAAGACAAAAGAGAACGTGTTTTCTAAGATTACTCGTGCCGTTGCAGGTAAGAGCAAAGTAGATGAAGATGTACTTGATAATCTTGAAGAGGTATTGGTTTCTTCCGATGTAGGTGTGGAGACTACGCTGACAATCATTGGTCGCATCGAAAAAAGAGTAGCTCAGGATAAGTATATCAATACAACGGAACTAAATGGAATCCTCAGAGAGGAAATCGGGGCATTGCTTACAGAAAACAATCCGGACGAACTCACTGATTTCGTACTTCCCCCGAACGCCCGCAGACCTTATGTAATTATGGTGGTAGGAGTGAATGGAGTAGGAAAGACGACAACCATTGGCAAACTGGCGTATCAGTTTAAGAAAGCAGGTAATAAAGTCTATCTGGGAGCGGCTGACACTTTTCGTGCGGCTGCTATCGAACAATTGGATATATGGGGTGAACGGGTTGGCGTGCCTGTGATCAAACAAAAAATGGGTGCTGATCCGGCTTCGGTTGCTTTTGATACTTTAAGTTCGGCAAAAGCGAATGATGCGGATATAGTGATCATTGATACTGCCGGAAGATTACACAATAAGGTAGGTTTGATGAATGAGCTTTCTAAAATAAAGAATGTTATGGATAGGGTAGTAGCTGGTTCACCTGATGAGGTGCTGCTGGTACTGGATGGCTCTACCGGTCAGAATGCTTTTGAACAGGCCCGGCAGTTTACCAAAGCGACAGAGGTCAATGCCATTGCGGTGACAAAACTGGATGGTACGGCTAAAGGCGGAGTCGTGATTGGTATCTCACATGAGTTTAAGACTCCGGTGAAGTATATCGGTTTGGGCGAAGGTCTAGAGGATTTGCAAATCTTTCGGAAACGCGAGTTTGTTGATTCCTTGTTTGGCAACTAATACATATTTATGAAAGCGGAGAATACGATTGATATTATATCCTTGGGATGTTCCAAAAATCTTGTGGATTCGGAGAAACTGATGCTGCAATTGCAGGCGAATGGCTACAAGGTAACCCATGATCCAATAGTGTCCAAGGGGAAGATTGTGATTATAAATACCTGTGGATTTATTGGCGACGCAAAAGAAGAGAGTGTCAATATGATTCTTGAGTTTGCGGAAAAGAAACTGAAAAGAAAAATTAACAAACTTATTGTTACAGGTTGTTTATCCGGAAGGTATGCAGAAGAACTTGCAAAGGAGATTCCGGAAGTGGATGCCTATTATGGTAAGTTTGCATGGAAACAGATCATCTCTGATCTGGGTAAGACGTATCAGCAGGATTTGCAGTTTGAGCGCACCCTTACTTCACCTTCGCACTATGCATATCTTAAGATCGCTGAAGGGTGCAACCATGGTTGTTCGTACTGTGCGATTCCGATTATTACCGGTGCGTATCAGTCTGTTCCGATGGAGGATATTATTGAAGAGGTTACCCGGCTTGTCGCTCATGGCGTAAAAGAGTTTCAGGTGATTGCTCAGGATATCACCTATTATGGTCGTGACCTCTACAAAAAGGCGATGCTTCCCGAATTGGTTGAACGGATATCTGAGATAAAAGGAGTGGAGTGGATTCGTCTGCATTACGCTTACCCTACGCTTTTTCCAATGGACTTGCTCCGTGTGATGCGTGAAAAGGATAATGTGTGTAAATACCTCGATATTGCTTTCCAACATATTTCGGATCCTGTTTTCAAAGCTATGCGTCGCAATACTTCGACAGAAGAGACGGTTCAGCTTATTGAAACGATCCGCAGGGAAGTGCCTGGTATTCATCTACGCACTACACTGATTGCAGGTCATCCCGGTGAGACTGAAGAAGACTTCCAACAATTAATGGAGTTTGTCCGAACGAGTCGGTTTGAGAGGATGGGTACTTTTGCATATTCGGAAGAAGAGGGTACTTATTCGGCAGAGCATTACAAGGATGATGTACCGGAAGAGGTGAAGCAACAACGTGTGGATCAGGTGATGGCACTTCAACAGCGTATTTCTTCTGAGGTAAATGCAACAAAGGTTGGAATGACAATGAAAGTGATCATTGACCGTGAGGAAGAGGAGTATTACATCGGACGCACAGAGTTTGACTCACCGGAAGTAGATCCTGAGGTGCTTATTACAAAAGATAAAGTACTTCGTATCGGAAACTTTTATTCGGTGCTGATTACTGATAGTGAGTCATTTGAACTTTATGGTACAGTGGTGAAAGCAACAAAGACAACAAAGACAGCAAAGGCGATGAAGTCTCCAAAGGTAGTGAAACCTTCAAAGGTAGCGAAGCCTCCTAAGACAGCAAAGCTTGAGAAATAGACTACTGATTGGCAACAGATCCAAACATCATCGCTACCCCACGGCAAACTCGTCTGAATTTCACTAATTCAATAAGATAATTCAACAAGATAATAGAGGAATAGGTTGTATAGAGCAGCTTATTCCTCTATCTCATTCAGAGTCTCTTTCTCTTTTTTAGACAACTTTCGTACGACCTCGTCATAGGAGTGGTCGATCATCTCTATAAGCAGACTGTCTTCCGTATTTTCCAAATAGACGGTATTCCAGTATTTCTTATTCATGTGATATCCCGGCTGCACGGAAGAGTAACGCTCACGCAGTTCTTCTGCACGCTCCGGATTGCACTTCAGATTGATGCTGAATGGTTCGTCGAGAGGAATAAGAATAAACATCTTATTCATCACACGGATCAGCAAGGTAACATCATCGAAAGGCATATCCTCTGTGGCACCTTTCTTCTGCAAGCAGTATTCACGCACATTCATGATATCCATAACTATCTGATTTTAACTGTTTCCTAATATGCTTTCCGCACAGCGTTCGCCATCAATTGCAGCCGAAACGATACCTCCCGCATAGCCTGCACCTTCACCACACGGATAAAGTCCTTGCAGACGGATATGACAGAGTGTATCTTTGTCGCGCAGGATGCGGATCGGAGCGGAGGTGCGTGTTTCCACGCCAATCATTAATGCCTCATTGGTAAGAAACCCTCTGGAATTGTTTCCAAAAGTAGTGAGTCCCTGTTGCAGACGGCTTGCCACGAACTCCGGCATCCAGAAATGCAGAGGAGAAGAGACTACTCCGGGAGTATATGAACTGTCTGGGAGGTTTGCTGAGTTACGGCGGTTGATGAAGTCACCCATACGTTGTGCTGGAGCAGTCTGTTTGCGACCACCATTTATCCAGGAGAGCCGTTCAAGTTCTTCCTGAAACAGAAGTACCGAGAGCACCGGATCATTGCCGTAGGTAGAAACATCTTCTGGGCGTACTTCGACCACCATACCGGAGTTGGCCCAGCGTGAGCTTCGCGTAGAGGCTGACATACCATTGACTACCACTTGTTCGGGTCCGCTTGCTGCTGGTACCACGACACCCCCCGGACACATACAGAAAGAGTAAACGCCCCGATCCCGCACTTGAGTGACATAACTGTATTCAGCAGCAGGAAGATAGGCTCCACGACCAGCAGGATTGTGATACTGTATGGCATCAATGATTGCCTGAGGGTGTTCCAAACGAACGCCTACTGCAATTCCTTTGCTTTCCATCTCCACCTCTCCGGCATGCAGCCAGCGATAGACATCACGGGCTGAGTGACCTGTGGCAAGTATTACAGGACCTATATATTCTTTTCCATCAGAGGTGATGACACCTGTCACTAAATCCTTTTTGACAGAAAGTCCTTCAACCCGGGTATTGAAGTGAACCTCACCACCCCGGTCAAGAATCTTTTTGCGCATGTTTTCAATCACCCCGGGCAGCTTGTCGGTACCGATATGAGGATGTGCATCCATCAGGATATGTGTGTCTGCACCATGGTCGCAGAATATATTCAGTATCCGATCCACTGAGCCTCTTTTCTTACTACGTGTATAGAGTTTGCCATCAGAGAATGCACCAGCACCCCCTTCGCCGAAGGAATAATTAGATTCCGGATTGACCAGATGTTCCCTACTGATCAGTGCAATATCTTTCCTTCGTTCATGCACATCCTGTCCACGTTCCAGTACGATTGGTTTCAACCCACCCTCAATAAGGCGCAGAGCAGCAAAGAGTCCGCCGGGTCCTGCTCCAACAACGATGACCTGTTTTGCATTGGACACATCCGGATAGTCAATGGCAGAATACAACGCCTCTGTGCATTGTTCATCAATATAAGCCCGGATGGTTAGGTTGACAAAGACGTTACGTTGACGTGCGTCAATGGAACGTTTAAGGATACGGATGGAAGAGATCTGACCCTCTTTCAGACGATTATCACGCGCAATCAGTCTGCGAATGGTAGCATCTGAAGCGGCTTCTTGCGGAGATAGGCGATAATTAGAGTCAATAATCATCTATATAAGGTATTGTGAGAGTAAAAGGAAGATCAGGCAAAAAGATGCCTGAAGGCCTCTTCCACTTTCTTGAGTTGTACAATTTCAATCTTTAGTTTCTTTGTATCAAACCCTTTCAGGTTGTTGGAAGGGATGAGGATACGCTCGAATCCCAGTTTCTCGGCTTCCGTGATTCGTTGCTCGATACGATTGACCGGACGAATCTCACCGGAAAGTCCCACTTCACCCGCCAGACAGGTACGGCAATCAATAGCAATATCCATACTGGAAGAGAGGATCGCACTGATGATGGCAAGGTCAATAGCAGGATCGCTTACACGCAGTCCGCCGGCAATATTGAGAAATACATCTTTCTGAGCAATCTTAAATCCGGCACGTTTCTCAAGCACAGCAAGTAACATGTTCATCCGCCGGATATCAAATCCTGTCGCCGACCGTTGCGGAGTACCATAGGCAGCAGTGCTTACCAGCGCCTGCGTTTCGATAAGAAACGGTCGGATACCTTCAATGGCAGCGGCGATAGCTACACCGCTCAGTCCGGCATGATCCTGAGAAAGCAACAATTCAGAAGGGTTGCTCACTTCGCGCAGACCGTCCTGACGCATCTCAAAGATGCCTAGTTCGGAGGTACTTCCAAAGCGGTTTTTTACCGATCGCAGGATACGATACATATAATGCTGATCCCCCTCAAATTGAAGCACGGTGTCCACGATATGCTCCAGTACTTTTGGTCCGGCAATGCTTCCTTCCTTATTGATATGACCGATGATGAAAACCGGTATATTACTCTCTTTCGCATATCTGAGAATAGCAGCAGCACATTCACGCACTTGCACGATGCTGCCCGGAGAAGACTCCAGTGACTCCATGGATACAGTCTGAATCGAATCGATGACTACCAGTTCGGGTTTAATCGTATGAATATGCTCGAAGATAGAGTCAAGTGAAGTCTCATTGGCAATGTAACACTCCTTGTTATCACCTTTCAGTCGGTCTGCCCGAAGTCTGAGCTGCTGAGCACTCTCTTCTCCGGAGATATATAGAACCTTCTTGTGTAGTTGAAGCACCACCTGAAGTACTAATGTGGATTTCCCAATACCGGGTTCACCACCAATCAATACCATCGAACCGGGCACCAGTCCCCCACCAAGCACACGGTTTAGTTCGCCGTTGTGCATATCAATGCGGGTCTCTGCCGATCGCTCCACTTCATGGATGAGCTGTGGATGAACCAGATCTTTCGTGCTCTTGTTTTGTGAAAACTTATTCTCTTTACTAACAACCTCTTCGATACAACTGCCCCATGCTTTACAAGAAGGACACTGGCCGAACCATTTCGGAAAATCGTTGCCGCATTCTTTACAGAAGAAGAGGGTTTTTTGTTTGGCCATGATCCTGTTTGTTAAAATGGTACTTCATTGGGTGAGATTCCTCCTCCGAAAGAAGATTTCTCAGATGCTGAACTTGGGTGCTTTTTCCATGAATTCACTTTTGAATCCAGTTCGACACTTGCTGAAGGGTGCGGATTGTAATTGAACGTATTTTCATCTTCAGGATTCATAAACTTTGCATATTCACCTTTGAATCGCAGACGTACATCACCCACAGCACCGTTACGATGCTTTGCTATGATGATTTCTGCCATTCCTATTGTAGAGACGCCGGCTTCATCCGCCATGATCTTATAATATTCCGGACGGTGGATAAAGCAAACCATGTCAGCATCCTGTTCGATGGCACCAGACTCACGCAAGTCGGCCAGCTGCGGACGCTTGTCTGCTCCTGTCCGGTTTTCCACACCACGGTTGAGCTGTGAGAGGGCTATGATCGGAATGTTTAGTTCTTTGGCGAGTCCCTTCAGCGAACGGGAGATCATACTTACCTCTTGTTCGCGACTATTGAACGACATACCGCTGGCATTCATCAACTGAAGGTAGTCAATGATAATAATCTTTACCTGATGTTCGCGCACCAGACGACGTGCTTTGGTTCGCAATTCAAAAACAGAGAGACTGGGGGTGTCATCAATATACACAGGTGCTCCAAACAGGGCATTCATCTTTTCTTTGAGCTGTCTCCATTCTTCATCGTTGAGATGTCCACTTTTGATTTTATCACCGGGAATCTCACAGACATTCATCAGCAGACGGTTGACCAGCTGTACATTTGACATTTCCAGTGAGAAGACAGCAACAGGTAGCTTCTCATCTATAGCCATATTTTTAGCCATTGAGAGCACAAAAGCAGTTTTTCCCATGGCAGGACGGGCAGCAAAGATGATGAGATCGGACTTTTGCCAGCCGGAAGTGATCTCGTCCAGTTTCTTGAATCCTGAAGCAAGTCCACTCAATCCATCTTCGCGCTTTGACGCGGCTAGGATATTGTTGTATGCATCCTGTATAACCGGATCTATCTGAGTTACGTCTTTTCTCATCTGACGCTGAGAAATCTCAAAGAGTTTGCCTTCAGCCTCCTGCATCAGATCATCCACATCAATGGTTTCGTCAAATGCTTTAGTCTGAATGTCGGAAGTATAGGTGATCAGTTCGCGAGAGAGATATTTTTGTTGAATAATTCTTGCATGATATTCAAGGTGGGCTGCCGAGGCTACCTTTCCGGTGAGCAGTGCCACATAATAGCTTCCACCAACTTCTTCCAGTTTGCCAAGTAATCGGAGTTCTTCCGTAACGGTAAGCATGTCGATGGGACGCTGTTTGACAGAGAGCGATTGGATAGCTATAAAGATTTGTTTGTGCACATTGTCATAAAAACACTCCGGTTTGAGTATTTCGCTGATAATCGAATAGGCATCTTTTTCCAGCATCAGAGCTCCGAGTACCGCCTCTTCAAGTTCGCGGGACTGTGGTTGCAGTTTTCCAAATTCCGGCACTAGTGGATTCGTCTTCTTCTTAGTCGTTTGATACTGTGGTCTATCGGTAGCCATACGCACTTCTTTTATTTTGATTGGGCAACAAAGTTAATGAAATTTGCCTACTTTTGTTCTTTCATACAAAATATTCCATGCAATGATTCGATTTCCAAATGCAAAAATAAACATAGGTTTGAACATCACCCGGAGAAGAGCTGATGGATACCATGATATAGAAACAGTCTTCTACCCGATAGGATGGAAAGATGCACTTGAGATAGTACCTTCTGAGCAATCGAATGAAGGTTGCAGTTATCACGGCAGTGGATTGAACATTGACTGCTCTCCTGAAAAGAATCTGGTGTTCAAGGCTTATGCATTATTAAAAAACGACTTTCCCCTTCCCCCGGTGGATATATATCTTCACAAAGTTATTCCCTATGGAGCAGGATTGGGAGGCGGTTCATCCGATGCTGCATCCATGTTACTTTTACTCAATGAATGGGCTAATCTTGGTTTGACACTGGATGAACTGGCAGTTTATGCCTCAAAGCTTGGAGCCGATTGTTCCTTCTTTATTTACAACAAACCGTTGTTTGCACAAGGTATTGGAAATCTGTTTGAACCGCTGGAGCTGTCATTGGCCGGTTATTATCTTGTGCTTGTAAAGCCACCTGTGTTCGTTTCAACAGCTGAAGCCTATGCTTCAGTGACTCCAACTCTTCCTGAAGTATCATTGAAAGAGCTCCTGAAGATGCCGGTTAGAGAGTGGAAAGGGCGGGTAAATAATGACTTTGAGGAAAGTGTTTTTGCTCGATCTCCCCTCATCAGGGAGATAAAAGAACAACTTTATCTGTCAGGAGCACTCTATGCATCCATGTCAGGGTCAGGCTCATCTGTGTATGCGATATTTGCGCAAGAGCCTGATATTAAGTACTTATTTGAGTACTATGATTGCTTTCAAGATAGACTTTAATATGAATTGACAACACTTTTATATGTAAATGCTTACAGTTTGCTTCTTTTTTCATTGAAAAACAACTAACTTTGCGTTTGCAAAAATAATAATAGTTTATGGCAAAGGTAAAAGGAGCTGTTTTAGTAAATACCGAACGTTGCAAAGGTTGTGAATTATGTGTAGAATCCTGTCCTACTGATACGCTGGCACTTACAAAAAAGGAAGTGAACGACAGAGGATACCATTATGCATACATGGAAAATCCTGATGCTTGTATCGGATGTGCTTCATGTGGTATTGTATGCCCAGACGGGTGTATTACTGTGTATAAAGTAAAACTGTAAGAATTATGTCAGAAGAAATAAGATTAATGAAAGGCAATGAAGCCATATCACATGCAGCAGTACGCTACGGTGTGGATGGCTATTTTGGATATCCCATCACTCCACAGTCAGAGATCCTTGAAACATTGACTGAATTGAGACCCTGGGAGACGACCGGCATGGTCGTAATTCAGGCGGAAAGCGAAGTAGCTGCGATTAATATGGTTTATGGTGGTGCCGGAGCTGGTAAAAAGGTGATGACCTCTTCTTCCAGTCCGGGTATCAGTTTGAAACAGGAGGGTATCTCTTACATTGCTGGTGCCGAGCTTCCTTGTCTGATTGTCAATGTAATGCGAGGAGGACCGGGTTTAGGAACAATCCAACCGAGTCAGGCAGACTATTTTCAGACAACAAAAGGCGGTGGACACGGTGATTACAGACTAATTGCCTTAGCACCGGCATCTGTACAGGAAATGGTGGACTTCGTAGGTCTGGGTCTGGAACTAGCCTTCAAATATAACAACCCTGCTATGATTCTTGCCGATGGTGTCATTGGTCAGATGATGGAAAAAGTGGTGTTGCCAAAGCAACAAAAACGTCGTACGGAGGAGCAGATCAGAAAGGAATGTCCATGGGCAGCTACCGGTAAAACGGCAGATCGCAAACCGAATGTGATTACCTCTCTTGAACTTGATGCGGAACGCATGGAAAAGAATAATATTCGCTTTCAGGCTAAGTATCGCACCATCGAAGAGAACGAAGTACGCTACGAGGAACTGTATTGTGAAGATGCAGAATATATCGCTGTGGCTTTTGGTTCAAGTGCCCGTATCTGTTTGAAGTCTGTGGAGATTGCCCGCGAACAAGGCATCAAGCTGGGTCTGATCCGTCCGATTACATTGTGGCCTTTCCCTACAAAGATAATCAAAGAGTATGCAGAGAAAGTGAAAGGCTTTCTTTCTGTTGAATTGAATGCCGGACAAATGGTGGAAGATATACGTCTTAGTGTCAACGGACGTACTGCTGTGGAATATTATGGTAGAATGGGAGGTATCGTCTTTTCTCCGGAAGAGATTGTAGAGGCTCTCAAGGAAAAACTAATCAAGGAGTAAGGAGACTAAATTATGATAACTGCAGAAGAAATTATTAAACCTGAGAATCTGGTTTATTCGAAGCCCAAACTGATGAACAACACGCACATGCATTATTGTCCGGGTTGTAGTCATGGAGTGGTGCATAAGTTGGTAGCTGAAGTGATTGAAGAGATGGGTATGGCTGATAAGACCATTGGTGTTTCTCCCGTAGGTTGTGCTGTATTTGCCTATAATTATATTGATATTGACTGGCTTGAAGCTGCACACGGAAGAGCTCCGGCTGTTGCTACAGCAGTTAAACGTCTTTCACCCGATAAGATGGTGTTTACCTATCAGGGAGATGGCGACTTAGCAGCGATTGGTACGGCTGAGACTATCCATGCATGCAACAGAGGGGAAGATATTGTGATTATCTTCATTAATAATGCTATTTATGGCATGACTGGTGGACAGATGGCTCCTACGACATTGGAAGGAATGAAGACCTCTACATGTCCTATGGGCCGCGATGTAAAACTGAATGGTCACCCGTTAAAGATATCCAATCTGGTCGCTCAACTGGAAGGAGCATGTTATGTGACTCGTCAGAGCGTTCAGACTTCACCTGCTATCAAGAAAGCTAAAAAGGCACTTCGTCTGGCTTTTGAAAACTCAATGGCCGGTAAAGGTACCTCGTTAGTGGAATTTGTATCAACCTGTAGCTCCGGATGGAAAATGACTCCGGCACAATCAAATAAATGGATGGAAGAGAACATGTTTCCTTTCTATCCCCTTGGTGATCTAAAAAACGAATAGGCAGCGATGAAACATGAAATAATTATAGCCGGTTTCGGCGGACAGGGAGTGCTTTCCATGGGAAAGATCCTAGCATATTCTGGATTGATGGAAGGCAAAGAAGTAAGTTGGATGCCATCATATGGACCGGAGCAACGAGGTGGTACTGCTAACGTAACTGTAATTCTGAGTGATGATCGGGTGAGTTCACCTGTATTGAATAGCTTTGATATTGCTGTAGTGCTCAACCAACCTTCTATGGACAAGTTTGAAGCAAAAGTCAAACCCGGTGGAATACTTATCTTTGACGGATATGGTATTCATAAGGTTCCTACGCGCACAGATATTCAAGTGTATCGGATTGATGCGATGGATATTGCTGCCGGCATGGCTGATGCAAGAGCATTCAACATGATTATCCTTGGTGGACTGTTGAAGATTTGTCCGATGGTCAAATTGGAAAACGTCTTACTGGGATTGAAGAAGTCGCTTCCGGAAAGACATCATAAACTTATTCCTATGAATGAACAGGCAATCCAGAAGGGTATGGAGTCTGTGGTAAAACTCTAAATCATCTGATTATTATATAAGTAGGGCTGTACTGTTGTGGTACAGCCCTATCTTTTATATTAACTACTCAGCACCCTCTCCTTTGTAAAAAGAAGAGGGTGCTGAGTAGTTAATATGTAACTTTTGATTTTGATATTAAAATGTATTGACTATTTTTACAGCGTGTTTGTTTTTCGAATAGCTAATACTAATATATGAGTAATAGTTGTTCATTATTAGATCAGTTTGTAAACAACATCTCAAGATATAAGTCCGAATACACATGATGTTTTATTTACCGAATAAACCATCCATTGGAAAGAATAAAGAAGTCTTGATCACAGTACAATGAAAACATTACCTGACAAAAAAAGTATCTTTCTTCTATTCCTGACAGCCGTATTGCTGACAAGTAGTTATGGATGGAGTAATGTGCAGTCTGACAATACTGATTCGGGTGATAAATCTATTTCGATTGGCGAACGGATCACAAGTATGGCAACTCTGATGAACGATTACTATCCCGAGAAAATATATATCCAAACCGACCGTCCCATCTATAATCTCTATGACACTATATGGTTTAAGGTCTGGGTTATGCAGGCAGGGACACTCTATCCAACAGAGAAGAGTCGAATAGTCTATATCGACCTTATTAATGAAGAGAATCTTATTACTCAATCCACACAGTACTCACTCGTTGCAGGAAGTGCCAATGGACAGTTTATTCTGACAAAAGCGATTCAGGATGAGGGTCTTTACCGTATCCGTGCCTATACTCGCTGGCAGAAGAACTTCGGCGACTCGGCCAGCTTTGAAAAGATCATTCCAATCTGGGGAGACAAGGATAAAGATCAGGAGATTGATAAAAAACCCTTCGTTCTTGTATATAACAAGTCGGGGCGTCCTATCTTCGTCACCCAAAAAAGATATCAAAAGATGAAACAAAAAGAAGAGGAGGAAAAAAGTCTTTTGGAACAACAGAAAGCAGAACGTGACTTCGAACTGGATGTGCAATTTCTGCCGGAAGGAGGAAGACTGATTGCAGGAGTTCCAAACCGGGTAGCTTTCAAGGCGCTCTTTCGTAACGGAATGAGTGTGCCCGTTGAAGGAACAATACTTGATTCAGAAGGTAAAGAGATAACCTCATTTGCGTCGGTACATAAAGGAATGGGCTCCTTTCTTCTTGTGCCAGAGAGCGCAAAACAATATACTGCTCTTCTTTTCAATGGAGATAAAATTAATCTTCCTGTAGTTGAACAAGAGGGCTTAGGGCTGATGGTTGTCTCAGAGCCACTATCAGACACTCTGTCAGTAGCCGTTAATGCTACAACTGACATTGTCAATAAGCTTTTGCAGTTCACACTATTGATTGAATCACGCGGCATAATGAAAGAAGCCTATAAGATACAGATGAACAGATCCCGCCTCATTATCCGCATTCCGAAGGAAGGACTGGAAACCGGGATTAACCGCATCACCCTCTTTAGTGATGATGGAGAGCCACTCTGTGAACGCTTGGTCTACATCCACAAAGAAGACCATTTACAGTTTGATATCAAGGCAAACTGGGAGATCAAATCCGATACCTCTCAGAAGATGACTCTCAAGATCAGACCACAAATGAATGGAATCGATGTCCAGTCTGCCTTTGCCATGAGTGTTACCAACAAGAATCTGGTGCAGATTGATTCCAGCCGAAGCACGTTTCTCTCAGAGATGTTTCTTTCATCAGAGTTGAAAGGATTTATCGAAGAACCTGGGTATTATTTCAATAATCCATATGACAGCGTCTGCAAACAAATGGATCTACTTATGCTTACTCAAGGGTGGAGAGGATATGATTGGGATCATGCCTTTCGAAAGGAATTCAACTATCCCCCGGACACAAACTTCTGCGTTTCCGGTACTGTATTGAATCTGGTTAACAAACCAATCGCAGGAAGAAGAGTCACCCTATTTGTACAAGGTGGAAAAACCACTATTGACGAATGCAGGACAGATAACAGCGGCAGGTTTTCATTCACAAATCTTGATGTGAGAGAAGAATCTATGGCACGGGTTAAAATTGAGAAAGAGAAGAAGAAGAACCGTTTAGGTCTCTGGATAAAATTTGATTCATTAGTCGGAAAGCCATACTTTCCAATTGTCTCAATCAGTGATTTCCTTTATGAAGTAAATAAAACTGATTCTCTTTTATTCAGATACAAAAACCGACTCGATGAAAATAAGGCAGAATTAGACAGTCTTAGAAAACGCTACGGCATCCAACTCCTAGGGGAAGTTGTCGTCACAGAAAGGAAGATAATTAAAACGTCCTACAACAGAAGTAAAAGAGGTGTAGGCGATTACATCCTTGACAGTTTAAATTTCAGCAGGTATGATGCTTATACCAATGTGCTTGATATCCTCAAAGCTGAGATTCCCGGCTTCAAAAAAGATTTGGGGAAGGCAAGAGATGCTAACGGTCATCTGATTCAACGTTCCTATGATTATTACAACATAGACGGCAAGCCGGTATATTTTCAGGTTGATGCCGAAATATTAAATGGAGACAGAAGTCTGACTTCTGCAACCAACGCCGCAAATGATGCGATATCCAATGAGACTTCAGATAACGGTGGCTCATCTTCTGGTGTAATCATCAATGCAGAAGATACTGAATATGGTAAAATGAATCTGATTGATGATGCTCTTGAGAGCATCGCAGGCTGTGAAGTAAGAGCCATCGAGGTACTTACCACGAAAGACAACCTCTTCAATTATGGAGGTTCTGTGAATGTACTCGACGTTGCTTTTCAACCAATAGGAGCCGTCGTTGTTATCACCACCAAAAAGAGTAAAGGGCCACGAGGAAGAGCAGATAGAGGTATCTATTTTACCAAACTGCAAGGAGGTTCCACTCCCAAGAACTTTTACGTGCCAAAGTATTATCCGAAAGACCCGATTGATCAGATCAATTATGACGGCAAACAGGTGTACTACTGGAACCCCACGTTGCTGACAAACGGCGAACGCGAAGTGGAAGTCACATTCCCGGTAAGTGCCTACATGAAAGGCAATCTGCAACTGGAGATAGAAGGCACTGACCTCAATGGTCACATTGGCACATTCAGACAAGATATTCATATCAAACAATAAAACAAATGAGAAAACTCATCCTCGCATTGCTTCCATTACTGTTAGGATGCACAAATGTACAAAACAAAGGAAATGATTCGACAAATGCCGATAGTCAAAACGGACTCGTCACTTTCCATCTGAATGCCCCACCTTCAACTGTCGAGCCGCTACTGTTATCCGAACTAGCGGATAGTGTGAGTTATGTCGCATTGGAGACAACAAAAGAGTCATTGATAAGTTATGCCTATCAGTTTGGAGAACGCTACTATTCTGTTATTAGAAATGGAGAAGAAGACAGACTTATTTGCTTTGACAAAAGTGGAAAAGACTTGCATCAGATAGGCAGAAAAGGAAATGGTCCCGAGGAGTATCAGTGGATTTCATGCCGCCCAGACCCTATAACTAATTGGGCCTATTTTCAATCGACTGAAAAAATACAGGTTTACGATGAAAACGGGAAATTCGTTAAGAGCATCAAGAAAGATAAGGAATGGGATTTCCTTCCTAGATATGTATATAATGACTTGGCTTATTTTATTCCTACTGATAATCCTGCGATAGAAATTGTTGACTTTCGTACTAACCAACGTATAACGAACAATAAAGTAGCAATAGAAAAGAACATGACGTTCTGGACAGAACTGTATAAAAAACATTCAGACAGAATATCTTATTCTGGAGGGACAGAGACTTTATCCAAAATTTCTAAAGACGTATTCTACTGTTGGAGTGTTTTTTTCGATACCGTTATGATGGCGAAGGGAAAAGAAGTTAAACCTCTTTGTCGGATAATTCCTGAAAACAAATATACAATCGATGATCTGTTTAATAAAGATAGCAAAGCATTTCTTCTTCAACCGCTAATTATCGATATGGAGGTATGCAATAATAAGCTTCTCTTGTATGTAGTATACCTCAAATCAATTGATGATTATAGTGCCTATAGAAATCGGCATGGGACGAACTATATGTATTGGGTTGTCTGTGACTTAAAAAATGGAAGTGTAACATATCATCCCTATTATATCATAAACGACTTGGATGGAGGACCTAATGTTACGAGAATCCATAATATGATGAGTAATCTCTCCGTCGAAGACCTCAAAAACGATAAAGAGATATACAACAGCTATTTTACCCCAGGTGTAAAAGCCAAGTTAAAGGATCAGGAAGGAAAGTTCCAACGTCTTCTTGAACCATTGGCTAATGATGCCAACCCGATTATCCGCACTATTCACTGGAAAGAATAAACATAAAAATACTTGAAGAATGAAATACACTAGCTACCACCAACACATCCTGCTACTGCTTACCCTGACACTTGTTGCCTGCGGAGGAAAGAAGTCAGCTGATTCAGCAAATGCCGATAGTCAAAAAGGACTCGTCACCTTCCATCTGAATGCTCCCCCTTCAAAAGTTGAACCGCTGCTACTATCCGAACTGGCGGATAGTGTGAGTTACGTGGCTTTGGAAACAACAAAAGAGACATTGACAAAAGATGGCGTTCAGTATGGAGACCGGTTTTACAGCATTATTAATCAGTGTTTATGTTGCTTTGACAAAAATGGAAAGTACTTGCATCAGTTTGGTAGACGCGGTCAAGGACCGGACGAATATATCTGGTATGGGAACGAATATTGGGCTTTTAACGTGGATATCACTACAAATTGGGTCTATATCAGAGTTATGGGAGGGAAATATCTCATATATGATGAAAATGGGAAATATCTGAGTAGCCGGAGTTCGGATCAACTTCATAAAAGAACTGTTACAATGGTATATGACAACATTGCCTATTTATATCAACTAGATACTTCTTATGTAATTGACATGCGTACCAATCAGGTAATAAATATCAAGATGGCGAACGATGAAATATTAAAAGAAATTAAGATTATCCACCAAGAGAATTATGACAAGCAGATAAGCTATCTACCGGGAAACTCTCTGAAAAGTTATTCCTCTAAAGATGCATACTACTTACAGTATGTATATTATTCTGATACTGTATTTGTAGCACAAAACAAGGAATTTCGTCCTTTCTGTCTGTTAAACACTCAGAATAAATATAAATATGAAGATCAATATACAGATCCTGCTAAATCAATGGTTTACCAACCACTGGTACTAAGAATGCAAGTGTTTAAAGAGAAGCTTCTCTTATGTGTACAATATACTACTTCGGAGAAGGACTGTTTTGTGGATAAAAAAGAAAACTTATACTGGGTTGTGTGCAACTTTAATGATGGAAGTGTTACGTATCATTCATATAATATCGTGAATGATCTGGATGGAGGTCCCAATATCTTAGTTAACAAGAAGGATATCAATTGCCTCTCCGTCGAAGACCTCAAAAACGATAAAGAGATATACAACAGTTACTTCTCCGAAGGAGTGGAGGCAAAGCTAAAAGATCAAGAAGGAAAGTTCCAGCGGCTTTTCGAACCATTGGCAGATGATGCTAACCCAATCATTCGAACTATTCACTGGAAAGAATAAACATAAAAATACTTGAAGAATGAAACACATTAGGTACAACCAACACATCCTACTACTGCTCACCTTGACGCTTTATGCATGTGGCGGAAAGAAGTCAGCGGATTCGACAAATGCGGATATTCAAAACGGACTCGTCACTTTCCATCTGAATGCCCCACCTTCAAGTGTCGAGCCACTACTGTTATCCGAACTAGCGGACAGTGTAAGCTATGTGGCGTTGGAGACAACAAAGGAGTCATTGATAAGTTATGCCCGTGTGTATGGGGAACGCTACTATTCTGTTTCTGTTTCTGCAAATGAAGATAGACTTATTTGCTTTGACAAAAGCGGAAAATACTTGCATCAGATAGGCAGGAGAGGAAATGGTCCAGAGGAGTATCTGTGGATTTCATGCCGCCCTGATCCTATAACTAATTGGGCCTATTGTGATTCGAATGAAAAAACACAGGTTTATGATGAAAACGGGAAATTCGTTAAGAGCATCAAGAGAGAAAAAGGATGGGATTTCTTTCCTGAATTTATATATAATGAACTGGCTTATTTTGTTCCGACTACTAATCCTGCGATAGAAATCGTTGACTTTCGCACCAACCAACGTATGACGAACAATAAAGAAGCAATAGAAAAGAACATGACGTTCTGGAGAGAACAGAATCAAAAACATCCTGACGGCAGAATAGCCTATTCTGGAGGGATAATGCCTATATACAAAATATCTAAAGACGCATTCTACTCTTGGAATGTTTTCTACGACACCGTTATGATGGCGAAGGGAAAAGAAGTAAAGCCTCTTTGTCGGATAATTCCTGAAAACAAATATACAATGGATGATCTGTATAATAATGATAGCAAAGCATTTCTTCTTCAACCGCTAATTTTCGATATGGAGGTTTGCAATAATAAGCTTCTCTTGTTTGTAGCATACTTCAAATCAATTGATGATGTTAATGCCTATAGAAATAAGCATGAAACGAATTGTATGTATTTGGTTGTCTGTGACTTGAAAAATGGAAGTGTGACATATCATCCCTATTATATCATAAACGACTTAGATGGTGGACCTAATGTTATGTGCAGATATAATATGATGAGTAATATTTCTGTTGAAGATCTGAAGAACGATGAAGAAATATACAACAGCTACTTTACTCCAAATGTTGAAGCAAAGCTGAAAGATCAGGAAGGAAAGTTCCAACGCCTCTTCGAGCCATTGGCTGATGATGCCAATCCGATCATCCGAACCTTTCACTGGAAAGAATAAACATAAAAATACTTGAAGAATGAAATACACTAGCTACCACCAACACATCCTGCTACTGCTTACCCTGACACTTGTTGCCTGCGGAGGAAAGAAGTCAGCTGATTCGGCAAATGTCGATAGTCAAAAAGGACTCGTAACTTTCCATCTGAATGCTCCCCCTTCAAAAGTTGAACCGCTGCTACTATCCGAACTGGCGGATAGTGTGAGCTACGTTGCGTTGGAGACAACGAAGGAGACATTGACAAAAGATGGTGTCCAGTATGGAGATCGATTCTATACGATTGTCAACAAAAACATATTCTGTTTTGACAATAATGGGAAACTTCTACATCAGGTTGGTAAATGTGGTCAAGGACCGGAAGAATATATTTGGTCTAGCAACGACTACCGATATTTCAGAGTTGATATAACGACTAATTGGGTCTATTGTTACTCATTAAGCCAAATGATTATTGTTTACGATGAAAACGGGAAATATGTAAAATCTTTAACAGGAAAGGACTATAATTATATGTCCATAATCTATAATCGCAATGCTTGCATTTATGCTCGTGATTCCATATACATCATAGATACCCGTACTGATAAAATAGTAGGTATCAATAGGGTTAGTAGTCAAGTAATTCAATATTGGAATGCACAGGATGAAAAACATAAAGAAATAAATGCTTACTTTGCACCTGGACTATTCGGAGTTACTTATACATCGAAAGATGCCTTCTTCATGTGGGATGTTCTTCGTTCTGATACCGTTTTAGAAGCATATAACAATGAAATTCGTCCATATTGTTTGTTAAGCCCAGAGAATAAATATGTTTATGCTGATATATACGAAGATACAGAAGAAGCAATGTTAGACCAACCATTAATCTTGAGAATGTATGTTTTAAAGAATAAAATACTTTTATATATCCGCTATTATACTTCGATTGAGAACAAGACTAATTATTTGATGTTATGTGATATGAAAACAGGAAAAACGACATGCTATGCAGACTATATCGTTAATGATTTGGATGGTGGCCCCAATATTTTATTTCCTAATTCTGGTAATGAAGATATCTATAGCCTATCGGTCGAAGATTTCAAAAATGATGAAGAGATATACAACAGCTACTTCACTGAAGGCATACAAGCAAAGCTAAAAGATCAAGAAGGAAAGTTCCAACGCCTATTAAAACCATTGGCTGATGATGCCAACCCGATTATCCGAACTTTCTACTGGAAAGAATAAACATAAAAACACTTGAAGAATGAAACACATTAGCTACCACCAATACATCCTGCTTCTGCTCACTCTGACACTTTTCGCCTGCGGTGGAAAGAAATCAGCTGATTCAGCAAATGCCGATAGTCAAAAAGGACTCGTCACTTTCCATCTGAATGCTCCCCCTTCAACTGTTGAGCCGCTGCTGCTATCCGAACTAGCGGACAGTGTGAGTTACGTGGCTTTGGAAACAACAAAAGAGACATTGACACAAGATGGTGTTCAGTATGGAGACCGGTTTTACACTGCTACCAATAACAAGATTCTTTGCTTTAATAAAGATGGAAAGTATATGCATCAAGTTGGTAATTTCGGCAAAGGTCCTGAGGAGTATAATCCCTGGCCAAGGAATGAGTTCTTTCGGGTCGATGCTATAAATAATTGGGTATACTGCCACTCATCCGATGGTGCAGTCGTTTACGATGAAAATGGAAGGTATGTAAAGCGTTTGAAAGGAAAACAAGTGCATGATCCTATTCGTATGGTTTATAATAATCTGATTTATGTTTATGATGAAGACACCTATAAAATAGATATTATCGATGGGCTCAACAATGAGAAAGTGAATACTGATAGAATGAGCAAAACACAAATTGATGAGAAGAAAAAGTATTTGAAAGAACTAAGAGATAAAAACAAAGTACCGGGACAGAATCAGTTGGGGATGTCAACAGTATCTCCACCCTCTTCGTCTGATGCCTATTACAGATTTGGTGTTTTAGACTGTGATACAGTATTTGAGGCACGGGGCAAGGAAGTGCGCCCATTATGTCTGATAATACAAAAAAACAAATACGTCCCGGAGGATAAGTATAATAATGCATATTCTTTTCTACTTCGACCATTAGTGTTGGTAATGCATGTTTTAAAAGACAAACTTCTCTTATATGTGCGATATTATTCTTCCATGGATCAATGCAAACCAGAACCTCTTTATATTTCTCAAAGTGATCGGGTTAATTATTGGGTGTTGTGCGACTTGAAGGATGGTAGTGTTACATATTATACAAATTATATTGTGAATGATTTGGATAGTGGGCCGAATATTGTAACTCGCAAAAACATCTATTGCCTCTCTGTTGAGGATCTAAAAAATGACGAAGAGGTATACAAAGGATTCTTCACTGAAGGAGTGGAGGCAAAGCTAAAAGATCAAGAGGGCAAATTCCAGCGTTTATTTGAACCATTGGCTGATGATGCCAACCCAATCATCCGCACTATTCACTGGAAAGAATAAACATAAAAATACTTGAAGAATGAAATACACTAGCTACCACCAACACATCCTGCTACTGCTTACCCTGACACTTATTGCCTGCGGAGGAAAGAAGTCAGCTGATTCAGCAAATGCCGATAGTCAAAACGGACTCGTCACTTTCCATCTGAATGCTCCGCCCTCAACTGTTGAACCGCTGCTGCTATCTGAAATAGCGGATAGCGTGAGTTATGTAGCGTTGGAAACAACGAAGGAGACATTAACAAAAGATGGTGTCCAGTATGGAGATCGATTCTATACGATTGTCAACAAGAATATATTCTGTTTTGACAATAATGGATATCTTCTACATCAGGTTGGTAAATGTGGTCAAGGACCGGAAGAATATATGTGGCCGAGCAACGACAACCGAAAAGTCAGAGTTGATATAACGACTAATTGGGTCTATTGTTACTCAAGCGGCAGAATAATTATTGTCTACGATGAAAACGGGAAATATGTAAAATCATTAACAGGAAAGGACTATAATTTTATGTCCATAATCTATAATCGCAATGCTTGCATTTATGCTCGTGATTCCATATACATCATAGATACCCGTACTGATAAAATAGTAGGTATCAATAGGGTTAGTAGTCAAGTAATTCAATATTGGAATGCACAGGATGAAAAACATAAAGAAATAAATCGCTACTTTGCACCTGGACTATTCGGAGTTACTTATACATCGAAAGATGCCTTCTTCATGTGGGATGTTCTTCGTTCTGATACCGTTTTTGAAGCATATAACAACGAAATTCGTCCTTATTGTTTGTTAAGCCCAGAGAATAAATATGTTTATGAAGATTTTTACGAAGATACAGAAGAAGCAATGTTAGACCAACCATTAATCTTGAGAATGTATGTTTTAAAGAATATAATACTTTTATATATCCGCTATTATACTTCGATTGAGAACAAGACTAATTATTTGATGTTATGTGATATGAAAACAGGAAAAACGACATACTATGCAGACTATATCGTTAATGATTTGGATGGTGGCCCCAATATTTTATTTCCTAATTCTGGTAATGAAGATATCTATAGCCTATCGGTCGAAGATCTCAAAAATGATGAAGAGATATACAACAGCTACTTCACTGAAGGCATACAAGCAAAGCTAAAAGATCAAGAAGGAAAGTTCCAGCGGCTATTAGAACCATTGGCTGATGATGCCAATCCTATCATCCGCACTATTCACTGGAAAGAATAAACATAAAAATACTTGAAGAATGAAACATATTAGGTACCACCAACACATCTTGCTACTGCTTACCCTGACACTTGTTGCCTGCGGTGGAAAGAAGACAGCGGATTCGACAAATGCCGATAGTCAAAAAGGACTCGTAACTTTCCATCTGAATGCTCCCCCTTCAACTGTTGAACCGCTGCTACTCTCCGAACTGGCCGACAGCGTGAGTTATGTGGCGTTAGAAACAACGAAGGAGACATTAACAAAAGATGGTGTTCAGTATGGAGATCGGTATTATTGCTGTTTTGAAAGTAATATCCTTTGCTTTGATAAGACTGGAAAGTTTTTGCATCAGGTTGGTCAAGTAGGAAGAGGTCCACAGGAGTATGTTATGTCTCGCAATTATCTCAATACCTTTAGGGTTGATGTTACAAATAATTGGGTCTATTGTTTTTCAACAGATCATCGCACACTCATCTATGATGAAAATGGGAAGTATGTAAAGACTTTGACAGGCGAATTTCATAATTATGCTTGTAAATTAGTCTATAACCATCTCATATATTTCGGGGCTGAGGCTGTAATGTTAAATCCGATTACCATTATAGATGAGCGAACAAACAAAAAAGTGAATATTGACAGATTCAGTAAAGAGTTCGTAAAAGAATGGAATAAGAAATTGATGGATGAGATTCAAGGGTATAGTAAAATGAATAAAGAAATGTATATTTTGCGAGAAATGCAGCCCGTTTCATATCAGACTAAAGATACATATTATGAATGGAATATATTTGAGCATGATACAGTATATACGGCACATGAGGGTAAAGTCTCTCCTTTTTGTCTGTTATGCCCGATAAATAAATATGAATTAAAAAATTTATTTGTCAATGAAGGAGAGATCGTGAATAGAAAGAATCAACCACTCATTCTTGGAATGTATGTATTTAAAGATAAACTTCTCTTGTATGTACAATACATTCCATCTGAAGATTATAATTACTGGGTTGTGTGCAACTTAAAAGATGGCAATGTGACATACCACACAAACTCTATTATAAATGACTTAGATGGAGGACCAAATATTTTGGCTAGCAATGATATTTATAGCCTCTCAGTTGAGGACCTGAAAAACGATGAAGAGATATACAACAGCTATTTTACCGAAGGTGTGGAAGCAAAGCTAAAGGACCAGGAAGGCAAATTCCAGCGCCTATTAGAACCGTTGGTTGATGATGCCAACCCAATCATCCGCACTATTCACTGGAAAGAATAAACATAAAAATACTTGAAGAATGAAATACACTAGCTACCACCAACACATCCTGCTACTGCTTACCCTGACACTTATTGCCTGCGGAGGAAAGAAGTCAGCTGATTCAGCAAATGCCGATAGTCAAAACGGACTCGTCACTTTCCATCTGAATGCTCCGCCCTCAACTGTTGAACCGCTGCTGCTATCTGAAATAGCGGATAGCGTGAGTTATGTAGCGTTGGAAACAACGAAGGAGACATTAACAAAAGATGGTGTCCAGTATGGAGATCGATTCTATACGATTGTCAACAAGAATATATTCTGTTTTGACAATAATGGATATCTTCTACATCAGGTTGGTAAATGTGGTCAAGGACCGGAAGAATATATGTGGCCGAGCAACGACAACCGAAAAGTCAGAGTTGATATAACGACTAATTGGGTCTATTGTTACTCAAGCGGCAGAATAATTATTGTCTACGATGAAAACGGGAGATATGTAAAATCATTAACAGGAAAGGACTATACTATTATGTCCTTAGTCTATAATAAAGATGCTTGCATTTATACTCGTGATTCCATATACATCATAGATACCCGTACTGATAAAATAAAATGTATTAATAGGGTTAGCAGTCAAGTAATTCAATATTGGAATGCACAGGATGAAAAATATAAAGAAATAAATGGTTACGCTGCACCCGGACTAGGCGGAGTTACTTATACATCGAAAGATGCCTTCTTCATGTGGAATGTTCTTTGTTCTGATACCGTTTTTGAAGCATATAACAATGAAATTCGTCCATATTGTTTGTTTAGCCCAGAGAATAAGTATGTTTATGCTGATTTTTATGAAGATACAGAAGAAGAAATGTTACATCAACCATTAATCTTGAGAATGCATGTTTTAAAGAATAAAATACTTTTATATATTCGCTATTATACTTCGATTGAGAACAAGACCAATTATTGGATGTTATGTGATATGAAAACAGGAAAAACGACATACTATGCAGACTATATCGTTAATGATTTGGATGGTGGCCCCAATATTTTAGTTCCTAATTCTGGTAATGAGGATATTAATTGCCTCTCCGTCGAAGACCTGAAGAATGATACAGAAATATACAACAGCTACTTTACCGAAGGTGTAAAAGCCAAATTGAAAGATCAGGAAGGAAAGTTCCAACGCCTGTTAGAACCATTGTCTGATGATGCTAACCCGATTATCCGAACTTTCTACTGGAAAGAATAAACATAAAAATACTTGAAGAATGAAACACATTAAGTACCACCAACACATCCTGCTACTGCTTACCCTGACACTTGTTGCCTGCGGTGGAAAGAAGACAGCGGATTCGACAAATGCCGATAGTCAAAAAGGACTCGTAACTTTCCATCTGAATGCTCCCCCTTCAAGTGTTGAACCGCTGCTGCTATCTGAACTGGCGGACAGCGTGAGTTATGTAGCGTTGGAGACAACGAAGGAGACATTGACAAAGGATGGCGTTCAGTATGGAGACCGGTTTTACACTGCTACCAATAACAAGATTCTTTGCTTTAATAAAGATGGAAAGTATATGCATCAAGTTGGTAATTTAGGTAAAGGCCCTGAGGAATATCTTTACCCGCCAAGGAATGACTTCTTTCGGGTTGATGCTATAAATAATTGGGTTTATTGCTACTCATCCGATGACCGTGTAGTCGTATACGATGAAAATGGAAGGTATGTAAAGAGTTTGAAAGGAAAATACTTGTATGATCCTATACGCATGGTTTATAATCACCTGATTTATGTTTATGATGAAAATTCCTATAAAATTGATATCATTGACGGGCTCAACAATGTGAAAGTCAATACTGATAGAATGAGCAAAACACAAATAGAGGAGAAGAAAAAGTATTTGCAAGAACTATGGGATAAAAACAAAGAATCAGGATGTAATCAGTTAGGAATGTCAACAGTATCTCCACCCTCTTCATCTGATGCCTATTACAGATTTGGTATTTTAGACTGTGATACTGTATTTGAGGCACGGGGCAAGGAAGTGCGCCCTTTATGTCTGATAATACCAAAAAACAAATACGTCATAGAGGACTACTATAACAATGGAACCTCTTTTCTACTTCAACCATTAGTGTTGGTAATGACTGTTTTAAAAGACAAGCTTCTGTTATATGTGCGATATTATTCTTCCATAGATGAATACAGACTAGAACCTCCTTATGTTTCTCAAAATGATCGGGTTAATTATTGGGTGTTGTGCGACTTGAAGGATGGTAGTGTCACCTATTACACAAACTATATTGTGAATGATTTGGATGGTGGGCCGAATATTATGACTCGCAAAGATATTTATTGCCTTTCTGTTGAGGATCTGAAAAATGACGAAGAGGTATACAAAGGATTCTTCTCCGAAGGAGTGGAGGCAAAGCTAAAAGATCAAGAGGGAAAATTCCAACGCTTAATAGAACCATTGGCTGATGATGCCAACCCGATTATCCGCACTATTCATTGGAAAGAATAAACAGAACCTCCCATCAATAAAGCCTAAGACTTCCATGAAACAAGCCTTTGAAATATTTATTTTTTTATTTTCATTGTGCAAAAGGGTGGAACCCTTGATTTCAATGCACCAAGTGCACCAAGCCATGCCACACAATATGCTGTGTGGCAGTTGGGCTCTAACAGGGTTTACTTGCTCGCTCCTGTTTTGCTTACATTCTTGCGAGCTATTGGGCTCTTTGTATACATATCGTCCCGGAGATATAGTAGTAAACCGTAAATTTATATATCTTTGCCGAAGTCTATTGAAAATGAAAGCGCTATGAAATATTCTTTACTTGAAAAGCATTTCACTCTACTGAAGGTTAGTGCATTTTTCACTTTGATTTTGATCGGCATCTCCTGTTCGAAGAAGCCGGATACTATTGTACTGCACAGCGGTTGGCAATTTAAGCAATCATCAGGAAACGAGTGGCGCGATGCGGTAGTCCCGGGAACAGTCCATCAGGACTTACTGGCACACAAACTCATACCGGATCCCAATATCGGAACGAATGAAAAAGCAATTCAATGGGTGGAAAATGAAGACTGGATCTATCAGACTCAGTTTGACGTCACATCTTCGCAATTGAAACGAGGGGATGCACTGCTTACTTTCGAAGGACTGGATACCTATGCCGACGTGTATCTGAATGACTCATTGATACTTCGCTCTGATAATATGTTTGTTGGATATTCCCTTTCGGTGCGCCACTTCTTAAAGGAAGGTACGAATAAACTCCGTCTCTATTTCCATTCACCGATTACGTATGTGATGCCGCAATATGAAGCCAATGGCTTTGAGTATCCGGCTGATAATGATCATAGTGATAAGCATCTGAGTGTCTATTCCCGCAAGGCTCCTTATCATTTTGGATGGGACTGGGGTCTGAGGATGGTGACGAGTGGAATCTGGCGTCCGGTATCACTTACTTTTTATGATACAGCCAGAATAGAAGACTTTTACGTCAATCAGTTGTCTGTCGGAGAGAAACAGGCAAGGGTGAGCAATGAGATTACGATCCATTCATTGAAGAATATGCCGGCAAACATTACGGTTAAAGCTGTTCGAAATGAGAAAGAGATCATCGTTTCCAAACCGGTCTGGTTGAAAAAAGGAGAGAATAAAGTCACACTCCCAATGGAGATTGCTGACCCGGAAAGATGGATGCCCAATGGATGGGGAACGCCTGCTTTATATGATTTTACGGCTACAGTTTCTCTCCTGACTCATACTATCGCTTCTGCAAAAGAACGCATCGGGTTGCGTAGTATTGAGGTGATTGCCGAAAAAGACAGCAACGGTGAGTCATTCTATTTCAAGGTGAACGGGAAGCCTATGTATGCTAAAGGTGCCAATTATATCCCCAATGACCTGCTCTTACCTCGTGTCACGGATTCCATCTATCATCGTACCTTCGATGATATTCAGGCTTCCAATATGAATCTGGTCCGTGTGTGGGGTGGTGGTGTCTACGAAGATAACCGCTTTTATAATGAAGCGGATGAACATGGTATTCTGGTCTGGCAGGACTTCATGTTTGCCTGTTCGCCGTATCCAACAGATTCTGCTTTTCTGAGTAAGGTGTCAGCGGAAGCTGATTATAATATTCGTCGCTTGCGCAATCATGCCTCCCTTGCAATGTGGTGCGGTAACAATGAAATACTGGAAGCTCTGAAATATTGGGGACTGCAAGCCACTTATCACTACAGTGACAGTGTAATGCAAGGCTTCTTAAAAGGATATGACCGTCTTTTCCGTGGATTGTTGCCCGCTAAAGTGATGGAACTTGATTCAAGCAAATACTATGTACATGGTTCGCCGTATGTGGCAAACTGGGGCAGACCTGATTTGTTTGGTATTCGCGATGTTCATGACTGGGGAGTATGGCATGGACGGATGCCTTTTGAGGCTTTTGAACAACGTAAGAACCGTTTCTCAAGTGAGTTTGGTTTCCAGGCTTTTCCGGAGATGAAGACCATTGCGACTTTTGCTACTCCTGCCGATTACGAACTGGAATCGGAGGTGATGAAAGTGCACCAGAAAAGTTATATTGGTAATACAGCTATCCGTCAATATATGGAAATGTATTATCGTGTTCCAAAGAAGTTTGAGGACTTTGTCTATGTCGGGTTAGTGATGCAGGGAATGGGTATGCGAATGGGTTTTGACGCACAACGCCGCAATCGTCCCTATTGCATGGGTACTGTTTATTGGCAGCTCAACGACTGCTGGCCGGTTGTTTCCTGGTCCAGCATTGACTACTATGGCAATTGGAAAGCATTACAATACCAGGCTCAACGGGCTTTTGCATCGCCTGCTCTCAGTTTAATGGAGAAGGATGGAGCACTAAAGTTCTTTGTGCTAACAGATAAACTGCAAAATACTGAGACAAAGTGCCGTCTCCGACTGATAAGCTTTGACGGAAAGGTGTTGAATGAAGAGAAAATGCCATTGACTATTCCGGCAAATACCTCAACACTGTTCGCTGAATATCCTGTCGAATCCTGGCTCAACGAAGATCAGAAGAAGAACAGTTGTTTGGAAGCAGTTGTAACTGACTTGAATGGAAAAGAGCTGACACGGCGCATATTCTTCTTTTGCAATCCAAAAGAGATGGAATTACCTGTTCCTACTATCTCCAAAGAGCTGAAATACGAAGATGGAAAATATACCCTTACGTTGAAGACCGACAAACTGGTAAAGGATCTCTTTATAGAGATTCCGGTGCAGGGTGCACGGTTCAGCGACAACTTCTTTGACCTCCTCCCGGGCGAAGAGAAAGAGGTGATCATAACCTCTCCTCAACTATCAGCTTCCAGTAAAGTGGGCGTGACTCTTCATCATTTGCGTGAAACCTATCAATAAGAATATAATACATTCATCTTATGAACTTATTAAAGGAACTATCATTGCTATCTGTCGCAGTTTTTATCTGCTCTTCTTGTGCTGATAAGGTGCAAGTCAATTATGAAACAATCCCTTTACCGCAGGAGATTATCCAATCGGAGGGAAGTGTATTTACACTCAGCAGCAATACTTATATTTTGTACACTCCAGGTAACAAACTCCTGAAGAAGAATGCGGAGTTTCTTGCTGGTTACCTCAAAGCTGCCGGTCTTGAGTTGAAGGTTGCAGAAGGAGATAGTGCTTCCAATGCCATTATACTCAGCACGGGGTTGAAGTCGGCGAACAAGGAGGCCTACCAGTTGAATGTGTCTGAAAAAGGTGTGACAATCAAAGGAGCTTCCGAGGCCGGTAACTTCTATGGGATACAAACACTCCGTAAGTCACTGCCTTCTTCAATCAACTCTTCTGCTCTGATACTACCTGGTGTGGAGATCAATGACTATCCACGTTTCAGTTACAGAGGTATGATGCTGGATGTGAGTCGTCACTTCATGACAGTCAATGAGGTGAAAGAATATCTCGATATACTGGCTCTGCATAATCAAAATGTTTTTCACTGGCATCTCACTGATGATCAGGGTTGGCGCATTGAAATCAAGAGTTACCCTCGACTTACAGAGATCGGCTCGAAACGGAGCGAGACTGTAATCGGTCACAACACGAACAAATATGATGACACTCCTCAAGAAGGATTTTATACTCAGGAGCAGATCCGTGATATCGTGGCGTATGCACAGGAGCGTTATATTACTGTCATTCCTGAGATAGATATGCCGGGACACATGTTAGCTGCATTGGCTTCTTATCCTGTACTTGGCTGTACTGGTGGACCTTATGAAGTAATGAAGAAATGGGGAATTGCCAATGATGTACTCTGTCCGGGAAAAGAAAGCACGTTTGATTTTGTTGAAGGGGTATTATCTGAGGTCATAGACTTATTCCCCTCTAAATTGATCCATATCGGAGGTGATGAGTGCCCGAAAGAACGTTGGGCTCAATGTCCATCTTGCCAGGCACGTATAAAAGCAGAAGGCTTGATAACCGATGAAAATCACAGTGCGGAAGATAAGTTGCAGAGTTATTTCATAACGCGTGTAGAAAAGTTTCTGAATGGAAAAGGCCGTCGTATCATTGGATGGGATGAGATTTTGGAAGGAGGATTGGCTCCTAATGCTACTGTGATGGCATGGACAGATATAGATAACGGGATAATTGCAGCTCAGCAAAAACATGACGTGATTATGACCCCCAATACGGTTGCTTACTTTGATCACTATCAATCGTTGGACACCATTAACGAGCCGGAAGCAATCGGTGGCTATCTGCCAATAGAAAATGTGTATGGCTTTGAACCGATACCTGATGTACTGACTCCTGAAGAAAAAAAGCATATTATCGGAGTTCAAGCCAATGTATGGACAGAGTATATGAAGGACTTCAAACAGGTAGAGTATATGGTTATGCCGCGCATTGCGGCAATGAGTGAGGTGCAGTGGACAATGCCGAAAAAGAAGAATTACGGTGATTTTCTAACGCGTTTGCCTCATTTGATTGATCTTTATTTTGCCATAGGATATAATTATGCCAAGAATCTTTTTGATGTGCAAGCGGAGATAAAACCGAATGCAGAACAGGGAACGGTAGAGGTGACTTTCAAGTCACAGATAGCAGGCGACATTTATTATACATTGAACGGATCGATACCGACCCGCTCTTCTACAAAATACAATGGAATGTTTACCATAGGAGGTTATGCTGATCTTTCTGCTGTTCTCATTTGTTCTTCCGGAAATAACAGGGTATTTACCGAGAGGATCAGATTGAACAAAGCAAGTTTGAAGCCAATCACACTTCTTCAAAAACCAATCGGAGGATATACAAAGAATATTGCACAAGTCTTGAATGATGGTTTAAAGGGTGACTTAAACTACAAATCAGGACGATGGATCGGTTTTCAATCTTCTGATGCCGAAGCTGTTTTCGATTTGAAGGTTGAGACTGAGATATATAACATTCAGATATCAGCCATTGTAATGAAAGATGCCTGGATCATGGGGCCTTCTTCTTTTGCTGTTTTCTCATCGGAGGATGGAACGAACTTTAAAGAGATAATGTCTAAGAAGATCCCCGAAGTGACAAAGCAAGATCCCGACAAGATATATGACTATGAGCTGAGCTTTTATCCGGTGAAAACGCACTTTGTCAAGGTTGTGGTAAAGCGTACTCCGGTATTGCCGGACTGGCATCAGGATAAAGGAGCACCTTCTTTTCTCTTCTTGGATGAGATTGCTATCTTTTAATTGAGCACCATTTATAATACTTTTAATACTTACTTTTATGAATTTATTTAAGAAACTACTGCTTCCTATGGTTGTAGTAGTACTTTGTTCTTCCGCTGTTTATGGAAGAAATGTAGCAAACTATCAGGTGATTCCTTTGCCGCAAAAGATCGTGAAATACCAGGAAAAGGCTTTCACCTTGAACAAGAAAACAAAGATCTTGTACACCCCTGGTAATGATCTGTTGAAAAAGAACGCGGAGTTTCTGGCTCAATACATACAGAGCGCTGTCGGACTGAAGTTGAAAGTGAAGGCCGGAGAGAGTGGATCCAATGTAATTGCATTGAGCACCGGACTGGTTTCGGACAACAAAGAAGCTTATCAGATAAAGGTTGCAGAAGATGCTGTCCGTATTAAAGGTGCATCAGAAGCAGGAAGCTTCTATGGAATACAGACGATCCGCAAGTCATTGCCTTCTTCTCCAGCGACTTTTGTTACCATGCCATCGGTTGAAATCAATGATCAACCACGTTTTGGCTACCGAGGTATGATGCTGGATGTATGCCGTCACTTCATGACTGTGGAGGAAGTGAAAACTTTTATTGATATGATGGCTTTGCACAATCAGAATACTCTTCACTGGCATCTTACAGAAGATCAGGGATGGCGTATTGAGATAAAGAAATATCCTCGTCTGACAGAGATTGGCTCGGTGCGGAGTGAGACTGTCATTGGTCACAACAGTGGTAAATATGATGGCGTTCCTCACAAAGGCTTTTACACACAGAATCAGATCCGCGACATCGTGGCGTATGCACAACAACGTTATGTCACAATCATTCCGGAAATAGATATGCCGGGTCATATGGTTGCAGCATTGACTGCTTATCCTTATCTTGGTTGTACTGGTGGTCCGTATGAGGTGCTGAAAGTATGGGGAGTAGCCGACGATGTATTATGTTTAGGAAAGGAAAGTACATTTGAATTTATTGAGGGAGTCTTATCCGAAGTACTCGAACTTTTCCCTTCCAAGTATATTCATATTGGAGGCGATGAGGCTCCAAAAGTACGCTGGGCTGCTTGTCCGGCTTGTCAGGCTCGCATCAAAGCGGAAGGTCTGGAAGCAAAAGACGGGCATAGTGCAGAGGCTCGTCTGCAGAGCTATTTTACCACCCGTGTGGAAAAGTTTCTTAACAGCAAAGGACGTCGTATCATCGGTTGGGATGAGATACTTGATGGCGGACTGGCTCCTAATGCCACTGTGATGTCTTGGCGTGGTACAGAAGGTGGAATCAAAGCCGCTCAGCAAAATCATGATGTAGTCATGAGTCCCAACTCTCATGCTTACTTTGATCATTATCAATCGAAGGATACTAAGAATGAACCGGATGCAATTGGTGGTTTCCTCCCTGTAGATAAGGTTTATAGTTACGAACCGGTGCCGAAAGAGCTGACTGCAGATCAGCAGAAATACATTCTTGGAGCACAGGCAAATATCTGGACGGAGTATATTCCTACTTTCAAACAGGTTCAATACATGGCAATGCCGCGTATGGCAGCCATGTCTGAGGTACAGTGGACGCAGCCTGAAAAGAAGAATTATGAACAGTTCCTTACCCGCTTGCCCCGTCTCATTGATATCTATGAGGCACAGGGTTATAATTATGCGAAGCATCTTTTTAATGTGCCTGTTGAGGCGCCTGCCAACAAATAGCAGTGTGGAGATTGCGGGTCAAGCCCGCAATGACGGAAGGTCTGGAACGCTGTGATGACGGAAGCCTGCAATGACGGAAGACTGGAAGGCTGTGAGGTATAAGATCTCACAGCCTTTTGTTTTCGTATAAATAAGGGGCAATTTTCGGTCTTTTCTTGCCGGAATATGGCATCTTTTAGTTAAGTTTGCGCATCTGATAATAAATGAACTACCATGCGAACCAAAAAACTGAGCTTTCTATTGCTACTGCTTCTCGCTTCAATATGCCTCTCTTCATGTGGCGACATGATTCCTGAACGGGATAATTATATCCAATATGTCAATCCTTTCATAGGAGGATCTGCTACCGGTCATACGTTTCCGGGTGCTTGCCGTCCGTTTGGATTGATACAAGCCAGTCCGGAAACCAATGCGATAGGATGGGATTACTGTTCGGGCTATCGTTATACAGATTCGTTGATATGGGGCTTTTCACAGACGCACCTGAACGGAACAGGATGTATGGATCTGGGAGATATTCTTATTCAACCGGTGAGTGGACTACGGGTACGTGATGATTATAAAAGTACGTATGATAGTGCTTCACAAAAAGCATCTCCTGGCTACTATGCCGTCCATCTGAATCAACCGGATGTGTTTGCTGAGATTACTGCGACGGCTCATGTCGCTATGTACCGCTTTACCTATGCAAAAGACGACACCACTTCTTTGATGGTGGACTTTCAGCACGGATTGGTCAATAACGAACAGTCATATCATGGGCGTGTCAGTATGTTTACGATCAATAAGAAGGATGCTTATACATTTACGGGCGAGACACGACGCAGCATGTGGGTCAACCGTTCTTTTGCGTATGTGCTGAAGTTTGACAAACCGGTGACTGATTATATCGAGTTACCTCAGAAAGAAGGCGAGGTAGGCAAACGGGTAGTTTTTACCTTTGATCTGAATAAGGGAGACGATCTGAAAGTGAAAGTCGCTCTTTCGACTACCGGTGAAGAAGGTGCAGCCAAGAATATGGAAGGTGAACTCTCATCGTGGAACTTTGACCGTACGCTGAGCACTGCTCAGCTCGAATGGAATAATTATCTGAGAAGGGTACAGATGACCGGTACACGGGATCAGAAGGAGAACTTCTACACCTCTTTTTATCATATGCTGATTCAGCCCAACAACATTGCGGATGTGGATGGACAGTATCGCGGGGTGGACGACTCGGTTGCTCACGCGAAGGGCAATGAGTATTACTCCACCTTTTCCTTGTGGGATACCTATCGTGCCGCCCATCCTCTATACACCATATTAGTGCCGGAAAAGGTAGCTCCGTTTGTCAATAGCATGATTGCTCATGCCGACAGACAGGGATTCCTGCCGATCTGGACGCTTTGGGGGAAAGAAAACTTCTGTATGATTGGCGATCATGCCATACCGGTTATTGTGGATGCTTATCTGAAGGGTTTCAATGGATTTGATCCGGAAGCTGCTTATCAGGCTATCAAGAAGTCCCTGACTACGTCGCATGAGAAGTCCCAATGGGAAGTGCTGGACAAATATGGTTATTATCCGACAGACCTCACAGCTACAGAATCTGTGTCTCGTACTCTGGAGACGTGCTTTGACAATTATGCGGCTGCTATCATGGCGCGCAAACTAGGTAAAGAGGAGGATGCGAAGCTCTTCGAAAAGCGGGCTTCTTACTACAAGAATATGTTTGATCCGACTACCGGACTGATGCGTCCGCGTCTTTCAGATAGTTCGTGGTATGCACCTTTCAATCCTTATTCTTTGGCTCATTCGGAGTCCAAAGGGGGTGATTATACAGAAGGCAATGCCTGGCAATACACCTGGCATGTACAACATGATGTCAAAGGATTGATGGCTATGTATAGTTCGCCGGAGCTATTCAAGCAGAAGCTGGATTCACTATTCTCTCTTTCAGCATCGTTGTTTGATTCCCCTTTGTCTGATGTCACCGGACTGATCGGACAGTATGCACATGGCAACGAACCGAGTCATCATATTCCTTATATGTTTAGTGTGGCAGGATATCCGGCTCGCACGCAGGAGTTGATTCGTGAGATCTTTGATACACAGTATAAAAATAAGCCTGACGGACTTTGCGGCAATGATGACTGCGGACAGATGTCTGCCTGGTACATGTTTAGTGCGATGGGTTTCTATCCGCTCAATCCGGTGGGAGGAGAGTATATCCTGGGAGCGCCTCAGATGGAACGCTTTGAACTGAGCCTTCCTCACAATAAGAAGTTCACAGTCATTGCAGAAGATCTTTCGAAGGAGAATAAATATGTGGAGTTTGTCATGCTTGACAATAAGATATTGGATCGTAACTTTATTACGCAGGAAGAAATAATGGAGGGAGGGACTCTTCAGTTTATGATGACCAACCGCCCTCCAGTTAAGCAGAAGTAGCTATGGCAGACAAAAGGAAGAAGATGTCGTGCTATATTACGGAATAATTCATACATTTGCCTGAAATAATTAAATCTTAGTATAATGAAAAAAACAATCTTTGCGACTTTAATGCTTGCATTTTGTTGCGTGACAGTTCACGCTCAGACTACATATCAGCCCTCACCGGCGAATCTGGCTGCAAGAAATACCTTTGAAGATAATAAGTTTGGCATCTTTCTTCACTGGGGTTTATACAGTATGATGGCTGATGGTGAATGGAATATGAACAACAAGAATCTGAATTACAGGGAGTATAGCAAACTTTCGTATGGTTTTTTCCCTTCCAGGTTTGATGCTGCTGCCTGGGTAAGCGCAATCAAAGCTTCCGGAGCCAAGTATATCTGTTTTACGACGCGTCACCACGAAGGCTTTTCCATGTTTGATACAAAGTATTCAGATTATAACATCGTTGATGCGACTCCATTCAAACGGGATATTTTAAAGGAACTGGCGAATGAATGTCACAAACAGGGCATCAAGATTCATTTTTATTATTCTCATCTGGATTGGTTTCGCGATGATTATCCATTGGGGAGAACCGGACATGGCACAGGACGTACTCTTAGACCGAATTGGAACGCCTACTATAATTTTATGAATAATCAGTTGACTGAGCTCCTTACTAATTATGGTGAGGTGGGCGCAATCTGGTTTGATGGCTATTGGGATCATGATCAGAACAAGGATTTTAATTGGGAACTGGAAAAACAATATGCTTTGATTCATAGTTTGCAGCCGGGTTGTCTGGTGGCAAATAATCATCATGTGTCTCCTTTCCCAGGTGAAGATATCCAACTCTTTGAACGTGATCTTCCGGGTGAAAATAAAGCGGGACTGTCCGGACAGGAAGTTGGTCATCTGCCTTTGGAAACCTGTGAAACGATGAACGGGTCATGGGGGTACAACATGAGAGATACCAGCTATAAGTCGGTCAATACTCTTGTACAGTTACTTGTGAAAGCTGCTGGAAAAGGTGCCAATCTGCTGATGAATATCGGTCCGCTACCGGATGGCGAACTGCCAACTGTTGCTTTGCAAAGACTGGAGCAGATGGGAGAGTGGATGGACGTATACGGTCCGACGATCTATGGCACACGCGGTGGTATCATCAAACCGCAGGAATGGGGTGTGACGACTCAAAAGGAGAAGACACTGTATGTGCATATCATGAACCTGAGAGATAAAGAGCTTTTTCTTCCAATTGTCGACAACAAACTCAGAAAGGCAGTAGTGTATAAAGATCAGAAGAAGTTGAATATCTATCAGGATAAGACTGGAATAAAGCTTTTCTTGGGAGAAGTGCCGACAGATCTTGATTATGTCATCGAACTGATCTTTGCTAAGGAGCTGTAAGTAGAATGGAGGATTCCTTTCGGGTTTCTTTGTTACTCCCGGATGAAAGATAAAGAACGTCCTTGTGGTGCGATTGACACATAGAGCACACTTCAACAAGTTTAATGATGAAAAAGAAAGAACGTCCTTGAGGTACTGGTTGTACGCAAGGACGTTCTTCTATTATTGTCAGATATATCCGGCATTAGTTTGGACAAAACATAAAGTTCAGCTCTTCTATTTTTTGCTATCTCTCAGATATATCCTGCAATAGTTCGGGCAAAACTCCGAATAGTTCTATGCCGCAATAACATCAAAATCAATAAGTTCTTCGATCAGTTTATCATTTAATGTCTTGTTCGGCTTAATACCAATAGTTCGGACAAAACGTTTCGTTCTTTACTTGAATATCTTCACGCGGTCTTCAATCGGATTAAATGTTTTTTCTCCTGCACCTGCAAGTGGGGTGCCAAAAGGCATCTCTGCAATCAAAGTCCAACTGGAGGGGAGATCCCATGTCTTGCGCACTTCTTCCACAATCAGCGGGTTGTAATGCTGAAGAGTAGCACCAAAGCCTGCTGCTTCCAAGAGGTTCCATACGGCGAACTGGTGCATGGCAGAGGTGTGTTGTGACCAGACAGGGAAATTGTCCGCATATAATGGAAAGGCTTTCTGCAAAGATTCGACTACTGTCTGGTCTTCAAAATAGAGCACAGTGCCATAGCCGGCTGCAAAGCAACTGTCTATTTTCTGCTCAGTAGCCGCAAATGCTTCTTCGGGAACGATCTTTCGCAACGCATCTTTTGCTATATTCCATAACTTCTTGTGATTGTCACCTAGTAATAATACCATACGCGTTGATTGTGAATTGAATGCTGATGGAACGTGTTTGGCGGCAAATTGTACCAAACCTTCCAATTCTGTATCAGAGATCGGCGATTGATTGCTTATAGCATATATGGATCTCCGTTGTTCGATGCTTTCTTTTAAACTTTTCATACCTATTGTTTTTTAGGAGTTATTCGCAAAGTTACAATAAAAAGTGAGATTCTGACAGGTTCCACCCCCATATCTTTTTGCATTTTCTCCCTCGTCATTGCGGGCCTGACCCGCAATCCTTCCTTCTCCCGTCATTGCGGGCCTGACCCGCAATCCCCAAAGTGCTGCCCTCCGCACCTTATGCCTTTTCCTCCCCCGTCATTGCGGGCCTGCCCCGCAATCTCCAAAGAACAGTATCCAGCACCTTATGCATTTCTCCCCGTCAGCCTAACATAATGTGCCTCAATAGCTAGTGAAGCTGTCAGTTGACAACTTAAAAGCTGCCAACTGACAACTTAAAAGCCGCCAACTGACAACCTGAAAGCTGTCAACTGACAGCTTCGTTAGCTCTTCCGAAGAAACCGCTTATACTTCCCTGCAGTATCCCTTAGCGCACAGTTCCCGAATCGCTGCCTTTGTGGAGCAATCGTCTTCCATTTCCCTTCCCGGCTCCTTCTTTATCAGCTCAAACGTCGTGTAATTCCTTCCGTCATTGCGGACCTGACCCGCAATCCCCAAAGAACAGCACCCAACACCTTATGCCTTTCCTTCGTCTAACTATTTGCTCCTTTCTCACCACAAAAGGTCAATTTCCCCCCTAACATCCCCCGTCTTCTTAAGAGCGAAGAATGCCCATTATCCCTCTTCAATCGTGCCATTACTGCAGCAGAGTGACCTTTTCTTCCCTTCGCGTAAAAAAACTTTCACCTGTTTATCATCAATCTTTCAGCCCTTTAAGTTAAAAGCGCATGTTACCCCTTGAAATAAAGTTGCAAATATATTTGGAGCATATAGTAAAAGGGAGTACTTTTGCACTCGCTTTTAAGGACAGCGGTCCGGTGAACGAAAGCAACCGATCTTCTTTCCTGTATTGAGAGGGTGATAAGCCATCTTACCTGCTTCGAAAGTTTTTCAAAAAAAGGTTGCAAGTATTTTGTCAGGAATAAAAAAGGTGTTACCTTTGCCGTCCGATTCCCTTCGGGGATTCAGTTTGGAAGCAAACATTCGATCTTTGAATAAATTATAAACAAGTAGTACAAGAGCGGGATTGATAAGGTGTGAACCTTATTGATTTCAACCGTCCAATTTAGCAATAAATAAAGGAAATGATTGTTCTGAGCAGAGAAAACAAAAAGTAAAATTTTTACAACGAAGAGTTTGATCCTGGCTCAGGATGAACGCTAGCGACAGGCTTAACACATGCAAGTCGAGGGGTAGCAGGGTAGCAATACCGCTGACGACCGGCGCACGGGTGAGTAACGCGTATCCAATCTACCTGTAACTCGGGGATAGCCTTTTGAAAGAAAGATTAATACCCGGTAATACTGAGAGTCAGCATTAATTTTCAGTTAAAGATTTATCGGTTACAGATGAGGATGCGTCCCATTAGATAGTTGGTAGGGTAACGGCCTACCAAGTCAGCGATGGGTAGGGGTTCTGAGAGGAAGGTCCCCCACATTGGAACTGAGACACGGTCCAAACTCCTACGGGAGGCAGCAGTGAGGAATATTGGTCAATGGGCGAGAGCCTGAACCAGCCAAGTCGCGTGAAGGATGACTGCCCTATGGGTTGTAAACTTCTTTTTTAGGGGAATAAAGTGAGTCACGTGTGACTTTTTGTATGTACCCTACGAATAAGCATCGGCTAACTCCGTGCCAGCAGCCGCGGTAATACGGAGGATGCGAGCGTTATCCGGATTTATTGGGTTTAAAGGGTGCGTAGGCCGACTTTTAAGTCAGCGGTGAAATTTTCCGGCTTAACCGGGACATTGCCGTTGAAACTGATAGTCTTGAGTGTAAATGAGGTAGGCGGAATGTGTAGTGTAGCGGTGAAATGCTTAGATATTACACAGAACTCCGATTGCGAAGGCAGCTTACTGGCATACAACTGACGCTGAGGCACGAAAGTGTGGGTATCAAACAGGATTAGATACCCTGGTAGTCCACACAGTAAACGATGATAACTAGCCGTTGGCGATACACAGTCAGTGGCAGAGCGAAAGCATTAAGTTATCCACCTGGGGAGTACGCCGGCAACGGTGAAACTCAAAGGAATTGACGGGGGCCCGCACAAGCGGAGGAACATGTGGTTTAATTCGATGATACGCGAGGAACCTTACCCGGGCTTGAATTGCAGAGGAATGTCGTGGAAACATGGCAGCTAGTAATAGTCTCTGTGAAGGTGCTGCATGGTTGTCGTCAGCTCGTGCCGTGAGGTGTCGGCTTAAGTGCCATAACGAGCGCAACCCTCATATTCAGTTACTAACAGGTTAAGCTGAGGACTCTGGATAGACTGCCGTCGTAAGATGTGAGGAAGGTGGGGATGACGTCAAATCAGCACGGCCCTTACGTCCGGGGCGACACACGTGTTACAATGGGGGGTACAGAAGGTCGCTACACAGTGATGTGATGCTAATCCCAAAAGCCTCTCTCAGTTCGGATCGAAGTCTGCAACCCGACTTCGTGAAGCTGGATTCGCTAGTAATCGCGCATCAGCCATGGCGCGGTGAATACGTTCCCGGGCCTTGTACACACCGCCCGTCAAGCCATGGGAGCCGGGGGTACCTGAAGCACGTAACCGCAAGGATCGTTCTAGGGTAAAACTGGTGACTGGGGCTAAGTCGTAACAAGGTAGCCGTACCGGAAGGTGCGGCTGGAACACCTCCTTTCTGGAGCTGAACAATCTTGGTTGGAATGTCCTGCTTTTGTACTTGTTTATATTTTACGATATTGGAGTCACCTAGGTGATGAGCCTGTACTCAGGCGATTTGACAGTCCTATAGCTCAGTTGGTTAGAGCGCTACACTGATAATGTAGAGGTCGGCAGTTCAAATCTGCCTGGGACTACCCTGGGATATGATAATTCGGGGGATTAGCTCAGCTGGCTAGAGCACCTGCCTTGCACGCAGGGGGTCAACGGTTCGAATCCGTTATTCTCCACACACTCAGTATAGACTGAGATCGTTCTTTGACATGATGTAATAAAGTTGATTGTAATAAATTCAGTATAGAGCTGAAAGAGATAAAGAAAGTAAGAGCGCATGGTGGATGCCTTGGCTCTCGGAGGCGATGAAGGACGTGATAAGCTGCGATAAGCTTCGGGTAGGTGCAAATAGCCTTTGATCCGAAGATTTCCGAATGGGGCAACCCGGCAGGAGTAATCCTGTCACAACTTTTTAGTTGAGCAAACGCGGGGAACTGAAACATCTTAGTACCCGTAGGAGAATAAAATAATAATGATTCCGCAAGTAGTGGCGAGCGAACGCGGAAGAGCCCAAACCGGCTATGTTTCGGCATAACCGGGGTTGTAGGACTGCGACAAAGGACTTTTAAATCGGACAGGAATCTACTGGAAAGTAGAGCCATAGAGAGTGATAGCCTTGTACCGGAACGATTTAAATACCTGGCAGTATCCTGAGTAGCGCGGAACACGAGAAATTCTGTGTGAATTAGCGGGGCCCATCCCGTAAGGCTAAATACTCCCGAGAGACCGATAGTGAACCAGTACCGTGAGGGAAAGGTGAAAAGTACCCCGAATAGGGGAGTGAAATAGTTCCTGAACCCATGCGCTTACAAGCGGTCGGAGCACCTATATGGTGTGACGGCGTGCCTTTTGCATAATGAACCTACGAGTTACTTTTACTGGCAAGGTTAAGGGATTCAGTCCCGGAGCCGAAGCGAAAGCGAGTCTTAATAGGGCGATTATAGTCAGTAGGAGTAGACGCGAAACCAAGTGATCTACCCTTGGTCAGGTTGAAGGTTGGGTAACACCACCTGGAGGACCGAACCGATAAGCGTTGAAAAGCTTCCGGATGAACTGAGGGTAGGGGTGAAAGGCTAATCAAACTTGGAGATAGCTCGTACTCCCCGAAATGCATTTAGGTGCAGCCTTGAATAATTATATACAGAGGTAGAGCGACTGATTGGATGCGAGGGCTTCACCGCCTATCAAGTCCAGATAAACTCCGAATGCTGTATATATCAATTCAGGAGTGAGGGCGCGGGTGCTAAGGTCCGCGTCCGAGAGGAGAAGAATCCAGACCATCAGCTAAGGTCCCGAAATATATGCTAAGTTAATCTAACGAAGTCCGGTTGCCGTGACAGCTAGGATGTTGGCTTGGAAGCAGCCATTCATTTAAAGAGTGCGTAACAGCTCACTAGTCGAGGAACTGGGCGTGGATAATAATCGGGTATAAGCATATTACCGAAGCTGTGGAATATGACTATTGTCATATTGGTAGGGGAGCATTCCAATATCGTTGAAGGCGTGCCGTAAGGCATACTGGAGAGATTGGAAAAGCAAATGTAGGTATAAGTAACGATAAAGAGAGTGAGAAACTCTCTCGCCGGAAGACTAAGGATTCCTGATCAACGCTAATCGGATCAGGGTTAGTCGGGGCCTAAGGATAAGCCGATAGGCGATGCCGATGGAAGAAACAGTTAATATTCTGTTACTATGCCGGAGAGCGATGTGGAGACGGAGTAGTGAAAGCCTTGCCGCCTGACGGAATAGGTGGTTAAAGGGTGTAGATAATGAGAGTCGTAGGCAAATCCGCGACTTGAGTCGAACCTGATAGTATCGTGCGTCCTTGGACAATCGAATATAGGTGTAATCAGACTTCCAAGAAAATCCGCTAAGCATATTTCCGGTGTACCCGTACCACAAACGGACACACGTGGTCAAGTAGAATATACTAAGGCGCTCGAGTGAATCGCAGTTAAGGAACTAGGCAAATTAACCCTGTAACTTCGGGAAAAAGGGTCCCTATGAGAGTAGGGCGCAGAGAATAGGTCCAGGCAACTGTTTAACAAAAACACAGGGCTGTGCAAAATTTAAAGATGAAGTATACAGCCTGACACCTGCCCGGTGCTGGAAGGTTAAGAGGAGATGTCATCGCAAGAGAAGCATTGAATTGAAGCCCCAGTAAACGGCGGCCGTAACTATAACGGTCCTAAGGTAGCGAAATTCCTTGTCGGGTAAGTTCCGACCTGCACGAATGGTGTAATGATCTGGACACTGTCTCAACTGCGAGCTCGGTGAAATTGTAGTATCGGTGAAGATGCCGATTACCCGCGATGGGACGGAAAGACCCCGTGAACCTTTACTGCAACTTAACATTGAGATTGGGTATCCATTGTGTAGGATAGGCCGGAGACTGTGAATCGTGTACGCTAGTATGCGTGGAGTCATCCTTGAAATACGGCCCTATTGATATTTGATTTCTAACTCCCTTTGGGAGGACATTGTTTGGTGGGTAGTTTGACTGGGGTGGTCGCCTCCAAAAGAGTAACGGAGGCTTCTAAAGGTACCCTCAAGACGTTTGGTAATCGTCTGTAGAGTGCAATGGCATAAGGGTGCTTGACTGAGAGACAGACAGGTCGATCAGGTAGGAAACTAGAGCATAGTGATCCGGTGGTTCCGTATGGAAGGGCCATCGCTCAAAGGATAAAAGGTACTCCGGGGATAACAGGCTGATCGCTCCCAAGAGCTCATATCGACGGAGCGGTTTGGCACCTCGATGTCGGCTCGTCACATCCTGGGGCTGGAGAAGGTCCCAAGGGTTCGGCTGTTCGCCGATTAAAGTGGCACGCGAGCTGGGTTCAGAACGTCGTGAGACAGTTCGGTCCCTATCTATCGTGGGCGTAGGAGATTTGAGTGGCTTTGACACTAGTACGAGAGGACCGTGTTGAACAGACCTCTGGTTTACCGGTTGTTCCGCCAGGAGCATAGCCGGGTATCTAAGTCTGGAATGGATAAGTGCTGAAAGCATCTAAGTACGAAGCCTGCCTCAAGATTAGATCTCCCTTAAGGGTCGTTGCAGACGACAACGTTGATAGGCTGCAGGTGTATAGGCGGTAACGTCACAGCCGAGCAGTACTAATCGCCCGAGTCTTTAGCTTTCAGCGCAGGCTGTATTTATTAGAATCAACTTACATCATGTCTCGATATTTTAGGTGGCTATAGCACCGGGGCCCCACCTCTTCCCATTCCGAACAGAGAAGTTAAGCCCGGTCACGCCGATGGTAGTGCATTTATTGTGTGAGAGTAGGTAGCCGCCCATTTTTTCCCAGAGTCCTTCAGTTTAATTACTGAGGGACTCTCTTTTTTTAGGGATGCTTGAAGTACTTTCATTGAAAATCAACGAGAGTGTGCTGAAATTGTGTAATTTTGCAACCTTATTAATTAATTGACAAGATTGTATATATGGCTGATGACAAAAAAGTAATTTTCTCGATGGTTGGGGTCAGCAAGGCTTTTCAACCCAATAAACAGGTCTTGAAGAATATCTATCTCTCCTTTTTCTATGGAGCAAAGATTGGTATCATCGGATTGAATGGTTCAGGTAAGTCCACGTTATTAAAGATTATTGCCGGCTTAGAGAAGAGCTTTCAGGGGCAAGTGGTCTTTTCGCCGGGTTATTCTGTAGGATATCTCGAGCAGGAACCTCATTTGGATGACGAGAAGACAGTAAAAGATATTGTGATGGAAGGTGTGCAAGGGATTGTGGATGTCCTTGCAGAGTATGAAGAGATAAATCTGAAGTTTGCCGAACCAGAATATTATGAGGATGCCGATAAGATGGAGATCCTTTTTGCCAGACAAGCGGAGTTGCAGGATAAGATTGATGCGACTGATGCATGGAATCTGGATAGCAAACTGGATCGTGCCATGGATGCGCTGCGTTGTCCGCCTGAAGATCAGTTGGTAAAGAATCTTTCCGGTGGTGAGCGCCGTCGTGTTGCTCTTTGCCGTTTGCTGTTGCAGCAACCTGATATCTTGTTGCTGGATGAGCCGACCAACCACTTGGATGCCGAGTCTATCGACTGGTTGGAACAACACTTGAATCAGTATCCGGGTACGGTTATTGCAATTACCCATGACCGTTACTTCCTGGATCATGTGGCTGGCTGGATTCTTGAGCTGGACCGTGGGGAAGGTATTCCGTGGAAAGGAAATTATACTGCCTGGCTGGAACAGAAGACGCAACGCATGGAACAAGAGGAGAAAACTGCGAGTAAACGCCGTAAGACGCTGGAGCGCGAACTGGATTGGGTGCGGATGGCTCCGAAAGCCCGTCATGCAAAAGGAAAAGCGCGTTTGAATTCATACGACAAACTGCTCAACGAAGATCAGAAAGATAAAGAAGAGAAACTTGAGATATTTATACCCAACGGTCCGCGCCTTGGTAATAAAGTCATTGAGGTGAATGGGGTCAGCAAGGCTTATGGTGAAAAACTTCTCTTTGAGAATCTCCAGTTCTCCTTGCCTCCTAATGGGATTGTGGGTGTCATCGGTCCGAACGGTGCCGGTAAAACAACACTTTTCCGTCTGATTATGGGGTTGGAGAAAGCAGATACCGGTAGCTTTGAAGTGGGTGAAACGGTGAAGATCGCTTATGTGGATCAATCACATAAAGGCATTGAAGCTAATAAGAGTGTGTATGCGGTAGTCTCCGGTGGCACCGAACTGATCCGTATGGGTAATCGGGATATCAATGCAAGAGCTTTTCTTTCCCGGTTTAACTTTACAGGTGGTGACCAGGAGAAACTCTGTGGGGTGCTGTCGGGTGGTGAAAGAAACCGACTCCATCTGGCAATGGCTTTGAAGGAAGAAGGGAATGTCCTTTTGTTGGATGAGCCTACCAATGATATTGATGTCAATACGCTCAGGGCTTTGGAAGAAGGATTGGAGGAATTTGCAGGATGTGCTGTTGTTATCTCGCATGACCGCTGGTTTCTGGATCGTATCTGCACACATATCCTTGCTTTTGAAGGTAACTCTGAAGTCTTCTATTTTGAAGGTTCGTACTCTGAATATGAAGAGAACAAGCGGAAACGTATGGGTGATGAAGAGCCTAAACGTATCCGTTACAGAAAACTGATGGACTAATCATATCTGCTGGTGAAGAAGAAGGAAGGTATAAAGGAAAATCTGACACGGGGAAAGGTATCTCCTGTCTTACTTCATTTTGCAATTCCTTTGTTGCTCGCCAATGTGTTGCAACAGCTCTATCAGATCATTGATAGTATCATTGTTGGACAGTATATAGGGAAAGAGGCTTTGGCTGCTGTCACAGCCTCTTATCCTTTGTTTTATTTTTTGATTTCTCTGGTGATTGGCATTGGAGGAGGCATTTCGGTGTTGGTCGCTCATTATTACGGTGGCATGCAATACAAGCAGGTTCAGCGTATATCTTCAACTTATTTCATCTTCTTATTTGCTGCCGGAGTAATTATTGCTATGCTGGGGATCTTCTTCTCGGAAGAGATCTTCCGATTTATAGGTACTCCGGAAGATGTACTGCCGCAAGCGATCACCTATTTTCGTATCTACATTGCGGGGACCGTCTTTTATATCACGTTCAATGGATTCATATCCATATTGAGGGGAGCCGGAGATTCGTTTACCCCGCTTTATCTGATGCTAATCTCGGTTTTATTGAATCTGATCCTGGATCTTTTGTTTGTAGCTTATCTGGGATATGGGGTCGAAGGTGCAGCTTATTCCACACTGATTGCTCAGGCAACAGCTTTGCTGCTTTCGGCTTTTTATTTGAACCGAAATCATGCGATTCTTTCCTTTACCAGGAAAACATTCTGTTTTGACCTTTCACTTTTTAAACAGGGAATTAAACTTGGAATCCCTTCAGGTATTCAGCAATCATCTATCGCATTGGGAATGGTAGCACTTCTCTCAATAGTGAACAGTTTCGGCACGGATACATTGACGGCTTATGGTGCAGTCGGTAGGATTGAATCAATTATTGCTCAGCCGATGCTGACATTAGGAAGTGCTTTGGCTACCTTTGCCGGACAAAACTTTGGAGCTAAAAACCAGCAAAGAGCTTTGAAGGGATTATATATCTCTCTTTTTTGGTGTTTATTGATCAGTGCTGTTGTCGCACTTCTTGCTTTCTTCTTTGGCAAACAGGCTATTTTACTGTTCAATGATGAATCTTCGGTTGTTGAGATCGGTTACACGTACTTACTGATTATTTTTTGTTTTTATCTGCTCAATTCTTTTGTAAGTGTTCTTAATGGCTTTTTGAGAGGAGTAGGAGATACACTGTTTCCGATGATAGTAAGTATTGTCTCACTTTGGTTGATCCGTTTGCCCTTAGCCTATTACTGGAGCAGTATGTCGGGTGAAGTTGGGATCTGGTGGTCGATTGTTGTTTCATGGGTTATTGCTTTGCTTGTTACTCTTATTTATTACTATTCGGGAAAATGGCGCAAAAAGAAAGTCGTGCTCATAAACTATCCGATTGACTAGCATTTGTTTGCACATATGCTATTAAACCCCTTTTATCTGTGGCTCCTTTTCATAAATTCAGATTTAATTTTGCGTCATTGAATCTATTTACTAATTTTGCATCTCGAATAGAAAGAATCAAATGAAACGCAATTATATAGTCTTACTCCCGAAGAATACTGGAACTTTTTCCGATCAGTTACAATCCACTCTTGAATCAGTTCAATCGTATGCGGCAGATGTAAATCTGTTGTATCTGAATGTTTTTGTTCATTCAGAAGATGATGTGGATTTCTTTCAGAAGAAAATGGAGACTATCGCACTCTTCAAGAATCACTTTGAAGGATTACCATTGTGTGTGTTAGCACAAGCTCCTGCCAATAATTCTTTAGTTGCATTAGAAGTGTGTTCAACGGATATCACTGTGAATGTTGACTACAAGAAGTGGAACAATGAAATATGCTATTCCATTGCTTCGGAAGGTGAAAATCGCTACTTGTTTTCCGCAGGATTAGCCATGGATATTTTACCCAATGAGTATATTCCATCCCTGAAGATACAGTCTGAGTCTGCTTTTTCCATTATGCAATCCATTTTATCCAAAGAGCAGTTTTCTATGGATCAGGTGGTACGTCAGTGGAATTATATACCTCGTCTCGTCGATGAAGTGGATGTAGATGGAAAGACTTATCAGAATTATCAGGTCTTTAATGAGATCCGTCAAAAATACTATTCGTATTACAAAAAAGAGACCGGATATCCTGCTGCTACTGGTATCGGATCAAGCCATGGCGTGATAACGATTAGTTTTATAGCAATTTCTGATTCTCTACGAGATGTATCCTTTGAATTAAGCAACCCGAATCAGATTGATGCATACAATTACGGACAGGAAGTGCTTATCGGGAATCCATTGCTGGAAGAGCAGAAGAAGACTCCTCTCTTTGAACGGGGAAAAGTATTGCAAGAGAAGGAGCAAACGGCTTTCTTTATCTCAGGCACAGCTTCTATACTTGGACAAGAAACCGTATGTGTAGGAGATGTTTCCGGACAAACAATGCAAACAATCTGCAATATAACGTCCCTTATGGCACCAGCGGCTTCAATAGTTGCTTCTTCTGTAATCAATATGAATCAGTCGAAAGCTCTTTCTTATCTGAGGGTATATATCAAAGACAAGCAAGACTTTCCTATTGTGCAAAAAATCTGTGAACAGGAGTATGGAACAGAATGCTGTATCAATTATGTGCAGGCTGAAGTTTGCCGTGCTAATTTGTTAGTGGAGATAGAAGGAGAGTTTAACGGGCGCTAAATAACCAGGCATCTGTATGTTCCGGATGATCTTTTCGGAAATCTATTACATATTCTTCTCCTACTTTTTTCTCAGAAAAGGAATTAACGTAAACACGTATTCTTCCGTCCCGTTGGATATATCCGGCTTTGTCATATCCTTTCGCTTTCTGCTGTACTACCTGATTTTCTGCAGCTTTTATTGTTTCCACACTTCCAACAATGATATAATAGGTACGCCCACTTGGTTTAGCAGGAGCAACTTCCTGCACGGGTTGTGCAGCTTTCGGTTGGGGCTGGGAGAGTATCGGTTCACTCTTTTGTACCGGAGTTGCAGTGTTAGCAGCAAGTAAATTAGCTGAAGTTTCTCCAACGTACGAAGCAACCGTATCTGCTGAAGTATCTGTGATAGATGCAGTAATGGTGGAGTCTGCCGAAATATCGGTGATGCTTGCATTAATGGTAGTCTCTGCCGGTGTCTCTGTAATGACTTCTCTTCCCTTATTTGCATTATTAGCGTATAAGATAGATGCATAGTCGGCAGTAGGAGTCTTAACCGGAGTAGAAATCAGGACGAAAAGTAGTATCGCGGCAGCGCAAGCAGCAATCTGGCGTATGAATGAGCGATGGATTCGGATCTGAATGTAATCTTCTTTTTCTTTGGGCGCGAGAGGCATACTCTTTGGATGCTCTAAATATCGCAATTCAAGGCAGCGGAAAGGTGCCAGACCATAGTATTCAGGAAATACCAATTCGGCGGAACATTCATACTGAATGACGGAAAGTTCATTCAAAAAGAGTCTTCCTATTTTCCCAAGACTCACACTCCGCTTTTGATTTAAATGAGTTTTTAAACTCCTTACATCTTTTTCAAGCATGATGCAGGCAGGAGGATAATCAACATGATGTGCTCTCATGTACATTTCTGCAAGAAGACCATCATTGTGTTTTAGTTCCGTGTTGAAACCAATTTCTTTAGCAGGAGGCAAGATAAGATGCTCATTCCCCTGGATTCTGGCTTCTCTTTTGATGAATGACAAAGCCACCTAACTCAGGAATAATGACACAGTTGTGGGTCAGTATTAGTTTTTCCAGATATGTAATTAGTTCCACCATTGTTGCAAAAGTAATCATTGTTTTTTTGATTACAAATTATTTGAGCCTCTTTTATGTAAATAATTCAGGGTATTTTCCCACGGTGAACAAGACAGAATTGTCATACTCAGACTGAAAATAGTATGGTACTTTATTGAAATAATTAAAAACTGAGATAGAGTCTTTGTTATTAAGGAAAAAAATGATACTTTCGCAAGATAAAGTTCTTAGTAAACCATTTTTTAAAGGCTTTTCCAGCCAGAAAGTTAGTATAACTAACGTGTGTCCGGTTTCTACGGAATCAGTATAAAAAGAATAATCATTTATTTAAATACCCGTTTAGCATGAAGAAATCAACATTCAGAAAGATTCTTTCCAATTGTTATCTGTTTTTAGCTTTAGGAGCTATCACTATTTCATTATGGAGTAGTAAGGTAAGCGCACAAGTCTCATTCGATGAATCTAAGTATTACTCAATCGTCACTGCCGATCAGACAAAGGCATTTGGTAATGGTAATAATTATGCCCATGATACATGGATTATAATGGAAACGCCAAACGCAGAAAGTATGGGTCAGTACTGGCAATTTAAACAAACGGGTGCTGACAGTTGGCAGATAAATAATACCTTTTACGGTCAGTCTTTGGATGATGCTTCCGGTCGCACTCTCTTGCAATGGGATACAAAAGGTTCTCCTTATGAAAACCAGATGTTTGTCTTCAAGGCTGTCGCAGGACAGACAGGTGTCTACCAGATTTCTCCGGATAAAGATGCTTTCAGAAGCCAGGTATATGCATGGAATGCTAGTGGAAATCTAACTCTGGTTACTACATCAGGTGAGAATACATGGTTTCGATTCAAGGAGGTATCTGCTCCTGAAATACCTGTAGGTGAGTACTGGGAAAATGAAGCTATGTTTGCAGAGAACAAAGAAAAGGGTCATGCCACCTATATCCCTTATGCGTCTACCGAGGCAATGAAAAGTGATGCAAACTATGCACTTCCGTGGCTTACTCCTGAAAAGGCAAATTATCTCTTATTGAATGGAGACTGGAAGTTCAACTATGTAGGTACTCCTGAACAACGGCCGATGGACTTCTGGAAAGAAGACTTTGATGTTTCTTCATGGGATCAGATTGAGGTTCCTTCCAACTGGGAGATGAAGGGGTATGGTGATCCTATTTATGCCAATGTAGCATATCCTTTCTCAAATACGCCTCCCCGCATTGTGCCTCGTGGCGATAATAACGGAACGTATGATGCCAATCCTGTAGGTTCTTACAAACGTTCTTTTGAATTACCGGAAGGATGGGATCAGAAAAGGGTTTTCGTGACCTTTGGTGGTATATATAGTGCTGCTTTTGTGTGGGTGAACGGGGTGTATATCGGATATACACAGGGTGCAAACAATAATCATGAGTTTGATATTACCAAAGCGGTTCATACCGGATCAAATAATATCTCGGTACAGGTGCTCCGTTGGTCTGATGGCAGTTATCTGGAATGTCAGGATATGTTTAGAATGAGCGGTATCTATCGGGATGTTTATCTCACTGCAACGCCAAAAACTTTCGTACGTGATCATTATATTCAAAGCACTTTGAATGAAGCCGATTCATACACTTCTGGTTCAATGAAAGTGACTGCAGAAGTGGATAACCGTGATAAGACAGCTGTCACAAAGAAGGTGGGTGTCACATTGTTGGATCCTGCGGGGAATGTCGTCAGAGAACTTCCGGTTCAGACAGTTACTTTTGCTGAAGGAGATAGTACATCATCTCTTGTATTCTCAGCAACAGGGCTTTCCGACTTACAACTCTGGACAGCAGAAACTCCGATTCTTTACACTGTGATTGTGACGCAATACGATCAGAACGATGTAGAAGAGTCAGTCTTCTCGACCAAATACGGTTTCCGTAATATTGAATTCAAGAACTCACTCATGTATATTAATGGAAGTCGTGTACGACTCAAGGGTGTGAATCGTCATGACACAGATCCGTTGCGCGGACGTGCCGTTGATGTCTCTTCCATGCTTCGTGATGTATTGCTGTTTAAGCAAAACAATATCAATATGCTTCGTACCAGTCACTATCCGAATCAAGACAAGATGTATGCGATGTTTGACTACTATGGAATATATGTTTGTTGCGAAGCAGATGTGGAATGTCATGCTAATCAAGGTATCAGTGGAATGCCTTCGTGGATCCCTGCATTTGTCGATCGGACGGAGCGTATGGTCTATCGCGATCGCAATCACTCTGCAATAATCTTCTGGTCGTTGGGTAATGAATGTGGAGGAGGAGCAAACTTCCAACATACTTACAATGCGTGCAAGAATTTGGATACACGTTATGTGCATTATGAAGGTGCCGGAGGTAACTACAGTGATATGAACTCTGTGATGTATCCGGATGTAAACTGGGTGAAAGGTCAGGATGCCAATGGTTCGACCAAACCGCTCTTCCTCTGTGAATATTCACATGCTATGGGTAATGCCATTGGCAATCTGAGAGATTACTGGGATGTGATGGAAAATAGTAAACGTACCATTGGTGGTTGTATCTGGGATTGGGTAGATCAGGCGATTTATAATCCTGATGAGATCAAATCAGGAACAATCAAAGGATTGTATACAGGGTACGACTTCCCTGGTCCTAGCCAAGGAAACTTCTGTAGTAATGGAGTCATTACTGCTGATAGAGCTGAGACACAAAAACTTGCTGAAGTAAAGAAGGTGTACCAGTACATCACATTTACCCGATTTAATGCAACTTTGAAGCAGCTCTCTTTTTCCAACCGATATTCTTTTTTGAACACGAATACATTTAATCTGGCTTGGGAGATTCTGAAAGACGGAGTTGTAGTAGAAAGTGATACAACTTCAATGCCATATAAGACTCCTGGTTCTTTGCTGACTTCAAATATTATTATTCCATATCAAACGGTCATTGGTCAAGATGCAGAATATTTATTGAATGTCTATGCTCAGTTGAAAGAAGATGCCACTTGGGCAAAAGCGGGTCACGCTGTTGCTTCCGAACAGTTTGTTTTGTCGAAAAAGCCAGATATGGCTGCACTTCCGACTTCTACAAAGGCTGACCTGGTAGTAACGGGAACCACCTCTACCTATATGACTATAACAGGTGAAAATATGGTGGCCAAGTTCCGTAGATCTTCCTCTGAACTGACTTCATTGAAGTTTGACGGTATAGAGATGCTTTATACTGGCGGTGGAAATGGAGTTGGTAGTGGATTCGTTTACAATAATCATCGATATATTGAAAATGATACGTATACCGATACAAATAGTCAGGTAGCTATTGCTGCATCATCTTTTTCTTTTTCTCAATCTGCTGATAACAAAACGGTAACAGTGAATGCATCAAGGAATGCTTTATGCCCTTATGACATGCAATATACGTTTAATGCAGATGGTATCGTGGATGTTAAAGTGACCTTTAAACCAACGACTTCCGATTTGCGTCGTATGGGACTAGTTTGGAAACTCATTCCTGAGATCAACAATGTAGAATATTACGCCAGAGGACCTCAGGCAAACTATGTGGATCGTAAGACTGGTTCGAACCTCGGTCGCTATACGACTACGGTGGAGGGTATGCAGGAGCATTTTGTCAAACCTCAATCAATGGGTAATAGGGAAAATGTGCGTGAGATTAAATTGACAAATGCAGATGGGGAAGGGCTTTTCATTGAAACGAGCAGTGACTCATTAAGTTTCTCCGCGTTGAGATATACTGATACAGACTTAATGAACAGTATGCATGAATGGGCTCTGGTTGAGCAACCTTATATCTATATGCATCTGGATTATATGCAAAGAGGATTGGGTAATGCCAGTTGTGGACCAGGCACATTGACTGAGTATTTAGTTCCCTCTTCCGGCACACATTCATACTCCATGCGCATCCGTTCGGCTAAGTCGGTTGATACGCATGCAGAGGAGATCAGTGCAAGTAAAAAAGATTTCTCTGCTTTCTGTGACCGGGCAGCAGCTACTGTGACATGTCAAGGTACTTTTGAACCTCTGTCAGTCATTCATATTGTCACTGTTAATGGAAATCTTTGCGATCAGAAGTTTTTGCAACAAGAAGAGAGTCAGGTATCCTTCTCTTTGAAAGGATATTCTCCTGGCGTTTATTTCCTTCAGATCAAAGATAGTAATGGACTTCATGTCGTGAAGTTTGTGATCTGATAAACGATTCATACGATGGAAAGCCCCGGTTCTATGTAAGAATCGGGGCTTTTCTTTGCTTTAAACCAGAATGTGATCGCTCTGATTTATTGTATTATTTCTTTTTAAAGATACGGAAGAGAATAGACAAAGCAAGATTATTTAACAGAACATTAGAGAAATAATTCCTTAATTATGCAATACAAGTATCGCATGAATAACATAAAATGCCTACCTTTGCGCAAAATTTATTATTGTGCTTTATGGCAAATCTTATAAGAATTCGTAAAGGCTTAGATATTAAGCTGAAAGGCAAAGCCATTGAAACGCTATCACAGGTAAATCACTCTGATCTTTGTGCTTTGACTGTGAGCGACTTCCATGGATTGACACCCAAGGTGGTTGTTCGTCCGGGTGATAAAGTCAAAGCAGGTTCTGTTTTACTTTGTGACAAAAACTGTCAGGAAGTAAAGTTTGTTTCACCGGTAAGCGGAACAGTTGTAGCTGTCAATCGGGGTGACAAACGAAAAGTGTTGGACGTCCTTGTAAAAGCTGATTCGACCCTTGAATACGAATCATTCCCACAGATTGATGCGTTGAAAGCATCGGGTGAAGAGGTGAAGTCACATCTGCTAAATGCAGGAATGTGGCCATTCATCAAACAAAGACCCTATGATCTAATCGCTAATCCTCAGGATACTCCCAAGGCTGTATTTATTTCCTCATTTGACACAGCTCCTCTTGCTGCTGATTTTGAGTATGTACTCAAAGGGCAAGAAGCAGACTTTCAAACTGGTTTGAATGCATTGGCCCGTATCGCACCAGTTCAACTGGGTGTACATGAGAATGCACAATCATCCGCGTTGAAGAATGCCTCCAATGTAACAATCAATACATTTGCGGGAAAGCATCCGACAGGAAATGTGGGTGTACAGATTCATCATGTTTCACCGATTAATAAAGGTGAGATTGTATGGGTTATCAATCCGCAGGATGTGATTATTATCGGTCGTCTCTTTCATAAAGGAGTGACGGACTTCACACGAATCGTAGCCTTGACTGGTTCGGAGGTTGTAAAGACCGGATATGTAAAAATGCAGGCAGGCACTCCGATTCTTTCTTTGTTTAAGAGCAATGTAACGAAAGGCAAGACTTTACGCTATATCTCCGGTAATGTGTTGACTGGAACACAGATAACACCTGATAGCTACCTGAACTTCTATGCCAATCAGCTGACTGTCATTCCTGAAGGAACAGAAAATCATGAAATGATCGGTTGGATCATGCCTCGCTTGGATCAATTCAGTGCTAATCATTCCTATTTCTCTTGGTTACTACCTAAGAAAGAATATGTACTTGACGCCCGTATCAAAGGAGGTAACCGTGCTCTTATTATGTCCAACGAGCTGGATAAAGTATTTCCGTTTGACATCTATCCGGAAGTCTTGCTCAAAGCTATTATCACCAATAATATAGATCAGATGGAGCTGCTCGGCATCTATGAAGTAGCCCCTGAAGACTTTGCACTTTGTGAGTTTGTGGATACCTCAAAAACAGAGATTCAAAAGATCGTTCGTGAGGGTCTGGATATGCTGTTCAAAGAAATGAATTAATAACACTAAAAATAAATAACATTGAAAGCGTTAAGGAAACTTCTTGACAAAGTGAAGCCCAGTTTTGAACCGGGTGGTAAACTTTCCGCATTCCAGTCAGTATTCGATGGGTTTGAGACTTTCTTATTCGTCCCGAATACGACCTCTAAAACTGGAACACATATTCACGACAGCATTGACTCCAAGCGAGTAATGTCTATGGTCGTGCTCGCATTAGTCCCTGCACTTCTTTTTGGAATGTACAATGTGGGATATCAACATTATCTTGCCATCGGCTCCCTTTCTACAGTCTCTTTCCTAGAGATCTTTGGATTCGGTTTTCTGGCAGTGCTTCCTAAAGTGATCGTATCCTACTTCGTTGGATTAGGCATCGAGTTTGTGGTAGCCCAATGGAAACACGAAGAGATACAGGAAGGATATCTGGTAACCGGTATGCTGATTCCCTTGATTCTCCCAATCGAATGTCCTATCTGGACCATGGTTATTGCGATTGCCTTTGCAGTAATATTCGCGAAAGAAGTATTTGGAGGTACAGGACGTAACATATTCAACGTAGCTTTAATCACCCGTGCATTTCTCTTTTTTGCCTATCCTTCTATGATGTCAGGAGATAACGTTTGGGTGAAGACCGGCAGCGTATTTGGTTTGGGTGAAGGTCAGTTGGTAGATGGATTTACAGGTGCAACACCTCTTGGTCAGTTAATGACAACGCAAGCAGGTACAGCGCATCTTACTGGTATCACAGGAAATAGTCTCAGTGCGTGGGATATGATTGTTGGTTTGATACCCGGTTCAATCGGTGAAACCTCTGTCATCGCTATTGGCTTGGGAGCAGTCATCCTTTTGGCTACAGGCATTGCAAGTTGGAAGATTATGGCTTCGGTATTTGTTGGAGGCTCGTTGACTGCCTTGATGTTTAATGCCATTGGCACCACACCTTCCATGCTACTTCCTTGGTACGAACATATCTTGTTGGGAGGCTTTGCATTCGGTGCAGTCTTTATGGCCACAGACCCTGTTACTTCAGCTCGTACTGAAAACGGTAAATATATATTCGGTTTGCTGCTCGGTTTCATTGCGGTAGTGATTCGTGTATTGAATCCGGGTTATCCGGAAGGCATGATGCTGGCTATACTATTATTAAATCTGTTTGCTCCGCTTATTGACTATGTGGTTGTTCAGAAGAACATCACCCGTCGTCTGCAAAGAGTCAAGGTTACTAACGACAAAAAATAAGAAAGATGAATACGAATAGTAATTCTTATACAATGATCTATGCGGCGATAATGGTCATTATCGTAGCATTTATGCTCTCATTTACGTCAGGTATCTTGAAAGAGAAGCAGGGGAAGAATGTAGAGCTGGATAAAAAGAAACAGATTCTTACCTCTCTGAAAGTGGAAACGAAGAATCAGAATATTGAGACACTCTATGCCGGTATAGTCAAAAAGGAACTGATCGTTGACATGCAGGGGGAATTGAAAGGTGAAACAGGAGGTTTCAAGGTTGACATAGCCAAAGAGAATGCCAAAAAGCCTGAGGTTCGCCAACTCCCGGTTTATGTCTGCGAAGTAGGAGGAGAAACCAAATATGTGTTTTCAATGCGGGGAACAGGTCTTTGGGGGCCAATCTGGGGTTATCTTTCCATGGATAAAGATATGAATACCGTGTACGGTGCCTACTTCTCTCACGCAGGTGAAACACCTGGCTTGGGAGCTGAAATCGCTACACCACGCTTTCAAAATGAGTTTATCGGCAAGAAGATCTTGAATGCGCAAGGCGAATTCGTTTCTATTGCTGTTGTAAAAGCAGGAAAGACCGTAGTCGGACAAGATTATGTGGATGGTATCAGTGGAGGCACAATAACCAGCACCGGTGTAAATACGATGTTGAAAGAGAGCATTGGTCAGTATGTAAACTATATTATAAAGAACAAGGGGGAATAAGATATGGCTGAAATAAAAAACAATCCGTTATACACTCCATTAAATTTGAATAACCCTATCACTGTTCAAGTGCTGGGTATTTGTTCGGCGTTGGCTGTCACTTCCAAACTTCAGCCTGCACTTGTAATGGGACTTTCCGTGACCGTCATTGTCGCTTTCGCTAATGTGATCATCTCATTGATTCGTAATACGATTCCTAATCGTATTCGTATTATTGTTCAGTTAGTCGTTGTTGCCACCTTGGTAACGATTGTAAGTGAAGTATTGAAAGCATTTGCATACGATGTCAGTTTGCAACTATCGGTCTATGTAGGTTTGATTATTACCAACTGTATTCTGATGGGTCGTCTGGAGGCATTTGCCATGAGCAATGGCCCATGGGCATCATTCCTTGATGGTATAGGCAATGGTCTGGGATATGCAGGCATTCTGGTAGCGGTAGGTTTCGTACGCGAACTCTTTGGATCAGGCGCTCTGTTTGGATTCAAGATCATTCCGCAATCATTTTATGATGCAGGATACATGAATAATGGTCTGATGATTATGCCTCCAATGGCATTGATCTTGCTGGCTTGCATTGTGTGGTACCATAGAGCTAAAGAAAAAACATTACAGGAAACTAATTAATAACGAAGAAGAATGGAAAGTTTATTAAGTTTGTTCGTAAAGTCGATCTTTATCGACAACATGATATTCGCTTACTTTCTGGGTATGTGCTCATATCTGGCAGTATCGAAAAACGTGAAGACAGCGCTGGGATTAGGAGTTGCCGTTACCTTTGTTTTGGTAGTTACGCTCCCCATCAACTATTTGCTGGAGACCTTAATCTTAAGAGAAGGAGCCTTGACGTGGCTTAGCCCTGAGCTGGCAACATTAGACCTCAGCTTCTTAGGCTTTATTCTTTTCATAGCAGTTATTGCAGCCATTGTTCAGTTGGTCGAAATGATTGTAGAGAAGTTCAGTCCGTCACTATACAGTGCCCTGGGCATCTTTTTGCCTTTGATCGCTGTAAACTGTGCCATCATGGGAGGTTCTTTGTTTATGCAGCAACGTAACTTTACAGGCATCTCTGAAGCTACAGTCTATGCCTTTGGATCTGGCATCGGTTGGTTGCTTGCGATAGTAGGTCTTGCAGCTATCCGTGAGAAGATGGCCTATTGTGATGTACCTAAACCATTAAGAGGCTTGGGTATTACTTTGATTACCGTTGGCTTGATGGCTATCGGATTTATGTGTTTCTCAGGATTGAAGATCTGATATCAACGGTACTAACTATAAAATATAATTAAAATGTTATTAGATATAAACATGACAACAATCTCGATCAGCGTAGCAGTCTTTCTTGTTGTGATATTGCTGCTTGTCGTACTCTTGCTTGTGTCAAAGAAATATTTGGTTCCATCTGGAAATGTGATGATCCATATCAATGGTGATAAAGACATTGAAGTAGCCGTAGGTACCAGTTTGCTCTCTACTTTATCTGAGCAAAAGATATATTTACCCTCTGCCTGTGGTGGAAAAGGTTCATGCGCTCAGTGTTGTTGTCAGGTAATTGAAGGTGGTGGTGATGTGCTATCAACTGAGAAAGATCAATTTACGAGAAAGCAGATTAAAGATAATTGGCGTTTAGGTTGTCAGGTGAAGGTGAAGAATGACATGAGCATCAAAGTTCCGGAGTCTGTATTAGGTATCAAAAAGTGGGAATGCGAAGTGGTGTCCAACGGAAACGTGGCAACTTTTATCAAAGAGTTTGTCGTTCGTCTGCCACAAGGAGAACACCTCAACTTTATACCGGGAAGCTACAGTCAGATTGATATACCTGAATACGATATTAAATACTCCGATTTTGATATTGATGAGCGATTTCGTGGCGACTGGATTCAGTTCAAGATGTTTGACCTTAACTGTACCAATAAAGAAGAGACAGTACGTGCCTATTCAATGGCCAACTATCCTGCCGAAGGTGATGTTATCAAGTTGAATGTCCGTATAGCAACACCTCCATTTGACAGAGCAACCGGTGGATTCCAGAAAGTCAATCCAGGTATTGCATCATCCTATATCTTCTCGCTCAAGCCGGGTGACAAAGTTATGATGAGCGGACCATTCGGTGATTTCCATCCGATCCTCACAACGAAAAATGAGATGCTTTACATTGGTGGTGGTGCAGGTATGGCTCCACTGCGTGCACATATCCTGCATATGCTCAATACCTTGAAGATCAAAGATCGTAAGATATCTTACTGGTATGGAGCACGTTCAAAAGCTGAGATCTTCTATGAAGAAGATTTCCGCGCGCTAGAAAAAGAGTTCCCTAACTTCTCTTTCCATATTGCATTGAGTGCCGCACTTCCTGAAGATAACTGGACCGGTCCGAAAGGATTTATCCATGATGTGATCTACAATAACTATCTGAAAGATCATGAAACTCCCGAAGATATTGAATATTACATGTGCGGACCCGGTCCGATGAGTGATGCCGTTAAGCGTATGCTTGACAGTCTGGGAGTAGCTCCTGAAAGCATCTACTTTGATGACTTTGGCGCATAATCGTCACAACGAATAGGCCCTCCGGCATCTTCCCCCTCAACTATTGAAACTCATTCCTTGCAGTAAGGAATGAGTTTCATTGTTTTAGGGGGATTGCTTTTAAAGCACTATTTATCTACCCTATCCACACCATAAACTGCCTCTCGGTATGCTTTATGGCATTTCGATCTCCTTATTTTGTATTTGTAAATATTATATAGATAAAGCTATGATAATAAAATAATTGTTTTTATCTTTGAAGCGGAAATTAAGAAATAGTTATGAAAGCATCGAAAATCACACACCGAAATGAAGAACGAATCCGTGTTGATTTTCCGTAAAATGGAGAAATGGTTTCAAAATTGAGACAAATATCCGATGCGCGCTGGAATAAAACCGTTGGTGCTTGGCATATACCTTATACCAAAGAGGCTTTCGGGCAATTGAAGGCGTAGTTTGCGGAAGTGGAATATGAAAAATCAATACCAGTTGAGAAACCAATAATATAAAAAGTGTCTATACATTCTTTGAGACATAGTTTTGCGACACATTTGCTTGAAAATGGAACAGATCTTTAGTTTTACAACAATCTAAAATTTGCAATCATGAAAACAATTTCTACTTATTTTTTGAAATTAATTTTTCTAATAGCTATTACAACATATAGTATTGATTTGTTTAGTCAACCTGCTGGATTTGGTGCAACTGTAAGTAGTGTTACTTCAACTCCAACTTCAGTAATCCAGAATAATAACCCAAAATTAGTTGGGTCAATAAAAAATACCTCTTTATCAACAAATGGGTATAATGGAGAAGCAACCTTTGATATAATAGCTAAAATAACTTATCCAAATTCAATTACTTTTCAATACATTTGGGATAATCAATCTTTTACATATAACCAGACAAAGAGTTTCACTTTCCCAACTGGTAACTTTTCAACTGCAACAACAGGAAGTTATACTATCGATTATACTGTATATACGAATGATAGAGGATATACATACCAATCTAAGTCTACCACCTTTTCTGTTACAGCATCCAAACCTGATTTAATTATCAGACAGTATCCGACCTTAAGTTCATCAAGTGTTATTGCAGGCAACAGTGTCACAGCTTATTATGATGTGATCAATCAAGGAAATGCAACAGCTGGATCTTCATCCACTTCATTGCATCTTTCTGCTAAAAACTATTATGATGCTACAGCTACTTACTTGGCTGACAATGCAGCATCATCATTAAGTGCAGGCAGTTCTCGAAGTTACTCTAAATCCATAACTATACCCGCAAGTACTCCTGCAGGTAATTATTATATTTTGGTAAGTGCTGATGGTGGTTTAGCTGTAACAGAAAGCAATGAAAGTAATCAGACAACTTACGTTGCAATAACTGTTACAGCATCCAAACCTGATTTAATTATCAGACAGTATCCGACCTTAAGTTCATCAAGTGTTATTGCAGGCAACAGTGTCACAGCTTATTATGATGTGATCAATCAAGGAAATGCAACAGCTGGATCTTCATCCACTTCATTGCATCTTTCTGCTAAAAACTATTATGATGCTACAGCTACTTACTTGGCTGACAATGCAGCATCATCATTAAGTGCAGGCAGTTCTCGAAGTTACTCTAAATCCATAACTATACCCGCAAGTACTCCTGCAGGTAATTATTATATTTTGGTAAGTGCTGATGGTGGTTTAGCTGTAACAGAAAGCAATGAAAGTAATCAGACAACTTACGTTGCAATAACTGTTACAGCATCCAAACCTGATTTAATTATCAGACAGTATCCGACCTTAAGTTCATCAAGTGTTATTGCAGGCAACAGTGTCACAGCTTATTATGATGTGATCAATCAAGGAAATGCAACAGCTGGATCTTCATCCACTTCATTGCATCTTTCTGCTAAAAACTATTATGATGCTACAGCTACTTACTTGGCTGACAATGCAGCATCATCATTAAGTGCAGGCAGTTCTCGAAGTTACTCTAAATCCATAACTATACCCGCAAGTACTCCTGCAGGTAATTATTATATTTTGGTAAGTGCTGATGGTGGTTTAGCTGTAACAGAAAGCAATGAAAGTAATCAGACAACTTACGTTGCAATAACTGTTACAGCATCCAAACCCGATTTAATAATCAAAGAGTTTCCGACCTTAAGTTCATCAAGTGTTATTGCAGGCAACAGTGTCACAGCTTATTATGATGTGATCAATCAAGGAAATGCAACAGCTGGATCTTCATCCACTTCATTGCATCTTTCTGCTAAAAACTATTATGATGCTACAGCTACTTACTTGGCTGACAATGCAGCATCATCATTAAGTGCAGGCAGTTCTCAAAGTTACTCTAAATCCATAACTATACCCGCAAGTACTCCTGCAGGTAATTATTATCTTCTTGTCAGCGCAGATGGTGGTTTAGCTGTAACAGAAAGCAATGAAAGTAATCAGACAACTTACGTTGCAATAACTGTTACAGTAGCCAAACCCGATTTAATAATCAAAGAGTTTCCGACTTTGAATGTATCAAGTGTTATAGCAGGAGGAAATGTAACAGTCAGCTACGATGTGATCAATCAAGGAAATGCAACAGCTGGATCTTCATCCACTTCATTGCATCTTTCTGCTAAAAACTATTATGATGCTACAGCTACTTACTTGGCTGACAATGCAGCATCATCATTAAGTGCAGGCAGTTCTCAAAGTTACTCTAAATCCATAACTATATCCGCAAGTACTCCTGCAGGTAATTATTATCTTCTTGTCAGCGCAGATGGTGGTTTAGCTGTAACAGAAAGCAATGAAAGTAATCAGACAACTTACGTTGCAATAACTGTTACAGTAGCCAAACCCGATTTAATAATCAAAGAGTTTCCGACTTTGAATGTATCAAGTGTTATAGCAGGAGGAAATGTAACAGTCAGCTACGATGTGATCAATCAAGGAAATGCAACAGCTGGATCTTCATCCACTTCATTGCATCTTTCTACAAAAAATTATTATGATGCTACAGCTACTTACTTGGCTGATTATTCAGTTTCATCATTAAGTGCAGGCAGTTCTCAAAGTTACTCAAAATCCATAACTATACCCGCAAGTACTCCTGCAGGTAATTATTATCTTCTTGTCAGCGCAGATGGTGGTTTAGCTGTAACAGAAAGCAATGAAAGTAATCAGACAACTTACGTTGCAATAACTGTTACGAATCAAAATTCAATTTCTCAAATAACATGGTCAGGCTATACATGGGATGTCCGTCCTGCAGGCAATGGTAATCCAGGTTCAAATAATTGGTTGAATACTACAGACAATATATGGGTTGATAATGCTGGAAATTTACATTTAAAAATCACTAAAGTTGGAGATAAATGGTATAGCTCTGAGATATATTCACAAGAATCTTTTGGATATGGAGAGTATACTTTTCAAACGTTGACTAATGTTGAGAATCTTGACAAGAATATCGTATTTGGACTATTTACCTATGAAACAGATACAAAAGAAGTAGATATTGAATTTTCAAAATGGGGAAATACAAGTAACAAGGAGGGAAATTTTACTGTACAGCCATCCAATTCAAATTCTACAGTAAATTATCCACTAAATCTAACTGGTGGTTTGTCCGACTGTTATTCAACTCATAAATTTCAATGGTTTTCTTCCGGTATAAATTTTCAAAGTTATTACGGGCATTATTCTAATCTGCCAAGTATTGACAAATTAATCAAAGAATGGACTTATACAGGAGCAAATGTCCCAACTCAAGGAAATGAAAAAGTTCATTTAAATTTTTGGTTGTATAAGCAGGGGGTTGTTCCATCAGATCAACTAGAAGCCGAAGTAATTATCAAATCATTTTCTTTTAAGAAAATAGATAATTCAATTTCAATTTCATCAACGAATATACCTACTTGGCAAAGAGAAGGTGATGATTTTAGTGGTTCTGTAACTGTTGATTTATCCAAAGCAGGAGCTAATTCTACATGGTATTTGGAAGCAGATTATTTCAATTCAAATGGTTACCAAGGAGCAATAATATATCCTTCTTTAACCGCATCAACAGCAACACAAAATTTTTCAACTACTACCGATTCTCAATTAAAAGCACAAGCAAAGCAAGGAAATTATTTTACTTGGAATGTAGTTTTGGAAAGCAATAAAGCTCATTCTACGGCATTACTTCAAACAAAAATAATAGAAAAAAAATGGGATAAAAAGAATATTTTTTATTATAACAACGCCAAAAGTAACCTTAAACTTCCTTTAAAACATATTGATGGAGCTGAAAGTGTACGAATAGTATTTAGTATCGATGGAAATACTTCTATATGTAATACATGCTTGAGTTCATTTGATATACTAAAATTAAATTCTTCAAAAAACAATGCTATATATTCTGTTCAGGTTAATAAGATTGGTTCAAGTTTTTTTGCTGAATTACCTGTTAGCAATGATCCTTCTAATGGGAGTTATAAAGTTTCCGTTGACTTGAATTATGCAACATCTAATATTGGAAGTTCTGATGCAAGACCAGGTGAATATTTTTATGCAATAGATTATTTGAAATCAAACGGAACAAATAACCTTTACCATGAAGAAGGTAAAGTTGATTTAACTAAATTTGGCTTATTAGGTAATCTAACAAACAACGATACAACTGTTGTTTTTATAGGTGGAAACAGAAACACAATTGAAAGTGACTTCACAAAATTAAATACAAATCCAACTTTAGGGGATGATTTTTCAATAGCTAATAATCTTCGATATGGTAATATTGGTGAAATAAATGCTAACTACAATACTTGGTATATTGGGCAGGGTAATGCAAACTTTATTGAAAATAATGCGTATGATATAGGTGTTGCTTTAGATTCTATTGTAAAACTAACTAATAACCCTAAAGAAATACATTTGATAGCGCATAGTTTTGGTGGCATTCAAGTTAGAACTATGCTAGGGTATGGAGGTAGAAGGATGGACGGTGTTTACGATGGTACAAAACCTGGACAAACCACTTTAGACAAAATTAAAACAGTTACATTTTTATCTTCTCCGCATCGTGGCATAACTGTAGGTTCTTGGTCATATATTGCTGGCAATGCAGCAGATGAAATGAAAGATGATAGTTATTTTGTGAAAACAACATTGAAGAATTTTACTATACCAAATCTTATTAAAATTATTAATGTGACTGGAATTAATACGGATTTAATAAACCCATCTGATGGTGTTGTTGATGTGTCATCAAGTGCTAAACCAGAACTGATAACTTCTTTAGGTACAAATAAAACGATAAATCAATATTATATAAAAAAGAATTATCCCCAAATTTTTGTATGGAATATTTTAAACGCACATTCAATGACCCATCATACTGATATTATTTCAGACCAAACTTTCTGTTCGTCAGAAAACAGTAATGACATTGGTTTTTCAGTATTAAATAGAATATTCTATTACATTAGAGGTGGTAATGAGTCTAACACAGCCATCCAAGAAATAACAGCCAATTCAGCTATTAAGTTATTCCCCAATCCAGTACAGAACGAACTATTTATCCAATCAGAAATACCAATCAGTCAGGTTACTATTTATACATTAGAAGGAATGCAAATTAAAATCATATTCAATTATACTACTAATAGCAAGATAGAATTATCGAGCTTGTCGGCTGGGGTATATTTGGTAAGACTAATGGGAAAAGATGGAAGTATATTTACTGGTAAGTTTATTAAAGAATAAGACATTGAAATCATGCTTTTGACTGGTTAACTTTAAGTTAACCAGTCAAAACAACTCTTACTTCTGTATGTATATTGCAAATGTTGTTGTTCATCTTTCAAACCATTACAAGACTAATCGCCCAAAAAGCAAAATAAGCCACACAAGTTAGTGTTTATTTTCAAACGTCTTGCAGTGGCTTTTATAGCTTTTTGAAAATAGGCAGAGAGGTCACAGTTGTATTCTAATTGAAAAGTGTACTCTTTTCAATCAGATCTTACTGTTTCTGTCTTACTTTGCCAGATTGGGCGGATAGAATTCGCCGGCCACGCTATAAACTGGACAGAGCTTCACAAACTCGTTGGGCTCAATGATGCCATTACCATTGAGGTCGGGGGAGAGTTGCCGGTGACCGTAGATATGACAGCCCGGGAAGTCGGCTTACAGACAGCGGATCAGTGAACGGAGAGCGTACTTCTGTTCGAAGGTACGGGTGTCGGTGGGGATGCCGTCGCTGTTGAGTCCGCCTTCGTAACAGATGCCGATGGAGTCTTGGTTGTGTCCCAAACAGTGGGCCCCTATTTTGCCGACGTCGCGCATGGTGATGATCAGTCCGCTGCGACGGATGTTATAGTGATAACCGCATTCGGCAAATCCGCGTGACTTGTGGGCTGCTTCGAGCTGTTGCTCGGTGAAATCGTGGTCGGCACGGGTAGCCGAACAGTGGATGATGAGGGTATGTATGGGTCTCATAATAAATGTGTGTTAATGAAGAAGGGAGCCTCTATCGGTCAGGATAGAGGCTTCCTTCAATTAGTTAAGAACTAATCGCTGCTCCCCTTTGCCGTCATTGCGGGCTTGACCCGCAATCTCCTTGCTTACGGTTCGCCAAGGTGCTCGGCTATGAGACGTACCTGGCGGGGGCTGAGTATGTGGTTGCGGTTGGTGAGTCCTGTGGCTGCGAGGGCTTCGGTGAGGGGCTTGCAGTGGTCGATCCAGCGGCGCACTACCTGCCATGCGTGTTTGGGGCAAAGGGTGGGTACGTAGAGCATGCCAAGTTCGCTCTTGCTATAGGGACGGATGATGAACCGGTCTGTTGTTTCTGTCTTCTCCATAGCACGCAGTTGTCTGATTAGTAAGACCTAAAGGTACGAAAAATTCTTCAAAAGATATACGGTTAACGTCGGAAAGTTATCGGGTTAACGCAAGAAAGTTTTCTAATAGTTATGCGCATAACTATTAGAAAACTTTTTGGTTGGATAGGGATCAACTTTGGGGTTGGTTCGTATCGGTTGCGGGGCTCTTTTAGGGGCTGATTTCAGAAGTTCATAGTGTCACAAGTGTCAAAGTGTCACAAGTGCACTGGTGTCTTTTTTGGAGTGATATTTCCTTAGGTTCTCATTATCAGATCTTTCTGTAAACACCCTTCGAAACTTTCAGAATAAATATTTTACAGGCTGAATGGATGTATCGCATCACTTGTCGCTTCTTCATTCCCAGAGTGGCTCCGATAATGAGTGCTTCCTGGGTGGTGAAGACAACTTTCAGTTTGCGAAGGAGGATCTGTACCGGCTTGGGCTGACTGACGGGGATAGTTCCTGAGGCAAATCCGGGCAGTGCGGTGCTGAGCAGATAGCTGTGCTCGATGCAACACTCTACAATGGAGAGGGCGGAGAGGAAGTCGTCATCGTTGCAATAAAGCACTTTGGCAGGATTTTTATCTTCTGCTTTGCGTTGTGCGGTGAGTATCATCGCGATGCGAAAAGTCATGAACCCGTGCCGCTTGACCACACTGTGGAGGGTGATATCATTCTCCGCGGAGATCTGAGTGAGCTCGTTGCCAAAATATCCGTTGAGCTTGTTCCACTGTTTGGGGGTAAGGCGTACGTCAGTGGGATGCATCTGCAGGTAATCGAAATTGTTGAGCACTTCTTCGCCTTCGGCTTTGAAAAATTCATCGGTACTGATGGTTTCATAATCCGGTGTGACGCAGCGCCATACGGGTTTGGCAAAGAAGGTCATGAAGAGGAACCGGCTGAAGAGTCCGTCACGTTTGTTGGTGATCAGGTTGCTCAGCTGGTCGGGGGTGCCGGAGAGTGCCATGGCGAGTTTGGCACTTTCTATATGGATGGGTTCGCCGTGCGATCGGAAGGAGCAGTCGATGGATTCGTTATGGTAGGAGGCACACATGAAGGGTTCAATCTTGCCGTAGTCCTGCTTGGTGGCATTGGCCATTCCTTGTACTTCGGTGGTAAACAGGATGCCTCCCAGGGTTCCATTATCAGAGAGATGCTGTATGAGCATCGACTTGCTGAGGTCGGTGGGGATGAGAAAAGTGACGGGCACGGGTTTTTCCGGTTCGTCCATCTCAAGGGTTCGTCTCTCCTTGCAGGCTTTCTCTTTGTCGAAGAGCCACTGGTCGTGCGCAACAGCGTACTTCTTTTTGGCACGCTCGTACTCCGCGATCTCTCTTTTGTGAATGGCGGATGCCAGATGACGGATGGAGCTCATGACTCCTTTTCCGGTGGAGGCTTCTGCCAGCAACCAGAAATAGAGGTGGGGAGAATAGCGGCCGGTGTCATAACGACCCATGACGCGTGGCAGACAACCGCTCAAAACAGCCAGCGTACTGAGCAATAATATGTCTCTTTGACGTAAATCTGGTGTCTGTTCGCAGATGCGACGCAGCCGTCGGGGCAACTTTGTGTACACTTCTTCCGGGATGAGAGGTGTATTGGCTGTAAGTTCCTCACTCACATTGGTATAGTCCTCTATCTCTTCGCCTTCTTCATCCCGAAATGCAGGTGGTGGTGCAATAGAAAGGGCGGGTGCACTTTGTGCATTTTGTGCACTTTGTGCACTTTGAAAAGTGCTGAAGGTACGATTTTCTTTGTAAGCGGAGGCGACGGCCAACCGGATTTCTGCCACGTCAAAATCGAGTGCGCTGAGTGTGCCGGCACAAAAAGAGGCGGTCTCAAACTCAGAAAATCCCTGTTCGTTGGCTTTGAGTCCAAACTTGAACACGAACGCGTTGCGAGTGCCGGGAGAAAAAGCGTTGTACTTGCGAAATTGTTCCAGGAGAGCATCCAGTCCGCGACGCTGATCAGGTACGGAAAAAAGTAGTGAGTCCTCCTTATAATACGCATCCGGATCATACGACACAAAGCTGAGGTGAGAATAATCCTTGCAGGCCGGGTCACTCTTAATGCCGAGCAGCTGTTCGTAAAAAACCGAGACAGCCACAAAAGCAGCGAGATGATCCTCTTCTCCCCCATCCGTCGTCACCAGCAGCCGGATACCATCGCCCGAACAGGTCTTCCAGCAGGCGGTGGTATATTCGCACTCCCGACAGAGCTGCAACATCGACTCCAGCAGGTCGGGGTTGACGTGATCGAAATCCTGAAATAACATCCCGTTGTAGGTTTTGAGCTGCACCTTGGCGTGCCCTCCCTCAAAAAGTCCCGAGGTGGCAAAAGCCGGCAGCCTCTTCTTGAGCTGATCCGCCTCCTTTGTCTTTCCCTCCGCTTTGAGTTTGCGAAACGACTCAATCACCGTTTTCCATTCCTCGCTCCGGATCCTGTGGATGATCGCCTCGATCGTGGTATCCACCGGCGACTTGTCCATCACATTCTTGAATAGAGATACTGCTGCTGCACTCATTGGTCGCCTCCCCTTCCTTCGTTCCCTTGTCTTTTGACTACTTCATTATTCATTGGAAAATATCTTTTAAGTGTTGCCTCCAGTTAGTTGGAGCACGGCACAAAGGAATAGCTTATAAATGATAGTATATGTGTGCTAATTCGTTAAGTTCGCAGTTAAAAACGAACTTGACGAATTAGCACACCTTTATAACCGATTTTGAGGTCTACATTTACAGAAATTAATTATAAAGTAACAAGTAAGAATGAAAAAGAGTAAAAGAGCGGCTTGTAAAGCAGAAGAGGCAGAAAAGAATGTGAGAGCAAACTACATACATGAAGATTATCGTATTGAAACGCTTGTGAGGATTGGGAAGATCACTGTGAAAGTGGGGGATGCTTTTAAAGGATTTCAGACAGAGGGAATGAGTGATGAGGAGAAAACAATCTTCATGTGGATTCAAAATTTCCGTATTTGCATACTCCTTCTCTTTCCTTCATTGAAAGATATGGCTGACCCGAAAGTGGCTTCTATGTCTTCCATCAAATCTTTTGAGGGAGGAAGACCTGTGAGGTATGACACTGCAATTTTGATGATGCTTCATCTATTTTCTGAGAAAGGGTGTGAATCGAGTCTGCACGAAGCGATGGAGCTGATTACTTTTGCAAAAATCGCAAAATGTAATATAGATATGATATTGAGTCAAGATGGCACGAATCGAAGGGCTTCAAAACCGATCAGGATTTTCAGCATCAACAAGAATGAAAATAACACGAAGACGGAGGAACAGGATGAGGAGGATCAGGATTGGGATGAACAAGATGAGGACAAACTGGATGGGGAGAAACAGAGTGTAGGTAAACAAGACGAGAAAAATGTCCCTACTGTCCGGAGAAGAAATCGGGGTCCGAAACCTTTACTATAAGGAGCTTTCATCGATAAAACAAAAGCTTATCAGCGCTTCCGGTAAGAATACTAGAGACATGATGAGTATGTGTTTGTGCGGAGAATAAGCAAGAAGAGACGAATCAGTTGATCAAAGATCTTCAGGCGTTAGTAGCTCATGAAAAGGAGAAACGGAAAACGGATAAGAAGAAACAAAAACAACAAGAGTAATAAACCAGAAGCAGCCTTCGGGCTGCTTCATTTTATGGAAAGCTTCTCATAAAAAAGGAGAGAGTTTAAGAAAAGAACGGTAATTTTATCATTATAAAAGAGCAGAGTGAGCGGGTGGTTATCACCGCAATCACTGGGTGGCTATCACCGGAATATCCAAAGAGGAAGGAAAGACCACTAATACTAATTTCAAACCGGATTTTTTGTTCTATGTTAGATATTTCAAAAAATTTGATAATATAAAATATTTGTATTATCAGGTTCAATATAAATTATTATATTTGACAGATGAAATAGATTAATAAATTCTGAGTTGCAATTATAGGGCAGAATAATACTCGAAGAGAGCTGATTAGAGACGTTGGAAAAGAATGAAGCGACTCTTTCCTGTTGTGTGTAAATGTTCAACCCTCATTTGAAAGACTTGTTTAAGTAGCCAAAACGCTGAATGTAAATGAGAAAATTACTTGTTTCGTCGAAAGATAATACACAAAAAGATGTGGAAAGACTGTGAAACCAACATAGACCTTTTGGACTTCGATTATTTAGTTGATGTCGCAAAGAGAATTATTATAGATGACAACTTAACGCCATCTACAATTGGCATATATGGTGATTGGGGTAGTGGGAAATCAAGTTTGATGGATATGGTTATGTCAGACTTGTCCAAAGATAAAGATATTGTATGTCTCAAATTTAATGGATGGTTGTTTGAGGGATATGAAGATGCAAAGATTGCTCTAATAGGCTCTATCCTTGATGAAATCGGCAAAAGAAAGAATTTGACAGAAAAAGCAAAAGGAGTATTGAAGAATCTCTATGATAATACTGATTTTATCAAACTAACAGGTAAGTTGGCAAAATATGGTCTTGACTATTTTCTGACAGGAGGACTGCTAACGCTGAAAGATATTTCAATTGATACTGTAAAAAATGTTTTGCTCACAAATGGTACTACAGTTGATGAAAAAGATATTGATGGTGTTTTCAAGGCATTTAAAAGCAAAGAAGTTAGAAAGAGCGTGAAGTCCTTTCATGATGATTTCGCATCATTATTGAAACAAACAAGAATTAAAAGGCTTGTAGTATTTATAGATGAATTAGACCGTTGTAAACACGATACCATTTTAGAGACTTTAGAAGCAATTAGGTTATTCTTATTTGCCAAAGGAACATCTTTTGTTATTGGTGCAGATGAAAGACAGATAAGGTATGCTGTTCAGATGAAGTATCCTGATGTTGAGGGGAATCAAATAGATATTGGAAAAGAATATTTGGAGAAATTAATACAATATCCTATTCGCATTCCCCAGTTGGGACAAAAGGAGGTTGAGTTTTACATCATGTGTCTATTATTTGAGAAGGAATTAGAAAATGACCTTACTGCAATACAAGAAATTATCAAGGAGGAGAAACAAAAGGAAGGGGACAATTTTCTTGATTTTGAACTAACCTATGAACTGATAAAAGGTAAATCACCTGAATTAGCGGAAAAATTGAAAGATACTATATCGCTATCTAAACAAATATCATCTGTTCTTGCAAAAGGGCTGAACGGAAATCCAAGACATTGTAAACGCTTTCTGAATGCTATGGAGTTACGAATACAGATGGCTGATTATAGAAGAATAAAGCTAGACAGAAAAATTTTATCAAAGTTAATGCTTGTTGAATATTTCAGGGATACATTCTATAAACGTTTAGCCGAACTTCAAACAAAGGATAACGGAAAGCCAAAAGAATTAGGTTTTTTAGAAAACAATAAATGGGATGAGGCACTAGAATTAGGATTGTGGAAAAATGATACGTGGGTTATTGATTGGCTCAATATTCCTCCTAAATTGACAGATGAGAATTTGAAACCATATTTTTATTTTTCACGAGAGAGTATCAGGAATTTATCATTTGCAAAGCAACAGAATTTGGGCAGGGATGCAACAATAATTCTTGATAAGTTATTGAGTGAAGGCGATTCAGCAAGAACCGAAGCAATAAAAATGGCTTCAAATATTTCTGAATATGAAGCCTCTGCAATTCACAAGGTTTTAGTGTCGAAAATAGAATTATCTACTGATATAGAGAAACGACTTTTTCAATCCTTTATTGAATGGAGTAGTGTGAGAAGCGAATTATATACTGAGACCCTTGCTGTTTTGGAACGTGTATCATCAGGTAAAATCAAAGCATCTTTTATTCCATTGATAACCGCTTTTTCACAGAAGCAAAACGATAATGTAAAGATTATTGAACTATATACCAAGTGGCAATCGGAAAATCCTAAAATAAAAGGAGCCATAAATAATGATATAGCAAATTTAAAATAAAAAGATATGGGAACTTCAAGTATGTATGGTGGACCTAATAGGTCGCCTTTGTTACCCTCTGATTTTAATGATGGAAATTCTGATAGCCCCAATTCACCGGATACTCCTGAAAAACAGCTTGATGATAAACCAAATGGGGAAAAGAAACCTTCTCAAGATCCGATAGAGAATAGCCCAGTTATTGAATCAGCTTCCAATAGTCCTCAATACTCCTTTTGGCGACAAGCCAAAAATTCTATGTCAAGATATGCATCAGGGAATGGTGGAAGAGATGGGAAGAAGAATGCCGTTGCGAATTACGTAAAAGGATACGGTGGTTCTCGAAATGCTGCAAAAACTGCAAAATCGGCAATAAGGACAACTATTAGTATTGGTGATTTCTTTGGCAGTGTATCAAAGAACGGAATTTCTCAAGTATTGAAAGACTATAATATTCCGACAGAAGGAAGAAAACCTAAAGAAATTCTTAACGATATTGTAAATATTCTTGCCCCAACACCGGATTTGAATGAAGATTCGGTTGCTCGAAAAGCACTAATAAATACCATGTCTGTCATCTACGAGAAGTTCGATGATGAAAAGCAAGACATATCATTGCTAGAAACACTTAACCCGGATATTTCAAAAATGCTTATAACCAAATATATTGAGACTTTTATATATGAGAGATTAATAAATGATGTTGGAAGTAGAATCGAAAAAAAAGCGGAAAACTCTGCTGCTGCCGCAAAGATTGAAAAAGAATTGAAAGAGTACATCGAAACAAAAGTATCAACAACCTTGAAAGATAAGGCACTTTCCTTGATTAACTCTCAAACGCAGAAAGTCCATGTATTAGTAGAAGGGTTATATCAACAATGTTATAAGGTTTTGGAGGACCAATTATGAAGAATATAGTATGTAGATTAAATCAAGATGATACATTTAAAAAAAATGATGCCGACTTTACTGTAGATTTGTTTTCTAAAAAACAATATCATTATACATTTTGGGACAAACATAAACGCCAATTATATCAAAGCGGTCAATTTTCAAATTCGGCAATCGATTTACTAAACATTTCATTGATGGTATATTACGCTGATAGAAGAATAATTCGCAAAGATGAGGATGATGCTTGGACTCGACGGATAAAACTATATATTCCTGTAATTGAATTAGATAAATGGAATGAGAATAAGCCACTTCTTGAAAAAATGCTTTCCTTTTTAAGCGGTGATTTATGGGAGTTTGAGTTTAGAAAAAGAGAACCAAATCAGAAGGAAGAATGTGCAAAAAAAGGCATGTTACGCCATAAGATGAAGTATCAACCCAAAGCAATTTGTATGCTATCGGGAGGTTTAGATTCATTTATTGGCGCAATAGATATTCTTAACGACGAAAAGGATATATGGTTTGTTGGGCATTATGGTGGCGGAAAAGGCGTAATACAATATCAAAATGTTTTAATAGAAAAGTTGGTTACACATTATAATTTATCTACCAAACAATTTTTTAAATTCTTTGCTTCGCCTGTTAAGGCCGATAAAGATGAGTTAATGGAAGATACGACAAGAACCCGTTCATTTATGTTCTTTGCACATGCGATAATCTTGGGTTCTGCAATTAATAATGATATTACACTTTATATTCCCGAAAACGGATTGATTTCATTAAACATCCCTCTCACTAATACTCGATTGGGAAGCAGTAGCACCAGGACAACCCATCCATACTATATGAAATTATTACAGCAACTACTAACTAATCTTGAGATTAAGGTTAAGCTATTTAACCCATATCAGTTCAGAACAAAGGGAGATATGATAGCTAAATGTAAAAACCCAGTATTCCTTGAAAGAAATATTTCGGAAACAATGTCATGTTCTCATCCTGATTTGAGTCGATATAAGGGTGATGCTCATCCATCACATTGCGGAAATTGCCTACCTTGTATTATTCGCAGGGCTTCTATAGAATATGCTTACAAAAATGACAAATCCATTTATAGGGATAAGGATTTTCATGGAATTGGAGCTTCAGACAATCTTCGTTCTTTCAAGTTAGGAATTAGAGATTATTTGAATAGTAAAATTGATCCAGCGCTTTCTGTCCAAATATCAGGACCTATAGTTGACAATATAGATAACTATTCTGATGTTTATAAAAAGGGTATGAGCGAATTAAAATCATTACTTGATAAGTACAATGACTAGTCTTTATGATACTCACTACCATTTAGACCTTCAAAAATCACGCTATGAAATATTGAAGGAGATTGAAGCAAAAGGAGTATATGTAATTGCGGTTACCAATCTTCCTCCTTTGTATGAGAAATTAAACAAGGAAATTGATAGTAAATTTATAAGAACTGCTTTAGGTTTTCATCCTGAACTGATAGGACAATATCAGAAGTATATTCCTGATATGTGGAGATTACTTCCTGAAGCAAAATATATTGGAGAAGTAGGCATAGATTTGAAGACAGGGAAAGAATCTAAGAATCTTCAAATATCATTTTTTGAAGAACTAATAGAGAATTGTAATGCTTTGGGAAACAAAATTCTTTCAGTTCATTCAAGAGCTGCTGCTTCGGAAATCATATCAATTATTGGAGAAAACTTCAAAGGTAAAATTATTCTTCACTGGTATTCCGGGACAAAGCAGAATCAAGAACAAGCAATCAATAATGGCTATTATTTTTCGGTCAATTATGCAATGCTTAATTCAGATTCGGGACGAAAGATAATTAATAATATACCTGATAATAGAATACTCATCGAAACAGACAGCCCATTTACTTCCATAGATGGACATTTATATAAGCTCTCTGAAATTGAGAAAATAATAGAAGGCCTTGCAAGCATGAAGAATGTAAGGAAAGAAATTATGCGAGATATTCTATGGAAAAATTTTGTCACACTAATTTCTTAAAATCAAGCAAATAAGTTAGCGTGGAAAAATCAGAACGATGGTAAGTCATACAAGTTGCGGCAGTGTTTATATTCGTGCAAAATGGAGTATCGTAAACATATTACGGAGAAATACTATTTATCTTTACGATTGCCGGATACGGAAATGTTATATAATTCCCTGTTTTTGAAACGAACGGCTTAGTATAATTTGCTAATATCAAATAATTCAGCGCCCCCTAAGTATATTATAAATTACGTAGATAAAGCAAGTATAATTAAATAATTGCTTTAACTTTGAAGCGGAAATAAAGAAACAGTAATGAAAGCATCGAAAACCACACACCTAAATGAAGCAAGATTCCGTGTTGATTTTCCGTATAATGGAGAAATGGTTTCAAAATTGAGAAAAATACCCGATGCGCACTGAAGTAAAACCGGAGCATATTATTTTTGTTAAATCTTCAATATTAAAACTGATTAAAATGAGAAATCGACAACAAATTATCAAAGAATGGAATGAGGCGGAAACTTTTTTTAACAGATTGATAATGACTATTGGACAACTTTATGCAGATTATAGTCGGACTAACGATCCAGCCCTTCTTCCGATAATAAGTCAGGAAATTTTAGCTTCTCAGGAAGTCGAACTTCAACTCAGAATTTTAGAACAGGAATTAGCAAATACTAATGAATAACTAACAGTGAATAACTAACGGTGAATAACACGCTATTATGCTAACCTGCTGTCTTACATTTGCTTAGCAGTATTTGCTCCCGCATTCATTTTTTCGCTTTGCGAAAGTGAAAGCTCCCGCAAATCGCAGGTGCGCATAGCCTCGGTTGTTATGTCTCATAATATTAAAAATGGAAAAGGACGCAATTAAGACGGAACGAGTTTTTGGTATATCGAATGCATATATCGACTCGTATGTAGATAGAACAGATGTTGACGAACTTTTTAAAGATGGTTTGAACTCAGACAAACATATAATTGTATATGGCTCGTCAAAACAAGGGAAATCCTCTTTGATAAGACAACACGTACTTGACGACATGAAAGTTTCGGTCGATTGTACGCCACGAACAACCCTTGTAGATATTTACAAATCTGTATTGCGTCAATTACATGTTGAATTGGAAGAAACCAGAACTTCAGAAACTGGTAATGAAGTATCTGCAAATGCTGGGGCAAAGTTTAAACTAAAGATACCTTTCTTTGGTGAAACTGAAGCTAATGCTGACATTGGTACAAAAAATCAAAATGGCATATCAGTTCAATTTAAAAATATCGAAAGTAATTTAGCATTGGCTCAAGATGTTACCGAAGTAATTAAAGACTGTAATTTCAAAGGTAGAATAATTATTGAAAACTTCCATTACTTACCTCTTCATATACAAAAAGAGCTTTCATTTGATTTGAGAACCTTTGAAGACAACAATATTTTATTTGTAATATTAGGTATTTGGAGAGAAAGAAACAGATTGACACAATATAATGGTGACTTAATTGACAGATTAATTGAAATTCCTGTAGAACCTTGGTCAAATGAAGACTTTCTGAAAGTGATTAAGGAAGGTGAACCAATACTAAATGCATCATTTGAATTGCTTTATAAAAGAATCACTGAAATTGCAAATGGTAGTATCGGTGTTTTACAAGAACTTTGTAAACACACTTGCTTAAAAGCGAATGTGCGTGAAACTAATTTTAGTGACACTATTATACTCCAAAATAATCATTTAGATGAGGCAATTAATGTAAAAGTTCGCGATTATTCAAGTAGACATATGAGATGTTTAGAAGATTTTATATCTGGTGATGAGACAAAATTAAATTTACCATTCTATTTTATTCAAGCTGTTCTTGAAGCTGACTTAGAATTATATTCAAGAGGCATTAGTAAACCTCTTTTAGAAAAATCGATTAACTCGAAACAAGAAGATGGTAAAATAATTAGAACAACTGACTTCAATAGATTCTTTAATCATTTAGTTGAATATCAAACAAGAAAGGAAATTTCCCCACCGTTATTTGATTTTGACAAAGGAAGTCAAAGTGTAAAAATTATAGACTCAACTTTTATATTTTTTATCAAACACAAGGACAGAGATGAATTGATGTCTTGTTTCACGAAACCAGAATGAGAATTTCGAAGGCATAAAACACGCATATGCTCACCTGCTGGCTGACGTGCTATTTGGAGGCTTTGCTCCCGCATTCTACTTTATCGCTTTGCGAAAGTGAATACTCCCGCAAACCGCAGGTGCGGATAGCTCTAATTAATATTCACCGAACTATTGTGTTAAATGAAATCCATAATAATGTCTTTTTAATAGTTCTTCTTATTCTTCCACCAGTTTCTCCCTGTTGACTGTTGTCATTGCCTCAGGATTTACATACTTATTCAGTCCGCACTCAGGAATTGTTTTCAACCCTTCGATAGCAGCGATGCAGTCTAAGATCGCACCATTATATAAGGTGTGCACAGCATCGGCAAAATAGGGGGCGGCTGCTTCCTGACCCATTGCTTCATACTTGCGGGCAATGATGTCATTCATATCGAAATAAAAGACACCTTCCTGTTCGGCTACTTGTTTGGTCCATAGTCCATAGGTGCTGTCGCAACGGTTCATGTGATTGCCTGTCCATCTGTTGCCCGGAGTGTGGGAGAGGGCAATGACGATTGCACCTTTTGCTTTTGCCTCGCGGATATACTCACGCATGTAATGACCAAAAGTATAGACTGTCTCTTCTTGTCCGGTAGCTTCCATGACTACGGTCTGTGACTCTTCACCAATGCCCTTCAGAGAAGCGCGGGCACGACCTGTGTTCAGCGGTCCCCCGTCATTGTGCCCAAATTGTACCATCAGATAATCACCTTTTTGGATACCTGAAAGCACATTTGCCCACAAGCCCTGCGTAATAAAGGTGCGGCTGCTTCGTCCTCCAAGTGCATGGTTTTCCACAGAAATCTGATTGTCGTAGAAGAACTTTCCGAAGAAAGTACCCCATCCCCACATCTTTCCTTCACCGGTACCTGTGCCGTTTTTCATGGTAGAGTCACCAATGAGAAACAACACCGGAGCAGATTCGCTTTTACGCGATTTGCCAGCTTTAAACTGATCCGGACGCTTGGTAGGGTCAGCAATGGCATGATTGGCAGCATTACCACCAGGACCTTCTTTTTCATCTTTTACCTGTGCGTGAAGGGGGATAATTCCCATAAGCAGCAATACGATAGCTGCACTAAAAATTCTTTTCATGGTCTTCTGTTTTATTTGTTTTTGATTTTACTTCCTCTGAACGTTCCTTTCAGATCTGTTCCAAAATAGAATCCGACCTGTGTTGGCTGGTTATATGCTACATTCTGATTGGCGATACTGATACGGTAAACCGGATCTTCCAGAAATGTATGAAAGCGGTAAGGAGTAGCAATAGTTGATACATACAATCTCAGTTCGCTGTTATCTCTGGTACGCCAAAGCACTTCTTCACGCCAGTCGCCGATGATATCGCACGCCAGACACGGATTGGCCTTTGTACCATTATTGGAAGAACATCCTTCTGCTTCCAGTATAGGGATACAAGAACCTGTGGTCCAGTCATATTTGGAAATGGTAGTTCGGTCAAGCATCTCCCGAAGCAGATCGCCATCCCACCATACCGCCATATTGGTAGGAAGGCGGTTGGGCCTTGCATTTAATACATCTCCTTTAATTGTACGTATTCCTCCCGAAGCTGAAGACCACATCTCCAAACCTTTATTCGTCGGGTCAATGTCGGCAGCCATTGCACGTCCTACATCTATGGGACTCTTTATCTGAAAGAACATCTTTCCTGTTTTGGCATCTGTCAATGCCGAACCGTCTCCACTATCCTCATAACTTTTCCATAGTTGAAGCTTCTTACCCGGAAAGAAGGCTGTCAGATGCATGGCATCACCATGCCCCATACCGGTGGTGTAAAGTCCCTTTCCAGTGTTGTCAATCGTACAAGCTCCATAAACAATCTCATCACATCCATCTCCGTCTACATCTCCGACAGAAAGATTATGATTGCCTTGTCCGGCATACTTCCCGTTACCATCTTCATTGGAGTCAAAGACCCAACGCGGTGATAATTTTCCATCGCGCCAATCCCAGGCAGCAAGCACGGTACGTGTGTAATAGCCGCGGCACATCACCACGCTCGGTTGCTTTCCATCCAGATATGCTACGCAGGAGAGAAAACGATCTGAACGGTTGGCCACCTTGTCACCCCATTCACTCACCTCACCCCGTTGTGGAATATAATCGGTAGATTGCATTGCCTCACCCGTCAAGCCGTTAAAGACAGTCAGATATTCCTTACCGGAGAGAATACGTCCTGTTTCCTCTCTGTTATCCACACTGGCATCACCAATGATATTTCCTTTGCCGTCAATCGTGCCATCAGCCGTACGCATGACTACTTCAGCCTTGTTGTCACCATCAAGATCAAAGACAACAAACTGTTCGTAATGTGCCCCTGCACGGATATTTCGACCTATATTGATACGCCACAACTTCTCTCCCGTCAAGCGATAGCAGTCATAGAGTGTTGCTCCGGTATACCCATTTTGTGAATTGTCCCTGGCATTGGTTGGTTCCCACTTCAGGATAATCTCGTAGCGGCCATCGCCATCCACATCACCAATACTGGCATCATTGGCCGTATATTTGTAGGGTTCGGATAGGGGAGTAGTTCCCCCTTCTGGAATATCCAATGGGATACTCAGATATCCCGGAGAAGCAAGAGCGGGCAGAGTCCATTGTGAGGATTTTGTCGCATCTTCCACTCCTTTGATTACAGGTTTCACTGTATAGGTAATAGCTTCTGTCGAAGTGACAGCATCTTTAAAGAAGGTTGACTCATTCAGTGGAGCACTGTTGACCAAGACTCCGTTACGATAGAGATTGAATGCACTCTTTTTTGAATCAGAAGAAAGATAACGCCAGGAGACACATACTGTGTCAGCGTCTTGCCGAACAGCGATCACTCCACGGTCTAATTTTTCCCTTTTTAACTTGGAAAAGTTGTAGTGAGGTTGCGCATATGTACATGTTGCACCGAAAAGACATGCTAATAAAAAAAGTCTGTTCATGTTTTCAGATTTAATCAGTTCGATAGCAAAGATAGGTGAAACAAATCATTAAGAAAGCGGATTATCCCAAAAGTTACATATTTCTGAAAATTCTACAATGAAAAAGAACAGCCGAAAGAAAAAAGTGTAACTTTGTGGCCTGATTGATTTCACGAGTATTTATCAACATATTTTTTTTCAAATGAAGAAACATAATTTTAACGCGGGGCCATCTATTTTGCCTCAGATTGCAATCGAGAACACAGCAAAGGCTGTAATTGATTTTAATGGTTCGGGTTTGTCCATCATGGAAATCAGTCACCGATCGAAGGACTTTGAGCCGGTAATGAACGAAGCCGTTGAATTGTTTAAGGAATTATTAGAGATACCAGCTGGTTACTCGGTACTATTCTTAGGCGGAGGTGCGAGTCTGCAGTTTTGTATGGTTCCCTTTAACTTCCTTGAAAAGAAAGCTGCTTATTTAAATACAGGTACCTGGGCAAGCAAAGCTTTGAAAGAAGCAAAATTGTTTGGCGAAGTTGTAGAAGTTGCTTCATCCAAAGCTGCAAACTATAATTATATTCCTAAAGATTATTCAATCCCGACTGATGCGGATTATTTTCATATTACAACCAACAATACAATCTTTGGAACAGAAATCCATACTGACATAGACTCTCCGGTTCCATTGATCGCCGACATGTCGTCAGATATTTTCTCTCGTCCGATCGACGTGTCTAAATATGCGATGATATATGGTGGTGCTCAGAAGAATCTGGCTCCTGCTGGTGTTACCTTTGTTATTGTCAAAGACGAACTGCTTGGTAAAGTATCCCGTGCTATTCCAACGATGTTGGATTACCGCACTCACATCAAAGATGGTTCCATGTTTAACACACCTCCTGTATTGCCCGTTTTCACCGCTTGCGAAACTTTGCGTTGGTTGAAATCGCTGGGTGGATTGAAGGAAATGCAAAAAAGAAACAAGGCAAAAGCTGACTTGCTTTATGGTGAGATTGAACGCAACAAGTTATTTAAGGGAACTGCAGCTGTTGAAGATCGCTCACTCATGAATATCTGCTTTGTGATGAATGAAGAATATCAGACACTGGAATCTGAATTCCAGGCATTTGCTTCCAGCAAAGGTATGGTAGGCCTCAAAGGACATCGTTCTGTAGGTGGATTCCGTGCTTCTTGCTACAATGCTCTTCCTATTGAAAGCGTTCAGGCTTTGGTAGAGTGCATGAGAGAATTTGAACAGAAATATTAATCGGGAATCTAATTCATACGAAATGAAAGTATTAGTAGCAACCGATAAACCTTTTGCTAAAGTAGCAGTCGATGGTATTCGCAGTACCGTTGAGAAGGCTGGCTTTACATTGGCTTTGTTGGAGAAATATACAGAAAAGAAGCAATTGCTGGATGCAGTTGCTGATGCTGACGCGATAATCGTGCGCAGTGATATCATTGATGCAGAAGTGATCGAAGCTGCCAAACAGCTGAAGATTGTGGTGCGTGCCGGTGCCGGGTTTGACAATATCGACCTGGATGCTGCTACAAAGAATAATGTGTGTGTGATGAATACTCCGGGACAAAACTCTAATGCTGTTGCCGAACTGGCATTTGGTATGATGGTGTATGCTTTTCGCAACTTCTTTAACGGTACTTCCGGTGCAGAGTTGATGGGAAAGAAGCTGGGTATTCACGCTTTTGGTAATGTAGGTCGCAATGTGGCCCGCGTAGCTAAGGGATTTGGCATGGAGGTATATGCATTTGATGCGTATTGTCCGGCAGAAGCAATCGCTGCAGCAGGTGTCACTCCGGTGAAGTCTGCCGAAGAACTGTATGCAACTTGCCAGGTGATTTCACTTCATATCCCTGCAACTGCTGAAACAAAGAAGTCTATCAATTATGAACTTCTCAACAAGATGCCTAAGAACGCGCTATTAGTTAATACTGCACGTAAGGAAGTCATTGATGAAGAGCAAATGGTTCAGTTGATGAAAGACCGCGCAGACTTTAAGTATGTGACAGATATCGAGCCTTCCATGAAGGAGGCTTTTGCTGCTCTGGAAGGACGCTATTTCGCCACTCCTAAGAAGATGGGTGCTCAGACCTCTGAAGCAAACATTAATGCGGGGTTGGCAGCTGCCGAACAGATTGTTGATTTTATCGTGAATGGCAATACCCGATTCAAAGTAAATAACTAATTGACTATGTAATATTAGACAGTGCGGATAATCATAATGCTTGTCCGCACTGTCTGTTTTACAATCTATAACAGAAAATATGGCAAGAATTAAACCGTTCAAAGGAATCCGTCCGCTCAAAGGATTGGTGGAAGAGGTCGAATCAAGGCCTTACGACGTATTAAGTTCGGAGGAAGCCCGTGCGGAAGCAATGGGAAATGAGAAATCATTGTATCACATCATCAAACCGGAAATAGATTTCCCTGTTGGTACCGACGAACATGACGAATTAGTCTACTTGAAAGCTGTTGAGAACTTTAATAAGTTTCAACAAAAGGGCTGGCTGTTGCAAGACAAAGAAGAACACTATTATGTGTATGCGCAAACGATGAATGGAAAGACGCAATATGGTCTCGTTGTATGTGCTTCTGTGGATGATTATCTGAAAGGTGTCATCAAGAAACATGAATTGACCCGTCGTGATAAAGAGGAAGACCGGATGAAACATGTGCGTGTCAATAATGCGAACATCGAACCGGTATTCTTTGCGTATCCTGATAATCAAGAGATCAATAAAATAGTATCGTCATATACTGCCGGCAAACCGGAATATGAGTTCATAGCTCCGGGTGATGGCTTTGGTCATCAGTTTTGGATGATAACAGGAAAAGAAGATATAGCCCGCATTACCGAACTATTCGCTGCAATGCCTGCCATGTACATCGCCGATGGGCATCACCGCTCTGCAGCAGCTGCTCTGGTAGGTGCAGAGAAGGCTAGTCAGAATCCGAATCATACAGGCAATGAGGAATACAACTTCTTTATGGCTGTTTGTTTCCCGGCTTCTCAGCTGACTATCATCGATTACAACCGTGTGGTGAAAGATCTCAACGGATTAACGGTGTCCCAACTTATCGAAGCGCTGAAGAAGAACTTCGTGGTAGAGAAGAAAGGAACGGAGATATACAAACCGGTAGCTTTGCACAACTTTGCTCTCTATCTGGAAGGCGAATGGTATAGTCTGACAGCAAAGGAGGGCACATACGATGACAACGACCCAATCGGAGTGTTGGATGTGACTATCTCTTCTAATCTGATTCTGGATGAGATCCTTGGTATCAAAGACCTGCGCTCTGACAAACGGATTGACTTTGTAGGTGGTATTCGCGGACTAGGCGAACTGTCAAAAAGGGTGGATAGTGGCGAGATGAAAGTGGCTCTTGCACTTTATCCTGTTTCTATGACCCAGCTGATGAATATTGCCGATTCAGGAAATATCATGCCTCCAAAGACTACTTGGTTCGAACCGAAACTTCGTTCCGGACTTGTCATTCATAAATTGGTATAAAATAAGCAGAAAGGCTTAACTTAGACGCAGGTTTCTTTGGGACCTGCGTTTTTTTTGTATTTTTGCATCATGGAGCTGGATGATACATACAAGACGCTGCAAGAAATCAGTGAGGCTGTATACACAGAGAAAAGGAGCAAGTTTCTGGCTTTTGCGATGCCGGTTGAAACGGCAGAAGAGGTGAAAGAACTTGTGGCACAGTATGCAAAGAAGTATTATGACGCGCGTCATGTGTGCTATGCATATATGCTTGGTCATGAACGGAAGGAGTTTCGTGCCAATGACAATGGAGAGCCGTCGGGCACTGCCGGCAGACCGATACTTGGAGCCATCAACTCGCACGAACTGACGAATGTATTGATTGTCGTGATTCGCTATTTCGGGGGTATCAAGTTGGGCACCGGTGGTCTGGTGGTTGCGTATAAAGAGGCGGCACATGAGGCTATTGCCCGTGGTGTGGTTATTGAAAAATTGGTGGAAGAGGAGGTGCGTGTCGTGTTTGAATATCCGTATCTCAATCAGGTCATGCGGATTGTCAAGGAAGAGAATCCGACCGTTGTCTCCCAATCCTTCGATAATGATTGTGAGATGAGTTTGCGGATACGCAAAAGTGAAATGGAAAAGCTCCGCAACCGATTGTTGAAAGTGGACTCCGCGAGGATCCCGGATGAAGATAATTTATAGAACTATTATACCTTTCCAGGCGTGCAACTGGCTATCTTGCTTCAGGAATATTTCTTCGGAAACCGGAACAGGATGGCCAGTACTGCGCAGATACCCATCAGAAAAGGGTAGTACAGATAACTGATAATTGAGATAGGGGAGATGGCTGCTAATCCGGAAGCCATGAGTACTTGTGCTCCATAGGGGATGATTCCCTGAATGAAGCAAGAGAAGGTATCCAGAATGCTTGCGGACTTACGACTATCGACTCCATATTTTTTTGATATATCTTTGGCAAGCGAGCCGGTCGTAATAATTGCAATGGTATTGTTGGCTGTGCAGAGGTTGGCGATGCTCACCAGCGAAGCAATAGTCAGTTCGGCTCCACGCTTAGAGCGGATATGCCGGGTCAGTTTGCTTATAATATAATCGATGCCTCCATTGTAGCGCACCATCTCCAGCATGCCTCCAGCCATAAGAGTGATGATGATCAGTTCGCTCATCTGAAGGATCCCGCTTCCCATTGATCCAAACCACCCGAAAAAGCTGAAGCTGCCGGTTAGCATACCGATGATTCCGGTACTGACAATGCCCAAAGCCAGCACGATCATCACATTGATTCCGATCAAGGCAGTTATTAATACAATCAGGTAAGGTACAACTTTGACCCATTCTATGGTCTGTTGCTCTTGAACCACATCAATAGAAAGCCCCTGAAAGAGATAAATAATAAGGGCAATTATAGCAGCAGGAAGAATGATCATGCTATTCACTTTGAATTTATCTTTCATCGTACATTCTTGTGTTCGGGTAGCAGCAATTGTTGTATCTGAGATAAAAGAAAGGTTGTCGCCGAAAAAGGCTCCTCCTACTACGATGGCTACCATGAATGGTAAAAAGATTTCTGCTTTATCTGCAATACCGACTGCTACAGGAGTCAGAGCAACGATGGTGCCAACCGATGTTCCAATGGATAGTGAGATGAAGCAGGCTGCGAGAAACATTCCTGCCATGAGTAGTTTGCCCGGTAATAATAGCATTGCCAGATTTACAGTTGCATCAATGGACCCCATCTCTTTGGCCGAATAGGCAAAAGCACCGGCAAGAAAAAAGATCCAGATCATCAGTAGGATATTACTGTTGGCAGCGCCTTTGGAGAAGATAGAAATCCGCTTTTCCATACTGACTCCCTTCGTGATAAGGATAGCATAGATGGATGAAAACATGAAAGCTACTGTAAGGGGAACTTTGTAAAAGTCTTGCGCGATGATAGATGTTCCCAAATAGAGACACAAGAAAAACAAAAGCGGACTGAGCGCTAAAAATTCGCTCCTTTTACTTTCAATCCGTCTATTTTCCATTGAGTCTTGTTTGTATGATAGAAATGGGTTTTCTCACTTTTCTTTTTTCTTCAGGAAACGTAAAAAGTCAAGCCAGGATTTGAAATCTCTTTTATATACGATACCAAGTCCTTGCGTATTCTGTCCGCTTTTCAGATAATACTTTTCATTGGCTTTGTTGTAAGCTTTTAGTCGGAAGTTGCCTGAACGGGTCAATTTATATTCAAAGTCAAAGTCTCCCACGAAAGAAGAGTTGTTGAGCACATTGTCGCGATAGCCAAAGTTACCATTGAAAAGAAGCCGATTGTTGAGAAGTTGGCTGGAAAGGGCTAATTGCATATCAACATCTGTAAAGTTCATGTCTGATGTACGTAAATTTGCACCCACATTCCAGTTATTAGCGAGTACTCCTGACAGAGCTGTGTTGAGTAATCCGGAAATGGTGGAAGATGCACCGCTGACTAGTTCGCTGCTCTTTTGAGTGGCACTCAGATAGTTGGGGGTGTAAAACTTATTGAATACCAGTAGATATAGCATCTGCCGATTCATCATATCTTCACTGCTAATGATATTTTGAACTCTACGCTGCACATCTTGATCTGCATTGGGAAGCTCCACTCCGAAAGAGATATTTGGTTGTTGCAGATTTCCGTTGATATTCAAGAGGCAATTCACTCGTGTTGTGCTTGATGTTTCTGTGAGAAAACTGTCATCCAGGTCACCCAGATATGCATTCAAAGAATAGTAAGCCGTTATTCCCAGATTAGCTTCCATTGGCGAACCGTTAAAGGAGACAGAACTTCCTTCCTGCATACGAAAACGTTTTTCAGTTGCCCCCAGGAACGAATAGTTGTATACACCATAGTCGATAGAGTATTTACCGAATATTTTTGGTTCATTTTCCGTATTCTTGTATTCAATTCGAATATTCCCGTTACCATTGGTTTGTATAATATCATTTGTCTCTTCATCCATGATCACATCCATTGTCATATATGAAGTTGCATTGATTTGCATGACAAGATTAATGTCTGTTGTGCCATTATTTTCATTTGATGTGTTCTCTGATTGACTATTCCAGAGAAACTTCTTTTCTCCACCTTGCTTCTGATCATTGATAAAGTTTATAAATGAATATTCAGTTGCTTCTCCCGAATCGTCCAAAGAAAGATTGAAATTGGATTCGTTGGTAGTCATGTCCACATATACATCCAATCTTCCCGGATTACCAGAACCACCAGAATTGCCTGAAAGGCTGATGGATCCTGTGCCGCGTACTCTTCCCCAAAAGGGAAGATCCTCGCTGCGGTGCGTGTCATAGACTAGCATATTATCGGCTTGCACGCTAAGATTGTAATTCATATCTTTGAAATTTCTATGCGCTACATACCCATTTATCAGAGCCTGATGCCCTTCAATATCATTTGCTGTGATATTTTTAAATGAAATCCTTTCCGGTGTCAGTAATATACTATCATTGAAAGAATAAACAGTGTTCAGTATGCGGATTCCGATATTCCCTTCATTAACCATTGCTTTCCCTTCTACATTTAGAGTCTTGAAATGACCGAATAATCGAGCATCTCCGGTAATTCTTCCCGATAATTCAGAGAAAATGGACTCGGTAAATGGATAGATGAATCCTGCCTTTAAATAATCAGCTTTAAAAGATATATCGATGGAATCACGGGTTGGGAAGATGTATCCAAGTGCATATGATTGAGTGGAATCACGGATAATCCCATCCAGCAAAATACCCTGTATGCTGTCGTTCCACGATCCTCTTACATCTAGATCACCTACCGGAAAATCATTGAAAGCAAAAGACTTAACATCCAGATGGGCACTCATCTTTGGTTTGGCAAATGCTTCACTGATAGTAGCCTCACCGGTTGCAAGACCTCCGAATCCAAGTCTCCCCAGGTTAAAGATTGCAAATATATAGCTCAGGTTCATGTCTTTTAATTGCAACTTCAAGGAGTCTTCCGGAAGTTTAGAAAGGTCTCCGTCCAGTCGTATGAACTGATCTTTCTTGTGAATAGAGAATCTGGAAACATTAACTTTATTCTTACTGATAGCTATTTGTGCAGGATCTACGATCCAGAGAGTATCATTCATAATCATCTCAGTAGGGAGGATATTAATGGAAATATCCGGTAAAGTTGCACCCAGACTCCTTTCTTTGATTTCAGCATTAAACTTGATATCGCCACTATATGTCTTTTCCGAGGAATTTCCCCAAAGAAGCCGGACTCCCAGATTGTTTTTTTGTGAGAGTGTACTTAGATAAAAGTTCGTAAATATCCCCTTCTTGTTTTGTGATGTTGCCCGGACTTCAACTTGAAGTTCATCATTGTTCAGCGTTTTTGATGTAACAGAAGCATCAGTTAATTCCTTCTTGTTTATCAACAGTGAAGGAGAATACAGGTTGAGGGAGACATTGTTTTCAGCCTCGTTGTATTTTCCATTCAATTGACCAGGCTTCAGGATAGTAAGTGGTAACTCAAAAATGGAGGTAAGCTCTTCTGTGTTGTTCAAGTCGAATTGAAATTCAAAGGAGTTACTCTCGGTGCTTTTTACGGGCAGTTGAAGTGCCGGATAGTAATGTGCAAGTGTATTCTCCAAGCTTGCTTTCAACGAACTGAAAGCGTATTGACCCTGGATTAAACCATTCAGATATTTTGAATGAATGGAAATCTTTGAATTCTGATTCTCATGCTGTGAATTGATAACCAGAGAATCCATCTTAAATTCTTCTGATCCTTTTTGATAATTTACATTCATTATTCGAAGCAGACCATCCATGTTGTCTGCTGAGTTTCCTGTAAAGCTTGAATGAACATAAAAAGAGAGATGTTCTTCTTTATCACTTTTTGTCAGGTTGAGCTGGTTCATATCCAGTTGATCGAGCCAGGCATCAAAGAAGAAACGATGAGGTTGAGCTTGAAGATCCACTGTTCCGTTCAGATAGAATTGGACATGAGGGTCGACGAGACGATACAATCCATCAAAGCCTTTTCCATCAAAGTTACCTTCAAAAACCATTTCTTTGTAGGTGTACTTCTTGTATTCGAAATCACTAAAAGTGGCAGAAAGGTTTCCTGAAGGTATTGCTCCTTCTTGCTGATCCAGATTGAAGTCTACTTGAAGAGATGCTTTCCCGAAAGGGTTTTCCGGAAGAGTCAGTTTGTCCAGTTGTAGCTTTTGAGCTCTTACTTTACCTGAGTAGTGCATTCTATTACCTTGTATCTGACGTTTGATAGTAAGATCAGTTTGAATCGTTCCGATATTGGAATGGAGTTTCCCATAAGCCACTATCTCAGGTAAGTATCCCGATATTGTTCCGTTGAAATTAAGCATCCCCAGACCATCTATCCAGGAAGGCAATTCGGTAACAGAGTTCGTTACATTTCGAACGATTTTCCGAAGATTGTCAACCCTTACCTCACATTTATCCAGTACACCATATATGTGAGTTTTATTAGTCCCGGATATATCGAGAAGGCTTCCGTTTCCGGCAAGGTTCACTCCATTATCCATTTTTATCTGGATGTGCTCAAAGACAATATTGTTGGGAGTACCTTGAATCTTTGCCTTTAATATCATCTTTTCATTTATTGCTGAGAATGCTGGAACAAAGGCGCTGAGATCTTTCAAATTGACAGAGGAAGAGAGATTGCATTCAAAATTAGTTTTCGGCGATTTGTATTTAAAAGTGCCAATGGAGTCATATTCCACTGTCAGCGTGTCTGCGGAGAAATGACTTTCAGGCAATTGTAAACTAAAATTATCGACATGCAGCTTTTTCGAGTTTGCTTTTATCTTAAAAGTCAACTGTTTTAATGTCAATCCGGATTGTTCTTCAAAGGAGAGACGATTACATTGAATATTCAACGAATCAGTACGCAAAACTCTCATAGAAAAGGAGGAATACAGATTATTCACTTTTACATGATGAGCATTAAACTTGCCAGGAGTTGTGCTTTCCGACTTTACATCAAAAGAAATTTTTCCTCTTCGAAGTAATATAGATTTGAAAGCAAGGTTCGGATTCTTTGGTTTCGACGTTTTATCTTCATTCTTGAAGCGGTCGATGATGTATTGGATGTTCAGTGGGGCATCAAGAGAGTCTTTGGAAAGCCGGATATCAAAACCAAAAATCCGGATAGTTTTAAAGGAAACCTTCTTTTTAAATAACGGAAGGAGTTCTACGCCTACCGAGATTCGGTTTGCTACCAGTAGCGTATCATCTTTCTGATCTTGCACTGTGACTCCAAAAAGAGTTATTTTATCGAATAGTTCGAAGTTTACGCTCTCAATAGTAGAAGGGGTATCCAGAATATCAGATAGATAAACAGCCACATGGGGTGCCAGCTTACGTTGAACCGCATCCAAAGAGAGGGTAATCTTCAAGCTGATGTATATCAGAGTCAAGAAGAACGTCAGAATCCAGAAGGCTATTTTTACTTTTCTGATATGCTTATTCCATTTATATTCTGAACAAAAGTAGCTAATTTTGTTGGAAGAGGAGGTAATGGGATTACAAAATAATACTAACTTTGCAGGAGTAAAACCATAAACTGTCTGGAAAAATGAATAATGCACTCAAATTGACAGTATTACTACTGTTTGTATCCACAATTAATACGATGGCACAAAATAACCTACACGAAATATGGCCCGGTGAAGTGCCGGGTGAAACAAAGGCAAAAGCGGCACCGGTATTCAGTCCGGAATCAACAGATGGTGTCACTCGAATCACAGAAGTTACTAATCCGGGATATGTAAAGATTGTACCGACAGTTGTTTCTAATAATGAAGCGGTGGTGGTTTGCCCGGGGGGTGCTTATTCAATATTGTCATGGGTAAAAGAAGGAACTGATATCGGTGAATGGTTTGCAGGACAAGGATACACCGCCTACGTTCTCCAATATCGTGTGCCCGGAAAGAAAGAAGGAGCCTTGCAAGATGCTCAGCGCATGATCCGCCTGGTACGTGCCGATAAGTTTGACAAAGTGGGAATCTTGGGATTCTCTGCCGGAGCCAGCCTCTCAGAACGTGCTTCCACTCGCTTTACCGAGAAATTGTATGAGCCAGTGGATAAGGCAGATTCACTTTCATGTCGTCCCGATTTTACCCTGCTGATTTATCCGGCTTACATGGACGAGGGAGCAAACAAAACTCTGACACCTGAACTGACCGTTACTTCCAACACACCTCCTACATTTATCTTCCAGACGGCTGATGATCCATACGGTAACAGCGCGTTGGTCATTGCCGGAGCTTTGCGTAATCAAAAGGTTCCTGTCGAACTGCATTTTCTTCCCCAGGGAGGTCACGGATATGGTATTCGTAAAGATTTGAGAGCTGGTGTTGAATGGCCTAAGCTTGCTGAACAATGGCTGAAAAACTACAAGAATTGATATTTAAAACAAATTCAGATACATAATGGAACGATTAACTAGAAACTTATTTGATGCTCCGGTATATCCGGAACGTATATTACAGATAGGAGAGGGCAACTTTCTCCGCGCTTTTGTCTGCTGGATGGTGCAAGAGATGAATGAAAAAGCGGATTTTAATAGTAGCATAGTAGTGACTCAGCCTCTTTCTCAAGGGATGGTGCCTCAGTTGAATGAGCAGGACGGTCTTTATACCCTCGTACTCAAAGGTCTCGAAAAAGGTAAACCTGTGCGTATCGTAAAGCGTATTGAATGTATTTCCAGAGGTATAAATCCATTTGAACTGAATGATGAGTTCATGCAACTGGCATGTAGTACGGATATGCGCTTTGTTATTTCCAATACAACAGAGGCCGGTATTGCTTTTGACCCGGAGGCAAAAGAGACTGAATGTCCGCCTCAGAACTTCCCGGCTCGGATGACCAAGTTTTTGTACCATCGCTTTGTAACTTTCAATGGTGCGGCAGATAAAGGGCTGATTTTTATTCCTTGCGAACTGATAGATCAGAATGGCGATCATCTGAAAGAACATATGTTGCATTACGCACAACTGTGGAAATATCCGGCTGCCTTTGTGGAGTGGATGAACAGTGCTTGTGCATTTGCCAATACACTGGTCGACCGTATCGTACCGGGATATCCGAGAGATACCATTGCAGAGATTACTAAAGAAGTGCAGTATGAAGATAAGATGGTCGTTGAGGGTGAGATTTTCCACTTGTGGGTAATACAGGCTCCGGCATGGGTGGAGCAGGAGCTTCCTACTTCCAAAGCTGGACTTAATGTGCTGTTTGTACCTTCCATCAAGCCTTATCGTGATCGAAAAGTTACTTTGCTTAATGGACCACATACCGTGCTTTCTCCGGTGGCTTATCTGGCCGGACTCAATACCGTGCGTGAAGCGTGCGAAGATGATGTGGTGGGTAAATATGTACGTAAGGCAATGTACGATGAACTGATCCCGACGCTTGATCTCTCCAAAGAGGAATTGACAGCTTTTGCTGATAGTGTTATGGAGCGCTTCCGCAATCCGTATGTCAATCATTTGGTGACAAGCATCATGCTAAACTCATTCCCGAAATTTAAGACACGAGACCTTCCTGCGCTTAAGAAATATCTGGAACGAAAAGGTCAGCTGCCTGATGCACTGGTGTTTGGTCTGGCTGCAATTATTTCTTATTATAAAGGTGGCAAGCGGGGAGAGGATACCATCGTGTTAAATGACGATCCGAAGATACTGGATTTGCTGACTCAGTTGTGGCAGACCAATGATTTTGCTGCAATTGCTGGAGGTGTGCTCGGAGATTCATTTATCTGGGCGGAAGATCTGAATACTATTCCAGGATTGAAAGAGAAACTGACCGGCTATTTGACTCTTATCTCTCAAGAAGGAATGAATAAGGCACTGCAAACGATCGTTTGAATAAATTAATGGTTCTATGAATAAAGCTTTATATATACTGATTCATCCATCCGACAATGTTGCAGTTGTGCTGGAAAGAGTCGGTAAGGGAGATGTGTTGACTTTTGGGAGTCAGGAGATTACTGTGCGTGAAGAGATACCTGCCGGACATAAGGTCGCTGTATGCAGGATTGCTTCCGGAAGCAATGTGATCAAATATGGTTATCCAATCGGACACGCCATCGTTACTATTGAAGCTGGTGCCTGGGTAAACGAAAAACGAATAAAAACCAACCTCAGCGGAGTGGAGGAATACACGTATTGTCCTGCACCTTCTGTTAGCAATACCCCACAGCGCAATCTGACTTTCAATGGTTATCGTCGGAAAGACGGTTTGGCTGGTACTCGTAATGAGATATGGATCGTGCCGACAGTAGGCTGCGTCAATGGTATTGCGTCACAGTTGGCAGAAACACTTCGCAATGAGACAGGTCTGCAAGGTGTAGATGCGATTGTGGCCTTTCCACATAATTATGGTTGTTCACAGTTGGGAGAAGATCACGAGAATACCCGAAAGATACTCCGCGATATGGTGCTGCATCCCAATGCGGGAGGAGTACTGGTAGTCGGACTGGGATGTGAAAATAATCAGTTGGGTGCATTTAGGACATTCTTAGGGGAGTATGAACCGGAACGTGTGCGTTTTATGGAGTGCCAGAAGGTGAGTGATGAATATGAAGAAGGGATGAAGCTTTTGCGTGAGTTGTATGAGCATGCTGTAACCTGCCGGCGCGAACCGATTCCGTTGTCCGAACTGAAAGTCGGACTTAAATGCGGAGGTTCCGACGGATTCTCCGGTATCACGGCCAATCCGCTTTTGGGTGTCTTCTCTGATTTCCTTACCTCTCAGGGAGGAACGACCGTATTGACTGAAGTGCCGGAAATGTTTGGTGCCGAAACAATCCTGATGAACCGATGTGTGACTCCTGTCCTTTTTGATCAGACAGTCCGCCTGATCAACGGTTTCAAGGAGTACTATGAAGCCAACAATCAGCCGGTCTATGAAAATCCATCTCCAGGCAATAAAGCAGGAGGAATATCCACTCTGGAAGAAAAGTCGTTGGGATGTACGCAGAAAAGTGGCCAGTCAGCAGTATGTGGAGTGGTTGCTTATGGTGAGTTGATCAGGGAAAAAGGGTTGAATTTATTGAGCGCACCTGGCAATGATTTGGTTGCAGCTACGGCATTGGCTTCTTCAGGCTGTCAGCTGATCCTGTTTACGACAGGAAGAGGAACGCCTTTTGGATGTTATGTACCCACCATCAAAGTTTCAACAAACTCGGCCTTGTATCAAAGAAAACCCGGATGGATTGATTTTAATGCGGGAATATTACTCGAAGGAAAGACGATGGAAGAAACGAACGAACTCTTCATTGATTATATCATACGCGTAGCTTCCGGAGAGAAGGTACGCATGGAAAGAAATGGATATCATGAGTTTGCCATTTTCAAGAGTGGCGTAACCCTTTAAATTAGGTGTTACAGGCTAATACTTTCTGAATCGCTAAGAGCATTCCGTACCAGGAAGCAACATTTTCTCCTCTTATCCTTTGTTTAGAGAATGGATTCGTCTATATTTGAAAAAATAATCTATCATGGAAAAAGATTTTATTGCCTACATAGAGCAGAGTATTAAGAATCACTGGGATCTGGATGCTTTGACCGATTATAAAGGAGCGACTTTGCAGTACAAGGATGTAGCACGTAAAATAGAGAAGATACACCTTATCTTTGAAAAAAGCGGAATCAGTAAAGGAGATAAAATAGCTATCTGTGGCAGAAACTGTTCGCATTGGGGAGTTACCTTTCTTGCAATATTAACTTATGGAGCAGTTGCAGTGCCCATTCTTCACGAGTTTAAAGCGGATAATGTTCATAATTTTGTCAATCATTCTGAAGCTAAACTTCTTTTTGTAGGTGATGTGGTCTGGGAGAATCTGAATGAAGCCTCCATGCCCAATATCAAAGGAATTATTCTGATGAACGACTTCTCGGTTTTGATTTCACATACGAAGAAACTCAATGAAGTACGTGATCATCTGAATGAGATGTTTGGCGTTAAGTTTCCGAAGAACTTCCGTCCTGAACATGTGAAATATGTACATAGTAAGCCCGGCGATCTGGCTATCATCAATTACACGTCCGGTACTACCAGCACATCCAAAGGAGTGATGTTGTCCTACCTGAGTATGTGGTCCAATATTACTTTCGCACGCGATGTTCTCCATCTTGATCCCGGGCAAAAAGTGATCTCCATCCTTCCGATGGCACACATGTATGGACTTGCTTTCGAATTTCTTTTTGAGTTTACCTGTGGCTGTCATGTCTTTTTCCTAACCCGGATGCCGAGTCCAAAGGTTATCTTCCAGGCATTTGCTGAAATTAAACCCAACTTGGTCATTGCTGTGCCACTCATCATTGAAAAAGTCATCAAGAAGAATGTGCTTCCCAAACTGGAAACGCCGACCATGAAGCTTATGCTGCTGCTGCCATATATCAGTGATATAATCAAAGCAAAGGTACGTCAAAGTGTGGTAGATGCATTTGGTGGTGATTTTGTACAGGTAGTCATTGGTGGAGCTGCCTTAAACGCTGAAGTAGAATCTTTTCTTCGGTCGATAGAGTTTCCCTTCACTGTAGGATATGGGATGACAGAGTGTGGACCAATCATTGGCTATACTTTCTGGAAAGAATACAAACCCGGTTCGTGTGGCAAACCGGTGCACCGGATGGAAGTAAAGGTGTTGTCCGCTGATCCTGCCAATATTGTGGGTGAGATTATTGTGAAGGGTGATAATCTGATGTCCGGTTATTATAAGAATAAGGAACTGACAGCTCAGGCCATTGATTCAAAGGGTTGGTTGCATACCGGAGACATGGGAGTCATGGATGAAGAAGGTAATATAACGATCAAAGGACGCTGTAAGAATATGCTTCTTAGTAGTTCGGGGCAGAATATCTATCCGGAAGAGATTGAAGAAAAGTTGAATAATCTTCCCTATGTGGCTGAGTCGCTTGTCGTTGAACAAGGAGATAAACTAGTCGGACTGGTCTATCCTGATTTTGAAGATGCTTTTGCGCACGGACTCACCAATGAAGCTGTCGAAAAAGTAATGGAAGAGAATAGGGTAGTCTTGAATCATATGCTCCCTGCTTATTCTCAGGTTGCAAAAATGAAAATCTTCCCGGAAGAGTTTGAGAAAACTCCCAAGAGGAGTATCAAACGATTCTTATATCAGGAAGCAGGGAAATAGAATATAATGGGAAGTGGTCATCACTTCCCATTATTATTTATATCCTTCCGATCTTTTTTCTATTCAGTAGAAGATTGTCATTTAAAAAAAGTATATTTGCGAAACAACTATAATACAAATAAGTATGGGAATACAAACAGCATTTAAAGGAACCCCTGTCAAAGTTGCAGGTCCCTTTGTACAGGTTGGAACGAAAGCTCCTGATTTTAAGTTGATCACAAAAGGGCTGGGTGAATATACCTTGGCCTCGGTAGAAGGAAAGAGTATCGTCCTTAATATTTTCCCGAGCATTGATACAGGTGTATGTGCTACTTCTGTACGCACATTTAATAAACTGGCAGCAGGAATGCCTAATACTATTGTATTGGCAATCTCTCGCGATCTTCCTTTTGCTCAGGGACGCTTCTGTGGTGCAGAAGGTATTGATAACGTGATCACCTTGTCTGACTATCGTGATTTTGGTTTTGCCAAAGCGTATGGCGTTCTATTGGAAGATGGACCGCTAGCCGGACTTCTAGCTCGTTGCGTGGTAGTGATCAATCCGTCAGGAGAGATCATCTATACGGAAATGGTACCGGAAATTACTCAAGAGCCCAATTATGAAGCAGCACTGAGTGCTTTGTAATCCTTGGACGATAGATACTAATTAAAAAAGAGTGAAGTAGTTTTATTACTTCACTCTTTTTGCATATAAATGCAATGATCTTTTCGTCATTAAGAAAGGGCAAAGATCCAAATAAGTTATCTTAAGATAACTGTCACACCCTTCGGCCCATGAGCCCCTACAACCAGTGCTTGCTCAATATCTGCTGTTTTGGAGGGGCCAGAGATGAAACATCCGAAGCCGTACTCGTTGAATTCGGCTTTTTTGTAAGCCTCGTGCATGTTATCAACTATCTGATCTTTATTGATGAGGATTACCAGATATTCCGAGATGAAGTACAAGCTCCTTTCTTTTACATTTTGAGCCACCCAAACACCACCGTTTTCTGCAACGCCAAAGACTCCCTCAATGATTCCCAGATCTATTCCGTTCAGTTCCTGTGAAGTCTCGACGTCATCCGGATTCATTGTCGCATTGATTCCCGGCACATTGGATGCTGTCTTTCCTTCATCAGGATATAAAGATTGTATCAACACATTGATATCCTCATTTTCCCTCAGGACAACAGCATTTCCTCCTACACTTTTACTTACCTGAATAAACTGTTTTACCTTATCCGGATAGTGAATAGCATCCAACTCAATCAAAGGCATGTCATACGTTTCTTTCGTATGTTGCCTGATGTTATTTAGTATTTCGTCCTTCTTACTCATTTCTTCAGTACTTCTTTTTTCCACCAGGAATTAAATGATTGTTTGGCAAATTGTGGCAACTCTCTGCCAATACCCCATTTGTTGGCTTTGCAATAGATCAGTGTGCGGGGCATCAAGTTAATAACAGGTGCTACTTTTAAAGCAGCATGATATATTCCTGACTGCTTGAACATCATCCTCATTCCGTCTGACATGATTTTCTTTGTCAGATTGGCTTTGCCAATGGCATTGAGACTCTGCCTCCATTTATAAATCTGATTACCCAGATCAACCTGCACAGGACAAATAGTATTACAAGAGAAACAGAGTGTACAGGCCGACAAATTGGTATAATATTCCTTTGGTGATTTCAACATACCCAGATTAATGCCGATGGGACCCGGTATGAAGTACGAATAGGAATATCCGCCACTGCGGCGATAGACCGGACAGGTGTTCATACACGCTCCGCAACGAATACATTTCAGCGTCTGAATATGGTCTTTATCTGCTAAAATATCACTTCTCCCGTTATCTACCAAAATGATATGGAGTTCACCATTCTTTTGTGGTTTCTGATAATGAGAAGTATAAGAAGTGCTGGGTTGTCCGGTAGCCGAGCGGGCCAACAAACGGACAAACACACTCAGCGCATCATGACTGGGAATGACCTTTTCAAGACCCATAGAGACAATATGGACTTTTGCAATGGAGGTACCCATATCGGCATTCCCCTCATTTGTGCATACCACAACATCTCCTGTCTCAGCAATTCCAAAATTAGCACCGGTCATTGCCACAGTGGAAGCCAGAAACTTCTGACGGAGATTCTGCCGCATCGCTCTGGTCAGGTACGTCGGATCTGAATTACCTTTTTCTGTATTCAGTTTCTCCTCAAATAACTTTCCGACAGACTCTCTCTGGATGTGAATAGCAGGCAGCACGATGTGGCTTGGAGGTATATCCATTAATTGCAAGATCCGCTCGCCCAAGTCGCTTTCCACCACATCAATGCCTTTTTCTAAGAGAAAGGGATTGAGATTACACTCTTCCGTGAGCATGGATTTGCTCTTGACCAATTTGGTCGCTTTGTGCTGCTGAAGGATCTGAAGAACAATGGCATTGTGTTCGGCAGCATCTTTGGCCCAGTGAACTGTCGCGCCATTCTTTTCCGCAGCTGTGGCAAACTGTTCCAGATAACGATCCAGATGAGTGATGGTGTGCATCTTTATTTTGCTTGCCAACTGTCTCAGTTCTTCCCATTCCGGAATCAGAGCTGCTTGCCTGTCCCTCTTTGCACGGGTCTGCCAGAGAGTCTCGTCGTGCCATTGCGCATTCTTCTTATTGTAAAGAAAGCGTTCCGCAGCGTGAATATGCGTTTCCTTTTTCATAGTCCGGCAGCTAAAATTTCTACGACGTGTATAAACTGAATGGGCAAGTTATCGCGTCTTGCAATGCCTTGCATGTGCATCAGACAGGAACTGTCAGCACCGGTCACAAATTCAGCGCCGGTAGCAATATGATTATGGAGTTTATCTTTTCCCATCTGCACAGACACAGCATCTTCTTCAACAGCAAACATACCGCCAAATCCGCAACACTCATCCACACGCAGAGGTTCAAAGATCTCCACACCCTCTTTTAAAGACAACAAATCCTTTATTTTTGAATATTGCGGACTATTCAGTTCGCTTGCCGAAGACAAATGCAATTCCCTCACGCCGTGGCAGCTATTATGCACGCTCACTTTATAAGGGAATGACCCCGGAAGCATCTTGACTTTCACTATATCATGCAGGAATTCGCAGACCTCATATATTTTTCCGCTCATCTGGCATTGATGCTCACCATGAGCCTCCAGTATGTGTGGATGATTCTCCTTCACAAATGCCACACAACTTGCAGAAGGGCCTACCACATAGTCATACTTTTCAAATAAATCATTGAACTTATGAATCAGTGGCAGACTCTTATCTTCAAAGCCGGCATTGGCCATCGGTTGACCACAACAAGTCTGGTCAACCGGATAGTCAACGTCTATTCCCAAATGTTTAAGCAATTTGTAAGTAGCGATACCCACTTCCGGGAACACTGCATTCACATAACAGGGAATAAATAAACCGATCTTTCCTAAAGAATCCATTAATCCTGTGTTTCAATATACACTACGTGAGTTTGCAGATATTCTTCCAAACCATGTTTTCCATCAGCTCCGCCGATGCCCGATTTGCGCCATCCTGCATGGAATCCCTGCATGGCTTCAAAGTTTTCACGATTGACGTACGTTTCACCGAATTTAAGTTCGCGCACTGCTTTCAATGAGGTATTCAGATTGGTCGTATAGATAGAAGAAGTCAGGCCAAATTCACAATCATTCGCCATTTCTATCGCTTGATCCAAGGTAGAGAATTCGACAATCGGTAGCACCGGACCAAAGGTCTCTTCGTGTACAATATCCATATCCTGAGTCACTCCGGTCAATACCGTTGGTTCAAAGAAATAACCTTTCGTTCCGATTCTGTGACCGCCACATTCAATTGTAGCACCTTGCTTCAACGCTTTCTCCAGTTTCGCTTCGATGGACTTAAGTGCATTCGCTTCAATCAGTGGTCCCATATCCAGGTCTTTTATCTGAGCCGGATCACCCGATTTAACGGCCTTCATTCCGGCAATCACTTTCTTCTGGAATGCCTCTTTGATCCCCTTCTGTACATATACTCTTTCACAGCAGTTACATACCTGTCCGGTATTGATGACACGTGAAGCGATGATAGATTTGACAGCCAGATCCAGATCACAATCGTCCATGACGATAGCAGGAGCTTTTCCTCCCAGTTCCAGCGATACTTTCGTGATGTTCTCTGCTGCTGCAATCATAATCTGCTGTCCGGCAGAAACACTACCTGTCAGGCTGACCATACCCACTTTCGGGTTAGCAGCAAGTTCGTGACCTACAACAGAACCTTTACCCATAACCAGATTGAATACACCTTTGGGTAAACCGGCTTCTTCTACGACCTGTGCAAATACATATGCATTTTCCGGTGTCAACTGACTTGGCTTAACCACGATGGTGTTTCCGGTAACCAATGCCGGCCCTGCTTTGCGGGCAATAAGGAAAAACGGGAAGTTCCAGGGAAGGATACCTGTAGTCACACCGATTGGCTTTTTGAATAGGAATATATTCTCTTTTGGACGGTCGCTGTTGATGATCTCTCCTTCATAACGACGTGCCCATTCAGCCATATAGTCTAAATAATCAGCAGTAAACATTGCCTCAACATTTGCCAGACCCTGTGTTTTGCCACCCTCTTTGACAATTATGTCGGTCAACTCTTTTTCTCTCTTCCGGATGCCGGCAGCGATTTTTCTCAGATAACCTGCACGTTCCACTGGTGCGAGTTTTGCCCACGCAGGTTGTGCTTTTTCAGCTGCATCAATAGCAGCTTTAGTATCCTCTGCTGTTCCTTCCGGCTGGCGTGACACCACTTCTTCTGTAGAAGGATTCAATACATTAATCCATTTGTCGGATTTGTTTTCAACAAATTTTCCGTCGATAAACATTCTAAGATCTTTCATGAAATATAATTTATAAAGGTTATTAGAAATAGAGATACGTTCTTTAAACAACTAAATCAGCAATGGACCGGAAAAATATATATAAGAATATTTTCTCAAATTTATAACGATTTATCCATAATCACAAAAGATTTTGAATAGAAATAATAAACATGTCAAGTAATCCCTTCTGAAGAACCAACTTCATTCCGGTAGGAGGGAGAAGTTAGCAACTCCATTAGTCTCGTTTGACGATCTTCTCTGTTCGTGTACCCGCTTTAAGGAGATAAATACCATTCTGCAGTTCCTTCATCGGTAAAGCATGGAGCGATCCGGTTGCCTTTTCCTGATAAATCAGGTGAGAATCAGCATCATACAGTTCTATGTTGTCATGCGGATTACAAGGAATATAGAGAATCTCCTGCACAGGATTGGGCCATGCAACAGATGTCTCAGTAGCACGATAACTGTCTGTTACAGTTTCCAAAAAGGTAAGTATTCCTTCTGTATAAAGTCTGCTTGTGTCGCATACTGTCGAGATATCAACGCCATCCAGTGTAATCTTTGAGAAATGACCGGTGATATCAGCACAGTTCAGCAAAGTCAGGGATGTTCCGGAAGGAATTTCTTTGCCACGTACAAGTAAGAGATCAAGAGATACACCTTCGACAGTCATCTTTGTTGCAGTGATCAGGTCATTCTTGAGTGTTCCGGAAGTATTGGCTACCGTAGCACGAAGAGATGATCCGCTCCGCATCGTCAGGTTTGTTGCCGTGAGTGTGCGTTGTGCCAGTGAACTCATCGCAATAGAAAGTGCAGCAGGGTCTTCACCCGGGTCAACTGCTCCTCCGGATAGTACTGTAATAGTACCTGTCAGGGTACCTGCTCCCCCAAGCACCGCACCACTCTTCACAGTGATCGGAGCTGCGAATGTGCCGTTGATTATCAGTCGGCCGGCATCCACAAGTGTAGAAGTTGTATAGGTCTGGTTACTGCTAATAGTTTGATTTCCAGTACCGACTTTCCGGATTGTACCGGTAGCTGTAATGCTCCCGCTAAATACAGAATTCGTATCTTTTGAACCAATATCCCATCCGTGGCTTCCGGCAAGTGTACCACTTCCGCTCAAAGCGCCGATACGAACGGTAGAACCTGCCTGATTATACGCATAGACGCCGGTTCCGAGATTCACTTCTGCATTGGGCAGTGAATAATTACTATTGATACGGAAGTCTCCGCCATCAGCATCTGCGATCACATTAAGGATTCCACTAAATGCGGACCAGTCAGCAGTAAGATCTGCACGTACATAGGGAGTATAATAGGTGAGGGTACCTGCACCATTAAGTGAGCCGCCAACCACGCAACGCCAACCGGCACGCAGAGAGGATGTGGCTCCAGCAGGAACTGTCAGCACATAGTTGAACTGAGGCACTTGCGAGGTGTTATTGTTATCGAAGATCTGCAAGGTACCTCCTTCAAGAGTAATGGATGAACCAAGAGCACCGAACGTGCTCAGCCAGGTTCCCATAGCAAGGGTGCCCGTTCGCACGATTGTTCCACCATTGTATGAATTAGTACCATTATAGGTCAGACTAAGTTGACCTGGACCAGTTTTTATGAGCTTACCAGTACCGGTTACCATTCCTTTTAAGGTTGCATAACTGCTTGAACGACTGATATTAATAGTCGTCTCACCATAGATCCTCATCCCACGTGTTGTTGCTGTATTAGCATTATTGATAATGAACGTAGCATCTGTAAACTGGAGGTTAGAGGTGATGGAACTTGCAGCTCCAAGTGTTCCGACAGCTCCGCCATCACTCAATGAAGAGACTTCCAGAGTACCTCCATTGATGATAGTCGCACCTGTGTAGTCACTCTTATCAGTCGTGATCTTAAGTTTGCCTGCGCCGTTTTTGGTCAGCGAACTATTGCCGCTGAGTCCACCTGTGCCTGATAATGTATAGCTCTTTGTCTCATTATTGAATGTAACGGATGAAGTAGTCATCATATCGCTGATAACCACGTTTCCAGATGATACTTCATCGTCAAAGAGGATCCCATCGCCACTGACAAAAGTGGTGGGAACTCCTTCATAGGAAAAGTTTTCGGTATCAAAGTCCCATGTCGTACTTTGGGCACCAGTCCACCGGATACCGTCTTGAGCATCACGGGTAGATTTAATGACCAGGATAAGAGTGTTGTCAACCACTTTTAGTTCGCGGGCTATACCACTCAGTCCGCTGAGAGTCAGTGTTGTCGCAATATCGCCTTTCAGATCTCCTGTCCACTTAATCAGAGGATAATCTCCTGGAAGTGGTTTGTCTTCGGCACACCTGATTATTAGTTTGTTTTTGTTGCTAAGGGTGAAGTCGCCACGAATTATCAGAGTATCGCTGGCGATTGTCCCAGTGGTCTGAAGATCCATTTCCAAACGCACACCACCCGTTAGGTTGAGGTTACCAAAAGAGAGTGTGGCAAACTTCTTTGAGGAAGTACCCGGTGAAAGGCGGCATCCTTCATCGTTAAGTCCTGATTCGAAGAGAATGGTGTCATTGAGAATACCGGTTCCACTCAGCGTACCCTTGGCAAGTAAACTCAGTGGGCTATCTAGCGTCGTATTGAGTTCGAGTGTCCCTTCAGAGACATAGGTCGTCCCAGAGTAAGCCAGGGCATTGTTTAGAGTCAGTGTCCCGTTCATCGATTTCCAAAGATCCATGGTGCCTTGCAGCGAACCACTACCGTTAAAAGTATAATTCTTGCCTTTTGGAACCATAGCATAGACTACAGATGGAGAAAGATTACCATTGAGCGTTATTTCAGTACTCGCGCCTGTAACATCAAAAAGTACACTCTTTCCATCCGTGAAAGACTGAGTCGCCGTCTGATCAAATGAGGTAAAGTTTGCATCTGATTTATTCCATACAGACCCGGAAGACCAGACAAGATCAGTGACCATTGATGGAGGAAGAGGAGGATTAGGCATGCCCCCTCCTAAATAGTAATCTGGGAAAGCTGATTGATAGTAACCGCGGGTAGTGCATTGCATGCGGTACATCGGATTCTCTTGCATAGTATAGAGAACAACGGAAGTAGGGTAGTCAGTACTATAGCCAGCTATACCTGTGCAGCTTGTTACACCACCGTTGACAAGAGTTGCTTTGCGCAAGATAACTTCTTCACGCCAGTCACCGATGATATCACCAAAAAACATAGGACGTGTGCCATATTCGCTGGATACAGCCCAGTTGCTTTCTTTGGCAAACTGAATGAGTCGGTTACCATCGTATTTTTGGACGTGTGCATTGAAACCATTACCATCTGCGGCGGAGAGCATTTCACGATCGAGTTCGCCATCCCACCACACGCCTTCAGTAGGGAAGGGAACAGATCCGCTGGAGACCAAACTACCATCGCTACCATACAGATTGCCCATAGTGGACCACATTTCATATCCTTTCTTCGTGAGATCAACATCCATACATTCACCGCGTCCTACATCACCCACACTTGCCAGGTACCATTTCTTTATAGCCGACCCCGTGCCTGCATCGTAGAGAATCATTCCGAGCATGTCGCCTGCATTTTGCTGGATGGCAAATGTTTCAAGTCCGGGACGGTCGGGATTGATATCGCCGACACGAAAACGGTCACCGTGTGAGATGCCTGCGCTGAAGAGCATATCACCATCTTGATCTACAGCATAGCCTCCTTCGAGCATCTCATCATAGCCATCAAGATCGACATCACCGATACGGATATGGTGAAACTCAGCCGGCCATGGAGATTTGGTATTGCGGGCCCAGGTTGGGAAGCGTTCACCCCAGGTAGTGGCTTTGCCATTGACAAAATTATATCCCCATGCAGATACATAGTTGTGATGTGTCTTGTCTGTGGTGCGTACGAGGTATTCCATAACTACGGAAGGGTGTTTGCCATCTAAATAGGCAATACCCATGTGACCGTTGAGGTTACTATAGTCTGCACCACCCAAGTATGCGGACTTGTTGTTTCGGGTATAGGCATCTGAACCGTCAGTGATAGAGGAGTAGTTCATCTCAATGGTGGATTGTTCGGCTCCAGTCTCTCCATCAATAACAGTGATGTACTGAGGTGGGTTTTTGACACTTTGGTTGGCATAATTGATAATGCCATCATGATCAGTGTCTCCGTCTGCACTTCCCAGCAGCCAATTGCCCCAGTTACTTATGGATTTGTCCCAGAAACGGGTGCCGTCGCTACTCTTGATAACAACTTCAGCCTTGCCGTCACAGTCCATATCATAGGCGATAACCATGTCATCTTGTCCGTCACAGATGCTTACGTTTGGCCCCATGTCCACACTCCAGAGTTTGACGCCGTCACGGGTGTATCCTTCAATCTTATCGCTACCTCCTGTAAGTGAAAGACGGCTCACTACATAATCGTATTCTCCATCACCATCAAGATCTGCAGGCCACACGAACTTGGTGTTGTAATCTGTATTAGGAAGAAAAGAGTCAAAGGTTATATCAAGGAAACGACTGCGCAAGTCACGAATAATAAACAAAAAAGGGAGACTCTTGGCTTGTTCGATGCCGTCGATGACTGCTGCAACTGCCAGCAAACTGTTGCCCGGTACTGTAGATGTGGTAGTCTGGTAGTTAGTGATACTGAGCGGAGTGGAGTTGATTAATGTATAATCAGCAGCTCCAGATGCTTTCTTATAAATATTGTATGTGGTTTTTGCCGGTTCCTGTGCAAGTTTGCGCCAAGTGATTGTGACTGTTGCACCATTGTTGACAGCTACTACACCACGTCCTGATAGTTGTTGGATTCGTTGAGCTGATGCACTGATGCTAAACAGGAGTAGGAACAATACAAGCAGAGATTTTAAAGGCTGACAGATGGACTTCTTCATACTAATTTAAGTCATTAATGGTTGATATTCCAGTACTTTCTGTTGGCAAAGATAAATAAATAAACAATAAGTGTGCAAAGAACGTGATAAAAATAAATTTATTAATGGCATCGCTTTTCTGGTTCTATATTGTTTAGAGTCTGTAATGCAGTATTTTCATTACACATTATACGACGTTCGATAACAACAAATCGTGATACTGAGACTATCCATTCCTGGTGCACTTTGGTAACAGGATTCACAATATCCTAAACCTCTTTGTCGCGATGAATATACTTCAATTTTCAACTACATTTGTCGCGATGAATATACTTCAATTCTCAACTACATTTTAATCTCAGGAAGAGATGCCGGGAAAATCCGAAATTGTCCTAAAACACCGATTTAGGAGATCCGTGAGCATCGAAAAAAAGGAACTGAAAAGTGCCGGATTTCTTCTAATAGTTTTTGTAAAGACATCAGATAGTTTTTGTCATCCGATGCCTATGCAATAAACATTTCATCAGGTCGAAATTTGTCACGCATACGGATGCATTTTGCGAAAGTTTAACTCCTTATTTATCAACTAGATAGAAAACTGATAGATTTTCCAAAGTGACCTATTATTGTCTTTCGTCTCCAAATAAGGTCGGATTAGTGATATTTTCTTTAAAGGCCAAATTGTTCTAAAACACCGATTTCACTCTTTAGACAATCATTGAATCTAAAGAAAGAACATCCTTGCATTACGCAGCTACTTCGTATTATGAATGGCCCACTGCTTGCACAAATGGATGCAAAATAAGAGTGAGCAAGTACACTCAGATTCCCCCATAATGCTCTAAAGTATAATGAGAGCAGTTGCGAGGTGCATATGCTGCATTTTTCTTCCTATTTCTTTTTTTTCGTATGGAACAAGATCTGTTTATGGTATCCACTATCACTCCAGACCTTACGATCCATCAGGTGATAGATGGGACTGAGAGGAATCTCTTTTCCTTTAATTTGGAAGCTACCATCTTCAAGTTTCTCAACACTGTCATTCAAATCAAGTTGCTGCTCTTCATTTCCTTCATAACCAAGTAAAAGCGGACCATAAAATATTCTAACGACAGAGGAATCCGTGTTTTGCTTGTTTAGTCCTTTTGAAAAGGAAAGGGTTTGGTCAAATAGAAGTTCAACCTTGTCACCTGAGACAAAATCGTGTGACAGCGTGATAAATCCATTATTAACCTCGCAAGGAATAAATTCGTTGTTAAAAAACAATTGGTGTTTTTTGGTCCAACTAGGTGCCGACAGTTTGATTGTAATATTTCCTGCAGTGTTGCCGGAAAAAAAGAAACTTACTCTTCCTTCGAAAGGATAAGAGCTTTCTTCTGTTATGCTGACTATTCCTTCACCAATGTTTGCTTCAAACACACAAGTCTGATAAAAAGGGATAAGGAGGGTGCGTAATCTCTGGAAGCAGGCGAAGTTGGCGGCACTGCCCAATCCCTCACCTCCACGCATTGTGCAGCACCAATGCGCTTCATCGGCATGAACACGAAGAGTGTTGCCGGACATTTTTCCGGGACAGTTGTCACAACCGAATCCTCCGTTCCATCGTTGGGTGTGAGACAGTGCATTATAATATATGTATTCAGCAATTTCCTTGTAGTTTTTCTTACCGGTATGTTGCCAGAGCTGTACTGCCAGTAGATAAGAATCGACGATAGCGCAGGGTTCTGACCATGTGTCGAAACGATCAAACCAATTGTAATTCTCAAAGTTCTCAGTCATACCATCGGAGAGATAGAGTTTCCATCTTTTTTCGGCTTCTTCCACATAGCGATCCTCTCCAGTGATTTCAGCATACCGAATGAGTCCGCGACATGCAGTAAGGGTGGCATGTGTCTGAGCACGTATGCCGATGAGATCAATCTCCAGAAAGCGCTCAATCATCTCATTAATCACCGCTTTTAGTTGAGGCGTACGATGATATTTATAGGCTTGTATGGCTCCATCCATACCGATGAAGAGACATCCGATATCAGTGGAGAGCATCCATTCCCCTTCGCTTTGAATCGTGTTTCCCGATTCAGCACCTTTTCCCGGAATGCGCTTCTGCGGATCAATAGGATAGCGCGCATAAAATCCTTTTCCAGTGACAAATAGACTGTCGGCAATAGTGCTGATCAGCGAAAGTATTTTAGGATCATTCTTCCATTCGTAATATTCGCAGAGTGACCGAAGCATCCATCCGTTACCGGAGAGCTGTTGTTCATTCATTTTCCCGGGATAGATAATGCCCATGTATCCTTTCTCGTTCAGATGAGATGGGATAAGATGCATAATTTCTTGCAGGTAAATAGGACAACGTCCTGAAGCGCGAGAATCTTTGATAAGTCCCAGTATTGTACGACCTTCTGTATCTCCTGGCCATCCACCCGATTGAGCTTCAGTTAGAAATACATTTTCAGGTCTGTATTTTTCTTCTTCCAGACGGTCGAAATTTTTCTCTATTCTTGAGCGTAAATCCCCTTCCATTCTGATTTGTTCCGGTTCGAGAGGCTTTACCGAAATTGGCCTGCAAGAATAGGTTAAAGGAATAATAAGAAGTAGCGTACAAAGTTTGGAATAAAGGTTGTTCATGGAGTTGCATTGTTTATATCTCAAAGGTATTTAAAAGAAAATATGTTGATAACTTTGTTAGTCTTATTTTTGAATAAAGAATCTATTTTAGTGGAATCGGCACATCCTGGTCTTCCGGATGTAACAAATAATACGAGTGGGTAGTATGTTGGTTAGGTATATTCAAAGCTCTCACATTGGTATCTTATATCATGTTGTAAAACATTGTTTACAAACACTTGGGCTGTTCAGACTTTTGTGAAAATTTCTTTCTAATTTGCGGACGCTTTCAAAAAATTTGGAGCAACAAGAAATCTAATTCATAATACTAACGTTGGCGTATGAAAAATTATCAGGCAAACGAAATTAAAAACATCGCTCTTTTAGGGAGCGCTGGAGCCGGGAAAACCACTCTTACGGAAGCTATGCTTTTCGAGAGTGGTTTAATAAAACGGCGCGGCACTGTAGCCGCTAAAAATACAGTGAGTGACTATTTCCCCGTCGAACAGGAGTACGGCTATTCGGTCTTCTCTACAGTCTTTCATGTGGAATGGAACAATAAGAAGCTGAATCTGATCGATTGTCCGGGCTCCGACGATTTTTGTGGAAATGTAGTTACTGCTTTGAATGTAACAGATACAGCCGTTATTCTCATTAATGGGCAGTATGGTATTCAGGTTGGCACAAAAAATCAATTCCGTATGACGGAAAAGGTTAGCAAACCAGTCATCTTTGTAGTAAATCAGCTAGATCAGGAGAAGGCTGATTTTGACCAGATCATAGATCAATTGAAAGAAAATTATGGCGGCGGAAAAATCGTTCCGGTGCAGTATCCCCTTGCAACCGGACCGGGGTTTAATTCTCTCATAGATGTGCTAGTCATGAAAAAGTATTCATGGAAGCCGGAGGGAGGTATTCCTGAAATTGAAGATATACCAGCTGAAGAACAGGATAAAGCGCAGGAAATGCATCAGGCATTGGTAGAGGCAGCAGCTGAGAATGATGAATCACTTATGGAAAAATATTTTGACCAAGGTAGTTTATCTGAAGATGAGATGCGTATGGGAATTCGAAAAGGATTGGCAGGAAGATCAATATTTCCTGTATTCTGTGTATGTGCTGGCAAAGATATGGGTGTTACTCGTCTAATGGAGTTTCTTGGGAATGTGGTCCCTTATGTAACGGATATTCAAAAACCGGTAAATACGAATGGAGAGGAGGTAGCCCCTGATAAAGATGCGCCAACGAGTCTCTTCTTCTTTAAGACTACCGTTGAACCACATATTGGCGAGGTTTCTTATTTTAAAGTTATGTCTGGAGTAGTGAGAGAAGGAAATGATCTGCTCAATCAGGATCGTGGCAGCAAAGAACGAATTGCACAGATCTTTTGTGTAGCAGGCAGTAACCGTATTAAGGTGGATGAAATGGTGGCGGGTGATATTGGCGCTACTGTCAAACTCAAAGAGGTACGTACCGGAAATACATTGAATGCAAAGGGAACGAGTAATCAGTTTAAGTTTATAAAGTATCCGGATCCTAAATATAGACGCGCTATCAAAGCAGTCAACGAGGCTGACTCTGAGAAGATGATGGCTATCCTTACACGTATGCGGGAGGAAGATCCGACTTGGATTGTTGAACAATCGAAAGAATTACGCCAGACGATAGTACATGGACAAGGAGAATTTCATCTCCGTACGCTGAAATGGCGTATTGAAAATAATGATAAATTACCGATACAGTATCTTGAACCTCGCATCCCTTACCGTGAGACGATAACTAAGGTTGCGCGTGCTGATTATCGACACAGGAAGCAGTCGGGAGGAGCTGGCCAGTTTGGTGAAGTTCATCTGATTGTAGAGCCTTACTTTGAGGGGATGCTGATACCGGAAATGTATAAGTTTGGTGGACAGGAATTTAAAGTTTCAGTGCGTGATACACAAGTTCATGAATTGGACTGGGGAGGCAAACTTGTATTTGTTAACAGTATTGTGGGTGGTGCTATTGATACCCGTTTCTTGCCGGCTATACTGAAAGGTATCATGGCTCGGATGGAACAAGGGCCACTTACCGGTTCGTATGCTCGTGATGTGCGTGTAATCGTATATGACGGTAAGATGCATCCGGTTGATTCCAATGAAATATCTTTTATGCTGGCAGGACGTAATGCGTTTAGTGACGCATTCAAACAGGCTAATCCGAAAATTCTGGAACCTATCTATGATGTTGTGGTACAAGTGCCGGGAGAAAAGATGGGTGATGTGATGGGTGACCTTCAGGGACGTAGAGCTATTATCATGGGCATGGAGAGTGACAGAGGATTTGAGAAACTAATGGCTAAAGTACCACTTAAAGAGTTGTCCAGTTACTCCACAGCGCTTAGTTCGTTGACAGGTGGAGCAGCATCGTTCACCATGAAGTTTGCAAGTTATGAACTAGTTCCAAATGATGTTCAGGAAAAACTTTTAAAAGAGTACGAAGCACAGCAGGAAAGCGATTAATCGTTAGAACTATCTTATTGCTGGAAAGGGGAAACGGATTTTTTTTATTCGTTTCCCCTTCTTCTTTCTCAAAAAGAAGAAGAACTACTCTCGTTTTACTCCATTTTGCCTATATTTGCATCAAAATATGAATAATGGAACAATCTTATCCTTCTCTCTTGCTCGAAAATTCCGTCTCTGAGCTTTCAAAACTTCCAGGCATTGGACGTCGTACTGCTTTAAGATTGTCTCTGATTCTCTTGCGGTGGGATGAGAAGGACGTTGAATCGCTAGGTAATGCTCTTATTGCATTGAGGAAAGAGGTTTGTTATTGCAGTGTCTGTCATAATATATCAGATAGTGTGGTGTGTCATATTTGTGAGGATCAATCCAGAGATACTTCAAAGGTATGTGTAGTAGCGACTATCAAAGAGGTATTGGCAATTGAGAACACTCGCCAATACAGGGGACTTTATCATGTCCTTGGTGGCATGATCTCTCCAATGGATGGTATTGGACCAAAAGATCTGCAAATAGAGAGCCTCAAAACACGCGTCAATGAAGGAAACATAAAAGAGGTTATATTGGCTCTAAGCACGACCATGGAAGGAGATACTACCAACTTTTATATTTATCGAAAACTGGCATCCTTGAATGTCATGGTAAGTGTAATTGCTAGAGGGATCTCTGTGGGAGACGAACTGGAATATACAGATGAGGTGACCTTGGGTCGATCCATCACGGCACGTACTCCATTTAGTGATTTAGTAAAAATCTAATGAGTGTATGAAAGATATTGAGATGATAGAAGAGAAGGCGAAAAACCTTCAAGGCTTTTTTATGGTAGAACTGATTATTCAAGTTGCCTTTTTTTTATTTATCGTGTTTGTGGGGATTCCTATAAAGACAATAGAGACGGATATTTTGGTGCCAATACAGGCTGCCGTCGTGCTTTATTCGCTGGGAATGATCCCCGTATCACTAAAACTTTTTCATGTGAGGTGTTCTAAAATCGATCCATCGATTCCTTTGCAAGAACGGTTGGAACGTTACAGATCACTCTATCTGTTCAGGTTGTTGGCGATTGGTTCAATACCAGTGATTAATGAATTGTTGTTTCTCTTTACCAAGAGTAAATCGGAACTGATGATGGCATTGATCGGAGGATTAGCTCTTGTTTTTTGCATGACTTCAGCTTCAAGGATTAATAAAGAATTGAATCTATCAGAAGATGAATCAACTGAATCATAAACGAATAGCTTTCAGAGCTCCTGAACCGGAGGATTTGGATTTGTTTTACCGTTGGGAAAATGATGCATCATTGTGGAAATATGGCTCTACACTAGCTCCTGTTTCTCGTTTCGTATTGCGCGATTATCTGAAGCTGGAGGGTGAGGATATCTATATGAAAAGACAACAGAAGATGGTAGTAATGCTAAAGGAGAGTAGTGAGCCGATTGGGACGATCGACTTATTTGACTTTGATCCGTATCACAACAGGGCAGCTATCGGAATGATGATAGATAGTCCTTTTCAACGACAAGGATATGCGCTGGAGGCGGTTGAACTTTTGGTCAATTATGCTTTCTCATTTCTGCATCTGCACCAACTGTATGCTGAGATTCCTGTGAGTAATTCGCCCTGTTTTCGTCTTTTCTCTAAACTAAACTTCCAGTTGACCGGCACTCTCAAAGAGTGGGTCAGACAGGAAAATGGTTTTGAAGATCTTTATATGATGCAACTAATCAACGAACAATGACTGAAGAACTGAATATTCGACTTGCACGTCTGCGTAACATGATGAAGCAAGAGGGGATAGATGCGTGTCTTATTTCCACAAATGTCAATCTCCTCTATACAAGGGGACGGATTGTACTGGGCTATTATTATATTGACTTATTGGGAAACCAGTTATTGTTTGTGAAGAGACCTTTAGGACTTATAGGTGAAGGTGTCTTCCAGATTCGCAAACTGGAGCAGATTGGTGAGATACTTACTGATAAATCTATACCTGCACCATCCAGACTTTTATTGGAAGGTGAGGAGCTACCGCAAAGTGAATGGAGTCGTCTTTCGTCTCTTTTTGCTCAATCATCGATTATTAATGGATCAAACTTTTTGCGTAAGGTACGTTCGGTGAAGACGAGGTATGAACAGAATCTGCTTCGGGAGTCAGGAAGACGACACTCAGAAGCTTATGCTGAGATACCTTCACTGTACCGTCCCGGTATGACGGATCTGATGCTTTCGATTGAAATTGAACGGACCATGCGATTGCATGGCAATCTGGGACTTTTCCGAATCTACGGAGCTTCCATGGAGATATACTTTGGTTCCGTGCTAGCTGGGAAGAATGCCTCCGAGTCTTCTGCTTTTGACTTTGCCTTAGGTGGTGCCGGAATGGACCCTTCTCTGCCGATTGGTGCCAATGGCTCATTGTTGGAAGAGGGAATGACTGTGATGGTGGATATGGGAGGTAACTTTACCGGTTATCTGTCAGACCAGACACGGACATTTTCCATTGGGAAATTGCCTGATAAAGCATATGACGCACATAAGGTGGCCATTGAGATTAGAGATACGCTAGCTACGATGTCTAAGCCGGGGGTAACAGGCGAGGCACTATACGAACAATCACTTGCCATTGCTTCACATTATAGTTTGGCAGATTGCTTTATGGGAGTTGCTCAGAAAGCGAAATTTGTAGGACATGGTGTTGGATTGGTCATCAATGAACTGCCGGTGTTGAGTTTACGCTCCACTGAACCTCTTGAGGAGGGAATGGTTTTTGCTCTTGAACCAAAGTTTGTACTGCCTGAAATAGGTGCTGTTGGGGTGGAGGATACTTTCATTGTGACAGCTAATGGAGCGGAACGTATTACAACAGCAGAAGATTCTATCATAGATCTCACAAAATAATAAGAGAATTACGGCCGTCTGAATTCCGCGCAGAGTATAGCAGTAGCTATAGCAACATTCAATGATTCGGAAGTGGGACGTTCCGGTGGATAGCTGGGAATGAACAGACGATGAGTTACTACTTGCTCCAGTTCGCTACTGATTCCATTCCCTTCGTTTCCCATCAGGATAATCCCATTGCTACTGCATGGAGTACTGTATATTGTTTCTCCATCCAGAAAGGTGCCGAAAATAGGTGTTTCCTTCAGACTTTCAAGAAAAGATTTCAGAGGAAGATAATGAACTGCCACGCGTGAGAGGGCACCCATTGTCGCTTGTACTACCTTGGGATTATAGAGATCTGCAGTGTCAGGTGAACAGAATAGATCAGTAATGCCAAACCAGTCTGCAATACGGATGATTGTGCCGAGATTGCCAGGATCTTGCACTTTATCCAGTGCCAGGGAGAGTTTATCCTTTAGTGTCTTTTCGTCTGGGATGGAAGTTGTGGTCTGACGAAAAACAGCAAGCACATCCTGAGGTGATTTAAGTAGACTGGCACGACTGATTTCTTCGTGAGAGGCTTCAATAATCTCCCTGGCTTTGACTCCAGGATGCAGAGATAACCATTCGGGAGTGGCAAGAAGGAGTTCACAGGAAAAAGAAGAAAGACAGTCACTAACCGTTTTCGATCCTTCAGCTAAGAAAAGAGACTCTTGCTGACGGATTTTCTTATCATCCAGAGACTTTATCAGTTTTATTTTATTTTTACTAAGCATAATTGAATTATCTTTGCGGTAAAGATAATCATCAATTTGCATTTACATCGCCATTTATGCTCAAAAAGTATTTAGTTAGTTTTCTTCTTTGTGGCCTTATGGTGCTTCCTTCCTGTCGTCTTACCCAAAAGGTACCCGATGGCTCATATCTCTTGAATCGCGTTACCGTGAAAGTAGAGGGGAAAGGTGTGGATGCAGAGAGTCTCAAAACTTTTATCCGTCCCAAACCCAACTTTAAATTGTTTGGTATCTGGCGGGTGCAGCTTCATTTGTATAATATGGCCGGTAAGGATACTACGAAATGGCTTAACAGGCAATTACGCAGAGCTGGGGATGCCCCTGTAATTTACAAGGATCAAGAGAGTCAGATTGTGGCATTCAAGATGGAAAAAGCTCTTTCTAATAAGGGATATATTCATGCTTCGGTAGATGTGCAAACTTCTTTCAAAAAGAAAAAAGCGAATGTAAACTATCAGGTAAATCTGAACAATCCATACCGGGTACGTAATTTTTCATTGGTTATTCGGGATGATTCTATACAGAAGGAGATTGGCAAGGATACCGCTATTCTGAAAATTAATAAGGGAATGCTTTTTGACAGTGAAGCTCTTGATGGATTTCGAGAGGAGGTAGCCTCTTATCTTCGTCAAAGAGGCTATTACCGTCTGACTAAAGAATCTCTTTATTTTATAGCGGATAGTACATACAAGACACACGAGGTTGATTTGAAGGCTTATATTCGTGCTCCTGGGGAAACGAGTACGCGTCCGGATACTTTAATTGCAAAACCGGAAAGTTATCATCAGCGTTATAAGGTGGGCAATGTGTTTGTTGTGACAAACTTTGATCCTCTTCACAATGACGGAAGCGAATATCTGAGTGAGGAGGGACTGGAATTTTTACGAAAAGGGTCCTATTCCTATAAAGAGCTACTGGTATATGATATAGGAAATAAAGATGTTAAGCCTGATCTGCTCCGTGATAATTGCTATATTGTGCCCGGCAGTATATACAACGAACACTTGGTGACTCAGACATATACGTCTCTAACAGCTTTGTCTGCAATGAAGTCGGCGAATATTCGCTTTGTGGAGCGAGAAGGAGGTATTTTGGATTGTATTATCTTTTTGGCTTTTTCTCCTTCACAGTCGTTTACTACCAATCTGGAAGGAACAAATACTTCAGGCGACTTGGGTTTTGCCGGAAGTGTGAATTATCAGCACCGCAATATTTTTCGAGGCTCAGAAACCTTTAATTTTAAAGTGCGTGGGGCTTTTGAATCTGTGGGTGGAAATGTGACCGCTTTATTTGATAAATATTATTATGAATTGGGAGCTGAAACCTCAGTGACATACCCGAAAATTTTGTTTCCTTTTTTGGATAAGAATTTTAAACGGAGTTTGAAAGCTTCTACAGAGGTATCACTTGCCTACGGAGTACAATCCAGACCAGAGTTTGAACGCACGGTTGCTTCTTCTGCATTCTCGTATAAGTGGAATAGAAAGCAAAAGTCGCGTTATGTTTTTGACTTGGTTGATCTGAGTTATGTGTATTTACCTTGGGTCTCAAGTGATTTTGAGAAAGAGTTTCTCAGTAATAATTCCTACCTCAAATACAGTTACCAGAGCCATATGATCATGCGGAGTGGCTTGAGTTTTTCTTATTCAAGTTTATTGCCGGGGATAAAGAACCGCAATGTTCATTCTGTAAGGGCATCGGTAGAAACAGCAGGTAATATGTTATGGCTAGCTTCAAAGGCATTTAATTTTGATCAGAAGGAGGACTATTATACATTGTTTAATATACGTTATGAGCAGTATGTCAAAGGGTATTTTGATTTTTCCAAACAATACTATATTGATGATAAAAACTCTTTTGCATTACATGTAGATGCAGGAGTAGCTGCGCCGTATGGGAATTCAGACGTTGTACCGTTTGAAGAACGTTTCTTCTCTGGAGGAGCAAACAGTGTGAGAGGTTGGTCTGTAAGGTCTCTGGGTCCTGGACGGTATTCCGGTACTTCAAGGCAGATAGATTATGTGAACCAGTCTGGTGATATCAAACTGGATGCAAATATTGAGTATCGTAGTAAATTAGTATGGAAACTTCAAATAGCTGCTTTTATTGACATGGGAAATATCTGGACAGTGCGCGAATATGCAGAACAACCGGGTGGAAAGTTTGAACTGAATAATTTTTATAAAGAACTAGCTGGGGCATATGGGTTAGGGATGCGCCTTGATTTTAACTTCTTCCTTCTTCGTCTTGACTTTGGAATGAAAGCCTATAATCCGGCAGATGGAGCTATAAGATGGCCAATGATCAGTCCTAAAATAAACCGTGATATGGCGATTCATTTTGCAATTGGCTATCCTTTCTGATTCTTTGATACAATAGTTTTACAAGAAAAATTCAATATTTTTATTCTGAACAGCGGAAATGTCACACTCTCTTTGTACATTTGTCTCACTTAAGACTATCACTAGTAATTTTTAAATATTTAAAATAGTTATGCTCAAGAAGATTTTATCGATATCCGGTAAGCCCGGATTGTTCCGGTTGGTTTCCCGTGGGAAAAATATGATTATTGTGGAATCTCTTTTGACGGGATCTCGTCAGCCGGCTTATTCCAATGAAAAAATTGTTTCACTGGGAGATATTGCTATCTTTAAAGAAGAAGGTGAGGAGCCACTTCGTAATGTATTGACAGCTATTAAAGCAAAAGAGAACGGAGCTCAGGTTTCCATTTCTTCAAAGGCCTCCAATGATGATTTGAAGATGTTTTTAAGTGAAGTGCTTCCTGATTTTGATCGGGTACGAGTTTATCCTTCTGATATCAAAAAACTAATTGGCTGGTATAATCTTCTTATGGAGAAGAATATAGATTTTGAAATAGTTGAAGAACCTTCGACTGAAGAGGTGGCATTGAATGAGACTTCTACTAAAGAGGCTCCTGTTGCTAAACCTGCGAATGTAAAAGTGAAAGCTGCTAAACCTGCGAATGTAAAGGTGAGCACGATAAGAAAAACAAGTAAAGATAAATAATAGCATCCTTTTCAATACAAAAAGAGGTTGTCTCCTGGTGAGACAACCTCTTTTTTTTTACTCTGATGAGCCTTCTGAATATCAAGGGTCAGATAAACTTTTCACGTTTCTGTAGGTTATATAATCCTAACATAATAAAGATCAGACTACCGATAAAGAGAAAGAGACGGTTATCGAAAAGAGTCTCAGCCCAGATGGCAGGATGAATATTTGTTGGAACTACAAAGGGATTAAGAAATATATCCCACATTGAGTTATTAAAAAATGCACTAGACATGAAAAGCAAGACTATCGTTGTGATAATTATCAGAACAGCTGTCGCATTACCATTTCTGGTCAACGTGGAATAGAAGAATGCAAGATTGCCCATGAACAGGACGGGAAACATCAGCTGCATCGCAATCTCAAACGGATTGGCTGGATAGAGCAGAATATAGGCCGTACCCGCATAAATAACAAGGATGAAGTAAATCTCGATGTAAATCATTACCAGACGGAAGAACCAGACCTTGAACTTATAATTGGGGATACAGAAGAGAATCTCTAGTATCCGGTGGTCGGCATCATTTTGAATTCCGAAGACAGCCGGATAGAAAATCAATAACAGAGCAGGAAGAAAAAGCTGTCCATAAATCATGCTTTCACTTGGAAGATTGCCATCCCATGCTGTCTGAAACATCAGGTAACAGAATAGCAGGAATCCAGTAAGCATAAACCAGAGGAACTTCCCCCCAAAGATAATCTTCATGTTGAAGGTGGCTAATTTGCCTATCGTTTTTGTGACTTGTATAAGGTTCATATCAGATTCGTTATAAGTTCTTTAATAAACAGAGATAAGCATCTTCCAAATTAGGTTCGGCACGTACTGCATTCGGAAGAGGGCATTCTGTAGAGATGTAACGTACATTAAGCATATTGCCATCTTGCATATGATTGACGATCAGTCTCGGATCGAGATTCTCAAAAGCTTCAGGAGTAATGTCGAATGTCCACACTTTATTATGTGCCAAATAAATCATATCAGTTGGTTTTCCATAGTATTTCAATTCCCCTTTGTTTATAACAGCTACTTGGTTACAACTACTGGCGATGTCTTCAATGATGTGCGTTGAGAAGATTACGATACGATCGCGGCTCAGTTCGACGAGCAGATTACGGAATCGGATACGTTCGCGTGGGTCCAGTCCGGCAGTAGGTTCATCGACCACTAGAATACGTGGCAAGTGAAGCAGGATGAGAGCAATACCAATACGTTGCTTCATACCACCGGAGAAGGAACTAATCTTTGCATCGCGTTTTTCGTACATATGAACAGCTTTGAGTACGTACTCAAGTCTTTCGGTACGAACCTTAGAATCCATGAGACCTTTCAGGATTCCCTGATATTCAAGGTAGTCCCAAGCGGACATGCTTTCATAAGTACCAAACTCTTGAGGCAAGAAGCCAATCAGACTTTGTAACTCTTCACGGTACTTCAATGTATCCATTCCATTTATCAAGATCGTGCCGTAACTCTGCTCGAGAATACCAGTAACAATCCGCATCAGAGTCGATTTCCCGGCACCGTTAGGACCAAGAAGGCCGAACATACCAGTTTGTATCTCAAAGGAGACTCCTCGTAGAGCTTTAAACGGTATACGACGTTTCCCAATAATTGGGATGCTTTTGATGATCGTATAAAATGTGCGGCGTGTTCCGGCAAACTTACCGGTCAACCGTTCTACATTGATTTCGTTGTCATAGAGGTAATTGGATATCTGTCGAATCAATATACCTAAGGCCCAAATCATACCGATTGTGATGCAGAGTGGTGTATTGTCCAGTCGTTTGAACAGTAAAAACACTGTAATAATAGGCATTCCGTAATAGAAAATACGATCCACGTAATGAACAATCTTGTTTCCTTGACCGAACAGATGGTAGAGATACTGACGCAATTTTGTCCATAATTTAAGAACTCCTGCGCAGGTAACTATTGATAGAATGAATATCCATGTAAGACTTTCGAGGTATATGATTGCCATATAACCTGTATATGAAAAGAATACCACCTGCCAAAGAATACTTGAGAAGTCGAATAAACTTTGGTACTTCTTAGCAAGTCCTAACCTCTCGCGCAGACGGATTCCACTTTCCCATTGACGTACAAATAGGTGAGGCCAATCGTAAATCTTGACCAAGTTGCGAATCGTGATAACGATAGGTTCGTTATCAGCTATCACTTTCTTACTTGCCAATCGTACTGTTGTTCTGATGAAATAGGTTACTCCAGGAATCAAAGTGACTAGAAGCATGAAATTGAGCAACTGATAGAAGATGCCATCAATGCGTATCCAGATATAAAAGACACCCGAAATAAAAAGTACGAGGTGCAATGCATGTATCGCATGGTTTAGTTCCCGATACCATTTTATAATATTTTCCATTGAAACATAAACTGTAGGCACCAGTACAAGTGTTAGCAATGTCGAAAAGGAGAGTCCACCAATCACTGTTATTGCGAAGGGAGCTCCGATGGCTCCAGCATACTGATTATCACCCATAGCCATAGGTAACAAGGCAATAATTGTAGTGATGGAGGTGATCAGGATTGGACGCATTCTTGCAAATCCACTGGTTATCATGGCCCTGTTTCGGGTATAGCCTCTCTTTCGCAATATATTGGCGTAGTCAATCAGAATAATACCATTATTGACAACGACTCCAAGTAAGATTAAGAACCCAATCATTGTGTTAGCATTCAGCAAACTGTTTCCGGTGATAATCAAAGCAAGCAGAGAACCGATAGCTGCGAGAGGAATAGAAAACATTAGGACGAATGGAGTGATTACTGATTCAAAGACAGATGCTAGAATCATGAAAATCAAAATCAAAGATGCAAAAATGAGAAACTTGAATTCGACCATCGAATCTTTTTCACGATCTACCTGAAGAGCTATGCCGGGGGGGAGATTGTAGTCTTCGACTAACTGGTCCACCTGTGACTGATATCCTTCAAGAACATCTTTAGGTAGGTCTTCGCTCTGAGTAATAGTATATGAGATTGTGATTTCCCTATCCCTGTTCACGCGTTTAACTTCAGCTGTACCACGCGAATATTTCACGGAGGCAATCTGTTGAAGTTGATGGAGTCCGCTATTAGCATCCGGTATCATAACCTGACGCAAGTCATCAACAGTTTTGTTTCGTTGCTGTGCCAGTTTTTCTTCCTCTTCTTCTGTTAAGTCATCCTTGATAACAATATCATATTCATCTTCACCAAGTTTAAGCGTTGTCCCAGTGCTCAACTCTTTGTTCATAGAACTTAACCCGGAAGTTATGTTTTGCCGGGAGATATCATAAGATGAAAGAAGAATTGGATCAAAACCGAGTTGTATCTCTCGTTGTCTTCCACTGAAGGTAGTGTTGCTCGAAGCAATAAACTCCATCTGTTGGATATAGTATCTAAGGTCATTTGCAACAAGAACCATTGTTTCATAGTCTGAACCTTTGACAATGATTTTTTCGGAGTTGTCGCCAATACCCAAGAGACTCATAAATCCATTCAAAGCAGCGGATGCACTATTACCAGAGTTCCCACTGCTCCCTGCAGATACAGTTATATATATGTTTTCATTTATATTCATCCGTTTTCTTACATCAGTAAGAATGGTAGATATAGAGCGACCTGCTATCTTTTCATAATCGTCAAGAAGAGTGATACTGATTGATGCTTCTTCTTCCTGGATCCGGCAAGTTACATCTTCTTTTTCAGGGAAACTATCTAAACGTGCTTCCAGTGATTTTACAAAATTATCCGTATTTTCCAATGTGCTTCCAGTAGGCATTGTAATTGTGGCGTTGATCCGGTTACTGCTTACCTGTCTGTTAGAATCATTATTGATGGATAATGCTAGCATTAAAGTACAAATGAGAGCAACTACAGCACCGGTAATCGTATATCCAGGATTACGTAGACTGGTTTTCAATATGACAGTATAAATTTGAACCGGCCTTTCGTTAATGGAAATACTTTCATAGAAAACACTTTTCCCTTTCTTGCTTTTCAAAATTACATATGTCGTCATCGGGATGAAAATCAAAGCAACCAGAAGCGAGAAGGCGAGGGTCGAGATGATTGAGATACCGATATGTTCACCTAACAGACGTATCAGAACTTCATCTGAAAAGACGAAGGGGAGGAAGACTGTGATGGTGGTGAGAGTCGATGCAAAAATGGAACGCCATACTTCTTTGGTGCCCTGAATAACGGCTTTCTCCGGGGGGAAACCGCGAGAAGAGAGTCGATAGATATTTTCAAGCACAACGACACTATTATCGAGTAGCATTCCTATAGCCAGGGCAATACCAATCAAAGTCAAACTGTTGATAGTAATCCCAAAAGCGTAAAATAGATTGAATGCAGAAAGCACTGAAATAGGAATGGATAAAGCGATGAATGTCACCAAACGAATGTTACGAAGAAAGAACCAGAGTACCAGAATAGCCAATAATCCGCCAGAAATAGCCATACTGACAATTTGATCTATATTTTGAGAGATTTCTTCAGCAGAATCTGTCTGAACGACCATCTGGATGTCATCTCCCTTGTATTCTTCATTGAGCCGATCAATTTCTTTTCGGGTACGTTCGGATAACTCAATAAGATTTACTTGTGCTTCATTGACAAGCGATACAGAGATAGCTTCTTTCCCATTTACACGGCTCAGAGTTACTTCCTCCTTTAGATCGAACGAAATCTTTGCAATGTCTTTCAAGTAGATAGGACCTTTTGCAACAATAACGTTCTCAATTTCGGAGATGTGTCCATAGTTTGCATCCAGATGAACGTAATAGCGCAAATCAGGTTCATTTATATAACCCAGGAAGGTGCGCTGCTGATTGTATTGGTTTAGCGCCGAACTGATTTGTGAAGAGGTAATATTAAGAGCTTCAAGTGCTTCTTTGTTTACACGGATCTCAATCGTTTTGGCTCGTCCACCATAAATATTGACAGCAGCAACACCATCTACATTTTCAAGTTTAGGTTTTAAAAACTCATCAACAAGAGCACGGATTCGATCTACACCGCCTGAACCTCGTACCTGGAGGGTCATGAAGTTATTACTAACCCCTGATACATTGACCTTTTGAACACTGACGTTGATTCCCTCTGGAAGATCAGGCAGAAGCTCATTGATCTTCTGCTGAACCTTTAAGGTGGTGTATTTCAGGTTGACACTCTTATTGAAATCAACCTGTACCGATCCTGATCGGGATCCTGCTGAAGATTCCAGAGACTCGATTCCTTCGATTGTGCTGACAGCTCCTTCTATCGGAATAATCACTTGCGATTCCAAATAGTTTGGATTAATATCACTGCTCGAGGAGACCTGGATGTAAAGCATAGGAAGCTCTGCATTGGGCAGCATTTCTACCGGAAGTTGTTTAAAAGACACATAACCCATGAGGGATAGTGCTATAAACAGCATGCAAATGCCTATCTTATTCTTAATTATAAAATTCATTGATTCTGGTTTTCGTATTCATTCAACGATTTGATTTCATTCTCTTCTGAAGGAGTATCTTGGCATTTTCCAAAACATTATATACACACGGAATGAGGATAAGACTTAAGATAGTCGAGGTGACCAATCCACCAATCACAGCAATTGCCATTGGAGCCCGTAAAGATGCGCCTTCTCCAAATCCCAGGGACATCGGCAACATTGCTAGGATTGTAGACAAGCTAGTCATGAGGATTGGACGGATACGTTGTTGCCCGGCTTCTGCAATAGCATCATTTAATGGCATACCTGATTGTCTGAGCTGACCGATACGATCGACCAGGATAATTGCGTTATTTACAGCAATACCTCCTAGCATCACAATACCTATTAAGCCCATGATGTTGATTGTGGTATTGGTAATGAAGAAGAGCAAAATAGCTCCCACAATAGCCATCGGAATAGTAAGAAGTATTGTGAAAGGGTGCAACAATGATTCAAACTGAGACGCCATAACCATATAAACCAAAACAATGGAAAGTATGAGTGCGAACATCAGAGCATTTGTAGATTCCTGCCTTTTTTCTTCCTCACCAGTGACAGTGATAGAGTAGTTTGCCGGAAGGTCTATGTCAGATACGGCTGCTTCAATTTTAGTCGCTACCTTGTCAAGAGAAACTCCATCCTCAAGATTGGCTGTAATCCGGTTGATTCGGTTCTGGTTGCGGCGGAAGATCTCTTTCGGCGCGGTGGTTTCTGTCAAATTGGCAAGCTCTGCCAGACGAAACTCTTTACTACCACTAGTAATTGTCATGTTCTCCAATTGATTAAGCGTAATGTCCGGAGTTTTGATCACAATATCCCGCATTTCACCTCTGAAATCCATTGTACCTGCCGTTGTTCCTTCTAACTTCTGCTGGATCTGTGATACAATCGTTGAAACGTTTATACTATTCATTCCAGCGAGAGTGCGATTGACAGTGATGATAATTTCAGGAGCTCCATCTTCCACAGAACTAGAGATATTAAAGAGTCCGGGGACTGAATCAGCCCGAGCTTTTACTCGAGCAGTAAGGTCGCTGAGTACATCAAGTTCTTCACCTTTTACTTCTATGATCACCGGCATTCCTTCAGATCCCATCAGCGAACCGAGAGAATTATCGTCTTGCAGGAAGGAGAGTTCCATACCCTGTATGTTTTGAGTATAATTGAACATCGTTTCTATAAGCTGACCAGGAGTGATAGGTGCTCTTTTATCCAGTGTTACTTTCATTGTTGCTGTATTTTCTCCTTCAAAAATTGAAGCGGAGTTACTAGCTCCCGGGCCCACATGAGTATATATTGTACAAAGAGAATCACTTGTAAGTGAGTATATAACTTTTTCCAAATTCTCAACAGCAGATGCTGTACGCTCCAGATGGGTACCTTCTACCATTTTGACTTCCACGCTAAAGGTGTTGCTCTCAGTTTTAGGCATAAACTCAGTGCCAATAAAGGGAAGTAGGAAGAAGGAGGCTGTAACGAGTATAGTCGAGATAGTAATAACCGTCCAACGATGCTCTAAAAGCTGTTTAACAAAACGTCCATAACTCTTGAAATGGATCGATTTAACTGGAATCTGTTTTTTCGTTTTTTCTTCATTTTTTCCCCCGAATACCTGATCGTAAAGCGTTGGGATTACCAATATAGCCACAAATAGAGAGGATAGGAGTGAGAACGTAATTGTCCAGGCCATATCTTTGAATAACTGACCTGAAGCTCCGTGCAAATAGACTATTGGTAGGAATACAACAATCGTAGTAAGGGTTGAAGCAGATACAGCACCTGTTACTTCACTTGTGCCTTGTACGACAGCTTCGCGAACTGAAACGCCACGTTCCTGATTTCGGAAGATACTCTCAATGACGACTATAGCATTATCGACCAGCATTCCTGCTCCTAAGGCAAGACCTCCCAATGTCATGATATTTAATGAAAGATCGTTGAAGAACATCAAGTTGAAAGTGGCAACGATAGAAATCGGAATAGCCAACGAAACAATTAGTGTTGTACCAAATCGACGAAGAAAAAGGAAAATTACGAAGACAGAGAGTAAAATACCCATAAGTGCACTGTCTTTCACTTCACCGATAGCACTTTCTATAAAAGTACCTTGATTACTTATAATGCTAAATTGATAACCGGGAAGAGCTTTCTTTATAGTAGCTAATTTTTCAATGACACCATCTACAGCACTAACGGTATTGTAACGCATCTCCTTGTAGACGGAAAGACCAATGCTTCGTTTACCGTTGATGTGTACAATATTTTTCGGACGTTCATTCTCGAATCGCACATTGGCTACTTCACGCAGAAATATTGGCGCCATGTTGTTGCTCGCTGTAGTGGATGAAGCGGTTGAAGAAGTTGTACTTGCTACTGTGGATTTATATCCAACAATAATATTTTCAAAATCTTCTATGTCGCCCAATGTGTTTACTCCACTTACAATATACTGCAATCCCATCTCGGTGACACGTCCTCCGGAGATACGTTGGTTATTGTCTTGAATTTTGGATGCTATTGTGCTGATCTGGAGCCCGAATGCACTTAGCTTATACGGATCTGTTTCTACAACAAGATCAACCACTTCTTCGCCGGAAAGAGTAACATCAGCAATACCTTCCACACGAGTCAGTTCGTTGCGGATGTATGACTCAGCTACTTTCCTGAGCTCAGCCATGTCTGTGATCTTATTATTCGAGAGTCCGATTAGAATGATCGGGTCTTTGTTTGGGTCATTTTGGGTGATAGTGAGCTCTGTAATGTCTTCATTGGAGGCATAACTATTCATCGCTTTCTGCAGATCCAGAAATGCTTCATCCATATCTTTAGTCCATGTGTACTCTACAGTAATCTGAGCTACACCGGCTTTGATGACTGAAGACACCATAGTAACATCGCGCTGACGGATTGCTGTGGACTCTAAGCTCTTAACAAATTGTTTTTCCATCTCTTCGGGTGGACGCTCTCCCGCCTGAATTTCCACGAATAACCGTGGGTTGTTCAGGTCTGGTAAAAGATCGACACTCAGCTTGTCGTAGGAAATCTTTCCTAACAACAGAATGGCAAGTACGATCATTAAGATCGTGACCGGATTGCTGGTAGCAAGTTGAATTATTTTTTTCATTATATGCTTCTTTTCCAGTTACTTCTGAACTTTAACCTTGCTGTCTTCGCGGAGAGTTTCGTATCCGCGAGTAATCAGTTTGTCTTCCACATTTAATCCAGTGAGAATCTCGATGTTGTCCTGATCTTCCAGTCCGGTCTGAATAGTACGCATCTTGGCAATACCTTTTTCAACGACATACACATATTTACGACCACGATTGTTCATCACAATTTCTTTAGGAATTACAATGGTATTATCAGATTGTTCAACAATGATATCTGCTTTAACGAACATACCAGGATGAAGTTTGAGGTCACTATTGTCAATGAGCAGTTTCCCTTTAAAAGTACGGGTTTCTGAACTTACCGCAGGAGAAAGTTCAGAAATTTTACCTGAGATGGTATCATTTGGAATTGTATAGTGAGTAATAAATACTTTCTGTCCGGTTTGAACTTCATTGATAGCACTTTCAGGAAGATTGATCTCCATGTGCATTTTGCTGTAGCTCATAACAGTAACGATTTCTGTTCCTGAAGTGATCTTGGCATTTTCAGAGATATGAGGGAGATTGACAATAATTCCATTGAAAGGTGCGGTGATTTTCATTTTTTCTAATTGAATTAGAGCACTCTGATAGCTCTCACGTGTGGTAAGAACTTTCACTTCTGTGTTACGTAGATCACTAAGAGTTACTCCACCTTTTTCATAGAGTGCTTTTTGTTTAATTAATTCTTGATCAGCAATATCCATGTTCATTTTTTTTGATTCTATGGAGACACTGATCTCAAATTCTTCACCTTCAAAACGAACTATCACATCACCTTTATTTACCGCGTCACCAAGTTTGTATGCTTGTCGGGTTCGTGGATTGGTTTGGAGTTTGTATTTGCCAGCCATTTCTGACGATAACACCACTTCTGCATCAGCAATAACTGTGCCCGTCGTGCTATTGTATTTGCGGATAGAACTAAGTTGAACATCCTGCACTGATACCGGTGAGGAAAGCTCCGAAGAGGACGTTGTTTGATTATTGGAGCACCCTGCAAGAATGAAGGAAGAAAGTGTTATAGCGGAGATGCATTTATTGATTTTCATAGCAATTGTATGTTATTTATGAATGATAATTTCTTGATTATTTAATTTTGTTTACAACGGAAAGCGGCATGATTGGTTCTTTTTTCTCAAAGTCATAGAGCGTAAGAATCTTCAGATTCAGAAGTTCTAGTTTGTAATCGATCAATGCTCCTGTATATGCTATTTTCTTTGAAGAAAGCTGATTTTGAAACTGGTTCATTTCCATACCTGTAAGTTCTCCATTGCGGTAGCGCTCTGCGTTGAGATCATAGGTAAGCTTTGCATTGTTCTCACTTTGCTTTGCGATGGAGATCTGTTGGAGCAGGTTATCCAGATTACGACAGGTGCTGCGAATATTGATCTCAATGTTTTTGATTTCTTCCTGAGTCTGAAATTCCTGAGACTCTATTGAAATTTTTTGCGCTTTGATACGAGCTTTTCGTTGTCCCCAGTCAAAAAGAGGAACAGTGAAAGAAATCGAGATTCTCGGGCTTTGAGTTGGATTGTCGTAAATCTGCTGGAAATTTTCATTATCACCAGTAACACCAACAGATAGAGACATGCTTCCATTAAAACTATCTGAAGATTTGACCTGTATCAATGAGTTCTCATTTTGCTCATGAGTGATTTCCCGCTGACGTAGTTCCAATCGGGAAGAAAGAGCACTTTTTATAGCCATATCAACATCTACAGGTACAGAATCTACTTCAATCTGAGTAGTAACACTGATGACTTCCGCAAGATCCAGACCCAGCATTTGCTTAAAGTTATCTTTTGCATTTTCAAGTGATACAACCCTGTTTTGTACCGCTGAACGTGAGGATGCCAAATTGAGTTCAGCTTGGTAATATTCGTCTTTTGTTGACATATCAGCTTCTACCTTATCTTTAATAATCAAAAAATTGGCTTCGGCGTCTTTTAATTCACTTTTACTGATTTCCAGATTATTCTGAGCATTATAGACGTTATAAAACTGACTGGTTATACTCTTTTCCACATTGAGCCGTTGCAAGGCATAGCTTATCTGTGCATTCTCATAATCCAGCTCAATCTGTCTTTGGTTCATTTTTGTCTGATTATATTTGAAGAGAGGCTGGGTAATACTGAGATAGAGATCATTCGTATATGCCCTGTTTGTTTTATTCGATCCCCCCGCATCAGACTCACTTCTGGACCATCCCAATTTATTATTAAGTGAAATGGTTGCATCCGTCCAGATTACGGGTTGAGTAATACTAAATGTGCCGGATGAATTGAGATTTTGATTGGTGTACCAGTCTGAGAAACGACTATCAAAAGCTCTGGTATTGCTGTAACTTATCGGATTGAGAGTCAAAGCAAACCTCGATTTTAATGAAGCTCTTTGCGCAATCAGATTCTGCTCATACCGTTGGAGGTTAAACAGAGATGTTTTCAGATCCGGGCTTACTCACCGTACTGATTTCAAGTGCTTTTTCCATGGTAAGTACCAGTTGAGAAAAAGCGGTCTGATGTGTCATAATACCCACCAGAGCGATTAAGATCAATTTTTTACTAACTCTTTGCATGAGGAATAATTATTTTTTGTTTTACATTATCTTTTTACAAACTTAACAGCATCGGCGGTAACTATATTCAATTTAGTCTTATTAGTCAATACTACATCGACTGTATCGCAATAGAAGGTGAAATTTCCCAATTCTTGCCATCCGTCATCTACATGGCTCATGTCAAGAAATGTTTCTTCTTTGGTGCCATCATAGTTAATGGAAAATTCATAACTTTGATCCTCATTTCGACCTCGTCCTCCTTGTCCGTCTCTACCACCTCCACGCATTCCACCTCTTCCTCCTCCGCCGCCTCTGTCGAAGCGTATTTGCTCGGATCTACGTACATAATAATAAACGTCATATGTACCAGGACCATTGAGAGGAACATGCCAGGTTGCAAATTGTGAACCATCACCAGCACGTATTACGTATGCGGAACGGATAGCCTGACCATAGAAACCGTTATCTGTGGTAGCTGTCCAGCTGAAGGGAGCACGCCATTCACTGAAACCATGGTATTTGAAATCCCCATCATCAAAATTTTCGTTGATAAGTTTATTCAATAATCCCATCGGTTTCGGCTTTGAGAGTTCGAAGAGTACAGAATCTTCATTGTCAACAATTATCTCTCCTTCTACTAATAGATAATCACTATCGACAACAAATTCTCCATCACCCTTCAAAGAATAACCATTCAAGGTATTACCTGCAGAAAGAGATACGTTGAGAGGCAGATTTGTAGCCATCATAGTCTGGATGTTAAATTCAGAAGGAGCTTCTTCCCACGAGGAAATAATGTGTTTTGTCTCTTTTGGATTGAAATGAATGATCCATGTTGTTGGTTTCAGTCCATCAATACCAAATCCGAGTCCATCTGATGTGTGAAAATCCAGTCCATAGCTTATGTATCCGGCTACATTTGAGATGTTACTTATTACTATCTCTGTCTGATAAAGCTCTTTTTCTTCCGTTTGAATAAAGGTTACAACAGGTGTCCCTATCTGATATTCTGCGAGTTTGGACGGTTTGTTCCAAAGAGCCAAGGGCGCTTGAAGATCAACTCCTGATAAAGAGCTCATCTTATCAAGAAGAGACTCGAATGAAAGATTCTTGAATTCATTTGCTTTGACTTCATTAAACATACTATCTTTAAACGCTTGTATACCCATCTTTTGTTGAGCTTCGGCAAACAAGTTATTTCCTTGCAGTCCAATGAAGTTATTAATAAGGTCACGGTGAGTCACTTCAGCTAGTAGTTGCTTGAATGATTTCTGTTGCATCATCAGAAGTGCTTTTTCATCATTGCTCAAACCTGTTTCTCTTCTGATCCACCAGTTACGATCAGTGGTCCCTTGCAGTAAGATCTCAATCATACGGTTTGCAACAGGCCATTTTGATGAATAAATGTTATATCTGAAGTTATAAACCTCAGGTAGAAAATAATATGGATTTTCTTCTATTGTCACAGTGCTTTGTCCGAATCTTCCTTGTTCGAAAGCCGTATTCCCTGTTTTTTGCAACATAAGATTAAGGGCACCTCTTAGAACATCCATCTGCATATCAATATCACTTTGAGTTTGTTGTCCTCGGCCACCACGACCTCCTCCGCCTCCTCCTCTGTTTGCACTACTTCTGTCTCTGGACTGTTTACGCCATTTCATCTGTCTTGCAAAGTCAAATCGACTCAGACGGAATCCTTTCTCAGGAAGAAAAATCATTTCCGGCTGAACCGTTTCCTGGGCCTGAGTCCAAGCTCTAGAGTAGGTTTCAAATTGAGCAGGAACTTCTACAAAAGCGAAACGTTGGAAAGGATAGGGAAGTTTCAAATTAATTTCATAAACAGAGCGCATGTCCCTAATCAGAGAAGGAATAGTATCGGCGATGGAGTCGAGAGGTACACTGAAGAAATTATGTCCTTTTATATACCAGACAGCATATTCAGTGCTGTCCACGTTAACAGAAAGAGATTCATACTGACCGATACAAAGGGAAAGCGATTGCATTGGCTGGTCTGGTGTGAAAAGTGTTACACTATCTTGAACGATGCGATTACCTTGTGATATGACGGTCAATCCTTTATTAGGTTGTACACGCATACTATAATGAGTGAAGTAGTTTTGTTGCCAGTCCGGACTCTCATCGCTATAACTCACACCAGGTTTCGGATACCAGTACGTCTCAGGAGTCAGCAATACATAGTTGGCTGTCTGGTAGGCATACTGCTTATCTATTGCCATAAGTAATACCTTATCATTGGTTACTTGCAATTCTTCAGGAATATCAAGATAACACATGCGCTCATCTACAATGCCATCATAGTTGATTTCCAGTAGTGTAGTATCTCCCAATGCAATCTGACGACCAAAATCAATAATAATCAGATGCTCATTACGTTCGAAAGTGAGCTGTTTTCCCTCCGAAGAAACAGAACTAACTTCCATGCCCGGATTAAGAGAAAAGGTGAACTTTGATGAAGGTTTTAGTGGTATGCAACTCATGGTTGCCTTTATTTGTAAGTCTGCATCTTGCTGGTTAATATCGAGGAAGCAGCTGTCAATAACCATTTTTGGATCGTTGACATGTTTATTATTAAGTGCAATGAGATTTTTCTGATAACGATTTTTTACCAAGTAATCATTGACATGTTTAAACCCTGCGCCTAGACCCCCAAGAATACAGATGAGTGAGAGAACGATCCACGGATACTTATTACGGTGGGAGTTGGGAAGACGTCCGAAAAGAGCTATACTTCCGACAATACATCCAATTCCTATAAGGAGGTAAGCCATGCGGTGGTTAATCAGTTGTGGTAAAGCGCCAAATCCGGTAATAGTAGATTTAAACATCGGGAAACTGAAACCAATGTAATCAAACAAATAATAGAGTACGTCGCCTGCGTAGAAAAGGGTGATGCCAATATAACCAAGAAGGATTACAAATGTGAGTGCCTGACTTTTTAGCATCATCATGAGAACCGTGGATAGACCTGTAATGAAGATCAGAGTTGGAAGTATCAAAATAAGAAAATACCAGAGATAACTCAAATAATCAGTTTCAGCTCCAAGTTTGAAGTAACTAATCAGAAGCATTGTTCCCATAATAATGAAATCGAGTCCGAAGAAAACGCGGATAGTACCCCACATTTTTCCGAAAAGATATTCGGCATTGCTTAAAGGTCTTACATAAAAGACTTCGGAGGTGTCTAGCTCTTTGTCGCGTTTGAGGTATTCTGAAGCAAGGAATACTGTGATTATCGCTTGCGCGAGGTTGAGCATCAATGCCACCATGTATGGCATTAACGAAGGAATGGTATCCATAGATGATTCCGGATTTTCGGAAAGAAATTGAATAAAGGTAATCAATCCGAAAAACAACAAAGCCAGTACGGAAAATACTTTGAAGAACCAGCTGCGAAGGAGCAACTTGGATTCATACTTTGAGACTGTTAATATATTTGTCAATAATTGCATCTGCTTTTCTTTTTTAATCGTTCATCCAAAGATCTAACTGGTTCTCCATAAAATAAACATACGCGTGCTCAAGTGTTGGACTATAAGGCTCTGCATTACCATATTTTGACATGCTGTCAGCTACGACCTGTATCTCCCAATCGAGTCCGACCGGTATAGTTGAAATGACCGGATGATTCTTGTTGATCTCCTGATATTGTTCGTTTGTGACGCGAAGACGCCATACTTTCCCTTCTGCACGTTTCAGCATCTCTTCAGGTGGACCAACGAAAGGCACCTGCCCATGATTCATCAATGCCATGCTGGAACATGAACTGGAAATATCACCAACAATATGGGTCGAGAGAATTATAGTCGTGTCATTGGCACTTACTGAAGTGAGTAGATTACGGAAGCGGATTCTCTCTTCGGGATCAAGTCCGGTGGTTGGTTCGTCAACAATAATAACTTTTGGGTTATGAATCAACGCCTGCGCAATGCCCAACCGGCGTTTCATACCTCCGGACAGTTTTGAAGCATAGCGTTCGCGCACTTCATAAAGTCCAACCTGCTCTAGCATGTTGTTTATTGCTTCTCTTCGTTGACGACTATTGTTCATGCCTGAAAGACGAGCTGCATAATCTAGAAATTCGTTCACCTTATACTTGGCGAAGAAACGAAAATCCTGAGGCAGATAGCCGAGGATACGTCGGACTTCCTTACGCTCTTTTGAAAGATTATATCCATAGATCTCGATATCACCAGAAGTGGGCTCCATCAGTGCAACCAATATTCGCATCAAAGTTGACTTACCTGCGCCATTGGGACCTAAAAGACCAAACATCCCCGATGGAATTTCGAGATTGATATCCTTCAAAGCATGATTGCCGTTTGGATAAATTTTGTTGAGGTTTTTAATAATAATAGACATGGTATATTGTTACGTATAACTTATTCATTGTTAATTTCACTCTTTGACGTAGCATACTGGAAAAGGTTCAAATGCAAATCAGTAAAAAATGTTACAAAAGAAACGACGAAATTACTCATTATTCTTGAGTCTGCAACCCCATATCTGAATAAAAGTAACCTTATTTATTAGGTTGTATCAAAAAAAGGAAGTCTCTTCCCTGTTTTTATGCTCATAACTCACTAAATTGTGTAAAAATGGGGCATCTGAAAATTTCTGAGCTCAATAATAATTATCGTCAAAGCTATTTTATTTGTAAATAAAAGCTGTTACCTTTGCAGCCGTTTAAAATAAGGTTTGCCGTAATAGCTCAGTTGGTAGAGCGTTTCACTCGTAATGAAAAGGTCCCCGGTTCGAATCCGGGTCACGGCTCAAAAAGCTGTTCGTAGTGCGGATGGCTTTTTTTTCTTCTTGAATAATTGCTCCTTGAAGTGGATTGTCTGCGACACCGATAAATTGCACGATAATAGGATTTATGTGGCTTAACAATGGCAATAACGATAGATCATACAACTAGAGAGTATCTATACTCCCCTGGCGATATAGGAAATTGTTCCGTTTTCTCGTGTTTATTACCATCAGATACTGATCCTGCTTTTTGACCTTCTGAAGAAGAAGTTTTTTTATTCTTCTTTTCTTTACTCTACTCTACTCTATTCTACTCTATTCTACTCTATTCTACTCTATTCTACTCTATTTGCTACCTCCTAAGATGAGTTATTGTTATTAATAGTCAGAGCTTTATCCGATGATCCTTTTCTGATATTCTCGAGCGATTTGTATTTATTAACACCCTATTAATCCAATCTTTTGATCAATCCGGTTGAATAAAACGTTCCATCATCGACGAGAAACTGATCAAAGTCAGTGACAACTTTCAATAGTTTGGTGTATAAAATCTTCATTTTTCGCACAAGAGATCCATGTAGTGCTTAAGTAGCTATATCGAAAATCACTTGGTTACATTACAAGGTGACTTAATACAGAAAAGGTTTACACCGATTTAACAATTAAAGGTGTAATATGGAAAAGAAAAAAGTATTCATCCGTTCTTATGCGGTATCGTTTAAATTCCAAGTTCTTTCGGACTATTATTCTTCGGGAGAGTCTATCGGTTTTATTAGCAATAAGTATTCTATTTCTAAAGCAACGGTCTTTCGGTGGAATAATGAGTTTGAAACAAGTTCAAAATCTCTATCTTTGTCGGATGAGTTATTAAATAAACTATCCGATATGCGCACTAAACGACAGGAAATTGAATCAGAGGTCCTGGAAAGCAAAGAAGCTCTTCAGGCTGAGATTGCCCGTTTGCGTAAAGCATTGGAATACTCTGAGTTACGTAACGACGCACTGCAGGAAGTTTTAAAGATTGGCCGCGAGGAATATGGTCTTGACTTGCTAAAAAAAGCTGGCGCCAAGCAGTAAATGGTCTTCGACTCAGACATCCTGAATACTCAATCGGATGTCTGAGTGAACTGTTTGGCAAGACCCGTGAAGGCTATTACGCTGTAAGCAAAGAGAAACTGTGCGAACGTGCGTTGCTTGAAACTAATGTTGTTGACATGGTGATTCAGATAAGGATTGAAGCCCCCGGAATCGGTGCTTACAAGCTCTTTCTTATATTGAAGCATGTGTATGAACACAAGATGGTGGGACGTGATAAGTTTTATGAGCTGATGCATCGCAAACACCTGATGCTGCCGGCCTTGCGCCGTAGACACACAACTAACTCCAACCATAATTATCGCAAGTATAAGAATCTGGTAAAGGGATTTAAGCCAACATCTCCTTGTCAGTTATGGGTGGCAGATATAACCTATATAGATACGGATGAAGGCGTATGTTATCTACATCTTCTGACTGATGCTTATACGCATGAGATAATCGGATGGACTCTCTCTGAAAGCCTCTCGGCCTTGCATACCTTGGCTGCGCTCGAACAAGCCATAACGAATTGTTCAGATATGGATTTGAGTTCTCTTATACATCATTCTGATCGTGGATCGCAGTATTGTTGCACTCTGTATGTAGAACGACTCAAGCAGATTGGCTGCTCAATCAGTATGACTGAAGATGGTAATCCTACAGACAATGCCATAGCTGAACGCGTGAACGGCATTATTAAGCAGGAATGGCTCTATAAGATGAAACGCCCCAAGGATTTCCATGCGGCACAATGCTTACTGGAAGGTATAATTGATTTTTATAACAACAAGAGACCTCACATGAGTAATGGAATGAAAACACCTGCCCAAGTGAGAATGGGTTATACCAAATAAGGCTCTTTGGAGGCTTCGAGCCTCCAGCCGCCAGGCAAACCTCCGCGGTGTTTTTCATAATATAAAGTAGAAAAAATAAAAATATAGTTTGTAACTTTGAAGCATTAAAAGGGTGATTTCTACACATTGTTAAATAAATTCCTCGTGTAAACCATATCAGGAAGAATAAAAAAAGAGTGTGAAGTAAATCAGGAGCATTTCAATAAAGTTGTATAGTCAATCAGTAAGTATAACCCAAAAGTGTAAACTAAATTCAGGCATAGTCAACGAGGCACATTTGTCTGGTATGCGTGCTGCAAAACGTCCATATGTTTGTTCCGTTTCATGTACGTGAAACGGAGCACGCAACCTGATCTTTGGTGCACCATAACTGTATAAAGTATAACCCACCCACAGACTGTTATTTAATGTTTCGATCAGGGGTTTCTTTCAAGAAGCGAAATGCATCACTCATATGATTAATGATGTCAGAGGCGATCATACCTTCCTCTGTGTTGATTGTTGCGGCGCAGTCACCTGCGTAACCATGAAGCCAGACACCGATGAGTGCCGCTTCTTTGGACTCATACCCTTGAGCCAAAAGTCCGAGAATAACACCTGTCAGTACGTCACCGCTGCCTGCTGTGGCCATGCCGGGATTGCCAGTGCTGTTGAAATGGCAAGTTCCTTCTGGAGTAATCAGTACGGTGTTTGCTCCTTTCAATACAATGTATAGCTGATGTTGTTCAGCAAGTTTAAGTCCTTTCTCAACGCGTTGCCGAGTGGAGAAGGACTCACCGGTAAGACGATCAAATTCTTTTGGATGAGGTGTAAGAATCGAGTAGGGAGGTATCAGATGAATGAAGGTAGCATTGGATGCAATAAGGTTGATGGCATCTGCATCGATTACAATTGGTTTGTCGCACCCTTGCAAGAGATGCTCAAGTACATCGGCTGTCAGAGGATCGGTATCGAGTCCGGGGCCAATTCCGATAGCTGTATAGCGTGTTGTGTCTATATAACTGGCAATACATTTCTCGTTGGAGTCAGACTCTACCATTGCCTCCGGGATTGAAATCTGCATGATATTATAGGCACATGAAGGAATATGAACGGTTAGCTTCCCTACACCACTGCGCATAGTGGCTTTGGCTGCCAATACTGCGGCACCGGTTTTTCCATAACTACCTGCTACTAGTAGTGCATGTCCGTATGTGCCTTTGTGGTCAAACTTTCTTCGATGATGAAGCAGCGGATGAAGATCTTCTTTTGTGGTATAATACATGGAGCTCTTTGCCCTGCGGATTCCCTCTGAGTGAATTTTAATATCTATTACTTCCCACTTTCCGATAAAATCACTGTTTTCAGCATAAAAGAAAGCCTCTTTGGGAAGTTGCAATGTGAGAGTATGGGTGGCTCTTATCACAGACTTTGGATCGTTGCAGCAGTTCTCACTGCTGAAAAGTCCGGAAGGTAAATCGAGGGCAAAGACAATGGCCCCGGAAGAGTTGATGTGTTGTACGCAATGTGCAAAGATAGCTATCAATGGCCGGTTTACTCCAGAGCCAAAGAGTCCGTCAATCACGAAGCTTCCTTCTTCTATCAGAGGGAGTTGATCCGATGTTGTAATTAAATTTATAGAAGTGCTCGAGAGTGCTTCCCAACGCTTCTGATTTATGTCACAGTCTGCAGATAATACTTGGTTCGGCAAAGTAACGAGATAACATTCTACATGCCTTTTTTGCAAAGTAAGCAGTCTGGCAACCGCAAGTGCATCCCCTCCATTGTTACCGGGTCCGGCAAAAACGATCCATTTATCCCCATCCGGATTGATCCGGAGAAGTGCTTCTGTAAGGGCAACAGCTGCCCGTTCCATAAGATCGATAGATGCAATAGGTTCCTCATGGATTGTAAATGCATCAATCATTCGGGTTTCTTCAGCTGATAAGATTTTCATGTATTTAAATATTAAAAAGAACACAAAGGTATAGAATAGTTGTCGATTTATGAGAACAACGATAGGATAAACGAATGTTTTATGTTATTTTTGGCGTCGTTTTTAGTTAAAAGCGAGCAAATTTAAATCAAGAGAAGCGATAATGAGTGAAAGCAAAGGGCATCCAAAAGGATTGTATTTATTGTTCTTAACAGAAATGTGGGAACGGTTCAGCTACTACGGTATGCGTGCCATTTTTACCTTGTATATGATTAATGCTCTTGTCTTGTCAAAGGAGGATGCATCGAGCATTTATGGTAGTTATACCGGATTAGTCTATCTGACTCCTCTATTGGGTGGATACATTGCAGACCGATACTGGGGAAACCGTCGTTCAATCTTTTGGGGTGGATTAATTATGTCTTTCGGACAGCTCTGTATGTTTTTCAGTGCCTGGTATTTTGATAGTACTCTTTTTACAGATTTATTTGTCGGTACTGGTTTCTTATCAGTTACACCGCTTCCTCGATTGTTGATGATTATGGGACTAACGTTCCTGATTATGGGTAATGGACTATTCAAACCCAATATTTCAACGATGGTAGGAGATTTGTATACTAAAACGGACAGACGGAAAGATAGTGCCTTCACTATTTTTTATATGGGAATCAATGTGGGAGCTACACTTGCTCCTTTGTGGTGTGGTTTTTTGGGAGATACAGGCAATCCGGAAGATTATAAATGGGGATTTCTCTCAGCGGCTTTAGGAATGATGCTGGGAGTTATACTCTTTGAACTGCTCAAAAATAAATATCTGGTAACTCCGGAAGGAGAACCAATCGGGGTGCTAGCTAACTCAAAAAGAAAAAATGAAGATTTTGAAAAAAAATTATCAGGTGGTGATCAAGCAATCATTCCTTCTCGCAGCAAATTACAAATGTTTAGTTGGGTCTCCAGCCTGTTTATTTTGGTCGGTTTTTTCTATTGGTTGCAGGATTATAGTGATATCATCGGTGCTTTTATCTACTCGCTCTGTTTTGTAGTACCCGCTTTTATCATTACTGATTCTAGTCTGTCTAAAATTGAGCGACAGCGCATTACTGTTGTCTATATTATTGCCTTTTTTGTGATATTCTTTTGGGCGGCTTTCGAACAGGCCGGAGTTTCTCTGACTTATTTTGCTGAGGAGCAGATGGATCGTACTATTTGGGGTTGGGAAATTCCTACTTCTTTCTTCCAATCAGTAAATGCCGTTTTTGTTGTTGCTCTCGCACCAATCATGGGAATGATCTGGAGCCTTCTGGGAAGAAAACGAATGGAACCTTCTTCACCAATGAAACAGGCTGCCGGTCTTTTCTTTCTCTCTATGGGATATCTGGTTATTTCATTTGGAGTAAGTGGGATAGAAAGTGACCATAAAGTAAGCATGATGTGGCTGATTGGTCTTTATTTTCTTCATACGTTGGGTGAACTAAGCTTGTCACCAATAGGGTTGTCATTAGTCAATAAGTTATCACCTACTCGTTTTGCCTCATTGCTAATGGGGGTTTGGTTCATGTCAACAGCCACAGCTAACAAGTTTGCAGGTACTCTCAGTGCTCTTTATCCCGAAGAATTGGATGGAGTTGTGAAGGTTAAACATTTGTTTGGTTATGAAATTGCTAATCTGTATGACTTTTTTATGGTATTTGTTGTTATGTCGGGTGTAGCATCAGTCTTACTCTTCTGTCTGACAAAATATCTCAGAAAGCTGATGAATGGAATAGAATAAGTTGTTATCTTTGCAACATTATGGATACAATACAGATAAAAGAGAAGAATTTTCGTCTCTCTATTGCTGCAGACGAAATTGCAGATGCAGTCGCAAGGGTTGCTGCGCAGATGAATAAAGAATTGGCTGGTACCAATCCCATGTTTCTGCCGATTCTTAACGGAGCATTTATGTTTGCTTCAGATTTGCTAAAACAAGTAAATATTCCTGCTGAGTTGTCTTTTATCAAGATTGCATCCTATCAAGGAACCATAAATGGCGAATTGACCCAACTTATCGGATTAAATAAAAGTATTGAAGGGCGTACAGTTGTTATTATCGAAGATATCGTTGATACCGGATATACAATGGAGGCTTTACTGAAAAAGCTTACTGCTCTTCATCCAAAAGCCATTAAGACTGCAGTATTGCTCTCCAAACCACAAGCTCGCAAAGTGGAAGTACCACTTGATTATGTTGGCTTAGAAGTGCCTAATCGTTTCATAGTTGGCTATGGATTGGATTATGACGGTGGTGGACGTAATTTGGGAGAGATATACGAACTTGTCTGATAAATGACTCAAATTTATATAGATCATGTTGAATATTGTAATTTTTGGTGCTCCGGGTTCCGGTAAAGGAACACAGAGCGAGAAGATCATTGCCGGATATGGTTTGGATCATATCTCAACAGGAGATGTGCTGAGAAGTGAAATTAGCAGGCAAACTGATTTAGGAAAAGTCGCTGATAGCTATATTTCTAAAGGGCAGTTGGTGCCAGATCAGTTGATTATTGATATCCTCGCATCAGTACTCGATGGTCTGAAAGAAAGTAAGGGAGTTATTTTCGATGGATTTCCACGAACGACTCCGCAAGCGGTTGCATTGAAAGAAATGCTAACAAAGAGGGGTACATTTATCTCAGTTGTAATTGCGCTGGAAGTGGACGAATCAGAACTGATTCAACGACTCTTAGAACGTGGAAAGATTTCCGGACGTTCAGATGACAATCTTGAAACGATTCAGAAACGACTAGATGTATATCACAATCTGACTGCGCCCCTGATAGATTATTATAAAGGAGAGAACCTCTATAATGGGATTTTTGGTATGGGAACGATTGAAGAGATCTTCAATCGTATCAAACAAGTAATTGATAAATTGTAATATGGCTGGAACAAGTTTTGTAGATTATGTGAAAATCTTTTGTCGCAGTGGAAAAGGGGGGAAAGGCTCTACCCATTTAAACCGTGCGAAGTATGTGCCAAGAGGTGGACCAGATGGTGGTGACGGAGGCAGAGGAGGACATGTAATCCTTAGAGGTAATAGTAATTATTGGACTTTGATGCACCTTAAATACTCACGCCACGTGTTTGCCGGTCACGGTGATGGTGGAAGTGAGAGTCGTTCATTTGGAAAAGCAGGAGAAGATAAGATAATAGAGGTGCCTCTGGGTACTGTGGCTTATAATGCTGAGAATGGTGAATATGTCTGTGATGTAACAGAACACGAGCAAGAAGTGATTTTACTGAAAGGTGGACGAGGGGGGCTGGGTAACTGGCATTTCCGTACTTCTACTAATCAAACTCCGCGGTATGCTCAACCAGGTGAGCCGGCTAAAGAATTGATTGTAGTGCTTGAATTGAAGGTATTGGCAGATGTAGGTTTGGTTGGTTTCCCGAATTCCGGTAAGTCAACACTGCTTTCTTCTATCTCTGCAGCCCGTCCAAAAATTGCAGACTATGCATTTACCACACTCGAAGCCAATATAGGAGTAGTGCCATATAGGGATAATAAGTCCTTTGTTATGGCAGATATCCCAGGGATAATCGAAGGGGCAAGTCAGGGAAAAGGGCTCGGTCTTCGTTTTCTGCGTCATATTGAAAGAAATTCAATTCTACTATTTATGGTGCCTGCTGATGCGGATAATATAGCCGGTCAGTTTGCCGTGCTTCTCAATGAACTTGCTCAATACAATCCGGAGTTGTTGGATAAACAGCGTATATTGGCTATCACTAAAAGTGACATGCTGGATCAGGAGCTTATTGATGCTATTGAAAAAGAACTTCCTGATGTTTTGTACGTATTTATATCGTCAATAACTGGTCTTGGACTAGTTAAACTAAAGGATATGATCTGGACTGAAATCAATAGGGAAGATATTCAAAAACAAGTGACGATGGTACATAGGGCCATTGATGTGAAGGCAATCCCAAAGGAGGAGGAAGAAGCGTTTGACGAAGATTTCCAAACGATCTATCTGAATGAAATTGATGAAGATTTTGATGAGGATGTGGATTATGATTTCGAAGATTCCAAGTTGTAATAAGTTTTCTCTATAGATATTAATACCCCAAAAAACATGACAACCAGAAGAGATTTCTTCCGTAGAGGAGGAAGTGTTTTAGCTGCGGCTGCCTTGGCGGGCAGTCCGCTTTATGCTGTGATCAAAGATGAAAAGAAAAGTGGCTATACTTCCATGCGGCCAGAACTTGCACAGCGCAACTTTACATCAAAGGCAGTTGAAAAGAAGATTGCTGCAGTCAAGAATAAACTGAAGGACGAGAAACTCTCCTGGATGTTTGAAAATTGTTTTCCGAATACATTGGATACGACCGTTAGTTTTAAAATGAACGGAAGTCGTCCGGATACTTTTGTAATAACCGGCGATATTCATGCAATGTGGCTTCGTGATTCCGGAGCTCAGGTTTGGCCTTATCTTCCTTTTTGTAAAGAGGATGAACCCCTAAGGTTGCTTATTGCAGGTGTGATAAACAGACAGACACATTGCATCTTGTATGATCCTTATGCCAATGCATTTACTCCGGAAGGTGTAGTCAGCGAATGGAAAAGTGACAACACTGAGATGAAAGAGGGTGTGCATGAACGGAAATGGGAAATAGACTCTCTTTGTTATCCGGTACGTCTTGCACATAAGTACTGGAAAGAGACCGGAGATACCTCTGTGTTTGATACCGAATGGGAAAAAGCCATGGAGTTGATTGTAGCTACTTTCCGTGAACAACAACGCAAAGTGAAGAGTTTGTATAAGTTTCAGCGCAAGACTGAACGACAGCTGGACACTCTTTGTTGTGGCGGCTATGGTAATCCTGTTAATCCTATCGGTTTGATTGTTTCTTCTTTCCGTCCTTCTGATGATGCTACGACCTATGGCTTTCTTATTCCATCCAACTTTTTTGCTGTGAAGAGCTTGAGGCAGGTCGCTGAGATAGCAATGAAAGTGAAAAACAATGCTGGTTTGGCTGGACGATGCGAAGCTTTAGCTGCTGAGGTTGAGGCTGCGTTGAAGAAGTATGCAGTAGTGAATCATCCTACAGCCGGCAAAATATATGCCTTTGAAGTAGATGGTTTTGGCAATGCATATTGTATGGATGATGCTAATATTCCAAGTTTGCTGGCGATGCCTTATCTGGAAACAGTTTCTGCTAACGACCCAATCTATCTGAATACACGAAAATTTGTTCTTAGCTCGCAGAACCCATATTTCTTTAAAGGAAAAGTAGCGGAGGGAATCGGAGGGCCGCATATTGGCTACGATTTTATTTGGCCAATGGGTATTATTATGCGTGCGATAACGAGTACGGACAAGAAAGAGATCGAATCTTGCATAAAAATGTTGCGGGATACTGAAGGAGAGACTGGATTTATGCATGAATCCTTCCATAAAGATGATGCCAAGAATTTTACCCGAAAATGGTTTGCTTGGGCTAATACGCTGTTTGGCGAACTGATAATTAAGTCAACAATATAAATTATCCAACATTTTATTACCAATGAACATGAAGAACAAGTTTTTTGCAGGATTAACCTTCCTGTTGTTTCTAACTGCTACTTTTGTAAGTGAGGCTAAAAAAATAGAGCTTCTTTCTCCTGATGGGAGTTTGAAAGTGAGTATTGAACTGACGGATAAGATTTCTTATTCTATCTTTAATGGATCCGATCCCTTACTTACGAATTGTCGCCTGCAACTCAATCTAAAGGGTGAAACACTGGGTGTTAACCCCAAACTGATTCGCAGTAAGGCTGGTAAAATTGATGAGACAATCAAACCACCTATAGCCTACAAAAATTCAGTGATTAATAATAAGTGCAACACATTGCGTATGGACTTCAAAGGAAGCTATTCCGTTGAATTCCGTGCTTTCAATGATGGTGTTGCTTATCGTTTTCTGACTGACAAGAAGGGGGATATCCAAGTTATGAATGAAGACTTTGAGGTAAACTTTCCGACAGAATATACAGGACAGTTCTCACTGGTGAGAGGTTTTAAGACATCCTGTGAGGAACCATACGCAACATTGACAATGAGTGCTTTTGTGAAAGAGGAACGCATGAGTTATCTCCCCGTGCTGATTGAAGCCGGCAAAGGAGTGAAGATTCTTTTAAGTGAGGCTGACCTACATGACTATCCCGGTATGTTTGTAAAAGGTTCAGGTGAGAATGGTATGAGCGCTGTATTTCCGAAAACTCCTTTAGAATTTGGTAATGATGGTGACCGTAGCGAGAAAATACTCAAAGAGGCCGATTATATTGCCAAGACAATTGGTAAACGTTCATTTCCATGGCGTACGTTTATGATTACAAAGAATGACGCTCAGCTTATTGGTAATGATTTGATATTCAAACTTTCTACTCCAAACGTACTTGAAAACACTGATTGGATCAAACCGGGACAAGTAAGTTGGGAATGGTGGCATGATGCTCGTCTGTATGGTGTTGATTTCCGCTCTGGTTACAACATGGATTCGTACAAATACTATATCGATTTTGCTTCTAAGTATAAGATCCCTTATATCATTATGGATGAAGGTTGGGCTGCCAGTACACGTGATCCTTTTACACCAAACAGCACGATTAATCTTCAGGAACTGATTCAGTATGGTAAAGATCATAATGTAAAGATTATTTTATGGCTTACCTGGCTTACAGTGGATAAACACATGGAGCTTTTCAAGACTTTCCACGAATGGGGAATAGCAGGATGTAAGATTGACTTTATGGATCGTCAGGATCAGTGGATGGTCAATTACTATGAACGAGTAGTAAAAGAGGCTGCGAAGTATGATATGATGGTTGATTTTCACGGTGCTTTCAAACCTTCTGGATTGGAACGTATGTATCCTAATCTGATGGCGCATGAAGGTGTACGTGGTTTAGAGCAAGGTAGTGGTTGCAAACCTGAAAATAGTGTTTGGTTGCCGTTTATCCGTAATGCTGTGGGTCCGATGGACTTCACACCTGGTTCGATGAACTCAGCACAACCTGAAGACAACCGCTATACCCGTGCTAATGCAATGGGTTCTGGAACAAGAGCTTTCCAAATGGCACTCTTTGTTATCTTTGAAACAGGATTGCAGATGCTAGCTGATAATCCGGTTTATTATTATCGGGAACATGAATGTACAGAATTTATGACGAGTGTTCCTGTTACCTGGGATGAGACAAAAGCAATCTACGCCAAAGCGGGAGATGCTGTGATGATTGCGAAACGTAAAGGTGATAAATGGTTTCTTGGAGCTATTACTGGTAATAACTCTCAGAACTTAGAAGTGGCATTGGATTTCCTTCCAACAGGTAAGGACTTCAAGATGACCTATTTTGTGGATGGTATAAATGCTGATCGCCAGGCAATGGATTATAAGAAAAAGGAAATGACTGTCAATAGTAAGACCAAACTTCCGGTCAATATGGTTCGCAATGGTGGATTTGCCGGCGTGATTGAATAAAAAGAATTAGGATATTAAAATGAAAAAAGAGGCTTCAGGGTCTCTTTTTTCATTTCTATCCGGTATAATCAATAACGGAAATGTATCAACAGTATTTCAAACGATGGATTGGTTTTATAGTAGCTCTATGTTTTCTGTCTGTGCTTTGGCCTTTGCTGCTATTTCTTGTAATTTGTCTTATCTATTCTACCCAAAGTATGCATATTTTCTTTCTTCAGCAACGTGCCGGGAGATATGGGAAAGTGTTTAAGGTAATAAAATTCAGGTCGATGTCCGATGAGCACGATGAGTCTGGAGATATTTTACCCAATGAACAACGAATCACCCGAGTAGGACGCTTTTTGAGAAGTACATCTCTGGATGAGATACCTCAACTGATAAATGTCATGAAAGGTGAAATGTCATTTGTTGGTCCTCGTCCGTTGCATGTCCAGTATATTGAGTTGTACAACAAACAACAAGCACATCGTCATGATGTTCGTCCCGGCATGACAGGATGGGCTCAGGTTCATGGGCGTAATGCCATAAGTTGGAGAGAGAAGTTTGAACTAGATGTGTGGTATGTGGATCATCTTACTTTCAGACTCGATCTGAAAATTCTTTATAAGACTGTTGCACTGGTTTTGAAACGGTCGAATGTTGATAATGTACGGGAGTCGGTAGGAGGAGAGTGGTTTAATGGAAATAATTAGAACTGTCCTTTGGCATTCCTTTGGATTTTGAGTTAGAATAATCTGTCAGAAATGAATAAAAGGAACTAATAAATATGGAAGAAAGAATCAGACTTTCGCTGGCTCATATGGGCGGGAAAGAACTTTGCTTTATTCAGGAAGCATTTGAAAGCAATTGGGTTACTTCACTTGGACCCAATGTAACAGGTTTCGAGAAAGATCTGGAAAAATATCTTACCTCAGAGAAAACCGGAGAAATTCATGTTGTCGCTTTGAATTCAGGTACCTCGGCCATTCATCTTGGTTTGAAGCTTCTTGGAGTAGGACCAGGGGATGAGGTAATCTGTCAGAGCTTTACTTTCTGCGCCTCTGCCAATCCTATAGCCTATCTAGGTGCCTTTCCTGTCTTTGTGGATTCTGAACAACGAAGCTGGAATATGGATCCAATCCTATTAGAGGAGGCAATCTGTGATCGTTTGAAAAAGACAGGTAAGATACCAAAAGCTATAATAGTGATACATATGTATGGCATGCCGGCTGATATTAAAGTAATCATCGAAGTTGCAGGGCGTTATAATATCCCAGTTTTAGAAGATGCGGCAGAAGCGATTGGTTCAGAGTTTTGCGGACAGAAATGTGGCACTTTCGGTCGCTTTGGTGTTTTGTCTTTCAATGGGAATAAGATGATTACTACTTCGGCAGGCGGAGCACTGATTTGTCATTCAGAAGAAGATGCACGCAAAGCACTCTATTTTGCGACACAGGCACGAGATGAAGCTCTCTTTTATCAGCATTCGCAGATAGGTTATAACTACCGGATGAGTAATATTTGTGCCGGTATCGGGCGCGGACAGATGTTTGTACTGAAGGAACACATTGCACGGAGACGTGCAATACACTCACTCTATACTTTAGGATTAAAAGACACACAAGGTGTTAAAGTGATGAACAATCCAGATCCCAAGTCACAATCAAGCTTCTGGATGACATGTATTCAAGTGGATCCTGATCTGTGTGGTCAAACAAATATAGAAATCCGTGCCCGACTTGATGCAGCCAATATAGAATCTTCGTTGCTTTGGAAACCGATGCATTTGCAGCCGATCTATAGACATGCACCATATTATGGTATATCTGTTTGCGAAAAGTTGTTTGAGAATGGTCTTTGTTTGCCGTCAGGATCTCTTCTTTCAAATGCGTCTATACGCTATATTCTTGATGTTATTTGTAATTAGGAGGTGATATTATAAAATTAATCATTAGAAAATGGTAAAAAGATTGCACTTTCCTTTGGGGGGTAAATAATTCTTATTAATTTTGTCCCTAGGTTATATCAGATTGAGTACAACGTTTTCTGATAGACAGGTGCGGTATTATCCATCTCAAAGTGTAGACACATTAATTAAGGTGTTATTTTGAAGAGATTATACCTTAAAGAAATTGCAAATAAGAAACTAACTGTAAATTTTAAAAATTATGAAAAGAAGAAATTTTTTTATGACTTTCGTGGCTTTGTTTATGACAACAATGCTGAGTTTAGGCCTTTATTCTTGCGAGAATGATGATGTTGTAGAAGTTGCACCTCCTGCTGTGGTTAATGGAGCATATACAGTTTCAGGTGTTCTGGCTGATAATTTAGGAATGGCTATTGCCGGTGCTGATGTAACTATCAATGGTATTACTGTTAAAACAGCTGCTGATGGCTCATATTCTATTCCTCTTACACAGAGTGGTCGTTATGTAGTAACCTATAAAGTCGGTTCGACTACAATAACGAGGTCTGTTGATGTTCAACCTACTTCAGATGGAAAGATTACAATAAAAAATGATGTTATTAATTTGGGATCACACCAGGGAGGTTCAGGCGAATAAGTAGAACTACCTTATTTATTTATATAAAAAGCGAGCTGGCGTATGTCGGCTCGCTTTTTATTTTATTGCTATCTATTCTTCCGATATGTATGATTTGCACACATTCAGAAAGGGATAATCTCTCTGGTTTGAAAAAAAAAGATATATTTGCACTCATAACTGTTGAGGATGATGAAACCAAATGCTAAAAGTACTCTGTGATATACATATGAGCTATATAAAGAATATAATACTGCCTCTCTTATTTTTAATTTCTTCTTTGGTGAATGCACAAACGGAGGGGGCTATTCGTAAAGACTCAGCTTTCAATATGAGTTTGTCTATGAAAATAGATAGACTGACTTCAACCAAATTATATCAGATGACCTATGTATCAATACCTGCTATTGCCGGAGGACTGATTGTCAAAAGTGAGGATGATCATTTCCGTAGTCTTCGCAACGAATATATGCCCTCTTTTAGTTATCACTATGATGATTACTTACAATATGCTCCCGGAATTGTGATGCTCGGCATGAAACTTGGTGGGGTCAAAGGGCGCAGTTCATGGGAAAGGATGTTAGTCTCTGATGCCTTTTCGGCGGTAATAATGTCAAGTACGGTCTTTGGATTGAAATCGATCACCAATGTGACCAGACCGGACGGTTCCAATAATCACTCATTTCCCTCGGGGCATACTGCTACAGCTTTTATGACAGCGACAATGATGCACAAAGAGTATGGAGGACGTAGCCCCTGGTATAGTATAGGTGCTTATTCTGCGGCTACAGCCACTGCTCTTACTCGGCAGTTGAATAATAAACATTGGTTGAGCGATGTGATGGTTGGGGCTGGCATAGGTATTCTATCTACGGAAATCGGCTATTATCTGGCGGATCTTATTTTTAAAGATAAGGGAATTACTGATTATAAACTTCCCTCTCGCTTTGATATAAATGACAGACCTTCTTTCTTTGGTCTTTATTTGGGACTTAATAAGATCCCGGGAAAGTATAAGATGACTGACGGTTCATCTATGACATTTACGACGGGAAGTAATTCAGGATTAGAAGGTGCTTCATTCTTCCATTCTCCTTATTGGGGTATAGGTGGAAGGTTATCTGTGAGTAATATGCCAGTAAATGTTGATAAGATTCCTACAAATGAATCTCTGGATTTGGTTTCAGGCTATATCGGACCTTATTTCTCTTTTCCTATTTCAGTGCGATGGAAAGCCGGAAGTAAGTTACTCGCAGGCTATGTCTATTC
>CAXXFJ010000012.1:0-62324 GCA_963677415.2 Bacteroidales bacterium | reverse complement strand
CTCCTTGAGCTCACCTTGTTTGAGAAAGACGCGGACAAAGTAGTGGTGGGACAAAAGTTAGAATTCTTTATCAATAATGAGACGGAGCAACATGAAGCAACGGTCTATCAGACGGGAAAGTCGGTGGATGCCGACAAGACGTATAAAGTCTATGCCAGTGTGACCGGTACGTGTAAGAATGTATTGCCGGGCATGTATGTGAATGCGATTATCGAGACCTCCGGCACTCTCTCTAATACTTTGCCATCGGAAGCTGTGGTCCAGTTTGACGATAAGAACTATATCTTTGCGTTTGAGAAGAACAAAGAAGAAGGCGGCAAACCGTTTACGGAGTATCGCATGATAGAGGTACAAGTGGGCCTCACGGATGCCGGATATACAGAAGTCATCCTACCGGAAGGTACGGATGCACAAAAAATTCAAGTCGTGACAAAAGGTGCATACAACTTGCTTTCCGCAAAAAAGAACGCAGGGGAAATGGCTTGCTAATCTGAAAACAGACAGAACAGCCGGGATACTTTTAGCGAAGTTATCCCGGCTGTTCTGTTTATTACTTCTGAGCAAATTGTCCTAAAACACCGATTATGCTCATGATCACTTTCTCTTAAAGAGGAATAGACGACTGCTCATTGCCGATACTTGCGATCTCATTGCCAAGACTTGCGACCTCATTGCTGATGCCTGCGATCTCCTTGCCAACGATCTCTGCTGCCAGTGCCACACACCGCGAGCAAGGGCGTAACTTGTAATATGCCTCCGTCCGCTCCAACGACTCAGGTGCTTGTGGTTTGTGTTCGACCTGAAGCAAATCGGCACATATATACGAACCCATTTCCGCTTTAAACAGATTGGCAGTACGTTGTACAGCCTTATAATTACTATTTTTCGCCTTCCTGTCTGTCGTATCTGTATAGGGATAATGCAAACCAAGAATCATAAACATCCCACTCACTGCGCCACACACTTCGCGCAAACGTCCCATGCCACCGCCAAAAGAAGTTGCTATTTTAGCTGCGGTTTCTGCATCAATGTTATACCTATCGGAATACGCCATAAAGACTGATTGTGAACAATTATAGCCACTCTCAAAGTAGCTTATGGCTTTGGAAATCCGTTGTTCCAGTTCAATCTGATCCATTTCGCTCAATGATTACATACGTGACCCTCTTCATGACTATGCGAAGCACAAGTTACACCACCATCTTTCAGAGATCCTGTCAGATAATTCATTACTAGTTCGCGTACATCTCCCTGACAGTTTCGCACCACCTGAATATTACTCGAAGCCAATTTATTAATTGCTCCATCACCTATCCCGCCGGCAAGCATGACACTCACATCCATTGCAGCCAGTGTGGAAGCAATGTTTGACTTACAACCACACCCTTGAGGCGACTCAAGTGTTGTCACATCCACTACTTCCTTATTATCTGAGACGGTAAAAAGGGTATAAAACTCACAATGTCCGAAATGATCATCAATCCGGTTGTTTTCTTTTGTTGGAACTGCAATCTTCATTTTATTATCTTTTTGTAAATACTATTCTTCCTCTTTTCGTTGAGCAATCAGCAGGAACTGATCATACTTTCTTTCTTCCCCTTCAAATAAGCGGGTGATCGTATTATATATTTTCACAAGCTTCACCTCAAAACCGGCCTTTTCAAACTGTTGTGACAAGAGGTCAGTGTCGAATCCGCAGTAAGGGATTGGATCAAAGCGATGAAAGGAGCCGTCTTCAGTAACAAGATCACCAATAGCGATATACGCACCTGTGTTAGTAATCGTGGCCAAATGTTGAAGTGTTTTTTCAACGTCCGGGAGATGATGAAAAGCCATGGCAGAGAAGACAAAGTCGATATCTCTCTGTTTGTAGTCAAAGACTTCACCATGCAAGATTTCCACTTTACTATCCTTATTCAGTTTCGGTCTTAACATACCCAACATGTATTCTGAAGTATCTTCCATTACCAGCATACGAACCAATGGCTCTATTTGCAACCCAACCAAACCAGTTCCCGCACCTATTTCCAATGCTTTCCACGTAGGAAGAGGATTGACATAAAGCACTATTTCATATGCGAACTTATTCGTCATGGCTATTTTATCGGGAGTGTCCCAGTCGGCAGCTTTGGATACAAATGCATCCTTTATCTCGGTTTCTTCTTTCATTTCGTTTGTTCCGGTTTATTTATGGGAGTCAGCTCGTCGTTATTGAAAGTGGTGCAATTCGTACATCTTACATGGTTTTCTATTCCCCCAATCAGCTTATGGCATCGCTTACACCTGAACCATTGTCTGTCAAACTCAACATTTCCTCCACCAATCAAAATCATCTTACCCTCTACAAAAGCCTGAGCAATCACTTTTCGTGCATTTTCATAGATACGCGTCAGTGTAGGGCGCGACACATTCATCCGTTCAGCTGCCTGCTCCTGCATCAATCCTTCGTAATCCAGCAGCCGTATAGACTCGTATTCATCCAGATTTAAAATAACAGAATCTAAGGCTCGACGGGGAATACCAAAAGGCTTAAAGCCTTCCATAATCGGTGGTGCTTCTATCTTGCGGTCTTGTTTGGTTCTTGACATCTGAATAGTGTCTATAAATTGTAGTAATAAATATAAGATACAAATATAGAACTAATATCAAACATATGTTCGCTTAGCCTGAATGTTTAACATAAAAAAAGAGAACCGAAATATCCGGCTCTCCTATTGATAAAGATTATTTAAATAGAACTATTCATCTATCTCCATGTATTGCTCCGTCATCTTTTTCATTTCTTCTCTTGCAAATAACTTCTTCAGAAAGAAGATGCAAAGAAACAAAATGAGGATAGCTCCTACTGTAACTAACGCAAAATTGGTCCAACCTCCCCAGTAGTCAACTAATGTTTTATCAAAATCAGAAGCATCCGTCACTTTCATTCCTATGAATGCAACCAGGTTGGTTGATGCATGCATCAGGATAGTCGGCAAGAGACTCCGTGTTTTATAATAGACCCATCCCATAAATAGTCCAAGAAAAAAGGCGCCGACAAACTGCCACGGATTCATGTGAGCTAACCCAAATAGAAAACTCGAAATCACGATAGAGCGTTAAGGAGAGTATTGCTTCAATAATCCTTCAAGTATGACACCTCTGAATAAGGCCTCTTCAAAAAGAGGAGCAGCAATAACGAGCATAAAGAAGGTAAATATATTCGCATTCAAACTCATTTCTAAGAAAAACGTTTTGAATATTTCCGGCATAGGAATCAGTTCTGTAATAGGCTCAGAAATACCCATTGAGATCATCAGTTCTCCAATGATAATAAAAGGAAGTATCTGCCAATTACTGAGATGCAGGTTAAAAGAAGAACTCGTACCCTCGATGACTTTCTTGTACACACAGGCAATCCAGAGAATAGTAGCAGCTACTATCACGTAAAAAACCAGCATAGAGAACTCCTTATCAACTACTTTACTGAGTAACATGTAAAACGGTGATTGCGAAATCGATAACAGGACAAATAATCCAATAAGTCCAAAGCCTTGAGCAATGGTTGGATAGCTTTTTGTTGTAGTGTCTCTCATTGGTTTAGTTTTTTAGGCAGTTATTCTTTTCATCATCATTCGTCTTCCCACACTTGCACGGACTGCTACGCAATACTCCGATCTTAAACCGACGGGAGAGTAAGAAGATAGTTCCTAATAGCAGAACAACAACACAAAGCACCCACGCGATAGTCGTGGCGGAAACCTCTTCTTCAACAATCTGAAACTCTTTCCAGTATTCTGATGCTGCATAGTCATCCTCTGAGAAAGCAGGTACATAGAGGGTACAAGTCGTTTGGCTGATTGACGCAAACGGATTACCATCGCTGACAGGCGGTGTCGAAGCGTTGATATGTATCTCTTTTAGATCTTTACAGCTTTCAAAAGCCTGTCCGCCAATAGAAGTGACACTCCCGGGTAACGTAATCGAAGCCAGATTTACACAGCCGTGAAAAGCAGATCTTCCAATGGTATGCACTCCTTCAGGTATCGTCACAGAAGTCAGACTTTTGCAACCCCAAAAAGCTCTTTCGCCAATAGAATCCACACTTGCTGCGATGGAGATGGAATCTAAGCCACTGCATCCTAAGAAAGCACACCTATTGATACTTCTTACACCTAATGGAATAGTGACATAATTGAGGGTCGAACAACCGGCAAAAGCATTTTCGTCAATAGTAGAGATTCCTACAGGTACCAAATAGTGACTCTCCTTTTTTGCAGCAGGATAGGCTATGATGGCAGATCTGTTTTTGGAAAGTAAAATACCGTCCGACACAGCATAGAAGGGATTATCTTTATCTACTTCAAAGTGAGCCAGTGAGGAGCAAAAACAAAACGCCCCTACTCCTATCGAATCAACACTCATAGGGATCTTTACAGAGGTAAGCGAGGCACATTCGAAGAAAGCACCCATACCTATATATCTTACACCTTCAGAGAGAGAGATGGAGGTCATATTATAGCATCCCAGGAAAGCCCGTTCTCCAATGGAAGTGACATTATCAGGGATGTTTATTGAAAGTAAATTACCACAGCCGATAAAGGCTCCGGCTTCAATCGAATCAACACTGGAAGGAATAGTGATAGAGGTCAGATTAGCGCACCCCACGAAAGATTGTTCGCCAATAGAAGTAACGCCCTCAGGAATGATATAATTGGTTGCCTTCCTGGCTGCCGGATAGGCTATAAGGACAGTCATATCTTTGGTAAACAGAACACCGTCCACCACGGTGAATGAAGGATGATCTTTTGCTATCTCAAATTTATTCAATGACTTGCATCCATAAAAAGCACCTTCTCCAATCGTGTTTAAACTCATAGGGAATGTAATAGAGACAATACTGTCACAACCACGAAATGCATAAGGAGCAATTGTAGTAACTCCCGAAGAGAGAATGACTGATGTAAGAGCTTCACAACCATTGAAAGTAAAATCTTGAATGGTATCAATACTTGAAGGTATGAGTATGGACTTTAGATGATTACAAATGACGAATGCATTTTTCCCAATCGTTGTAACACTTTCCGGAATGATTATAGAAGAAAAGCCACAACCAAAGAAAGCCTCATCTCCGATAGAGGTCACAGTTGAAGGAATGGTCATGGCATTAATGCCAAAACATTTACTGAAAGCCTCATTCCCAATCGCTGTGACAGCAAAGCTCTTTCCTTTATACGTCACACTTGCCGGGATGACAATCTCTCCGGAAAGAGCATATTCTTGTCTGGCTACAGATACCGTAGCGCCATCGGCATTCGTGGTGTACTTCAACTTATCTACCTTAAAGTCGATTGCCTGAACAGCTAAAGCAAGTAGTAAACTAAAGAAAATGAGTGCGTGTTTCTTCATGGAGCTCAATCTTATAAATTATAAGTAAATAACGCACCTTCTTTACATTTATTTCATAAGGAGCAAATTAGATGCTGAGAAAAAATACATAGCAAAAAGTTTGTTTGTAATTTCTTTTCGCTACATTTGCATCACTGTTGCATTTAAACTAGTTTTGCATAAATGAAAGCAATTGATGTTTTATATAATCACAATCTCAAACGAACCAGTTGCAGGGAAGGGATTATTGATATTATGTTATCTGCCAGCCAAGCTCTGTCAGAAAATGAGATTAGGGCTCAGTTATCCTATAATTATGATCGAACCACGTTTTATCGTTCTTTTAAAACACTAGAAGAATATAAGATTGTCCACAAAATTTTTATTGACAACCAGATAATTAAGTATGCGATGGATAAATCAATAACAAATAAAAAAGGACATGCGCATTTCTTTTGCAATAAATGTCATATGGTGAAATGCCTTGAATCTGTACCGGTGCAAGAAATTCAGTTGCCTGATGGATATGCGGAAGATGAGACAGAAATTTTGATTAAAGGTACGTGTCCGACTTGTAAAAAGAATTATTGCAATCATTGATAAGAATTAAGAAACATATTGCGCTAGTCTTATTGGGAATATTCTTTTTCCCAATTATTTTCCAATCAGTTCACATTGTTTGGCATCATTCTTATAGCTTTCTGGATGACAACTTCTTTCGTCTTTCCTCACCAAGAAATATCGATTATCCAATAGATGTCATTGAAGGAAGCTCAACAGTCGATCATTGTCCGATTTGTGATTATAAATTTGCTATAAACAAATTACCGGAGTTTTTGATTTTTGAAGTTCTCATTGTATCAATCAATCGAATATTAAATCTGGCTACAATTGCTCAGCCTCATAAGCAGGTCGTAACCTTATATCCTTCGCGTGCACCGCCTTATCTGGCACTATCATAATCTTTCACTTTGAAATTTTCCAGTTTCTCTCATCTTAATGAATATAGTATGAGCAAGTTTTTCACGCTAATAGTGTGCATGAATTTTCTATGTGGTATTTCTTTTGGGCAAATCAATTATTCTCTTTCGGGTACAGTAGTCGACGAAAACAACGAACCTCTGACTGGTGCTTCCGTTTCACTACTTCCTATTAAAAAAGGTGCTATTGCCGATACTCGAGGAAGGTATGTAATAACTGGCCTTACGGAAGGTGTATATACAGTGACAGTCTCATTTATTGGCTTTAAGTCTGTTGTTGACACAATAGCAATAAACGGAAGTAAAACATATAATGCTCGACTTGATGTAGCTTCAATTAGTTTGCACGAGGTTGTTGTATCCTATGATTATTCACAGACACGAAAAAAAGAAGAGCCGCTCAATATTGAGATCGTGAATGAGAAATATCTGAAACAAAACATGGGTGGCAGTCTGATGAAAACACTCGAAAGGTTACCAGGAATTACTACAATTGATATTGGTTCCGGACAGTCAAAACCGGTAATCAGAGGATTAGGCTTTAATCGTGTTGTTGTTATCGAAAACGGTGTTAAGCACGAAGGACAGGAATGGGGCGAAGACCACGGACTTGAAATTGATCAATATGCTATTGATAACCTCGAAGTAATAAAAGGACCTGCCTCACTTATGTATGGATCAGATGCCATTGGGGGAGTGATTGACATGAAAAATAGAAATGTGCCAGCTGATAATTCCATCGGAGGCACGGTTGACCTGTCTGGTAAGACAAACAACAATTTCGTGGGAACATCCATTTCATTGTACGGCAGAAAGAAATGGTTCTTTGCTGATTTGCGTGCAACGATACTGGAATATGGAGATTACAAAGTGCCAACCGATAGTGTGGACATTTACTCATACCGAGCAGCATTGTATAAAAATCATTTGCGAAATACAGCAGGAAAAGAACAGAATCTGAATTTCTCTTTCGGGATCATTCTGCGCAAATTTCAAAGCAGGTTTTTTATAAGTGATGTAAACACGAAAAGTGGTTTTTTTGCCAATGCTCATGGTTTGGAGCCCCGCAATGTAGATACAGGCTTACATGATAAATCAAGTAATGACATTAATTTCCCGTATCAGGAAGTGAACCATTTCAAGACTATCAACAAAAGCGAATATACATGGGGGAAGTTGAAATTTGAATCCGACTTAGGCTTTCAACGTAATTTCAGACAAGAAAGAAGTCAATACGTCAGTCATGGGTACATGCCCGCTGTTTTTCCCTCCTCACTGGAATTTGATGCCGACTTGGAACGTCAATTTAAGAAGTATGTTTATTCAGATAATCTAAAGGTTACATACTATAAGAATGATCTCTTTCAATTTATAGTAGGTTTAAACAGCGAGTATCAAGATAATCGGATTGACGGACGTGGCTTTATTATTCCAGCTTTTAAACAGTTTAGTGTGGGTAGTTTTTTACTAGCAAAGTATGTTTTATCGGCAAAGAGTTCTATTCAGATGGGCGTGCGATATGATTACACGCATATCAAGACATTGCGTTATGATGATTGGTTTGCTTCGCCTGTAATCAGCACCGATAATGATACTACTTTACAGTATCTGACCAGAGCTAATGCGATAAACCGACATTTTTCAAATGTGTCATGGTCTGTCGGTTATAATTACAACCTTCCTACGCTATCTTTCAAAGCCAATATTGGTAAAAGTTTTCGTGTGCCCATTGCTAAAGAATTGGCAGCTAACGGGGTAAATTACCATCATTTTAGTTATGAAGTGGGAAAACCGGATTTGTCGCCTGAAGTTTCATATCAATTGGACGCAGGAGTAGAATACAGTTCAGATGCAATTGCCATTGGGGTAACTCCGTTTCTGAATTATTTTTCAAATTACATTTATCTGAACCCTACATCTGAGCATGACAGGCTTTACGGTAACGGAAATCAGATTTACAATTATACACAAAGTGAGGTCTTTCGATATGGCGGCGAGATGCATGCCCATTATCAGGTATTAGAGTCTCTGCGAGTGGGTGTAATGGGTGAATTTGTTTATTCCGAACAACTTTCAGGTGAAAAGAAGGGATTTACTCTTCCATTTTCACCTCCAGCTTCTGTGATTTTTAATGTCAAATACGACAAACGGAAGATAAAGTCTGTGGAGAACCTGTATTTGTCTGTAGATTACAGAATAACAGCACCCCAAAATAATATTGTACCTCCGGAGGAGACCACAGATGGCTATCAGATTATCAATATTGGTTTGGGGGGGGATGTAAAACTATTGAATCAAAAAGTAAGTATATCCATGCAGGTTCAAAACCTGCTAAACACTAAGTATTTTAATCACACCAGCTATTATAGGCTGATTAATGTTCCTGAGCCTGGACGAAATCTCGTAATGAATATTTCAATTCCTTTTTCAGGAAAAATCAAATAAGAGTAGTAATGTTCAAAAAAACAAATTTTAAAAGTATGAATACAAAAATAAAAACAATGGCTGTCGTTCTTGCAGCATCAAGTATGGTTCTCTTTACATCTTGCGATAAAGATGATGAAGTAATTTCCAAACCGGTTATTAGCGGAGTTGAATTAGGAACAAGCAATGGCCATATTGGTATTGTTGGCAGCGACTTGCATGTTGAAGCCGAAGTAACTGCCGAAGCAAAAATAAGTAAAATTGAAGTTCTAATTCATCAGGAAGATAACCATAATGCGTGGACTTTCGATAGTGTTTATATCGAATTTGAAGGGTTAAAAAACACAACGTTCCACAAACACATCGACATCCCGCTTACTGTTGCTGCCGGAACATACTGTTTCCATTTTATAGTTACCGATGAAAGTGGTCAGCAATCGTCTGTTGAAATCGAAGACCTAACCATTCAGACTCCTTCTGATGCTGTTGCCCCAACAATCACAATTGCATCAACCCCTACGAATAATCAATCTTTTGCATCAGGGCAAACTATTCGTATTTCCGGATCTGTAAGTGATGATATAGCATTGGGTGGAATCTATATTGGTCTGGTTCGTGTTGACCAAGGACTAACAGATGCTGAGGTTAATGATGGCAATACCATTACATTGCTTCATAATCATGACTTTTCAAGTCCTACTTCATATAGCTTTTCTGCAAGTATAGTTGTAGGTGGTGCTATGGATAATAATAGTACGCCCAAAGCAGCAACATGGACTTCAGGAGATTATTACATCGTGGTAAAAAGCAAAGACTCTTTTGGAGGAAATTGGGCTTTTTCAAGTCACTATCCGATAGTTATAAATTAAATTGCTTATCATAAAACAATACAGCAGGTTGTTTATCAACCTGCTGTTAAATATTATTCAAATGAAACAAACAGGAATAATTACACTTTTGATGTTTCTCTTATTCGCTTTTAATTCATGCGATAAAAAAGAAGATATCGACAATCAAAAGCCGGTAATTGATTTGTACATTCAAGATGCGTTTCCCAATAATTGCGATACGCTATACTTTGGAGAAACATTTTACATGAAAACATTATTCACGGATAATATTCAGTTAGGTTCATATAGCATTGATATTCACAACAATTTTGATCACCATTCACACAGTACCGAGGTGACGGAACCGAATCTTGATCCCGTTAAAAGTCCTGTTAATCCTTTTCTATTCATTCAGGATTATAGCATCCCTGAAGGTTTACGAAGATATGAAACGAATCTTCCAATCACGATTCCTTTGGCCAATAGTGCAGGAGCGTTTGATGAAGGTGACTATCATTTTTTTATCAGTTTAACCGACAAAGAAGGATGGTCAGCACAAAAGGGATTAAGTATCAAAATATTATACCGTTGAACTGAATAATTGTAAAACTTTGAGAGCGTGCCATACTTTATGACACGCCCTCTTTACCATTAAAAAAAGCACTTTCAGCTGGCTTTATATGAAAGATAAATAACAATAATATAAGCTGAAAGCTATAGTATTAAGAGTCTCAACGACCCTCTTACTAGTCGATTGTATTCACACGATAACTCTAAATCTTTCTGTTTAGTTTTATGATATTCTCAGTTAACTGATCAAATATTAAGTGAAGCTCTTCATTCTTCAATTCCAGATAATTCTCTCCGAGTTCAGCAGCTTCATTCACTTCTTTGAAGAGAGGTATTTGAGACAATAAACATGTATCGAACTCTTTTGCCAGAATTTCGCCCCCACCTTTACCAAAAATGAAATACTTTTCGTCCGGATGTGGCAGAGGAGTAAACCAGGACATATTCTCAACGATACCAATTAAAGGAATCTTAATCTTCGAATTGACAAACATCTCAGTCCCTTTACGCGCATCATTTATCGATAGCACCTGTGGAGTTGTAACAATGATAACCCCATCGATATCCAACTTCTGAACAGAAGTAATCAGGATATCTCCGGTACCCGGAGGAAAATCAATAATCATATAATCAATCTCTCCCCAGTAAGTTTCAGTAAACAACTGAGTTATTGCATTTGAAACCATTGGACCACGCCATATGATAGACTTGTCCTTATCAATAAAAAAACCAATTGAATTAATCTTCACTCCATACTTTTCAATAGGTTCCATCAGATCTTTTCCATCATGTGGCACAAGACAAGGCTTGGCATCTTCTATATCAAAAAGTTTTGGGATAGAAGGCCCATAAATGTCTGCATCAACCAATGCTGTTTTATATCCTTTCTGCGCAAGAGTTATTGCGAGGTTAGCAGCAACAGTTGATTTACCTACGCCTCCTTTTCCGGAAGCAATTCCAATCACATTCTTAACACCCTTCATTGGGATTTTCTCAATCATATTACTCATACAGACGATTCTATTTGATTCGTTATCATTTATTGTATTGCATCTACGGGGCACTCAGAAATGCATTTTCGACATTTCTTACAAAGCCCCTCATCAATAAATGCAACATTATTTTTTATACTTATAGCTTTGGCAGGACAAATCACGATGCACTTACCACATGCAATGCACACATCTGGATTCACTTTAGGAGAGGGATTCTTGTTTTCTGAAGTTCTGCCAACTTGTTGCTTCTGAATCTCTGACGCTTTTTCTAATACGTCCTTTCTTATCATGTGACTATTACACTTCGGACATAGTAATGAAAAACACGCAACACCCTTTTCGTGCTGTTTTATAAATCCACACGAGGGGCACACACACATACTTTCCGAACAATGATTACGACCTTTTCGAAAAAAGCTACTTGAACGATTTTTTCTTCCAAACATACCTTTATACAATCTAATGATAAAAACTACCTTAACTAATTTTGCTGGATGTAATTATAGGCAGTTCTTATCAACTTTGTGATGTTACTTTCATTATTATACTCTACAAGTGTCTTCCCTTCTACCATTGCATCGACTACATGTTCGTCATAAGGCAAATATGCCACAACTAACACACCTCTTTCCTTGCACCACTTCTCAATTATTCGAGTTATATCCATATTCAGATCATACTTATTTACAACTACATATATTTGACTGGAAGATTTACTGGAAACCTCATAAGTACGTTGCATGTCCAGTAAACCAGACATTGTTGGCTCAGTAACGATTACAATCTTGTCAACACCGGTAATTGTAGAAATAACCGGACACCCTATTCCGGGAGGACCATCAAGAATAACCGTTTCATAAGCAAACTTTTTGGCGTATTCTTTCGCTTTATCACGTAAGAAGCTGACCAGTTTGCCAGAATTCTCTTCCCCCGGAGCTAGTCTCCCATAGACCATTTTTCCGTACCGAAAATCTCCCGCATACATTCGACTCTTATTTGCCGGAATCATTTCTATTGCTTTGGACGGACATATCCGGGAACACAAAAAGCAACCGTCACAACTTACCTCAGAGATATTTATTATACCATTCACAGAAGAAATCGCATCAAAACGACAATAGCTCATACACAAGCCACAGTTCGTACACAAGTTCGTGTCGATTACTGCATGGTTTCCTGACACAAAAACATGCTCTTCATTGCATGATGGTGAAAAAATCAAATACAGATTAGATGCATCCACATCACAATCCACGACAATAGCAGATTGTGCAATAGAAATAAAAGCAGCACAAATAGTTGACTTACCTGTTCCCCCTTTCCCGCTAATTATTGCTATTTCCATACAGAATTAATTTGTCGGCAATATTTTCAAAAATCATTCGAACAGAAGAGATCTCGTTGATCACGATCTTACCCTTTGAGTAAGATGTAGCAATCTGTTTATCAAATGGGATTTCTCCTATCAACGTTATCGACTCTTTATTTAAATAGTTATATACATCTCTATTGCCGATACCCGACCGGTTAATGATAACACCATACGCTTTTCTCAATTCTTTTAATGTATCCACTGCTTGTTTCAGATCACTTAGTCCAAAAGGAGTGGGTTCAGTTACAAGAACAACATAATCAGCATACGATACAGTCTGGATAAAAGGGCAGGAAGTGCCTGGAGGTGCATCGAAGATCAAATATTCAGCATCCTGCTGCATAGCTTTTTTTATTGCTGATTTTGTGACTGGAACAGGAGAAGAAACGCCAATGTTCATCTTTGCTTCAAACAAACAAACCCCTTCTTCATGAGCAAGCTCATAAGATGTAACTTTACCTACCGATGTTGATGAGTCAATAATCGCATCATATTTACAAGCGACAGCACAAGCACCACACCCATGACATAAATCATCCAGTAGTTGAATCTTGTTCAGTGCCGGTAAATAAAAGATCGCGTTATAGTTACAGAACTCAGCACATTTACCACAAAAAACGCACTTGGAAGCATCAATTACAGGTCTGTATTCAGTAACATCCGTTTCATCCAATGTCTTTGTATGAAAGAAAAGAGTGGAATTTGGAGTTTCTGCATCACAATCAATCAAGCAAGAAGAAAGTCCTCTTAGCCGTAATGTGCAAAATAGATTCGTAGAAACAAAAGTCTTACCCGTTCCACCCTTACCACTTGCTACTGCTATCTTCATTAATGATCACACGAATTGGATCCCGTTTGCAGATTCCCGTTAATAAAGTCAAGTACAAGATCCTTTGGACCTTTTAGTTGCGCGCCGATATGCAGCTCAACTTTTTCTTTGCGGAAAAGCTCCTGTGCCTTTTCTCCCATTCCTCCTGCAATTACAAGATTGACTCCCTTTCCGGCTACCCATGCAGGATAAAGTCCGGGTTCATGCACTGGAGGTTTTACTATTTCCTCGCTAATCACTGAATTCTCATCCACTTGAGCAATGTAAAAGAACTCACAATGTCCAAAATGAGCACATAAGAGATCATTTTCTATAGGGATTGCAATACGTCTGTTCATCTTAATAAAATTATTAGTTATTTTATATTACTTTTTAGCCGTCTTCCCGGCTCTTTTCCTTCATTCTCACAACTCTTTCTCCTTTTTCCCTGACCTTCACCCAGTTTCTTCAAAAGTTCCTCTTTTGATAGTTGTACACAAAAGCCTAATTGACGCCCTGACTTTGGACCTTTCCCCTCAGGACCGGTATTATCCATGTGTGGCATAACTTTAATTATTAAATTGTTTAACAATATCTCCAATACTTAATTCAGAATCTTTGGTGGTAATCATTTCAATCTTTAATTCATTCAATAAAGACTTAATTTTATTACCAAACTCTCCTGAAACAATCTTTTCTGCCTGAGCAGAAGCAACAAGTTGAACAGAAGCAGGACCTGCTCCCTCTTTAGCATCTTTATTTGTGTTACAAATAAACTCAACATTATTCGTCTCTGTATCAAGAATAGCAAAATAAGAACACCGTCCAAAACGCATATCCAGTTTGCTATCCAAACTGTTTCCTGTACTTGCAATTGCAATTTTCATACTCATTAATTTATATAGAACATGTATACTTTTCTCAATTGATATAGCCAATAATTGTGCTGTTACCTTTCACAGTCTCGCCTTTCTTCACCACAATATCAGTTCCCAACGGCAAAAAGAGGTCAACCCTTGACCCGAATTTAATAAAGCCGATATCGTCACCCTGTACAGCCTCATTGCCTGGATTAGCATAACAAACAATCCTTCGGGCAATTATTCCTGCAATTTGTTTAATTAAAATCACTTGGCCGTTCAATGTTTCAATGGCAGTAGACTGATGCTCATTAAACTCTGAGGCTTTTGGATAATAGGCGATATAATAGCGACCAGGGTGATATTTTGTATATTTTATGACTCCACTTACCGGGTAGCGATTGACATGCACATTGAGCATTGACATAAATATGGAGACTTTTATGCATTTCTCTTTCAAAAATTCCTGTTCATAATTATCCTCTATTAGTACGATTTTGCCATCAGCAGGTGCATACACAATATTGCTATTCAGAACAAGCTCTCTCTTGGGATTTCTGAAGAAATAAAGCAGAAAAGAAAAATAGATGCAACCGATCCCTCCTAACAAAAAAATGAACTTGTCGGAACAATCAACGAAGCATACAATAATGGCACTAATAAGAAAGAATAAGAAGAGCCCTGAGATCAGAATAACTCTGCCTGCAGGATGAATAGATATTCTCATTGTGAAAACTAATTAATTCAATACTTTTTTGAAACGGTTAAGGAATACGTTAGCTTCATCCATTGATAGACAAAGCGGTGGAAGCAGCCGTATTACGTTGTTTCCGCTGACTCCGGTAAATACCTTCTCTTTATACAAAAGTTTTGTGCGGATCTCCTTTACAGGTTGATCAAACTCAATGCCGATCATTAGTCCGCGTCCGCGCACTTCTTTTATCTGAGCAAACTTCGCAATTTCAGATTTCAGATAAGCACCAATTTTCGCAGCATTCTCAATAAGTTGTTCTTCTTTCATAACATCCAACACAGCAATTGCAGCGGCACAAGCCAGGTGATTGCCTCCAAAAGTGGTGCCCAGTTGACCATATACAGCATCAAACATCGGATTGATCAGTATTCCTCCCATAGGAAATCCATTGCCTATTCCCTTGGCTACTGAGATTATATCAGCACGAATTCCCGACATTTGATGAGCAAAAAAATTCCCGCTCCGCCCGTAACCTGATTGAATCTCATCAAGGATAAGAACGGTGTCGTGTTCATTACATTCCTTGCGTAATAGCCTGAAAAAATCAACTGTTGGCAAATGGATGCCACCTACACCTTGAATACCTTCAATGATTACTGCGCACACATCTCCTTTTGCAAGTTCAGCATGTACAGCCTTCTCATCATTCAGAGGAATAAAAGTAACATCGATACCTTCATTGATAGGAGCAACAATCTTAAGATTGTCTGTCACACGAACCGCGGCGGAAGTACGCCCATGAAATGCTTTTGAGAAAGCAACAACTCTTTTGCGGTCATTATAAAAAGAAGCAAGTTTCAAGGCATTCTCGTTAGCCTCTGCTCCCGAATTAATCAGAAATAACTCATAATCATCATAGCCAGATATAGCACCGAGTTTATCAGCAACTTGTTGCTGCATTTTATTGATTACAGAATTGGAATAAAACCCCAGTTCATTCACCTGTCTGTTGATCATCTCCACATAGTGAGGGTGTGCATGACCGATAGAGATGACCCCATGGCCACCATACATATCCAGATACTCAATCCCTTTATTATCCCACAAATAACAACCTTTCCCTTTAACGATATTCACGTCAAACAAAGGATACACATCAAATAATTTCATCGCTCTGTTTTTTCGATTTACAACTAATCTGTTGCAAATATAATGAACATTTGTTCATTATAGCGATGTTTCTGAATTATTTTACTCTTTCCATAAAGATTCGTTCAATTTGTCAGATAATCAGGGTGTAATTAGTATCGGTTACTTCTTCATCGCGTGCAATTCTATCGCTTTTAGTAAGAAGTCCGGAGCCTTACAAGGCTTCCATGTGTTTAATCCGACAAAAGCCAACTCAGTTTCAGCGGTATTAATTAATTCCGATTTCTCATTATACAAATCGTATGTAAACCACATGCGAACTCCTTTAATCTCTTTCAGGGTGGTTTTTACAGTCAGCAGCTGATCATAACCGGTGGTCTTGACAAACTTGAATTTCATTTGAATCACCGGGCACATTACACCCGCCTTTTCGATTTCGCTATAAGGCACACCAATACTTCGCAGCAGTTCCCAACGAGCCGCTTCATAATATTTTGCATAATTGGCATGATGCATCGTTCCCATACGATCGGTATCGGGATACAATACTCTGAACTGATAGTTGTATTCAATCATAACTTAAACGTATATTTTCATTACAAATAGTTTTTTCAGTCGCTTTTATCAAGAACTTCGAGTTCCATGTTTTTAAAACTATATGTTGGAGATAATATTTCTGAGGAATAGGATGAGTGCCAAAGATGACTTTCAGCCCATATTTTTCAGTGATAAACTTCTCAAAATAATCCATGTACGGACATGGTGGATAGCCCACTAAGAATCCGGTAGCAAAATGAACGTGAGTAACCCCGTTTTTAACCATTTCTTCCGGCGCATATTCAATATTACCACCAGGACATCCACCACACGTTGTATAAGCTGCTAATTCTATCTCCTGATCTTTATAAACAGCAAAAGCTCCTTCCCTGTTTCTTAAAGCTCTGAGACATTTTCCTCCAGCACAAGTACGATACCTGTCGCAAATAATAATGCCCAATTTAAGTTTTTCCATACGATTGTTACTAAATGATTACCTTGATTTACTTTTCAATAATCAACAACTAGAATGATATTGAATAACCGGTATGAAAATTAGTCAAATGATCTCCCAACTCTATTTTTAACTGTCGGAATGCTTTATCACCCGTACAATGACCGGTTATAAAATGTGTACTAAAATACCTTTTCTTCACTTCCAGAGCAATAGCATTAATATCCTCCGATGTTTCAAATGGCTGTAAAGGAGTACTATCCAGCAGATGAAAGCCACCAATCACAGTTCCGATTTGTTGTGAGGGATTTAATACAATTGAATCCAGAATATTTAAAAGACCCTTGTGAGCACAGCCCGTATAAACAAGTAAATTGTCCACTCCAAAACAGACTACGATTTCGTGATTAAAATCATCTGGAACCATTCCATTCCCCGCGTCTTTATACAAAGTAGCATTCCCCTTTGGCTTCTGATAATCACTTTTCAGGGCAGAGAAGACCAGTATATCTTCCTCTATTTTCATAGACCCATCAACAACAATTACTCGTTCGGAATAAGGAGTCAGATCAAAGTCGGTACTTATCTGATGAATTTTGTTTCGGTTCGAAAAGAACTTTTGTGTAACCACATTTCTTGATAGAACAATTTTTGCTTTCTGATTCATGTTTAAGAATGCCGATAAACCGCCGGTATGGTCTGCATGTCCATGCGAAATAAAGACATAATCCACAGCTGTCAGGTCAACGTTCAATTTTGCCGCATTTCTTACAAAAAGATCTGATGCTCCGGTATCAAGGAGGCATTTTGCATGCCCGTTCTCCAGATAGATGCACAAGCCATGTTCTGTCTCCAGAGAGTCATCCATACATCTATTATCCGCTAATACAACTATTTTCATCCTGATCTGAAATGAATAATTCAAGTCACAAAGATAAAGATTATTCTGAACATATGTTCGACTACTGTTTTTTTTTGAATATTTCCTATATCTATTTGTGGATGTGTATTACATTCTTTAAATATCGAATTTATTTGATAAGATAAATAAGAAGAATCCCGAGAGAAACAATGAGAATCTGAATAGCTGATTCTTTGAATTTTGTTTTCTTATGCATCTCAGGAATTAAGTCAGCCAAAGCAATATAAAGAAAGCTGGACGCAGAAAAAGCAAGTGCATAAGGAATTATCGATTGAGCGGTATTCAAATAATAATAGCCAATAACGCCCATAAAAATTGCCGTACTACCAGACAGAGCATTATATATCAGTGCTTTTAGACGGGACATACCACCTTTAAGTAAAATTCCAAAATCACCAAGTTCCTGAGGTATTTCATGAAAAATGACAGAAAGAGTTACAAAAACGCCCATCTCAGTAGATGTAAGAAAAGAAGCTGCGATAACAATTCCATCGATCGCATTGTGAAAAGCATCACCTATTAATATCATAGGTACAGCAGTCTGCAGATGACGTTCGCACTCTTTATTACGGCAAGTACGCCAAAGAATTATTTTTTCTAAAATAAAGAAGAACAAGATTCCTGCAAGTATTATTTCAAGCACACTGTCCGTATTAAGCATTGAAGTTGCTTTAGGTATCATACCCAAAAAAGCTGCACCCAACAAAGTACCTCCGGCAAGATAAGCCAGATAGGTTGATATTTGTTGAAGCCTCTTATCATTGAGGAGCAACAATAACCCGGCAAGTAAAACACTACCCACACTACCTGCAAAAAGAGCGATTAAAACTAGTATAATCCCATTATCCATTATTCAAGCATTAATTTATTAGTAATAGAATAAAAACAGATACCATGCTATTAAGACTAGCATGGTATCCATCTATTTATTGGGTGATTTTTCATTGGTTCAATCCACCACGACCACGACCTCGGCCACGACCACCCATTCCAATTCCCAATCCTCTGCCCTGATTAGAATTAGCAACTCCATTTTGAGGTAAGGATGCGGCATCTTTGCTATTTGTTTTGTCATCCGTGTTTTCACGAGCTGCAGTATTGCAACGCCCCATCTTTCTACCAGTCATTGAGCCCTCTCCGCGAGGACCTTGTCCATTAAATCCAGGCATAATAACCTCCTTTTTTAAATATTGAATAATTCGTGTTACTAAAAAAGAGAACATACTAAAAGACAATCTTTGTTTTCAATGTTCTATCTGTTCGGAATCAGCTCAGTATCTCTTCCAATGTGATATAATCGCCTACATGACCGGCCATCTTTTCTGCATCAGTATTGACCGGCAACGTTTTCTTTCCGGGTCTCCATCCGGCCGGACACACCTCTCCTGTTTTTGTAGCATGCTGCCATGCTTCAACTTGTCTCAGAAATTCATTTACGTTTCTTCCCACCGAATCCGCTTGTACTTCCTGAGCCACGCAAAGACCATCCGGGTTAAACAAAAACCGTCCTCTCAGAGCAACTCCCTCTTCCTCAATCAGCACACCAAAAGCACGACTGACTTCTTGATTTGAATCAGCACCCATCATCAATTTCAAACCTTTCAGGATTGGTTCCGTCTCTGCAAATCGTTTGTGAGAGAATTTGGAATCAACCGAAACAGCCAATATTTCCACACCTAATCTCTGAAATTCATCATACTTAGCATTCATAGCAGCTATTTCAGTGGGGCATACAAACGTAAAGTCTGCAGGATAAAAGCAGATTACCGCCCACTTTCCTTTATAATCATCACTTGACACTTTTGCAAAATGGCCACTCTTTGCATCGAAAGCATCCATAGTAAACTTAGGCATTTCACGTCTTACCATTGTTGAACTCATACGTACTTCCTCCTGTTTTTGATTGTTAGTTACATTTTCTGTTACCACTAAAGTTTTTCTGGGCTTAAGCCCTGTGTCACATCCCATAAATAATCCTCCTGTCTTTTATTAAACACCCGTAATAGATATTTGACATAAATCACTCAATTCACAAAGATATGTTTTATTTTGAACATACGTTCATATTTATCTCATTTTCAATTGGAATTCTTTGATTTCCTGATTTATTAAAAGAAGCACCTTATATAATATGTATTTGAATTATAGTGTACAGCTTTTATGTACTTTTGTTCTATCAATGAAGTTAATATCTCAGGTGTGGCATTGTCTTTTCTTAAAAGTTCCATCATCGTATCTTCTCGTAGGGGATGAACTGTACATATATCAACAATATCATCAATAATGCTACCTGTATAGCCTGTATTCGTTCCTTCAAAACCAAGAAGAAATTCAACCTGAAGATTCTTATCTGATAAAATTTGATGAGCTTCTATCATAGCAGCTTCCGTAGGAATCTTGATAGAAGAGATAGCTGGGGGTCGTATGGGGATGGACAAGTAAGCTATATCTGGTTGTATCAGGTAAAGTAATTCAGCTGTTTGTTGGATAGCATTCTGAGAATCGTTAACTCCGCTGACCAACATTGTTTCTGTCATCAATTTACCGAAATACTTTGCAGAGAAATCAATGATAGATTCACGATAACTTTCAAAATCCAGATCTTTATCCGGTCTGTTAATCCATTCCCAAATTGTTCTGTCATTTGAATCTACTTTTACCGAGACCCAATCAGCCAGGTAAAGTGCGTCCCGTACGTTTGGATTAGATAATAAAGAAGCATTCGTTATTACTGCTATAGGAATGCCAAATACTTTTAATTTCTCAATGGTATCGCCAAGATAGATATCCAGTGTTGGTTCACCATTTGATACAAATGTTAGATAGTCAGGCTTGTCTTTCTCTTTGAGTAAATCCAAATGTTTTTTTACAGCAACAAAGATTTCGTTTGGTTTATAAAATACGGTCTGCTTTATCCTGTAATCTTTTGTTAGCCCTACTTGACAATACAAACAAGAATAAGAACAGGCTTTTCCAGAAGGAATATTATTGATACCAAGGCTTTTCCCTAATCTTCTTGAAGGAACTGGTCCAAAACTAATCATAGCATATCGAATATTAAATGAAAAATAAAATTAAATTCTTTTGATACGAGAGACCCAAAGCCTATTTAACAAAACATCTACAATGAACCATTACCCCTATTTGTACAAATCCAAGGTTTTAAAGTGCCATGAATAAAACCGAATATTTGGAACAAATTTCTTTCTTGGCCTTCCTTTTGTACTGGCATGGCAATCATCATTAAATCATCTTATTATTCAACACAACAAAATCGCCTTTATTTACATTTAAAGCGTTGGCAATCACGTCACACTTGACCATCAGCAAAAAGTAGATATTCTTGTTCTTATTATTAAAAAGACCTTCAAGGTTTCCTTGACCCTTGGATATAATGACATCTGCTTCATCAAAAACCGAACAAAACTCTTCAGAACAATGAGCAAGAATTGTCGACGGAGCATCACTACCATTGGAAATGACATCGGCAACATTCTTCATTCCTATATATTCCGCATCTTCCATTGTCGCATCATTAATCACCGGTCTTCCTCGAACAGAAAATTTTATACCCGGATGCCTTATCGTTTCGATAAAGAGTTTATCAAAAACGATTTCACCGGCATTATCACCGATATAAAGCACCTTTTTTGCTTTCAAAAGATCCTGCTTTAAAAAATCGGAGTGATCAATAGCAAAAGCAGAACTCAATGTTATATCTATAGTACTTTTAACATCAAAACTATCAAATATCGCAGAATCCATGATATTTCCCGCAATTGCCAATCTTATGGCCACATCAAAAGGATTTTCCGCCTGCTGTATCTTCTCTTTCATTTCCGAATACAAGCTTAATGCGGTGTCATTACCCTCTTTTTTAATAGAAACATACGAGTCCGAATTATTTGTGTATTTCTTTAATAAGTTATGCAACGATCTCGAAAAGGCAGGTGCTGAAAAAGGATCTTTTTGTGTTGCATAAAGATTAGCTAGATTTTTCGTAAACTCAAGTTTCAACTTTGGGCTGAAATTCTCTCGTTCCAAGACTTTCTCAAATGCTCTTGTAAAGCAGTAAAAACAACGATAGTCAGATATCATATAAACATATTTAATGAGTATAGCAATGCACAAAGATATGTATTATTTTGAACATAAGTTCATATACACCTGTCTTTTTAATAAGACAAACAGCATTATTTTCATCACCGACTGCGTGTGACTGATCACCGCTGCTATGTTTAGCGCCCGTTGTTTTAAGGGTTGACTTTGGTCTGAGAAGGATGTTCCATTATTTCCTTGATCATATCAGGATTGGTCATATCACTCCCAGTCAGCACATACAGAAGCATGCCAGCGTCAGAAGCATCAAAGTTTCTGTGCTGATCCTTATCACAACGTTCTAATCTGGAATGAAGCCACTCCCAGCTTCCCGGCGTATAGGGCGGTTGATTGCGAAGTTCTGACGTTAAAAGCCAGTCAAAACGTGACTTATTCACATACAGACCCTCAAATCGTTGTTTCCCATTCACATCCTTCTCTCTTCCATTCTGATCAGAAATATGGATACACGTTAAACGACCACCTTCTGCTGAAGAAAATGCTTGCATTATATCCTCGAATGACCACCCTTCGTGCGGGTTCTTATACTTCTCACGATCTTTGCCACTATGCACATTATTCCATACCCCGTGTGTGATAAGCGTGACATATTGCCGCTTTTCTTTTTTAGCACGATTAATCCCCTCTCCGATTACCTGCATCGGACCAGCCGCAATAATGATCAGCGGGTTCTTTTTCGAAGACTTATTTATTTCGTCACACATCGCGTCATAAGCCTTCTCAGGGTTATCCACAGCACAGACGAAGCGGGTCTTTGAAAACTGAAATAGCTCCTTCCCCTTCAGCACACTCTCCTGCATTTCATCGTATCCATTAAATCCGGCACGATCAGAACGCCCCTCCCAGATATGATCACAATACGTATAAAGAGCCAGTTTATCCTGCATACCTTTTGCAGCCAGCAAAGCCAGCATCACAGGTGAAGCAGCCCAGTCATCCTCATCATGCACATTTCCATCCGAACTGATCACGATACGACCTTTCCCTTGCCAAAGTGGCTTTTGAGCAGAAATAACAGTTGTAAACAACAAACAAAAAAGCATGGAAACAGCAATCTTCTTCATAATATGTAGTATTAGTTAGTCATTCATATTTTTTCATACACTGAATAAATCGTCCCAATAAAACCTCAGCTTTATTCCAGTCTTCTCCCATTGCACCCCAATTGCCAAAGGAACTTACCAGGATATAATCCCTTTTGGGCGAAAAGACAGCCAGATGTCCGCGCACACCAACCGCCATGATCAGATCATCCGGTAAAGACGGAAATAAACGTTTTCCCTTGTGCATGGGTGTCGGTTTATTATACCACCAGTTAAACCCATAAATACCAGGCCCATATTGAGTAAAATGGTCTGCACCGCCACCATACGAACCGATTTCCAAATAATCATCTATACGCTCACACGGAGAGGCGTGAGGCAGATCGTATTGTACCTGAGGGCGCATATATCTGGCAAAAAGGCTTTTAGATATAAGTTGTTTATCTTCCCATCGTCCCTGATTGCGCCAGAGCCATACGATACGTGCATAGTCTCTGACAGAAAGCGAGACTCTTCTTTTGTAGTACAAAAAACCATCTTCCGGCGAAATGGCATCAAAATGAGACGTTGTCACTGCCGTAGGATCCTTTTTATAAACATGATCAAAAACAGCTTTCTGATAGAGCTGGATGCCATAATCATTATAAGCGTACGCCACTCCGGCCGGTTCATGTAGCGTATATCCGCTGGTCATTGCTCCCAGATGCAGAAATGTGATACCGGAATCCTTTTCGGAGAGAGGAATCCCATAATCTGTCAGCCGGTCATCAACACTTTTCACACGGCCCTCTTCGATCGCAAAAAACAGTAAAGTACTTAAAATAGGCTTAGAAGCAGAGGCCCAGTCGCCCGGACGATTGATCTTTCCCCACGAGAGCAGAATCTTGCCTTGCTTGACAATACATCCGTCTCCCTGAATATCATTCGCCAGAGAAATCAGCATACTGTCCTGAGCGCCGCGGCTATCGACCTCCCAAGTACGCTGTGGATAATAAACCGGATTGCATGAATATAAAGCAAGCAATAGTAGCAAGTAATACATAGGGCTATTCTTCATGATGTCTTACATTGTAAATTCATATTGACAAAGGCAAATGTATATAAGTTTTAATACATATCATGCTGTCAGTTCATTTTTCTTCAGGAAAATGAATTACATTACTACCACTACTACTCCTTTGTAATCAACTCTTAATCTGTTTTATCACTCTCATACATACATCATCTTTTATCCAAATCCCAAATTGCAGCTGCACGTTCTAATTCTATAAGAGATGAAATATAACCGTACATGACCTCAAGATTATTATTTCTCAAGTCATTATACGTCTGTTGAGCATTAATTACATCAACAAGTCCACTTTCCCCACGATGATAGGAGTATATTCGTCCTTTTAATATCTTTTCTGCACGATCGATTAATCCTTTGTTGTAAAGTTCTACTTGTTTCTTTTGTGCCATGTATGTGTTATAGGCTTGCGTAACTTCAAAGGTTATCTGGAGTACCACATCTTTATAGGAAGCTTCGCTTTGTTTAATGGCTAATTTTGCCGCATTTATTGCTCCTTTATTCATATTTGAGAGTTTCAGAGGAATAGATACCCCTGCACTGAATGAATAAAAAGAAGGTGCCGGAGCAATTTCATTTTTCACTACCGAATTATACGAATACCCGGTTTGAAGATTAAACTCAAATGCCCGGTTTGCTTTTAAAAGTCGGAGATTCTTTTCAGAGATTTCTTTGTTTTTAATTGCCATTTTGATTTCTCCCTTATTTATTAATGCCTCTTCGATCAATGCTGGCAGTAAAAAATCACGAGATTTTATCTGAAAACTATCAGAAGGATAGTACAATGTGTCATTCATTATTTTACCCTGTAAACATGACAAGTTAGCAAGTGCATTTTGTACTTCAACTTTACTTTGAAGAACCATATTTAATTGTGCTTTGGCTTCTAGCGCCGATTGCATCGCATCTATTTCATTCGTTTCACCAGCAGCAAGACGGATACTGTCTGCCTGAGCAAGTATTTGTAATTGTTTGTAAGTATCTTCCTGCAACTGATATGCCTTTTGTAATTTTAGAACTTTAAAATAGCTCAATGAGGCATCTGCACGCAGGTTGAAGAAATACTCATTCAGTGTAAGTTGAGATAGCTCATATTGCGACCGGGCAAGGGCAATGTTAGCGCCACGCATATTGCCCATACTTACCGGATAACTTATTTCCGCTTCAATGCCTTGTCCCATTTGTAATGATTGGTCTTGGTTATTTGAGTATCCCAATGAAATTTCAGGATCAGAAAAAACTTTGGACGCTTTCATTCCGGCCTCGGCAATGCTTACGTTAAATTGTTCGGCTATATACCCTAAGTTTCCTTTCGATATATTCGACAGATATTGAGCTAATGAAACAGGAACGGTCTTTTTCCCTATCTCTTGTTGTGAGAAAGCATTGCTTGCAAACAAAGACAGGAATATTAATATTGCTGATATTCGATTTTTCATATAATAATATATTTTAATAGTAGAAAGAAAATTCACCCGATTTCTTATCCAATTACAATTTTGTCACCTTTCGGCTTCGCTTCCCATCTTCTTTCCATCATAAAGTACAAAGCTGGAAGTGCATACAATGTAATAATGGTACCAAAAGCAAGCCCGTAAACTATAACGGTTGCCAATGGTCTCTGAACATCTGATCCTATGTCGGTCGAAAGCGAAGCAGGCACAAGCCCTAATATAGCAACAGTTGAAGTCATCAGAATCTGACGAAAACGGTGCGTTGCTCCCTTAATAACAGATTCTTTTAGATTCAGGCCTTCTTGGCGTAAACGGTTTATGTGCGAAATCATCAACACTCCATTCATTATATAGACCCCAAATAGGGCTATAAAGCCGACTGCCGAAGACACATTAAAGGTCATACCTGTAATATTCAAGGCTATCATCCCTCCAAAAACAGAAAGAGGTAATATGCTCATTTGAAGCCCAGCTTGTCTAAAATTACCAAAACTCCAGAATAACAAAAGGAACATAAGTGCCAACGATAAAGGTACAATAAGCATTAGACGTGAGTAAGCCCTGTGTTGATTATCAAATTGTCCACTCCATTGAATATGGAACTCATCATGGTTATAAGGTACATGCTTTTCGATCGCACTGTTTGCATCGTGTAAAAAGGAAGTAATATCGCAATTCCTCAGATTTACCTTTACATTCAAAAACCTTTTATTTTCTTCACGGGTAATGGCACTTGGTCCCGTGGTTGTATAAATCTCTGCAATTTGTGATAAAGGTATTTTAGCACCAGTGGAAGATGTCAACATTAAGTTTCCTATTTTCTCGGGTGTTTCACGCGACAGATCATTGTATCTGCAAGTCACATCATACGATTTGTTTCCGATAAAAACTTGAGAAACAGCTTTCCCTCCAATGGCAACCTCAATTAATTCAGCAACATCCGATACATTTAAACCATATAACGCTATTTTGTCTCGGTCTGCATGAATTTGTAGTTGTGGCAACGGAGGTTCTTGTTCAATACTTACGTCTTCCGCTCCTTTTATGTTTTTTTATAATACCTAATACCTTTTCAGCAATTTTCCTTGCTTCCAATTGGTCTTCACCATAAATCTTTATGGCAAGGTCGCTATGCGAACCGGCAATCTGATCCATTACCATATCAATGATGGGCTGAGAAAAGCCAACCTGATAACCGGGCAATTTCTCTAGATCGGCAGACATTTCTTCAATAAGATCCTCTTTTCGCTTGCCATGTTTCCATTCACTGTAAGGTTTTATTCCGACTGAACACTCAACATGAGACGGTGAAAAAGGATCGACTCCTTCGTCGTCACGACCGACTTGTGTCATGGCATACGTAACTTCTTCGAATTTCAGAATATGCTTTCTTAGAGTATCCGCCATGGCTTCTGATTTTTCAAGATTGATTCCGGGAGGTAATTGCACTTGTAACCAGATAGAACCTTCATCAAGTGTAGGGAGAAAGTCTTTGCCAACAGTAATGGATAAAGCGATTGTTGATACAAGAATTATTGTTAGAGGAGCAAACACCTGTTTTGGCTTCTCGATCATTCTTTCAACGACACCGTGATACCATTTTGTAAGTTTTTCAAGCCACTTTACATGATACACTTTTTGTGGTTTTCTGTAAATCATATAAGCTAATCCGGGTATTAGAAGTAATGCGACAACTAAAGCCCCTAAAATAGCATAACCAACAGTGAAAGCCATAGGAGTGAACATTTTCTTTTCAATACGTTCAAAAGTAAAAAGAGGCAGATAAGCCATAATGATGATGAACATAGAAAATAAGATAGGCTTACCCATCTCCGCACATCTTTTTATAACATTATCTTTGTGCAAAGCTTCATCCGGATTCTCTTCTCTTTTTCGCAAAATAGTCTCAAGCATCACAATTGCCCCTTCGACTATGATACCAAAATCAATAGCTCCCAATGATAAAAGGTTGGCGGGTATATTTGTCAGATGCATGAGTATAAATGCAATGAGCAAGGACAAAGGGATTGACACCGCTATTACTAAAGCAGCCCGCCAACTTCTCAGAAAGACAAGCAAAATGAAAAGCACAAGCAATACTCCAAATAAAAGAGTGTGAGATACGGTATCCAATGTTGCGTTTACAAGATGGGATCTATCCATATACACATGAATATGAACACCTTTTGGAAGGATCTTAGTATTCAATTCATCAATAGCTGTGTGAACATTTTCAAGTACAAACGATGGGTTTTCATATCGAAGCAATTGTACAATTCCTTCAACGCCATCATTGTAATCCCTGGTTCGATCGGTAAAGCCCATAATTCCTTTTCGTTCCAGATTACCATATCTTACCGTTCCCAGATCGTTCAAATAAATCGGCAGGCCATTGGCTGTTTTTACCACAATCTTACCCAAATCATTGAGGTCTTTAATCAATCCAATGCCTCGAATAACATAGGAAAGATCACCACGCTTAAGCATACTTCCTCCGGCATTGGCATTGTTTTTCTCAACGCTTTCTACTACTGTATTGAGCGAAATATCATATTTCTCAAGCTTCTGCGGATCTATCTCAATTTGATATTGAGTTGTTATACCACCAAAATTAGAGACATCGGCAACACCGGTTACCTGCTTGATTCTCGGGATAATTACCCATTTTTGCAAGTCAGTCAATTCACTCAGGCTGCTCGTGTTGCTTTCTAAAACATAACGGCAGACCTCACCGGTAGGCGACGTGAGCGGGTTTAACTCTGGCTTCGCACCAAAAGGGAGGTCAATGCTATTTATACGTTCCTGTACCCGTTGACGCGCCCAGTAATCGTCTACTCCATCTTTGAATACAAGAATAATTGTCGAAATGCTAAAAGCATTTCGGCTTCGCATTGTCTGTAAACCGGGCATACCATTCAATTCTCTTTCAAGAGGAATAGTAATTTGTTGTTCAATTTCTTCGGCCGCCAACCCTGTTACCTGAGTCGAAACCTGAACAGTAACATCAGCAATATCAGGATAGGCATCAATAGGCAATTGAAACCACGAATACACACCAATTGAAGCAACCAAAGCGAAACAGGTTATTACAAGCCAGCGATTGAGTATAACTATCTTAAAAAGTTTTTCCATTATAAAATCCTATTAACGTAAATAAATTCCACCATCAGCCACTATTATATCATTACTGTCAAGACCTGTTTTTACAATCAGGTTTTCATCTCCATTTGAAGAAATAACAACCTGCTTTTTTAAAAACGTGTTCTTACCTACCTGCACATATACAAAGCTATTATCCCCGTCCTGTAATACAGCAGTCGAAGGTATTAATATAGCATTAACCAACTTATGTTCGAAGCTAGCTGTAACAAACATTCCTGATTTTAGCAATTTATCATGATTCTCGCATTCAATATAGACTTCCACCGAACGAGTTTGTTCATCCATTATATTCCCGATATAATCCACAAAACCACGAATCGGTTTTTCAGGCATACTTTCAGTAAATACCTGAACTTGGTCTTGTGGGCTTATTTGACCGATATTCTTTTCTTTCACTCTAGCTACTACCCAGACTTTATCCAGATCTGCTATAGTAATTACCGGAGCATTATCCGACTTTTGGTATTGTCCGACGACAATGTCATTTCTTACAACTTCGCCGCTTATAGGTGAACGGACTATTAATTGTCGGGACAGATCAACATCATCCGCTTTTACATGAAAGATATCTAAAGTAGCCTTGGTTGTTTCATATTCATCTTCGGCTATTTTTAAATCCGATTCGGCTTCTTCGAGTTCTTTTTTTGAGCCAATGCCATTTTCTGTAATATCCTTTTTACGCTGATAGTTTTTATCGCTTAATATTTTATTCTGTTTGGCTTGCAGAAAAGCTTTTACTGCCTCTAAATAATCCGATGAAATCACTTCAAACAAGGGTGTTCCAGAAGTTATTTTCTCACCAAGCCTTACATAAGACTTTACAATACGCCCTTCGAAAGGAGACGAAACTTCAGCTAAACGTCCTGAAAGAGGTTTTACTGTTCCCGTAGTAATACATTGCGAGTTATATTCTTGACGGGATATAGTCAGCAATTTTATTTTTGAAAGAATGGATGAATTTTGTGACACTAAAACGGTATCACCACTCGATTTCAAATCACTGACTTTCTGACCTTCTTCAGGCTTGCTACAACCGATCAACAGCACAGAAATGACTATACTGTATAAGAAACTAATTATTCTCATAACATTTTATTTTTTAATATTTTAAATATGAATAAGTAAACGAACAAACACGCTCTAATCATGGACCGATCTTCTTATTACTGAATTCAGAAAAACATTTATTTCAAACTTCCCATCTCTATTTTTCGCAGATAAAGACTCATCTGTTGGGAAATGTGCGATTAATTCGTTATCAAATTGTATATCCTTGAGTAAAGCGAGTCTCATATTCACAATGCTTAATGATTGAATATCAGAGACATTTGAAATACTAAAGAAGTATTTAGTAACTTTTTTCCGACCAAAACGGAGTTTGTGTACTGTTCTTATCGGAACTGTGATTTCACGTTCCTGAGAGTAAATGCAAATATTAGTACTCTCCAGTAACAGGAAGTTTTCATTGTTCACAATTCGATAAAGTTTCTTATCCGGCATCCTAACAGCAAACACATCACTTTTGGATATCTTTTGTTTACCTGTGCAAGTTTTTATCCACACGTATGGACGAAAGAAAAAGTCATCTATTCTTATTGGTTTATTTTGAGTACTGTCAGCGGCAATTGAAATTAAATTTCTTTGATATTCTTCTGCTGTATTAAAAATGCCTGCACATAATTCTTGGGCATTAGTTGTCATTGATAGTACAAATAGAACTACCAACAACAGTATCTTTATTTTCATGCTGTAATTGATTGTTTTCACATACAAATATCCCAATCGCAATCAAAAATTGCGGATTAATGATGCTATTATGTGGTTCATTGGATTTGGGGTTGCTAAATCTGTCGCTGTAGATAGAAATATGAATGATGAAATATATTCATCAAGACCCACTTTTCTTATTTACAGGATATTTATCGTCTAAGGTTTAAAAACCTTTAGAAATAAAAGAATCAGCAAACAGGAGGTGCTCTGGTAGGAACAGAAAAACTTGGGGGAATAATAGCCTCTGAATGAACGAAGCACTGAAGAGTTGATAGCGCAAAGATATATTGTTGTCCATAAGGAGATATAACAATCAATTCTTCACTGCTAATTTTGTTTAGCTCATTAATGAGATTGTATGCAGATACGGGATGTGAGTGATGTGTTAAAGGTGTTTTGGTATTTGTATTCGATTTGAAAAAGTGAGAATGAATAATTATCTGTCCATTAACGATGTGTGCATGATAAAATAAAGTTACACTGCTATAATACCCAATAAAAAGGAATAGCAATGATAACTTTAAAAATCTTGTTATGGATCTATTTAAACTCATTGGTGCAAAATAATATAACTATTTTTCATCATGTTAGAAAAGGAAATCAACAATCACCCAACAGATGCAGCACAAAGGTAATAATATATTTGAGTTCAAGGTAGAATAGTATGGTAAATAATTACTCCACAATTAGCTGCAGCTGTCAGGGTAAGAGAATTCGAATCGGACTCGTTGTCATTGTCATTATCGGCGATCACGTTTCTGACAGTACACGGATTTATGATTGAGTGAGGTTTTGGATCAAAAAAAGTAGTTACGGCGACAGCTTCTTCTTTCTTCTTCTTTCTTCTTCTTATTAGATTTAATTCTATTAGATTCAATTACATTTAATAGGGCGCCACTTTCCTTCATTTTTCTACTGATTTTCAACAGATTAAAAAGCTCTTCGACCACTTTTTTAAGTATGAATTTACACTTTTTAGGGTCTGTTCAATAAACTGTGTCAGTAAGTATGATTAATTGATATCCCATCTCTGTTCAAATATAATAATAAATTGTGCCATAATTTGCTTCCACCCTAAAATTGGTCTTAAGTTCTCAAATAATTTCATTTGCACCAAATAAAGTAACTTGATAAGTGCCTGATCATTCGTAAAAACACGTTTCGACTTAGTAACTTTACGAAGCTGACTGTTGAAACTTTCAATGATATTGGTTGTGTAAACCAGCTTTCTTATCATATCAGGGAATTCAAACATTTGAGACAACCTGTCCCAGTTTTCAAGCCATGATTTAATTATGTATGGATATTTCTTTGACCATTTTTCATCAAATCTGGCTAAAGCCTTTTCTGCCTGTTCTTTATCGTTTGCCTGATAAATTTCTCTTAAGGAATCAACAACTGCTTTGCGGTCTTTACTGGCAACATATTTTAGTGAATTTCTTATTTGGTGAACAATGCACAACTGAACCTTAGTTTGTGGGAAGACAGCCTCGATAGCCTGAGCAAATCCTTTGAGATTATCAATACTGGCTAGCAATATATCCTGAACACCACGACGCTGGATATCATTAAGAACAGATAACCAAAAACGGGCACTCTCAGCCTGGCCAATATACATGCCCAATAAATCTTTAATCCCGTCACGATTTAGACCTATCAAACAATATACTGCTTTGCTTTTTATGGCATTATCTTCCCGGACTTTATAGTGAATAGCATCCATCCAGACAATGGGGTATACACTTTCTAAGGAACGGGTTTGCCACTGTTCTACCTCAGGAACAATTTTGTCTGTTATAGCTGTGATTGTAGCTGGAGACATGTTTAATTGATACATCTCGCTCAAATGATCACAAATGTCTGTATAGCTCATTCCTAAGGCATACAAATTAATAATTTTACGATCCAGTCCTTCGCCAAGAGTTGTTTGCCGTTTAGGGAGCAGTTCCGGTTCAAAACTTCCATTCCTGTCTCTGGGAGTGGACACCTCTATGCTTCCATAATGAGTCTTTACTCTCTTTGAACTTAATCCGTTACGACGGTTGTTGGCTTGATGTGGTTCTGACAAATGACCGGCTAGCTCTCCTTGCAAACCCGCTTCCAGTAAACGTTTTAGAAGAGGGGCTAATATACCGTTCTCTCCTTCAAGGTTAACGCCTTGCTTCAATTTTAATAATGCTTCTTTCTCAAATTCTTTGTAATCAAATTCTTCTGTATTGCTCATAATAATGCTCTTTATGCGGTAAATATAATGATTTTTATACTTACTGACACAGTTTATTGAACAGACCCACTTTTTATAGTAGCAACTCTTCATATTCTGCGTAAAATCAGTCAAAAAAGAATACTTTCCATCGAAAATAAACAGATTAAAAACATTAAAATCGCCAAAACCAGTACGGTTTCTTCATTTACCCTACGGCAATGTGTAATAATAAGTATGAGTCTACAAAAATGGTTCTTCGACAATTTAGTTAAACGCTATATCCAAGTTATGCGTATAGTTCGATTAATTGGATAAAAGATAAAAGGTGGTATCATTAGATATTCCGGTGATAGCCATCCATTTTCCGGCTATCTAGTCAATTATTATTCATTTAATAGTTATAATCTTTTGACATATACCTTATTAGTTCCTCGTCCTGTCGTAGTAATACCTGTCTCAGCGTTCTCTCTAAACTCAATGAGTTCTTTGGAAGCCACCGATTTAGACAATCCGGTTAATATAGCATAATCATCTAATCGCAGGAACGGATGAGTAGGATCATTTAGAAAATCGAGTGCCAATTGCAACCGAGCCTCTTTCGTATAAGGCGAACGACAAAGTTCGCGCACTTCACCACGGGTAAGACGACAATGCGAATCAGTGTCACGTATCAAATCTTTGTCCACTCTATAATTGATGCCGGTCACTTGCAAACTGGTGGCATTATGCTTTGGTTCATCTCCGTCGATGGTGTCCATCTCCTTATCTTCACGAACACCAATCGATGCTTTGAATGTGCCGAGACCATCGACAGAAACGCTATATCCGTCTGCCATTGCTCTTGCCATTTCATCTTTCAGTGATTGAAGCACATGCGCCACAGTACCCTGATTCAATCCCGAACCGGGATAAGCAATACGGGTTATTAACTCTTTGGGACTAAGATTACCACTTGTCTGTAGCCGATAAAAGCACTTGGTTTCGCCTGTGCCTTGAATGTCAGCCATTTCTTGCTTGATGTATTTTGCCATCTGATAGGTATAAAAGTTTTCTTTGTTAGGTTGTAAAGTTACTCATTTCCAGGCATATTATTCGTATTGTCTTATACTGATATAGGTAGACACATTATAAACAAATAAATAATGTGATCTATGAAGCGAAAAACAAGAACAATTAAATTTACAGAATCGGATAAGCTATCGATTCTTCGTGAGTATTATTCGAGCGGCGCCTCGAAAAGTGAAATTTCAAAGAAGCATGAGCTTAGCAGAAATCAAATTGATTATTGGATAAAAATTTATTCAATAGAGTCAGAAGCTCTATCTTTATCTCCTGAAACAATAGAAGATGTTATGGCACGGAAGAAATTAAATGAACCGGATGAGATTGCAAGATTGCAAGCTCGTATTAAGGATTTGGAGAAAGCTCTGGCCTTCTCCGAGTTAGGAATTAAGGCTCGCGATATCATGATTGACTTAGCCGAGAAGCAGGAAAACATCCAAATAAGAAAAAAAGCTGGGGCCAGGTAGTCACGATACTGGTTGAGCAGCATGATACAAACGTAAAGGCTGCTTGCAGACTATTTGGCCATTGCCGTCAGGCTTACTACCAGTTGAAAACTGACTATGAGCAGGAAAGCAAACATAACAGGGAGCTTTTGGATGCGGTAAAAGAAATCCGCGAGGAAGATCCGGGCATCGGTTGCTTCAAACTCTTCATCATGATCTGCTGCGTCTTCGGGCAGGATCGTGTTCCCGGTCGCGACAATTTCTTCAAGTTGTTGCGACGCAACAAGCTGATGCTTAATCGTCCCAAGCCACGACATACGACAAATTCCAATCATCGGTATCACAAATACAAGAACCGGATAAAGGATTTTGTACCTACCGGGCCCAATCAATTGTGGGTGAGTGATATCACATATATAAGCATGGATGTTGGCTGTTGCTATTTGCACTTGATTACCGATGCGTACTCACATAAGATTATAGGATGGAAGCTGGCTGACACATTGAAGGCTGCCATCACACTGGATGCCTTGAGTGATGCTATCAGCCAGACAGACCGGAATGACCTTACAGGTTTGATTCATCATTCTGACCGGGGAGTACAATACTGTTGTGATATTTATATTAAAAAACTTAACGAGTATAACATCACGATCAGTATGACTGAGGAGTACAAGCCCACTGACAATGCAATTGCAGAACGGGTAAATGGTATCATAAAACAGGAACGCATCTATTGTGACAGGCATTTTAAGAATATAGATCAGGCCCGGTCTGTTATTGGCCGGTATATTTCTTTTTACAATACCAGGAGGCCCCATATGAGCATAGGGATGCTTACCCCGGAAGCTGCTCACCAACAGACTGGAGAACAAAAAAGAATGTGGAAAACAAAAGTTTATGCATCACGTAAGACTAACATGCAAAATAATGATGTACTTTTGTCTACCCAGCAGCAAATCCAGGTGACGGTTTAAGGCATCAGACTGGTTAAAGAATGAATGGTGCATCGAGCACCATCCATTCTTACCCAACAGCAAGTCTGGTTCTGGCATATCCATCTGGTGTAAACGATTCTAGTATGGAAGTAGTGAAGGTGTCTAGACTTTCAGTATAAACTTTCTGATATGTCTAGTTTCTCCGTTTAAAGGGAAAAAAAGTGTCTACCCAGGGTCTGTTCAATAAACTGTGTCAGTAAGTATGATTAATTGATATCCCATCTCTGTTCAAATATAATAATAAATTGTGCCATAATTTGCTTCCACCCTAAAATTGGTCTTAAGTTCTCAAATAATTTCATTTGCACCAAATAAAGTAACTTGATAAGTGCCTGATCATTCGTAAAAACACGTTTCGACTTAGTAACTTTACGAAGCTGACTGTTGAAACTTTCAATGATATTGGTTGTGTAAACCAGCTTTCTTATCATATCAGGGAATTCAAACATTTGAGACAACCTGTCCCAGTTTTCAAGCCATGATTTAATTATGTATGGATATTTCTTTGACCATTTTTCATCAAATCTGGCTAAAGCCTTTTCTGCCTGTTCTTTATCGTTTGCCTGATAAATTTCTCTTAAGGAATCAACAACTGCTTTGCGGTCTTTACTGGCAACATATTTTAGTGAATTTCTTATTTGGTGAACAATGCACAACTGAACCTTAGTTTGTGGGAAGACAGCCTCGATAGCCTGAGCAAATCCTTTGAGATTATCAATACTGGCTAGCAATATATCCTGAACACCACGACGCTGGATATCATTAAGAACAGATAACCAAAAACGGGCACTCTCAGCCTGGCCAATATACATGCCCAATAAATCTTTAATCCCGTCACGATTTAGACCTATCAAACAATATACTGCTTTGCTTTTTATGGCATTATCTTCCCGGACTTTATAATGAATAGCATCCATCCAGACAATGGGGTATACACTTTCTAAGGAACGGGTTTGCCACTGTTCTACCTCAGGAACAATTTTGTCTGTTATAGCTGTGATTGTAGCTGGAGACATGTTTAATTGATACATCTCGCTCAAATGATCACAAATGTCTGTATAGCTCATTCCTAAGGCATACAAATTAATAATTTTACGATCCAGTCCTTCGCCAAGAGTTGTTTGCCGTTTAGGGAGCAGTTCCGGTTCAAAACTTCCATTCCTGTCTCTGGGAGTGGACACCTCTATGCTTCCATAATGAGTCTTTACTCTCTTTGAACTTAATCCGTTACGACGGTTGTTGGCTTGATGTGGTTCTGACAAATGACCGGCTAGCTCTCCTTGCAAACCCGCTTCCAGTAAACGTTTTAGAAGAGGGGCTAATATACCGTTCTCTCCTTCAAGGTTAACGCCTTGCTTCAATTTTAATAATGCTTCTTTCTCAAATTCTTTGTAATCAAATTCTTCTGTATTGCTCATAATAATGCTCTTTATGCGGTAAATATAATGATTTTTATACTTACTGACACAGTTTATTGAACAGACCCTCTACCCAAATCAGTAAAAGTCATATTAAAGCGTGAAATAGTTATCTTGAACTTCAATATAGCTATATTGCGGTTTAAGACAGCTATATTGCGGCTCAAGATAACTAATGCATCCTTGATGTTGACTTTTAGCTTCCAGTCTGGGCAAATTATGTTCCCTGATCAAAAGGCTTTCTTCTCTGGTTGGTTCACAGATCCCAAATGATTTATTGTTAGACACATATTACTCTTACCTATTTTTCAGGGGTAGATCTATACAATTGCATGGAATGGGGCTAAGGGGATTGCGGGTCAAGCCCGCAATGACGGCAAGTGGAGGATTGCAGATTTCGAAGTTATTTGCTGCCCGGTAATGAAGAATGTATACAAAAGGGCCTTTTAGCAAACAAAACTGTATGCAATTTGTGCCGAGCAATGTTTTTTTGAGGAGATCGAAATGCCATACAGTATACTGAGAGGCAGTCCATGGTGTAGGTGGTGTAGATAAATAGTACTTTTTTACTGATCTTAAATTCGAAATTCAAAAAAACAACAGACGGATGAAGCCTCCACACGTTTTCCATTGGATCCCAAACACAACTGATTTGTCCTAGTATGTACAGAAATCAATTGGGATCAGAGGGGGCTCCTATTTCTTCCTAAGATTTATGCTAATAACTCAATATAATTGCCTTCTGGATCTAAGACGGCACTTTCATAATATCCATCACCTGTCGTGCGCGGTTCACTTGCAATAGTGAAACCTTCTTTTCGGAAGCGTTCCGTCAATGTATCAACGGCTTCTTTTCCTCCGAGGGAGATAGCGATATGCGCTAATCCTTTTTAGAAACTTCGTTGGGAAGCATTACGAGCAATATCCGGTCGATTCATCAATTCTATGCGAGCTCCGCTTTCGTTGAAAGTTAGGAAAAAAGAAGTGAAGCTCTTTTTGTCGTTGTCACAACAAAAATGATATAAATGCATGTACGAGTTGAATATTCAAATTTAATTACCTACTTTTGCCTCTGCATCGGTTCACTTGCCAATTTCTTGGAAAGTGATTAAAAGGGAATCAGGTGAAAATCCTGAACAGACCCGCTACTGTAAGTCCTATGCAACATTTCGTCGAATACCTTTGCCACTGATTTAGAAATAAATTGGGAAGGCTGACCGAAATGGGGACAAAGTCAGGAGACCTGCCATGTAAATATTTATCAATAATCTCGTGGATTAGATATTGAGACGGATTTATTTAATCATTGGCAATGACCTATTTGGTAGACAAATGCTTGTTTAAAAACGAGCCTTTCCTATCAGATATGTTTTAAACAGCAGAAAGCAAGTGCTTTTTGTATGCTTTGTTGCGGATTATATTCAATCCAATCTGTTTCTTATTCATCTTGATTAAAATATAGCAATGACACTCCTAATGTGTAATAAATTATATTAATCGATACAATGATGGATTTTATTAAAAGCCTTTTTACTACACCCGGTTGCACATCAACCTTGATTTACTTGTGCCTTACTGCTTTCTTAGGGCTCATTTTAGGAAAATTTGAAGTAAAGAAAGTCAAACTGGGAGTCGCCGGAGTTCTTTTCAGCGGATTGTTTGTTGCACATCTGGGGGCGCCTATTGATGAACATATATTACATTTTATCCGTGATTTCGGACTGATCCTTTTCGTATATAGCATTGGCATTGATATGGGCCCCAGATTCTTTTCATCTTTTAAAAGAGATGGTATATTACTGAATCTCCTTGCCATGGGAATTGTACTCGGAGGCTTTCTTATCGCATATCTTCTCTATTATTTTACAGATCTTTCTCCGGCTGTTGTGGTCGGAATTTTGTGTGGGGCTGTGACAAATACCCCTAGTCTTGGAGCAGCCCAACAAGTACTTTCAGAACAGGGAGGTGCAATAGCTTCTGCTGCAACTGAGACTGGTATGGCATACGCGCTTGCTTATCCTTTCGGAATATTGGGAATTATTATCACCCTGTTAATGATCCGTTTGTTCTTTCGTATTAAGATAGAAAAAGAGATTGAAATGTATCATGCTACGTTAGGAGGTCAGGAGGCAATACTTCAAAGCGTAGAAGTATCAATAAGCAATCCAAACTTATTCGGCAAGAACATTTATTACGTCAAACACATATTGGATAGTGAGCTTGCTGTATCGCGTATTTTCAGAAACAATGAATATATCGTGGCTGCCGATGAAGAAGTGATTCAACCCGGAGATATACTTTATGGTGTATCTACACAAAACCAGATTGACAATCTGGTGTTTAAACTTGGGAAAGTGACTATTGCCAATAAAGTAGAAATCGAAGGACCGCTGGCTGCTATTAATGTGCTTGTCACTAAAAGTAATATTACAGGAAAGACAATCGAACAAATAGGTATATACCGTCGTTATCCGGCTAATATCACTCGTATTCTCCGTAACGGGATAAAAATCCTGCCTACTCTTAATACCACGTTGGAACTTGGAGACACCGTAAAAATTGTCGGCAAAAAAGAAACACTGAAAGATGTTCGCAAAGAGCTGGGCGATTCGATAAGAGAGTTGGCAAAACCTAATATCATCTCTCTGTTTTTTGGTATTTTCCTGGGAATCCTGGTAGGTAGCATACCTATCTTCATTCCCGGATTGCCTGCACCGGCAAAACTTGGATTGGCGGGTGGACCTCTGCTTGTCGCGATACTGCTGGGACACAAAGGACGTATTAAGTCAATGAGTTTTTATATGACGCCCGGTGCCAATTTATTTATGAAAGAATTTGGTATCATTCTTTTTCTTTCATGTGTCGGACTTTTGTCGGGCGGTCGCTTTGTAGATACCATTATCAACGGAGGATGGCAACTGGATGCTGTATGGTATTCTAATCACCTTTGTACCAATTTTGATTACCGGATTTATCGGACGGCTCTTGAAGATTAATTATCTGACAATTTGTGGATGTATCGCCGGGTCCATGACCGATCCTCCGGCATTAGAGTTTGCCAGTGGCATTGCTCCTGTGCAAGCTCAATCTACCGCTTATGCCACAGTATATCCTCTGACCATGTTTTTACGCATACTACTGGCACAAATATTTGCATTGATAACATTATAAACAATTACATTATGATCGTTTTAGAACAGCCTTATGTTTCGAACTTGTTAATCAACTATCTCGAAGCAGAAAAGATTCCTGTCTTGAAAAACCATTTTGCGGAAGAAGTAAATTCAAAAGGGAATCATCAGTTGAATTTAATCAGTGAATATGATTTTATCGGACTGTATGTCCAGACCTCAAAGATATACACTGTCTCAGAATTTGCATTGGATTGGATTAATACAATATTAAATGAAAATGATTTAAACAGGATGATTACATCTTTAAAAAACAAAGTTGCTTTCAGAGATGCTTGCTCATCCTTATATCCTGCTTTCTTTTTCAGAGAAGTTCCTTCTCTGGAGTTATTCACCTTTGATATCTCTACCATCCAGTTTCCAATCGTTCTCAAGCCTACTGTGGGCTTTTTAAGTACCGGCGTCTTTACCATTTATGACAAGGAGGAATGGTATGACACATTGGATATAATACAGAGAAACTTTATAGAGCTCTCCAGCAGATTTCCGACTGCGGTAGTAGATAACAGCACATTTATTCTTGAATCTTATATCACAGGCAGAGAGTTTGCTATCGACCTGTATTTCAAAGATAAAGAGCCGGTGATAATCAATATCTTTGAACATCTGTTTTCTTCAGCAAAAGATGTAAGCGATAGATTGTATATTACAAATAAGGTCATCTTTGATACATACCTGACACTTTTTTCCGGGTATATACGTACATTGAATTCAAGTTTGAATTTGGATAATATACCCGTACATATTGAACTCAGGGTTGATGAAACCGATATTATGCCAATTGAAATAAATCCGCTTCGTTTTGCTGGGATGTGCCTGAATGATGTGCACTTTTATATCACAGGCAAACATCCTTTAGAATATTACATTTTGAATACTGTGCCCAATTATAAAGATATGTGGAGAGGGAAAGAAGACGAAACATATTGTTTTTCACTCTTCGAAAAGCAGAAGACTACTTCCGGGCAGCCTTCAGACATCCACTCAATCACAAAATTATATTCATCTATTTTGGAGTTAAGAACAATCAATGACCCGGACTCAGATATAGAAGTTTTTGTCCTTTCCAAGACGGATAATGAAAATGAACTTAAAAATATATTACAATGGAACATCTAAAAAACAAAACAATCAATTTACGGTTCTCGATTATCTGTGCGATCATATTGTTGGCGGCTCTAAGTCGCTTAATCCCTCATCCGGCCAATTTTGCACCCATTGGTGGTATGGCGTTATTCGGATCAGCTTACTACTCAAAACGTTATTGGGCGTACATTATTCCGATCATATCCATGTGGACCAGCGACCTCATTCTGAATAATTTCGTTTATAGAGATTATTTCGATCATTTTGTTTGGTTTTACAGCGGGTCGTTATTTACCTATGGGTCCTTCGTGTTGATTGTGCTATTGGGCACATTTTCGCTAAAGAAGATCCATATTCCCCGTTTGTTAGGTTCTGTTTTTGCTGCTTCGCTACTTTTTTTTATTATTTCTAATTTTGGGGTATGGTTTTCATCCGGAATGTATCCGCATACATTAAGAGGGCTGGAAGCTTGTTATATAGCCGGTTTGCCTTTTCTTCAGAATACAGTATCCGGAAATATATTCTATACCGCCATTATGTTTGGAACGTTTGAATTCTGTCTCAGAAAAGTTCCTCTTCTGCAAAAAAGCATTGTGGTCAATAAATAATCCACGATGAGCATCCGTTTGGATACTCATGATTCGTTTTTATAACTAGTCTGTAATTGTACAGCTATAGACTCTTTTCCTGTATACGTAGGAAGCTCCGGCAGCAATGGCAATATCCGCACTTCCGGTACTGTCAATAACCGTATTGGTAAGAATGACCTCTCGTCCCTCCGGAGTAACCCCGTACTCAACTGTCTCATGGGCAGTCATTAAATAATTTAAAGAAACAAATAAGAATCAGCAATTGATCATGATTATTCTATCAGATAGAGGTGCTATTGAATCAACAATGGAAAATACTGAAAATGTGGGAATTATGTAACTTATTTCCAATGTTATGTAAGGTTTGCCGAAATAAAGATGCGTATCTTTACAGATGTATAACTAAAATATAAAAAACCTTGAAGTTATTTATCAAATACATGGTGAGCAACCGTTGCAAATTGGTTGTGAAGGAGGAGCTTAAGAAACTCGGACTCCACTTTATTCTTGTCGAACTGGGCGAGGTGGAGGTGATGGAAGATTTATCTTTGGAGCAACGTGAGGAGCTAAAGACAGTCTTATTTAATGTCGGGCTCGAATTGATGGATGACAAACGGGCAGTGTTGATTGAGAAAATAAAGAATTCCATCGTTGAAATGGTTCATTATACGGAAGGACCTCTTAAAGTGAACTTCTCCGATTATCTGAGTGACAAACTAAAACATGACTATACATACCTTTCAAATTTGTTTTCTGAAGTACAGGGAAGTACTATTGAGCACTTTATTATCATGCATAAAATAGAAAGGATAAAAGAGCTAATCATTTATGATGAATTGAATATTACAGAAATCGCATGGAAAATGAATTACAGCAGTGTGGCTCATTTGTCTAATCAATTCAAGAAAGTAACGGGTCTCACTCCTACCCACTTTAAACAATTAAAGGTCAAGAGAAGAATACAGATTGAAGACATTTAATCAAAATACAGGAAGTAAATAAAACAAAATCCAATCAGATAAAACGATCCTCAGAGCAGTTCAACAGTGAGCTCTGTTCATTTAATATCAATTGCAACAACGATAAAAGAAAATGAAAACGAATGATTCTCAATATGACCTTAGTATCATTGAAGCGATAATTGCTACAAATGAGATAGCAAACACCACGATATCTCAATATGACCGTAGTATTATTGAAGCCTGCCAAGATCCTTTGGTTACAATAGATCCAGATGGGATTATTTTGGACTTGAATCAGGCAAATGAACTATTAATGGGGTTAGATAGAGAAAAGATTATTGGTTCTTCTTTCCTTGACTATTTTCCAGACTCCGAAAAGGCGAATCATGTTATGCAACTTATATTTGCAAATAATTCAGTAAAAGAGTATTCACTTACAGTGCGCAACACACTGGGTAAGCAAACGAATGTCCTTTACAGCGGTTCAGTATATAGAAACAAGTCAGAGGAAATAATAGGTGCCGTATTAGTAGCAAGGGATATTGAGCAAAGAAATTGGGCAAAAGAGTTATATGAAGCGAACAAAAAACTCATCTTTCAAAACGAAGAGAAAGAGAAGCGTGCGGCCGAGCTGGCTATTGCTGACAAAGAACTGGCGTTTCAAAGTGAAGAGAAAGGAAAACGAGCGGCCGAGCTAGCTATTGCTGACAAAGAACTGGCGTTTCAAAGTGAAGAGAAAGGAAAGCGCGCAGCTGAGTTGGCTATTGCAGACAAAGAACTGGCGTTTCAAAATAAAGAGAAAGAGAAGCGTGCGGCCGAGCTAGCTATTGCAGACAAAGAACTGGCGTTTCAAAATAAAGAGAAAGAGAAACGTGCGGCTGAGCTGGCTATTGCAGACAAAGAACTGGCGTTTCAAAATGAAGAGAAAGAGAAGCGTGCGGCTGCAAACAAAAGACTTGAAACCTTCAGCTACTCGTTGAAATTAGCTTCTCAATATGCAAGAAGCCTTATTGAGGCAAGCCATGATCCTTTGTTTACCATAAACTTGTATGGTAAAATAACCGATATGAATAATGCTTCGATTAATATTATCGGCATCCCTCGTGAAAAACTTATTGGAACGGACTTCTTCGACTATTTCACAGAGCCTCATAAGGCAAAGGAAGTCTATCAGGATGTATTTGCAAACGGTTTTGTAACAGATTTCCCTCTTACAATAAGAGATGGGAAGTTTACCGATGTACTCTTCAATGGATCGGTTTATAAAGATGATAATGGCAATGTACAGGGAGTAGTGGTCGTAGCGCGGGATATTACCGAGCAAAAGAAAATTGAAACTCAATTAAACGAAGCAATCGTATTTGCTGAGACTGCGACTGAGATAGCTGAAATAGCGAAAAACAAAGCTGAAAGTTCGACGCTGATTGCAGAAAACGCAGTGAAAGCGAAACAACAGTTTTTATCCAATATGAGCCATGAAATCCGTACTCCAATGAATGCGATTATCGGATTTACCAAGGTGCTGCTAAAAACGGAATTATCCTCAAAACAAAAAGAATATTTGACAGCGATAAAGATGAGTGGTGATGCTCTGATTGTACTCATTAATGACATACTTGATCTTGCCAAAGTTGATGCAGGGAAGATGGTTTTTGAACAAGTACCTTTCAAAATGTCCTTGTCAATATCTGCCATGCTTCATTTGTTTGAGACAAAGATTCTGGAAAAGAATTTGAAATTAGTTTTTGATTATGATCAGGCGATTCCTGACGTATTGGTTGGCGATCCGGTTCGATTACATCAGATCATATTAAATCTGGTGAGTAATGCCGTCAAGTTTACGTTAAATGGATCAATTACAGTCAGTGTTAAGGTGATTTCAGAGGATGACGAAAAAGTAGGCATAAAGTTTTCTGTTCAAGATACCGGCATTGGTATAGCTAAAGATAAAATTGGAAAGATTTTTGACAACTTTCAACAAGCGTCAAGTGGTACTTCGCGATTATATGGAGGAACCGGATTGGGTCTTGCTATCGTTAAGCAATTGGTGGAACCGCAGGGTGGAAGTATTGAAGTTGTAAGTAAAGTAAATGAAGGATCAACTTTTAGTTTTAGTTTGAGCTTTCTAAAAACAGATGCTGAAGCAGAAGCTGAAATTATTGCGAAAGAAATTAACTCAGAAAATAATAACATAAAAGTATTGGTCGTGGAAGATATTCCTCTGAATCAATTATTAATGAAAACATTGTTGGATGATTTTGGATTTGAACGTGATATCGCAGGTAATGGGAAAATTGCTATTGAGAAAATGGAAACCAAATCATATGATGTCATTCTCATGGACTTGCAGATGCCTGAAATGAATGGATTTGAAGCCACTGATTACATCCGCAATATAATGAAATCAGATATTCCAATTATTGCACTTACGGCTGATGTTACAACAGTAGATCTGGCCAAATGCAAAGCTGTTGGTATGAATGATTATATCGCAAAACCAGTCGATGAAAGATTATTATACTCAAAGATTGTTGGAGCTATAAAGAAACAAACTGTTGATAGCTATAGTGAAAACGAAGCAATTGTGCCATCAAATAAAAAGATGCGATGTACTGATCTGGATTATCTCACAATAAGGACAAAATCAAATCCGGCATTAATGATGGAAATGATCTCACTCTATCTGGAACAAACTCCGGGATTAATCAAATCCATGAAAACCAGCATGGTTGAAAAAGATTGGACTAGTCTGCATTCAGCAGTGCACAAAATGATTCCTTCATTTGCTATCATGGGGATTAGCCCGGACTTTGAAAACATGGCCAAGAAAGTTCAGGATTATGCAGGGACTCTGCAACAATCAGATTCTATTCAGAGTATGGTGTTTCAATTGGAGAATATATGCACGCAAGCTTGCCGGGAATTAGAAGAAGAATATAAAAAGATAAAAGAGAGAAACTGATGAAAACTGAAAAGATAAAATTATTTCTGGTCGATGACGATGCTTTATATTTAAAATCATTGGAAATCGATTTTATGGGGAGAGCGGACTTTTGCATTGAAACGTATGCAAGTGGTGAGAAATGTATGGAATGTATATCACATAAACCGGATCTGATTATCTTGGATTATTACCTGGATGGGATAGATAAAGACGCCATGAACGGGCTTGACACCTTGGATAAGATAAAGGCTTTTGACCCTGAGATTCCAGTGATCATGCTCTCATCACAGGATAAAATTGAAGTGGCTGTTGAATGTATGCATCACAAGGCTTTTGATTATGTGGTGAAAAATGAGACAGCATTTATCCGTTTGCAAAAGATCATCACCAACCTATTCAACTATAAGAAAATGGAGAAAGAATTGAAGTGGTATATGGAACGGATGTAGGCTTGATAGCACTCCTCTTCAGCTGTTACTTTTAGATGCTCTGCACTTGAACCGTATTCGGTAAAGGCGCAGAGCATTCTTATTCAGTATATGTGTGAATCATGCAACTCATATCCTTAATTGTGTAACACAAAGAAGGGGGTTTATCCACACCTTTGCATAGTGAAAATTCATTCACTACTAACATCCACTCAAATGAACACAACTGAACTAAAAGGTAATTGGGAAGAACAAAAAGGCAAACTAAAACAAAAGTTCGCCTCGATAACAGACAACGATTTAATGTTTTCCACCGGTAAAAAAGAAGAAATGATGGGCAGACTTCAAATCAAACTGGGCAAAACAAAAGACGAATTACACAAAATCATTTCTTCACTTTAAACATCACACATAATATGAAAACAATCACTCTCTACTTTGCATTGATCCTATTAACTATAGGTACAAGCGTGTCTGCTCAACGAAATAATTATGCTGAAAGACACAGTGGCGCATTAAATCTCGGACTGGGTATTGGCGGATACAATGGAAGTCATGGGTATTACGGAGATATTGGTCACTCACTGGCTGTACTGAATGTTAATTACGAATTTGGAGTTGCCAGAAACTTTACGCTGGCTCCTTTTCTGACTCTATATTCTTACTCTGATGAACACTACACAGCTATTGTTGCTCCCATTGGAGTGAAAGGGACTTACTATTTGGATGAAGCTCTGAATGCCAGTTCAAAATGGGACTTTTATCTTGGAGGATCATTGGGTATATCACTTGTCAGTACCAGTTGGGACCATGATTATAAAGGAGACAGGAGCTATTATCACTCTCCCCGATCATTGTATCTTGATCTTCATGTTGGAACAGAATATCACATTTCAAATCAGATTGGACTATTTCTTGATCTTTCAACCGGGGTTTCCACAATCGGACTTGCCTTTCATTAACTATACGAGAAAAGTTGAGCATAACTTAAATACGATACATTATGACTAAAGAAAAAGATGGAAAAGAAAAGTCTGGAAAAAAAGCTCCAGCAAAGATAGATAATCCGGAGCATACCCACCCAAAAAATCCGGAACGAATAGTGCCATAATCCAGAAGAAAACGGGCTATATTCAGTGCCATTCCGGCAGATATCCACCCAAAAACGGATAAAAACGGATAAAAAAGAGTTTTTTTAAACGAGACAAACGATTCTTTGAACCGGATTCCGGAGCATTCCCACCCAGTCGATACGAAGTGGGTAAAGAAGCGAAAGATTCCGGAGCATATCCACCCATTTTGGGGAGTATAAGTCATTGAAGATTAGTTTGTTTTGTTTTCGAGAAGCAGCTTGTGAAAAAGAATTCACATTCCGGAGCATATCCACCCACTCATTTATAGAAAATGCTTATATTCTATGTACGAATCATCAATACATAGAATACTATTATGGCAGGAAAAATAATACGAATGAGTAAAATAAAACAAGTATTGCAATTGCATAAGGAGGGTGTCTCCAATCGGAGGATAGCCCAATCGTTGGATCTTTATAAAGGGACAGTCAACGAGTATCTGCGTAAAGTAAAAGAGAACGGATTTGATATTGATACGCTCTTGAAGTTGGAAGATCCTGTTCTTGAGAAGAAGTTCTCGGCAGGTAATCCGGCTTATACGGAAGATCGTTTTCTGGTTTTTAAGGAGAAGCTTTCTTATTTTGAGCAGGAGCTCCGGCGTCCTCACGTAACAAAGCAGACCCTGTGGGAGGAATACAAAAAGGAGCATCCCGATGGCTACGGCTACTCCCAGTTCTGTTATCATCTTTCCCAGGTGAGCGTGGCGCGACATCCTTCTGCTATACTGGAACATGCTCCCGGCAGAGAGCTGTATGTGGATTTCTCGGGGGATACGATGTCTTATGTGGACAGAGAAACCGGAGAAGTGGTAAAAGTTCAGATTTTTATAGCATGCCTTCCTTACTCGGATTACACCTTTGTAATGGCGGTCCGTTCCCAATCCACGGAAGAGTTTCTGTATGGCTTGTCTTGTGCGTTACGCTGTTTTGGAGGAAGTCCCAAGATATTGGTTCCCGACAACCTGAAAGCGGCAGTTATAAAAACAGACAAATATGAGCCGGAACTGAATCGGGTCATGGAAGATTTTGGCAATCATTACGGGTTTGTGGTTCTTCCGGCAAGACCTTATTCCCCCAAAGACAAGGCTGCCGTAGAAAACCATGTAAAGATCATTTACACCCGGGTTTACGCCAAACTCCGTAATGAAACATTCTTTTCCATGGATGAACTCAATAAAGCGATCGCGGAGAAAGTCAAAGAGCACAATCAAACCCGCATGCAGCAAAAACCTTATTCACGGGAAGAAAAGTTTCTGGCCGAAGAACGCTCCATGTTGACGGCATTACCTTGCGATGACTTTGATCTGAAGTATTATGCCTTACTGAAGGTGGCACAGAACAATTGTATCTTTCTGGGCAGGGATAAGCATTATTACTCTGTCCCTTACAGTTATATCGGCAGAAAGGTCTCGGTCGTGTACACAAGAAGCATTGTCAGAATCTATTGTGACGGAGACTGTATCGCAACTCATCTTCGCACGGCCGGTTACGGTTATACCACACAGAAAGAGCATTTGTGTTCTACCCACCGGCATTATCTGGAGCGGAGTCCTGAGTATTATATCCGGCAGGCGCAAAAACGTTCGGAAAACTTAGCAGGGTTAATCATCCGGAACTTTGAGAAGGAAGAAGTACCTGAGCGCATCTACAGACGTTGTGACGGGCTCTTATCCCTACAGAGGAAAACCAATCCCGTTGTTTTTGAAAAGGCTTGCCGCTATGCCCTTGATTGTGATTTGCTCTCCTGCAAGTCATTGCAGAAAATCATAGAAAACAAGGCCTATGAATTTATAGAAAGCACAAAAGAGACAATGAAAGAGGAAGAAAAACGTCTCCCGCATAAAAATATCAGGGGGAAAGAGTATTATATGAATCAAATTAAAACAGAATCAGAATGGAACAAATCAAATCAGAATTGATGCAATTAAAGCTTTCAGGCATGGTCAGTTGCCTGAAAACGTGGGAAGAAACCAGAAAAGTACATGAACTATCCTTTATGGATGGGCTCAAACTTTTAGTGCAAGCGGAGAAAGATCAGAGGGACTCGAACCGGTATGAGCGTCTGTTAAAGAATGCCTCGTTCCGCTATCAGGCATCGGTTGAAGAGTTAAACTTTGAAGCCAGCCGCGGCGTCGAACAATCCAGAATTTTATCATTATCCACAGGAAGCTATATCCGAAACGGGGAATCGGTGCTGATTACAGGTGCAGCCGGATGCGGAAAAAGCTTCCTGGCATCGGCTTTAGGTACTCAAGCATGCAGGAAAGGCTTTACGGTGTCCTATTACAACATGCAGAAGTTATTGCTCCGACTGAAAATTGCCAGAGTGGAAGGATCAATCATACGGTTCTTTGACAAAGTAGCCAAGACCGACTTGCTAATCCTCGATGACTTCGGACTATCCACCATGGAGAAACAACAGCAACTTGACTTTATGGAGATAATAGAAGACAGGCATGCCAGAAAAGCAACTATAATTGCCAGTCAACTACCAGTGGCTATGTGGTTTGATATATTTACCGATGAAACATTGGCCGATTCTATCATTGATAGAATTGTATATACATCGCATAGATTTGAATTAAAAGGAGAGAGTTTAAGAAAAAAACGGTAATTTTGTCATTATAAAAGAGCAGAGTGAGTGGGTGGTTATCACCGGAATCACTGGGTGGCTATCACCGGAATATCTAGCAAAGAACCTGAAAGAGAAGCGTGCAGAAAAGGCTACAAAACGAAATGATAAAAACAAAACAAGTGTAGAATAGCTCCCAATATCTCTTCCTTTCAATCTAATGATTCAATCGTTAGGTGAATACCGCCCCTTCTAAGATGTAAATAAGATCTCAGAAGGGGTGATTGTTTTTCTTCACGAATCTATTTCTACAAGCATTTCTGACTGGTGTGAATTATGTAATTCTTTCCCACGATTGTGTAACGAAATTCAATGGATACTGGCTTACTTTTGTACTATTCAATAGGTATTTAATTAATAACAAAAAAGACATTATGAGTGCAGTAAAAGTAGTTTTAGGTGTATTGGCTGGCGCAGCCACCGGTGCATTGTTAGGAGTATTATATGCTCCTGCAAGAGGTTCAGTAACACGCAGACAGATTTACAGAAAAAGTGCAAGTGAAGTTGATGCATTGAAAGACAAATTCAATGATATCATTGACAGCCTCACTGACAGATTTGAAAGAGTAAAAGATGAAGTTACTGATCTGGTTGATGAAGTAAAGGATAAAGTCGAAGAAGCTGAAAAAAGCAAAAAGCTTTCTAAACAGTAATTTCAGAGACTTTTAATCATTGAGTCTGCTCCGAGAAGTCTTTTTATATGAATTAGACAATACCAGGATTTTTCGGAGCAGACTTAATTTACAAACAACCTCTCTCTACGAAAGAAGAAATCAAATACGTATTGATATTTTAATAATAGAAACAATGGAAGATAATACAAGGTTAATTGAATCGCTGCTTGAAAGGGCTTCAGAATATGGGAAAACAAGCTATGAACTGGCCAAGTTGAATATTGTGGACAAAACCTCTGACAGTATTTCATCCTTTCTACCTCACTCCTTTATAATTGGTATAATCGTATCAATCCTTCTTTTTGTAAACTTGGGTGTGTCTTTATGGTTGGGTGAGCTATTAGGAAGAGTCTATTATGGATTCTTTATTGTCGCTGGCGTTTATGCATTACTAGCCTTTGTGATGCATTTCTTTCTCCGTAAATTTCTTAAAAGGTTTTTATACGATTATATGATCAGAGAAATGCTTAAATAGAAAGATAATGGAAAATATTCATTCTGCAGCCGGACTTAAACTGGCAATACAAGCAAAAAGGCTTGAGCATACACAACAAGGGGATTTGTTGAAAGAACAATTATTAATCACGTTCGACAGCTTGAAACCCCTTAGCATATTAAAGAATTCATTGAAAGAAATAACATCATCACCTTACTTGATTGAGAATATGGCGGGAGCATTAACGGGAATAGCCAGTGGCTATTTATCCAATATAATTGCCGTCGCCGGTTCACATAATATACTAAGGAAGATCCTGGGATCTATTTTACAGTTCAGCGTGACAAACATCGTTGCGCAACACCCAGATGCACTAAAAGCAATGGGGATGACTCTTATTCAACGTCTATTCCATAAAAAAGAAGATGCTTCTGATAAAGTCTGAGTTTACAAAGAATACTAATACAAGATACGGGTTGTAACCCGTGATCTTTAACCAGTTTATTAATACAAGCCATCACGATTGAAGTAAAAAAAGAAGGTATCTTATTATCTAAAACCGATTTAGAATTTGAGAACGAAGCTGTTCTCAATCCTGCCATCATACGTGAAGGAGATAATGTGCATATTTTCTACAGAGCTGTAACAGCCGGTAATCATTCGTGTATTGGCTATTGTCGGTTGGATGGACCCATGAGGATTTCCGAACGATGGGATAAGCCTTACATGGTCCCCGAATTCGATTATGAATCACAAGGTGTTGAAGATGCGCGTGTCGTAAAAATTGATGATACCTATTATATGACTTATACAGCTTATGATGGGACTAACGCACTTGGTGCTTTGGCAACATCGAAAGATCTCATGCATTTAAAAAAACAAGGTATTATTGTACCCCCTATCACGTATGCTCATTTTGTATATCTGGCAGAATCAGCGGGAAAAGTCAATGAGAATTACTACCGCAATCAAAGTTTTTACTTCCAGGAAGCTGACCCGGAGAAAAAGATGTTGTTGTGGGATAAGAACGTGATTTTCTTTCCTCGGAGAATCAATGGGAATCTAGTCTTTCTCCATCGGATCAGACCAGGCATTCAACTCGTTTCTGTGAAAGAATTGAGTGATCTTACTCTTGAGTTTTGGGAAGACTATTTTCAACATTTTGAAGAGCATATCGTTATGGACCCAGTCCTTGACCATGAATCGAGTTACATCGGAGGTGGCTGTCCTCCAATTGAAACAGAGCATGGTTGGTTCTTAATATATCATGGCGTTCAAGACACGAATAGAGGTCTTGTGTATTCTGCCTGTGCAGCTGCTTTATTGGATTTGGATGATCCCCGAAAAGAGATAGCCCGATTACCTTATGCTTTGTTCTCACCTGAATATAAATGGGAAGTAGCAGGCGATGTCGATAATGTGGTTTTTCATACAGGAACCGCGCTATTTGGTGACACTATATTTACTATGGTGCTACCGACTCACATGTTGCCGTTGCATCTTTGAGTTTTTCAGCATTGATGTCTGAATTGGCAAACAACGCTATTAAAACTTCCTCAAAATGAAAAATCAATACTTTAAGCAAGTTCTACAATACATTTCATGAGGATAAGTACCTTCTGAAAATGAATATTGCTTTTAACTGGTTTCTTGGTTATAACCGATTAAAACAAATTGTTTATAATCCATGCACCGGAGGATGCTATGATGGATTGGAAGAAACACATGTGAACCTTAATCAAGGCGCTGAATCGACAATAAGTTACCTGATGGCACGGCTGACAATAGATAGATACCCTAATGAATAGTATAACGCCTAAATCACAAAGCAATTTAAGTGAGAAGATCAGGCAGTAGGTTAACCACCCATTATATATAAAACGAAGAAGTACGGAATCAATCCCGTACTTCTTCGTTTATATAACTTGATGGTCCTCATCATCGGAACATATTCCTATTTTATCTCTTCAATAACATTTTTCCGGACTGAACAAGTGCATTATCCTTCATTACTTTAAATAAATAGATGCCTGAATGAAGCTGACTAGTTTCAAGTATCGTTGTTTGCTTCGTTAGGTAAGTATTGACCACAGCTTCTCCCAATACATTGTAAATCAATAATGTATATTCAACTGAACCTGAAGCATCGTTTAACTGGATAGTGATAGAGGTGTTGGAAGGATTCGTTTTTATTGATACTACCTGACCACTATTCTGATCGTTTAGTTTTTCAATACCAGTAGATATGCAATCTGTAGGCATGATCGTTGTAATGGCCGCAGAAGATAATGAGCCTAAGGTAGTATATGCCCTACCGTTAAGTGTAACACCTGTTTTTAGTTCTAAAGCACCATTATTACAAATTATCGTACCACAGAAAACAGAATTCTCACTTATACTTGCCGCTCCTTCCACTAACCAATATACATTTTCTGCTTGAGCTTCATTGATCAACAGTACTTTTGAAAAGGTACTTGTTGTTAAAGCTCCGTTTATCTTAATGACAAATACCGCATCAGGATTACCTTGCGCATTCAGGAAGAGTGAATCGGTAAATACAGCTGCAGAATTCATTATGTAAGCATGAGGAGTAAGTACCAGGTTTCTGCCAAACTGTGCAGGATACAGCAATTCTATATCACTCGGTAATACGTTCAGATAATCATATACGTCTATTAAATCAGCAGCACATTGTGCCGTAAAAACATCGGGTATCGGATAAATAGAACAACTGACTAAAAGAGGATCAAAGCCGACAGTTAAACCAACATTTGTTCCTACGCTACCATTAACAGCCGTCACTCCGGCATTTGTAACCGCGCCATTGGCCGAAAACAAGGTAAAGAATTTTGTGGTTTTAAGATCAGGAGCTATTGGCCCGGTAAGATATGGACTTGAACAACCTATTGGTGTATATACAAGCGCACCATCTATTGTAATTGCTCCGGTTGTGGACAAGACTCTTCCTTCAATTGTATCACGCGTTGATACTGTTATAGCTGCATTATTGGCAATAACAGTACCTTTCATGAAAGTACCGGGAGCCATGCTTACCAATCCTTCGATTTTCCAGAATACATTGCAAGCCATTGCTCCATTGATTAAAAGAACTTTTGATTCTGCACCTGTAGAGAACGCACCATTTATCTGAAAAATAAATTGTGCATTTGGATCTCCTTCAGCATTCAGAATCAGTTCGAGATCCAATGTTGATGCCGCATCAATAGAATAAATACCGGCTACAAGAGTATCTCCGTTTCCAAGCAAAGAGGAAGGGAAGAAAGTTGGAATAGCACTATTCAACTGATTGTATGCTATCAATAAGTCGGCAGCACATTGTGCGCTTGTGCCATCATTATCGTGCATGATGCCATTTACATTACCAAATCCGGTGCTGGACCCATTATTGCTTCCAACATGACCGGTAACTTGCGAGATGCCGGTATTGCTAACTCCTCCATTCGTTGAGAAAAGAGCAAAATCAGAAACAATTCCCAGATCAATTGCCTGTCCGAAACTGGCGTTCGGTATAAAAAACAGTAAAGCTGTAGTCAATGTCATAAGTAGTTTTGCTTTCATAATCGAAGATATTACATTGAGAAAGAGTCTTCTCAACGATACAAAGGTAACTCTGTAAGACAGATATCCTGTTACAGAATGATTGGCATAAGTTACATGATTCACATATTGAACATGTAGACACATAGACACAATGAAAGACAGAGACCTTTTTCAAGGGCCTCTGTCTTATCAGAAATACACACACGATTAAATTGTCGTTACTTAGGAATAATATCAATAATTACTGTTCGGTTATAAAACCGTTCTTCAGGATACTTATTTGCGAATGGTGATGCACTCTGATCATTACCATAGCCTGATACATCAAAACTTACATCATTACGCCCAATCTTTGTTAATCCATTATTTAAAATCTCTTTGACATCATTGGCACGTTGCAACGATAACTTCTGGTTGTAAGTATCATCACCGATAACATCTGCATGTCCGTGAATAATGACTTTTGCTCCATTGGGAATTTCAGGAATAACAACTTCTGTAAGATACTTTGTGTATTCCGCATTTGCTTTCTTGTTGTCAAACTCGTAAAGAATACTGAATCTGGTGCTGCCCACATTTTCAGGAGCTGCCCATAATGTCATGTGTACTGTAGTATCCTTCATTACATCCTGACCCTCTTTGCTGTTACCAACCATTTGTACCTTATAGTTACCCTCCTTGCGTGTACCCAGTATTTCTTTACCTGGGATGCTTACTTTTTCTTGGGTATACGGTCCGAAACGTTTTACAGTACCTGCTTCATCAGTAATGATCATTGTCCATGACTGGAAAGCATTGCGCGATCCTTCCGCTTCAAATCTAACATAGCTGTCATATGGAGCAACTTGTACTACATCCATTGATACTGGTTTTAGAGGAGCATCCGGTCCACTTTGGAATTCCATCAACAGTTCGGGATCATTACTTCCAATAGAGACTCTGCGATCGCCTTCACGCAAGAGAACAATTTCTTTGGTACCACCGCTTTTTACGGATGGAATCATTGGTTTGCTTCTTCCTTCTACTGTAATTCTTGAAGGGTTAATTTCAAAGAGATTTACCAAATAGCTCTTCACGGAATTAGCCATTACAAGTCCGTCATCAGGACCTTTTTCTGATGAGCCGACCAGCTTGACTGTCGTACCGGGGTTATTAGTCATCCGCTCACCGAGAATATTAAGTATGTTGTAATATACTTTCATCTGACGTTCTGAGCGTCCTGAGAAATTTTCGGGAACAGACATCGATATCTCATCTTCTTTAAAATCTTTCACCTGATTGTTCTTAAGCTTCACATATCGGGTAGGGATTTCTGTTGAACCTAAATCAAAGAATACATAATTACGAAGCGGGAATATTTCATGAACTCTACGCTCAGCCACAATATTTTCCGGCGAACTGACCTTGAAGTTTACTGTATAATCCACCACTGCTATAGGTGCAACATAAGCTTCCCTGTAGATTTTATGTCCGGTGCCAATCTTTAGAGAAGCACCTACCCTGATAGTCGTAATATTCAACGTCTCAATACTACGGGGATCCTGTCCAAAGTAGGGCTGATAAGAGACAAAAGGTGAAAAGACTAATTGTGTCTTGCTGCTACCCGGGGTAAGATGAATATCATAACCGGCACCAATCTGCATCGAAATCAGATTCTCACGCGTATTGCTGAGATCTCCTTCTACTGCTGCACTGGCCAATTGATTTGGTATATTCGGATTCAAACCCATTTGATATTTAAAAGACTTGGAATAATTGAATGCAAATCGCGGACCGGCATACAAATAAAAGTTTGACTTGAAAGGTGCAAACCGAATACTTGGTTCAACGGTCAGATAACTTAAGCCTGAAAACAAATCTGCCGGACAATCACATGGAGTTGTTATCTGATCAAAAGTTCCCTGACGGTTATCATAACCTGCCTGGAGCATGATACCCCATCTTGAACTGGCAGGTCTGAATTCAATCATTGGAGCCAGGAACAAGCCTACTCCCAAACCATCATGAAATGTGGATGGCGAACCAAACCCAGCGTTTAATTGTTGAGTTGAACCACGATAAAAGTTAACATTTGCACCTCCGGAAACTCCGAAGTACCAAGAGGGCTTTGTGTATTCATTCTTTTCCTGTGCCTGTGTTGTCGCTTGAAAGCCAAGGAATACACACATGCAAAGGATCAAGCTTTTCAAGCTGAAGGCATAAGAGAATCGCACAGACTGTGACTCCTTCTTATAAACTGATCTTGTTTTCATATATTTATTTTTTTGTTTTTGTAATTTTATCCTTTGTATTTTTATAAAGGAACAGCTGTGCGAACACAGCCGTTCCTTTGAATCTAAAATAGTTAAGGTTTTGTAATTATATTCGTATGAGTCATTACTAAAGATCCATTTTTAGCCAGTAGTCTGCCAACGATAGTAGAATACGAATTCATTGTAATGGATGTAAGAGCCAATATATTTCCTTGGAATGCGGTATAGTCGCCAATTGTAGCCGAGCTACCTACTTGCCAGAATACATTCTCTGCTTTTGCACCACCTGAAAGAATCACATTACCTCCTGCTCCACCTACGGTTGTAAAATCCGAGGCTACCTGGAAGATCCAAACTGCATTCACATCACCTTGTGCATCGAGAGTTAAGTCTCCATTCTGAATTAAGAGAGTAGAAGTCGATTTATAGATACCAGGAGCAAGTGTTTTTCCACCCTGATCGCCTTCAACTGTTGCTGGAGCGGGATTGGTAGCTCCTTCAAGATAACCATATACTTCATCCCAATCCAATTTTGCTTGAAGTAACATTGCTGCAACACCCGGAGGAGCAATATCATCAGAGGCATAGATGGCTCCATTATTAATTGTTGCAGATGGAAAACCTGTCACTGAAGAACGGACACCCGGATAAATACCTACATCCATATTATTGATGATACTTGCACCAGCATTATTACTTACTCCTACTCCGGCTAAAATGCCGAATCGGGAAAGTGACTTAATATTTATCACTGGGATTATCTCAGTAGTTTTTGTCGTGAATGTCCATACATAATCGTCAACCATGTTTACTCCCGCACTATTCTGAACCTTATTCGTGATAGTAGCAGTATATGTTCCGGTAACCAGATTACTTGTTGGGGCAAAGCTGGCTATCTTATTCAAATAACTCACGACTCCGGGAACTACTGTGATGCCTAACTTTAATGTAAAGTTGGAAGAGTTTATGGTCGTAGCAGTCATGGCTTCGTTGAAAGTAGCTTTAATCGTTTTATTGACTGCCACGTTAATTGCCAAATCTGCCGGATCAGTAGAGAGTATCGTTGGAGCAGGTGCACTACCCGTTGTAAATGTCCACACAGTATCCTTCAACATGTTTACTCCCGCGCTATTCTCAACATCATTCGTAACAGTGGCAGTATACGTTCTTCCAGAAACCAACAGACTTGTTGGTGTGAAGGTGGCTACCTTGTTCAAATAGCTCACTGCTCCAGGAACTACTGTGGCACCTAACTTTAATGTAAAGTTAGAAGCGTTTATGGTCGATGCAGTCATAGCTTCGTTAAAAGTAGCTTTGATCGTTTTATTGACTGCCACATTAATTGCCCCATCTACCGGATCAGTAAAGACTACAGTCGGCGGTAAACTTACTGTGGTAAATATCCACACATAGTCGTTGACCATCTTTACTCCGAGACCATTCTCAACATTATTCGTTATGGTAGCCGTATAAGTTCCAGAAACCAGATCGTTGGTTGGATTAAAGGTGGCTACCTTATCCAAATAACTCACTACTCCCGGCACCACAGTGGTACCTAACTTTATAGTAAAGGTAGAAGCGTTTATGGTAGAAGCAGTCATAGCTTCATTGAACGTGGCTTGAATGGATGTATTGAATGCCACATTTGTTGCCAAGTTTGCAGGATCAGGAGTTGTTACTGTTGGTGCTGATAAATTCACTGTTGTAAATGTCCACGTTGTATCTTTCTGCATATTGACACCTGTATTGCTTTCAACATCGTTCGTGATTGTAGCCGTATAAGTTCCAGTTATCAAATTACTTGTTGGATTAAAAGTAGCTACCTTATTATAATAGATCACTTCTCCCGGTATTTCGGTTGTTCCAAGCAATAATTTAAAAGAAGAAGCATTTATTGTCAAGGCTGTCATATCCTGATTGAAAGTTACCTGGATATTCTTATCAAATGCAACATTAGTAGTCAGATTTGTAGGATCGGTTACTGTAATGAGTGGAGCAGGTGAATTGCGAGTTGTAAATTTCCACTCATATTCCTTTTGTAAAGCATTACCCCTTGTATCTTTAACAGAGGTTTTAATTTTTGCAGTATACACTGTATTAATTACTAAGTCGCTGGTTGGCGTAAACGACGCGGTTGAGTCGGTATACGTCACAGTTCCCGCAATTGCTGAAGCGTCTTGAATTGATAATGATGATTGATTAGCAGTTAAAGAATTCATCTTTGCACTGGAAGAGGACGCAATTACTGAAGCACCTTCTATAGTAAATGATGATTGATTAATGGTTAATGGATTCATCTTTTCATTGAAAGTAGCCGTGATAACTTTATCCAAAGGCACTTCTGTAGCATTATTAGTAGGACTTGTGGAAACTACATTTGGGCACACTCCTATGATTTCATCGAAATCATCTGTCTTGCAACCGAAAAAGAGTGCTACCAGTACGATTGCAATGGTCGGAAGTAGCTGTTTAATTTTCATAATGTTGGGGTTAATCGTGAATGTGTTTTCACGCTACAAAGGTGAGCACATATACGCTTGAATACGTTACACAATTTGTGATAAGAGTTGCATTATTCACACTTTGATTCAGGATATGACTCAATAAAGAAGTAATATGTTATTTTAGAGTCTGAAATAATTACTATCTTTGACTATTGTTTAATGCTACACAATCCAGCTCCTGTTATTTTGCATCAGATAAGTGCCCTACAGATCCCATATAGTTAGAATTCGTTATTTTATCAAAAAGAAGTAATTTCAATAATATTTATATCATTTTGTTTTATATCTTTGCATCGGATTTGTCAATGTGATATTATTTATTTACTTTTTCTTCCATAATGAGATTAGTGAACGTATGGATGAGTTAACAATTAAGATAAAACGAACATGAAAAAGCGTTGGATTATTCTGATGTCCGTATTGGTCATCTTTTCTGTTATTGGCCTATTTACGCCTGAAACAGCCGGTCTTTGGGAAACAGACCAGAATGTAAATTTTGCAGATGTTGCATGGATTATTACTGCAACAGTTTTTGTATTAATGATGACCCCGGGACTATCCTTCTTCTATGGAGGAATGGTACGTCAGAAAAACGTAATATCAACCATTCTTCAGAGTTTTATTGCGATGGGTATTATCAGTGTTATCTGGGTGGTATTTGGATTCAGTCTTGCTTTTGGTGATGATATCGGAGGTTTAGTGGGCAATCCTTTTACATACTTTATGTTCGATAACGTAGGTGGAAAAACAGACGCACTCCTATCCCCCACAATCCCACTGGCATTATTTGCACTCTTTCAGATGAAGTTTGCAATTATTACGCCATCTTTGATTACCGGTTCCTTTGCTGAACGTATTCGTTTTTCATCCTATCTGCTATTTATGATCTTCTTCTGTGTATTTGTATATTGTCCGCTTGCACACTGGACCTGGCATCCACAGGGATTTCTCCGTCAGATGGGAGTCGTCGATTTTGCTGGAGGTATTGTAGTACATGCTTCTTCAGGAGTTGCCGCGCTGGCTGGAGCCGTTTTTCTGGGTAAACGTACAGACCAGGGAAGTGTCCATGTTCCGGCAAATATCCCGTTCGTTATCCTGGGAGCTTCCCTGCTTTGGCTGGGATGGTTTGGATTTAACGCTGGTTCGTCACTGGCTGCTAACGGAATAGCAGTAAAAGCTTTCCTGAACACCAATACAGCTGCCGCGGTAGCAATGATAGCTTGGGTGCTTATTGATTGTCTTCAAGGTCGCAAACCATCAGCTGTCGGAGCGGCTATCGGAGCTATAGTAGGTCTGGTTGCAATCACACCATCAGCAGGCTATGTGACGGTAGGTCAGAGCTTTTTCATTGCTCTTATCACAACATTAGTTTGCAATGTTGCTGTCCATTGGACAAATAAAACGTCTTTAGATGATGCACTGGACGTATTTCCGACACATGGTGTTGGTGGTATCATGGGTACCATTCTGACAGGAGTCTTTGTCAATGGATTGGTAGTAGGTGATTACAAGGTATTTGGAGCACATCTGTTAGCCATTGTAATTGTAGGTACCTACACATTTGTAGTTTCCTATTTCTTATATTACATCACCAACAAAATGATTCCAATGCGGGTTTCTACCAGAAGTGAGAGTATCGGTCTGGATATTAGCCAACACAACGAGCAATATGGGGCTGAATATGACGAACGGGAACTAGCTGAGTACAACGACGAAGAGAAGAGTAAGTACGAGTTTTAGATTCTCTTCAAAACTTATAGACTAAAGAGATTATATACGATTAAAGTTTGGAGTCATCAGACTCCAAACTTTTTTTTGACCATCTGTCTGATATAGTCCACAGTTCCCTCGACTCCAAAGACTGTCGAATCCAAAGAGAGGTGATAGGAGGATGACATCCCCCAGGTCTTGTTGGTATAGTAATTGTAATAGCTGGCTCGCTTCTTATCTGTTTTTTCAATCAAGGAGATAGCTTTATCTTCGGTAAGAGATTGTTTCTTCATCATCTGTGCAATACGAAACTCCAATGGAGCATGGATAAACACATTCAGACAGAGTGGATTGTCGCGTAATATATAATCTGCACAGCGTCCGACAAAGATACAGGAATGATCTTTTGCCAGTTTCTGTATCACATCAGACTGCACCTTGAAAAGCATATCATTGGAGAGCAGATCGTTGGTGGGTATCGATTCTATATTCAGAAAAGGGAAACGCATGCCGATAGCACGGGAAAAGGAAGAGGAAGTCTGTTCATCCGCTTTCTCAAAAAATTCTTTGCACAAACCACTCTCCTGCGAAGCAAGATTGATCAGTTCCTTGTCGTAATAGGCTACCCCAAGACTCTCCGCCAGTTTCTCTCCGATGGCACGACCACCACTTCCGAGCTGACGCCCGATATTTATTACATAGTGTGCTTCCATAGTCATATACGCATTGTGTTATGGGAACAAAAATAGTAAAAATACCTTGTTAGTGAACTTCTTTCAGGAAATATTCATAGGACTGTCCGGGTTAATTGAATGCATCGTCCGAAATCCCGATTATTTTCACTACTTTTGCAAGCTTTACAAGAGGTTCAAATCTATGAAATTATACTTTCTAAGTCTTGCAAGCGGTAGTAGTGGCAATTGCTACTATTTAGGAACGGACGGATATGGCATTCTTATTGATGCAGGCATCGGTGCGCGAACTATCCGCAAACGTCTGAGAGATAAAGGTATCGGTATGGAAAAGATTCATGGCGTGTTTGTGACGCACGACCATTGCGATCATATTAAAGGATGCGGTTGTCTGGGTGAGAAGTTTCATATCCCCATCTATTCTACAGAGGAGGTTCACCACGGACTTGACAGAAACTGCCGATTCACAGAAAAGCTACTCACATCACGTCGAATACTGCAAAAGGAGGTGCCTGTAAAGATAGGCGACTTTACCATTCGCGCATTCGATGTCTCGCATGATGGATCGGATAATATGGGATTTTTTGTAGAGGCAGGAGACAAATGCTTTTCTTTTGCAACAGACCTTGGGTATATTTCCGAGACGGTGGCCGGATATCTCTGTCGCTCCAATTACATGGTGCTGGAAGCAAACTACGACCTGAAGATGCTGATCAATGGTTCGTATCCTGATTCACTGAAAGAACGTATTCTTGGCAGAAACGGCCATCTGTGCAATGACGAAACAGCCAGCTTTTTGGCAACCAATTATCTTGATAGCA
>CAXXFJ010000011.1:0-144463 GCA_963677415.2 Bacteroidales bacterium | reverse complement strand
TATGCCTACTCGTAAGCTTTTCGGCTTCCGCTATTGGTTAATTTTAGTCACCAACGTTGCAAATATAGCGTATTTTTATAAATAACAACACATTCGCACCTTTCTTTTATGAATTATAGATTTTTATATGTTTGAAAAAGAGTATACTAGTTTCCTTTTTCAGCAATTCTATTTGTATGGCTCTCATAGAATATGTACATTTGTGGCTTCAAACTTCTGATCATAAAACATAGAATCATGAATAGAGACAGTGTAATCTTCGACATTATCGAGAGAGAAAAACAACGGCAGATGAAGGGCATCGAGCTGATTGCTTCCGAAAACTTTGTAAGTGACCAGGTAATGCAGGCGATGGGCTCGTGCCTGACCAATAAATACGCGGAAGGATATCCCGGGAAACGGTATTATGGAGGCTGCGAAGTGGTGGATGAGAGCGAACAAATTGCCATTGACAGACTAAAGGAACTTTTTGGTGCTGAATGGGCAAATGTACAACCTCACTCTGGAGCTCAGGCAAATAGTGCTGTATTATTGGCCTGTCTGAATCCAGGTGATAAATTTATGGGTCTGAATCTGGCTCATGGCGGACACTTATCTCATGGTTCTGCAGTGAATAGTTCGGGACTTCTCTACACTCCATGTGCTTATAACTTAAATGAGAGTGGATATGTGGATTACGACCAGATGGAAGAAATTGCATTGAAAGAGCAACCCAAAATGATTATTGGAGGAGGATCAGCTTATTCTCGTGAATGGAACTATAAGCGTATGCGTGAAATAGCCGATAAGGTAGGTGCTTTGCTGATGATTGACATGGCTCACCCTGCCGGACTTATTGCCGCCGGTTTACTTGAAAATCCATTGAAATGGGCTCATATCGTTACTTCAACAACGCACAAAACCTTGCGTGGACCACGTGGAGGTATTATCCTGCTGGGAAAAGATTTTCCAAATCCATGGGGAAAAACAACTCCTAAAGGGGAAATAAAAATGATGTCTCAAATACTTGACTCAGCTGTATTTCCAGGAACTCAAGGTGGACCTCTCGAACATGTGATTGCTGCTAAAGCAGTCGCTTTCGGCGAAGCGCTCGAACCGGAATATAAAGAATACCAGACACAGGTAAAGAAAAATGCAGCCAAACTTGCAGAGGAACTTATCAAACGCGGTTTCACAATCGTATCCGGAGGCACTGATAATCATTCCATGCTGGTAGATCTTCGTTCTAAATTTCCAGATCTTACAGGCAAAGTAGCTGAAAAGGTTCTGGTTGCTGCTGATATCACCGTAAATAAGAATATGGTTCCTTTTGATAGCCGCTCTCCTTTTCTGACTTCCGGTATTCGCTTGGGTACGCCTGCTATCACTACCCGTGGAGCAAAAGAAGATCTAATGGTGGAGATTGCAGAGATGATTGAGACGGTATTGGGCAATGTTGAAAATGAGCAAGTGATTGCTTCCATTCGCAAACGCGTCAACGAAACGATGAAGAAATATCCGTTGTTCGCTTATTGATAAACTACTCTCCTATAATAAAAGAAGGCTGCCTCAATTGAAGCAGCCTTCTTTGTGTAAAGATGAAATAGAATTAGTCCAGCTTGTTAGCTGATCCAAGAACATTTTCAATCTTGTGTTTGTATAATTTTTTCATGTTGTCGCGAGCTGGTCCAAGATACTTACGTGGGTCAAACTCAGCTGGCTTTTCAGCAAATACCTGACGGATTGCAGCAGTCATAGCCAAACGGCTGTCTGAATCAATATTGATCTTGCAAACTGCAGATGCAGCTGCTTTACGTAGTTGCTCTTCGGGAATACCAATTGCATCTTTCATAGCACCACCGTATTTGTTGATGAGTGCAATCTCTTCCTGCGGAACTGAAGAAGATCCGTGAAGCACGATTGGGAAACCAGGAAGTTCTTTTTCTACACCTTCCAATACATCGAAACGCAATGGAGGAGGAACAAGCAAACCGTTTGCATCACGAGTACATTGTGCCGGAGTGAACTTATTTGCTCCATGTGATGTACCAATAGAAATAGCCAAACTGTCGCAACCGGTCTTGGTAACAAAGTCAACCACTTCTTCCGGTTTAGTATAGGTATGGTGTTCTGCGCTTACTTCGTCTTCAACACCTGCCAATACTCCAAGTTCACCTTCTACAGATACATTATTAGCATGTGCATATTCAACAACTTTCTTTGTAAGAGCAACATTTTCATCGTATGGAAGATGTGATCCATCAATCATAACAGAAGAAAAGCCCATATCAACACATGATTTGCAGGTTTCGAAAGAATCGCCGTGATCCAAATGTAATACAATCTGTGGTTTTTCACATCCGAGTTCTTTTGCATATTCAACAGCTCCTTCAGCCATATAACGAAGCAATGTTTGATTTGCATAGCTACGAGCTCCTTTAGAAACCTGAAGAATAACTGGTGATTTAGTTTCTACTGCAGCCATAATAATAGCCTGCAATTGTTCCATGTTATTGAAGTTGAAAGCCGGAATTGCATATCCACCTTTGATTGCCTTTGCAAACATTTCGTTGGTGTTTACAAGACCAAGATCTTTGTAATTAATCATGATTGTTTATTTTTGATGTTTGTACTAAAAAACTGGGACAAAGATAGTAATAATCATCGGATTAATACCAAAAGAACTTCTAAAAAGCTATAAATAGACGAGTTTTTAGAACCTTCTTTTCAAAGAAAAACAGATGGAGTTAGAAATAATATTCGAAATCCTTTTTTTTATCAGAGTAAAGACTTAACTTTGCAGTCCGAAAAATATACTCGTATATAAATAATAAATACATATCATAATGAAAAAAGGTATTCATCCTGAGAACTACCGCCCAGTAGTTTTTAAAGACATGTCAAACGGCGATACTTTTATCACCCGTTCTACTATTAATGCAAAAGAGGAAATCGAACTTGATGGGGTATCTTATCCGTTGATAAAGATTGAGATCTCTAACACGTCTCACCCGTTCTATACAGGTAAGTCTAATATGGTGGATACAGCCGGACGTGTTGATAAGTTTATGACCCGCTACAAAAATCGTATGGAGAGAAAATAATACTCTTATTCTACAATACAAGAAAAGCCTTTTTGCTTCCGAGCAAAAAGGCCTTTCTTGTATCACTCAGTTTATCATAAAAGTACGGATTCGATTATTCTCAAAGAATCCATTTCACAAAGTGCATTAATTCTATATTTTTTGTACTTTTGCCCGATTAATTAATTAACCCTTTGATAATAAAACTTTCAGTCATGACAGAAGAAACTTTTGAAATTTTCTCAAAATTTGAGACTAACACGATCCCTAAAACCATTGCACCATTCGGTGGCGGTTGGATCAACACAACATTAAAAGTCACAACGACAAGCGGAAAAGAATTTGTACTCCAGAAGATCAATCACCAGATCTTCAAAAATGTGGATATGCTACAGAGTAACATTGAACGTGTAACCGCACAGATCCGTAAAAAACTAACGGAAGAGAATGCCACTGATATTGATCGTAAAGTATTGCATTTCTACCCATGCGAAGAAACTGGGAAAACATACTATTTTACAGGTGATGCTTACTGGCGTGTAATGGACATGATACCTGAAAGCCAGAGTTTTGAGGCTGTTACTCCAGAGCTCTCCTATGTTGCAGGAAAAGCTTTCGGCGATTTTCAGAACAAACTTGCAGATATTCCCGGTGAGCCACTAGGTGAAACGATTCCCAACTTTCATAACATGGAATTCCGTCTGCAACAATTTCATGAAGCACTGGCTGAAAATAAGGCAGGCAGAGCGGAGAGCGTAAAATATTATATCGATGAGATAGAGAAACGTGCAGAAGATATGTGCAAAGCAGAACGACTGCATCGCGAGGGCAAACTACCAAAACGCATAAATCACTGTGATACAAAAGTCAATAATGTTTTGTTTGATAAAGCAGGTAATGTGCTTTGCGTAATTGATCTTGATACTGTAATGCCTGGGTATGTACTATCCGACTTCGGCGATTTCATACGTACAGGAGCAAATACCGGAGCTGAAGATGATGCGAATCTCGACAACGTAAACGTAAATCTGGAGATATTCAAAGCCTACACAAAAGGATATCTCGAAACGGCAAAGAATTTCTTACTACCCATTGAAATAGAGAATCTTCCTTTCGGTGCAAAGTTGCTCACTTATATGCAGACTGTCCGCTTCCTGACTGATTATCTGAATGGGGACACTTATTACAAGACAATGTTTCCGGGACACAACCTGCAAAGGACAAAAGCTCAATTCAAACTAGTACAAAGTATTGAAGCGAATGAAGCTATAATGAATCAATTCATCAAGGAGCAGCTGTAATCTTTGTTTGAAGTTATTGTGATCGGCTGAATTTTCCATTCCACTGGAAGTTCAGCCGATTATCTTTCAGATAAGGCTTAACCTCCGTCTGATGCTCCTCTGAGAGATACTTTAAAGAAGTAAGAGTTGCAGTCAATTGAGTAGTAACGGAAGATAGTGTATACTGCATAAATACCGCGTCAAAGAGGGAAAGTACTTTCTGCTGTTCCTCCTTTGTTAGCTTAATCATAAAATCAACAGGTGTTGGAGGGGTGAAGAAGTTCCCTTTTTGTAGTTCCCATTTCAATGAATAAAACTCTACCCTACTATCCGCCACAGGGGAAAAAATCGTTGAAATAACACAAATAACCCTTGAGGAGTCTACCAGAGAGAGTATTTTTGCCTCAATGGTACTGGATGATGTGTTTTGAAGCAAAATATAATCGCCGGTTAACGTCTTTAGTTCGGATGTACCTCCCATAATATTCGAAACAGTGGCTTTATTGCCAGCAGCAATCAGGTCAATAAGATCGCGTCGCATCTCATTGTTCAAATTGTATAACAGATCCTCCGGCATAGAGAGAAAAAGCGTAGACATATTCTGTGCTTCAACTTTTGCTGAAGAGAAAAGAGTCAGAAAAGCAAAGACAAAAAGGATGAAAGAACTTTTCATTGTAATAATTATTTGGAACCTAAATAAATAAAGAACATTCCCAGTAATACCAAAAGCAAATCCAGAGCTTTGGACTTCAGATTTCTCTCACGAAAAATGAATACACCTCCAATAAAAGAGACAACAACGCTACCTCGACGTATCATTGAAACGATCGCTATCATTGAGTCGTCATAGCTCAAGGCCCAAAAGTAAAGAAAATCTGAGATAGTCAGGCATATTGAGATCAAAGGAATTGCCCATGACCAGTGAAAAGGTGTCGTTTTCTTTCGAAAAGGAAACCACAAAAAAAGGACGATTAGCGTCATCAGTACCAACTGATAATAGTTGTACCAAACCTGAACGGTCATCTTATCAAAGCGACTCATCAGGTATTTATCATATAACCCACTTATTGCCCCGGTGATAATAGCGAGAAAAATGAAAAATACCCATACATTTCTTTTAAAGGAAATTCCTTCTTTTTTACCGGCTTGTGACAATATATAGAATGAAACCAGTGAGAGGATAACTCCTATCCACTGATACAGATTGAGCCGCTCAGAGAAAATGAGCATTGCACCCACTAATGTAAGAACCGGTTGCGATGCTTTGACCGGTGAAGTAATAGTGATAGGAAGATGCTTCATAGAGAAATAGGCAAACAGCCAGGAAGATAATACAATGCAAGATTTCAGCATCAAATAGCCATGCTGTTCCCAGGGAATCTGTGGTATATCAAACATAGAGCCTGCAAGCAATTCCGGCTTTAGGAAAGAAAGCACAAGAGCAGGAAAAAAGATCAGACAGCAGGTCAATACGTTCAGAAAAAGAATCGGAATGACTGCATTTTCTTTTAGAGAGGTCTTTTTTGATATGTCATACCAACCCAGAAAGAATGCTGAACTGAATGCCAGAAGTAACCACATATATATTTTGTAAGATTTAAAGCAACTATCTGATCTCTGTCTTCTCAGGAAGGAACAAAGTATCATCATACTCTATTCTTGTAAGGAAAAGTGCCTGTGCAGGCATCGAGGAACCTGCGGCTGATCGATCTTTTTGCTCTATCACCTGCCGAAACCCCTCATATGTCAATTTGCCCTTTCCTACTTCAATCAGGGTACCAGTAATCGCGCGGACCATATTACGCAAGAACCGATCGGCTTGAATCGTAAATACGTAAAGATGATTCTCCCGCTCTGTCCACTCCGCCTTATAAATCTGACAATCATTTGTCTTGACATCCGTATGAAGTTTGCTAAAACTAGTAAAATCGGTATATTCCATCAGGATCTTACAAGCCTCATTCATTCGTTCAAAGTTCATTGAACCGTAATACCGGTACGTCCATTGGCGGTTGAAAGGGGACTTGTCTGGTGTCAACCAATATTCATATGTTCGTCTTAAAGCATCATAACGGGCATGGGCATCACTCCTCACCTCTAAAATCTTAAATATCGCAATTTCAGGGGGAAGAATACGATTCAGCTTCTGGGTCAGCAAAGATGTGTCTACAGACAGGATCGTATCAAAATGAGCTACCATCAACCGGGCATGAACTCCTGCATCTGTACGACCCGCACCGGTAACTGGGGTTGTCATCCGGAGTAATACAGCAAGACTTTCTTCTAAAACGGCTTGCACAGAAAGGGCATTCGGTTGAATTTGCCAACCGCAATACCGGCTTCCGTCATAGGAAAGATAAATGAAATAACGATGCATTATCGTGCGGTTATATGAAAACATCCTTGTTTGACCTCATATCGAACATAACATCTACCTTCTTTTCGAAGATCATACAGCACTTGCGCCAGTACACTCTTGAGTAATGCCGTGCTCGCTTCTTCACTTTTTTTGGTACCAAACCAGCCATTATCAGTTTTTTGATTGAAACGCACATATGATACATCGAAAGTCGTTCCATACAAATGCGCGGAATTGGAGGATGAATTACTATTATTTCTTTGCAAGTTCTTGATATCTTCCTGAGTACGTGTGATACTTGTCACATTAATTGTATAAGCAGGGATACGTTTATTCACAAGAGAGTCTGACATATTCTCAGCAATATCTTCAAGTAATTCTTTGGCTTTGGGAACCAGGAAAGGGATGGAATGGGTCAGTTCGTCTATCTGATAATTTTTGTTTGATTTCACTTCTTCGAGTTTTCCTTTAAGACCCACCGCTTCTTCACGGGAGGAGACAGGTTCAATGCCAATGGACTGAGCTGCACTTAGATGAGTCTCGTTTAAATCAGAGAAAGTCTTTCCATAATGTGAGAATGCATATAAGGAGGAAGTATCGGGAGATTTCTTTGCTTCATCCTTGCAAGAGCTTATCAAAGCAAAAACACAAAACAATAAAATTTTGGAGGAAATATGAGATTTCATTCTTTTCATACTTTATTCTTTTTGATTCAGAACTGCAAAAGTACAATAAAAAAGTCAAAAACGAAGAGTCAGCAGAAAAAAACCTAACAAGGATATATTTGTAAACTGCATATTTAAAAAAATAATACCAAGAGGGGACTGAAGTGAACAAACCGCTTCTGAGAAAGTAAATTAAAGAGCTTAATTATGATTATTTTTGAATATGATAAACGAGCTATTCAAAACGAATATGTACCTTTGTACAATCATAAAGAGAGATCAATTTAAACTTTACTGTCACAATAAATACAGATACATTATGAAGCAAGCACTAACTAGAACCGATTACAACCTTCCCGGACAAAAGAGTGTATATCACGGAAAAGTACGCGATGTATATAACATTAATGACGAACTGTTGGTTATGGTAGCTACAGACCGTATTTCCGCTTTTGACGTTGTTTTACCGAAAGGTATTCCTTTCAAAGGGCAAGTTTTGAATCAGATTGCTGCCAGTTTCCTGGATGCAACAGCGGATATTGTGCCAAACTGGAAGATTGCGACACCAGACCCAATGGTCACTGTAGGTATACGATGCGAAGGTTTTCGGGTGGAAATGATTATCCGGGGCTATCTTACCGGAAGCGCATGGAGAGACTATGCTTCAGGCGTGCGCAATTTATGCGGGGTATTGCTTCCAGAAGGATTGAAAGAGAATCAGAAGTTTCCAGCTCCGATAATTACTCCTACCACAAAAGCTGATGAAGGTCATGATGAAAATATATCTAAAGAGGAGATTATTGATCAGGGTCTTGTGAGTAAAGAGGATTATGAATTGATGGAGAAGTACACCATGGCACTATTTCTAAGAGGAAGCGAAATCGCCGCGTCAAAAGGACTCATTTTGGTCGACACTAAATATGAATTTGGCAAGAAAGATGGGAAAATTTATCTGATTGATGAGATCCACACGCCAGACTCCTCCCGCTATTTCTATGCGAAAGGTTTTGAAGAACGCTTTGAAAAAGGTGAATCACAAAAACAATTATCGAAAGAGTTTGTACGTCAGTGGCTGATCGAAAATAACTTTATGGGGAAAACCGGTCAACAGGTTCCGGATATGACGGATGAATATGTAAATAGTGTCTCTGATCGATATATTGAGCTGTATGAATCTATTGTCGGCGAGAAATTTGTGAAAGCTGATACGGATGATGTTGTAGCACGTATCGAAAAGAACATTCTCGCTTTTCTTGCAAAATGAAAAAAGAAGTTGAAAATATTGTCCCTTATAACCGGAAAGATCGAAAAACAGATCAGGTGAGAGAAATGTTTAATAACATTGCTCCTAATTATGACCGTTTCAATCACACAGCTTCGATAGGTATTGATAGATATTGGCGAAAAAAAGGTATTATGGTATTAAAACCTTTTGCTCCAAAAGTGATTCTTGATGTGGCAACTGGAACAGGTGACTATGCGATCAATGCGTTTAATATTCTTCATCCGGAGAGAATTACAGGTATTGATCTTTCAACTGGAATGATGGAAATTGGTAGAAAGAAGGTATCATCATTGGGATTGTCAGAAAGTATTGACTTCAAACAAGAAGATTGCATTTCGCTTTCCTTTGACGATGATCTTTTTGATGCAGTTATTGCAGCTTTCGGAGTCAGAAATTTCGAGAATATAGAGGCAGGATATACGGAAATGTTTCGGGTTATGAAACCCGGAGGACATCTTTCCATTTTGGAGCTTGCAACTCCACAGACTTTTCCAATGAAACAATTGTTTCATTGTTATGCAAAAATAGTCATGCCTTTTCTGGGCAAATCATTATCAAAAGATAAAAGGGCTTACGAATATCTACCTGAGTCAATTGCAGCAGTTCCTCAGTTTGGTGAAATGACCCGGATTCTTTCAAAGGTCGGTTTCCAGAATGCTCGTTTTGAATCACTTACATTTGGAATTTGCGGCTTATACACAGCAGAAAAACCGAATAAGTAAACTACTAAAAAAAAGATTAGCATGAAACAAGTATACGGATTAGTAGGATACCCATTGGGACATTCATTCTCTAAAGATTTCTTCAATAACAAGTTCCTTTCAGAGGAACTTGAAGCTGAATATGTCAATTTTGAGATTCCTGATCTCAATGACTTGACAACAATTGTCAAAACACAGAAGAAGTTGTGTGGGCTGAATGTGACCAAACCCTACAAAGAGAAAATAATTCCTATGCTCGACGAAATGGACCCATGTGCTAAAGAGATTGGAGCTGTCAATGTCATTAAATTCGTCCGCAATAAAGATAAAGTTAAATTAAAAGGATTTAATTCTGATTGGAAAGCTTTTGCTTTAACTCTCGAAGGATTATTGAAACCCAACCACCGAAAAGCATTGATTCTTGGCACAGGAGGTGCTTCTAAAGCGGTAGCCTATGCACTAAAAAGTCTAGGAATTGACTATTTGTTTGTTTCACGCACCGGAAAAAACGGTGCTCTGACATATGAGGATATTGACGAAAATATCATCGAAGATTATTCAATCATTATAAACTCGACTCCGCAAGGCATGTATCCAAATATAAACAACTATCCTCCAATTCCTTACGAGTATCTTTCGGACAAGCATTTATTATACGATTTACTCTATAATCCTGAAAAAACAGCGTTTATGCTAAAGGGAGAGGCGCAAGGTGCTCTGACAAAAAACGGACTGGAGATGCTCTTGTTGCAAGCCATTATTGGCTGGCAAATATGGAATGATTGACTGGATATTTCCAAGATAATAAAAAAAAAGCTACCTTTGTCGATTGTTAACTAAACAGTACACAATGAGCGATCAACGATATTATCTACGGGGGGTGTCTGCCTCCAAAGAAGATGTACACAATGCGATAAGGAACATCGATAAGGGAATCTTTCCTAAAGCTTTTTGTAAAATCATCCCAGATATTCTTGGAGGAGATCCTGATTTTTGCAACATTATGCATGCCGATGGGGCCGGAACAAAATCCTCTCTTGCTTATATCTACTGGAAAGAAACCGGTGATATTTCAGTTTGGAAAGGTATTGCCCAAGATGCGCTTATCATGAATATTGATGACCTGCTTTGTATAGGAGCGGATAATAATATTTTGGTTTCTTCTACCATCGGACGGAATAAGAATCTGATTCCAGGGGAAGTAATCTCTGCAATAATCAATGGTACTGACGAACTATTAGCCGAACTTCGGTCCATGGGTGTAGGTGTTTATGGCACTGGTGGAGAGACTGCTGATGTTGGTGATTTAGTCCGTACAATCATTGTGGACAGCACGGTAACATGTCGTATGAGAAGGGATGCTGTGATCAATAATGCGAATATCCGTCCGGGTGATGTGATAGTCGGACTATCCTCTTTTGGTAAGGCTACTTATGAGAAAGAATATAATGCCGGAATGGGCAGTAATGGTCTGACTTCTGCACGACACGATGTCTTTGCAAACTATCTGTCCAAGAAATATCCGGAAAGCTTTGATTGTTCCGTCCCTGAGGAGTTAGTATATTCCGGCAAACTTTCGCTCACCGATCCTATTGAGGGATTGGACATTGACGCGGGAAAGATGGTATTATCAGCTACTCGGACTTATGCACCGGTAATCAAAATGATACTAGATAAACTGCGCCCGCAAATCCATGGAATGGTTCATTGTTCAGGTGGAGCACAAACAAAAGTGCTTCATTTTGTAGACAACGTACGCGTCATCAAAGACAACTTGTTTTCCATTCCTCCTCTTTTTAAGACTATTCAGAAACAATCTGGTACTGAGTGGCAGGAGATGTACAAAGTATTCAACATGGGACATCGCATGGAAATATATCTTTCTCCTGAATATGCTGACGAGATTATCGCCATCTCCAAATCCTTTAATATTGATGCGAAAATCATCGGGAGAGTTGAATCTTCTGAGAAAAAAGAGTTGATTATCAGAAGTGAATTTGGTGAATTCAGATATTGATTGATGGCAGACTATAACACTTTTCTGGATAAACTAAACGGTTTGGTAAACCGTTATGAAGAAGTATCCACTTTTATAACAGATCCTGAGGTAATTGCAGACCGTAAACGTTTTGTAAAACTCACAAAGGAATACCACGACCTGGAATGCATAGCAAAAGCGCGACAAGAATATATCTCTGTTTGTCAAGCTATTGATGAAGCAAAAATTATGGTGAAGGATGAAGATGATCCTGAAATGAAGGAATATGTACGTGAAGAACTGAACAACTACCAGAAACGCTTGCCTGAGATCGAAGAAGAAATCAAATTACTTCTCGTACCAGCAGATTCTCAGGATGACAAGAATGCCATTATGGAGATTCGTGGAGGAACTGGTGGAAATGAAGCTGCAATTTTTGCGGGAGATCTTTTCCGGATGTACTCAAAATATTGTGAGAATAAAGGATGGAAAGTTGAAATCACCAGTTTCACCGAAGGCACTTCAGGAGGTTATAAAGAAATCATATTTTCTGTAAGTGGAGATAAAGTGTATGGAACGTTGAAATATGAGAGTGGAGTACACCGGGTACAGCGAGTTCCTGCGACAGAAACACAAGGAAGGATTCACACCTCAGCAGCAACGGTTGCTGTTCTTCCCGAAGCTGAAGAATTTGACATCGACCTCAATGAAAATGATATCCGGACGGATATCTTCTGTGCATCCGGTCACGGTGGACAATCTGTCAACACCACTTACTCAGCAATTCGACTAGTCCACTTACCTACCGGAATCACGGTACAGTGCCAAGATGAAAAGTCTCAGATAAAAAACAAGGCTAAAGCTATGGTTGAGTTGCGAAGCCGAATCTACAATATGGAATATCAAAAGTATATGGATGAGATTGCCGGCAAAAGAAAAACAATGGTTTCAACTGGTGACCGATCTGCTAAGATACGTACATATCACTATCCACAGGGAAGAATTACTGATCATCGGATCAATTACACCATATATAATTTATCCGCATTCATGGGAGGAGATATTCAAAACTGCATCGACCAACTGATTGTTGCAGAAAATGCAGAACGTTTAAAGGAAAGTGAGTTATAAACTAGCAGACAGAATATGAACAAATCAGAATTAGCCGCAAACATTCAACGTAAGAAATCCTTTTTATGCATTGGACTAGATACAGATCTGAAGAAAATACCTGTACATCTTCTGAAAGAGGAGGATCCTATATTTGCGTTTAACAAGGCAATCATTGATGCAACACACGATTTATGTGTTGCATATAAACCAAATCTCGCATTCTACGAGAGTTTAGGACTTACCGGATGGAATGCTTTTGAAAAAACAGTCAACTATATAAAGGTAAATTTCCCTGATATTTTTATCATTGCAGATGCAAAGCGGGGTGATATTGGGAATACGTCTGAGATGTATGCTGAAACATTTTTCGGACATCTTGACCTTGATGCTGTCACTGTTGCTCCATATATGGGAGAAGATAGCGTAAAGCCATTTTTAAAGTATAAAGGGAAATGGGTTATTTTACTGGCTCTTACCTCAAACAATGGTTCTATGGATTTTCAAATGACTGAAGATACTAATGGAGAACGACTCTTTGAGAAAGTGCTTCGTGTGTCTCAGAACTGGGGAACTGAGGATAACTTGATGTACGTAGTGGGTGCTACCAGGGGTAGTTTATTTGAAGACGTACGCAAAGTAGTTCCAAATCACTTTCTACTTGTACCAGGTGTAGGAGCACAAGGGGGTAGTCTGGAAGAGGTATTTGAATATGGTAAAAATAATCAGTACGGGCTTCTCGTAAACTCTTCCAGACAAATCATCTATGCTGGAAAAGGAGAGGATTTTGCCGCTGAAGCTAGAAAAGAAGCTCGAAATCTTCAGGAGCAAATGGCTTCTCTTATGTAAAAAATGAGTCTGTTCATATCTTATGTCAATTATTTTTCATTTATTTGCATAATAATATTGTGTTGTACAGTGAGCCTTTCGCCTTCAACACACTTAATCACTAGAGAATCATGGATTTTTCCGCCAGACAGATAGCAGACTTCTTGCATGGTGAGGTAATCGGAAACGAGAACGTCAGAGTAAGCAGTCTTTCGAAAATTGAAGAAGGAAAGTCGGGAACGCTTACTTTTTTAGCGAATACTAAATACACGCCTTATATTTATATCACCCATGCAAGTATTGTTTTGGTAAATAACGATTTCATTCCTGAGCAATCCATAGATGCGACTCTTATTAAAGTAGAAAACGCATATAATTCGCTTGCATCACTACTGAATCTGATTGAGCAGGCTAAGCCAAAAAAAAAGGGTATTTCTTCTCTTGCATTTATCTCTCCCGGTTCAACTATAGGTGAAAATGCCTATATCGGAGAGTTCTCCTATATAGGCGAAAATTGCACAATTGGTAATGACGTCAGAATATATCCTCAGGTCTATATCGGTGACAATGTAACTCTCTACGACAATATAACCCTCTACCCCGGAGCAAAGGTTTATGACGGTTGTATTATTGGAAATAACTGTATCCTGCATGCGGGATCCGTTATCGGATCGGATGGATTTGGATTTGCCCCATCTGTTGATGGTTATTCAAAGATCCCACAAATTGGCATCGTCACTATTGATGACAATGTTGAAATCGGAGCAAATACAACAATAGACCGCGCCACTATGGGTACTACTCATATACATAAAGGTGTGAAACTGGATAACCTTATTCAGGTAGCTCACAATGTCGAAATTGGTGAACACACAGTAATGGCAGCACAGGTTGGCATTGCAGGTTCTACAAAAATTGGAGAATGGTGCATGGTCGGTGGGCAGGTCGGATTTGCAGGTCATATTCATGTAGCTGCTCGCAGTAATATTGGCGCACAAGCCGGTGTCAGTGGAGATGTCAAAATAGCATCTTCACTTTTGGGTGCTCCCGCCATAGACATTAAAGACTTTGCCCGGTCAAATGTTGTTTATAAGAAGCTGCCGGAACTGTACAAAACAGTATCCATGCTGCAAAAAGAAATTGAAGCTTTAAAATTATCTATTGCAAAATAAAAATCTATGTCAAAACAGAGAACGCTAAAAGAGGGATTTACTCTCAGTGGTAAAGGCTTGCATACAGGACTTGATATTACTATCACTCTTCTGCCTGCAGAGATTAATACAGGCTATGTAGTTAAACGTATTGACTTGGAGATCCCAGTATTAATTGATGCTGTCGCAGAAAATATAGTTGATACATCAAGGGGTACAACTATTGCAAATAACAATGTACATGTAAGTACTATCGAACATTCGATGGCAGCCCTGTACGCTTCAGAGATTGACAATTGTATCATTGAAGTGAATGCACCTGAGTTCCCAATTCTAGATGGCAGTTCACGTCTGTATATGGAGAATATTCTTAAGGTTGGAACGGTAGAACAAGATGCAGATAAGAAATATTTTGTTGTTAAAAATAAGATCGAATATTCCGATGGCAAAGGTTCATCTATTGTTATTCTTCCTGATGACAAATTTAGTGTCCATACACTGGTAAGCTACCCTTCAAGTATTCTTAAAAATCAATATGCTACGTTAGATAATCTGAGTGATTTCGGCAAAGAAATTGCAAGTTGCCGCACATTTGTTTTTGTCCGAGAGATTAAGCCCTTGCTCGATCGTAATCTGATCAAGGGCGGAGATCTTGATAACGCAATAGTCATTTATGATGAACTACTTCCTAATGAAGATGTGAATTCTTTGGCCGACTTGATGGGTCAGCCACATCTAAAAGAAAATAAGACTGGCTATCTGAATCACAAATCTCTTGTTTATGAGAATGAACCTGCCAGGCATAAGTTGCTTGATCTGATTGGAGATTTTGCTCTTATTGGAAGACCCTTCAAAGGAAAAGTAATTGCAACATGCCCTGGTCATACAGTTAACAGTCAGGTAACAAAAGGAATTCGTAAGTATCTGAAACGTGTAGAGGTACAAAGTCCTGAGTATAATCCAGATGCTGCTCCTGTCATGGATATTAATCGAATCCGCGAACTTCTGCCACACCGTTGGCCCTTTTTGATGGTCGATAAAATCATTGGCTTGGGTGAAACGTATATAGTTGGACTTAAGAATGCTTCTGTCAACGAAACATTCTTTGTCGGACATTTCCCACAAGAGCCTGTCATGCCAGGTGTCTTACTTGTGGAAGCGATGGCTCAGGTAGGAGGCTTATTGGTACTAAACAGTGTCAAAGACCCACAACTCTATTCAACCTACTTTTTGAAAATTGATGGCGTAAAATTCCGACAGAAGGTAGTCCCGGGAGATACTATCCTGTTTCATCTTGAATTCGTTTCTCCCATCCGTCGTGGTATCGCTTGCATGAAGGGATATGCTTTTGTGGGAGATAAGATCGTTGCCGAAGCTGAATTTATGGCTCAAATTGTAAAAAACAAACAATAATTAAAATGAAACAACCATTAGCCTATATACATCCCGATGCAAAAATAGCTCCCAATGTTGTCATTGATCCATTTGTTACGATAGATAAAAATGTGATTATTGGAGAAGGAACACGAATCTGCTCAAATGCATCGATTCTCGAGGGAAGCCGGATTGGAAAGAATTGCCTGATTTGCAACGGAGCTGTTATTGGAGGCATCCCTCAAGACCTGAAATTTTCGGGAGAAGAAACGACTGCAGAAATCGGAGACAATACTACTATACGTGAATTTGTAACTGTAAACAGAGGTACTGCATCGAAAGGCAAAACCGTCATTGGGAATAACTGTCTCATCATGGCATATAACCATATTGCACATGACTGCAAACTAGGCAATAACATTATTATCTCTAATGCGACCCAACTTGCCGGAGAAGTTGTGATTGACGATTATGCTATCATCAGTGGGGGCTGTCTGATACATCAATTTACTCATATTGGAGCACATATCATGCTTCAGGGTGGTTCACATGTAAATAAGGATATACCTCCTTTTATTACAGCCGGCCGTGAGCCTCTCTCGTATGCAGGAATCAACTCCATCGGTTTGAGAAGAAGAGGATATACCAATGAACAAATCAGAGACATCCAGGAAATTTATCGATACCTGTATCTTTCTGGCTTTAACAATTCGGACGCAATTGCCCGAATTGAAGCAGAACTTCCGGCAACAAAAGAACGCGATGAGGTGATCACATTTGTAAAAAATTCATCGAGAGGTATTATTAAAAGCTATTTTAGTTAATCATTAAGAACTTGAAAGGGACATATTATGATTTTTAAATTTCTTATTATATCAGACGAAGTCGATGATTTTATCCGGAAAATTGATATCGACGCTGAAGCAACATTCTTTGATCTTAATGAGGCAATCCTTGAATCTGTTGATTTCAAAAAGGATCAGTTAACCTCATTCTTTATCTGCACCTATGATTGGGAGAAAGAGACAGAAGTAACCCTTGAAGAAATGGAAACTGGTTTCGACAAGGACAACTGGGTTATGAAAGAGACAAGGCTCAGCGAACTTATTTCTGAAGAAGGACAACGTCTTATATTTATCTTTGACAACTTGACTGAGCGTGCTTTCTTTATGGAATTGAAAGACATTGAAACAGGCAGGTCATTGAAACAGGCAAAATGCACTTTATCAAAAGGTCTTCCACCTAAGCAAGAAACGGACTTTGACGAATTAATTGCGACTCAGACTCCTCTTATTGATACAGATGAATCGTTCTATGGGGATGAAGACTTTGACCTCAATGAGTTGGATGATGAAGGATTTGACGTATTAGACCCAAGTAGTGGAAACCAAAGTGGAGATGACATGCTCTAAAAAGAAGACGTTAATTGTTCTGCTGGGTCCTACAGGAGTTGGAAAAACAGACTTAAGTCTGAAGTTGGCAAAACATTTTCATTCTCCGATTCTATCTGCCGATTCTCGGCAGATATACAAGGAAATGGTCATTGGAACAGCGGCTCCTACCCTTCATGAACAACAAGGTATTGAACATTACTTTGTTGGGATTTTGGATATTGATCACTATTTCAATGCCTGGCAATTTGAGGAATTGGTGATGAAAACTCTCGATACACTCTTTCAACAAAAAGATACCCTATTGATGTGCGGTGGTTCGATGATGTATCTTGATGCCGTCTGCAACAGTATTGATTATCTTCCAAATGTCAATAATGAGATTCGTCTCCAGCTGGTTAGAGAATATGAAGAAGAAGGGCTGGAACCGATGCAAAAAAGACTATTTAAACTAGACCCCGAATATTACCAGATTGTTGACCTGAAGAATCACAAGCGTGTGCTTCACGCATTGGAAATCTGTCTGACAAGCGGGAAAACATATACTTCATTCCGCACGAACAAGAAAGCAGAGCGTCCGTTCAACATAATAAAGATAGGACTCATTCTGGAACGCGAAGTATTGTATCAACGTATCAATCAAAGGGTAGATGAAATGATGAGAAAAGGTTTGCTCGAAGAAGCAAAGCGGTTGTATCCTTTCCGTCATCATAATGCGCTTAATACAGTTGGATACAAAGAGCTGTTCAAGTATATTGACGGAGAGTGGACACTTGACTATGCAATTGAAAAAATCAAGCAGAACAGCCGTATTTATTCACGTAAACAGATGACTTGGTTTAAACGTGATCCTGAGATTACCTGGTTCCACCCGGATGAGCAGCAGGAAATCCTTCAACATATTGAAAACCAGTAGAACAATAACTTCCTTAACAGAACCGTTACTAAAGAATAAGGTCATCTTTCGACCTAAACTCGTTCGAAAAAGAGTATTATAACAGATTAATTATAAGTAACGATGAGAAAAACTTTTAAAATCACAGGTATAGTTCTGATTGTATTCTTTGCCATACTACTTATACTTCCTTTTGCATTTAAAGGTAAAGTATTGGAAATCGCAAAGAAAGAAAGCAACAAGATGCTTAGTGCCAAATTAGATTTTACTTCACTGGATCTGAGTTTTATTCGAAACTTCCCAAAAGTGACCGTAACACTTAACAATCTCTCTATTGCAGGAGTTGGAGAATTTGAAAACGATACGCTGCTCTCAATCAAGAAGCTTCAGGTAGCTGTCAATGTAATGAGTGTGATGGGAAGTAACGGTATCGAAATCAACAAAGTAATATTAAACGAACCAACCATTCATGCTATCGTTCTTCCAGACGGCAAGGCAAACTGGGACATCATGAAGGAGGCCAAAGAAGTCGAAACGGATACTACAGGAGAAAGTAGCACGATGAAACTGGCATTGAAAAAATTGGTGATTACCAATGCCCGTATTCATTATGACGAACGACAAGCACAGATGGATGCACTTATCAACAATCTGAACCTGACTCTGAGTGGTGACTTTTCTGCAGATCAGACTACAATGGAAACAAATGCAACTATCGGCGAACTATCTTATACGATGGGCAATATCACGTATCTAAGCAAAGCAAAAATTGAAGCAGACATCACTGCCGAAGCTGACCTGAACAATATGCTCTTCTCCCTGAAAGATAATACTATCAGTCTGAATGCTATTCAGACAAGCCTCAATGGTTGGTTCAAAATGCTTCCTAACGGATATGATATGGACATGACCGTCAATACATCTAAAGTTCAGTTTAAAGACATCCTCTCCTTGATTCCGTCAATCTACAACAAAGATTTTGAGACTATCAAAACAGATGGAACTATCACACTTGCAGCTACTGCAAAAGGTATTATGCAAGGAGACACACTCCCTGCTTTCGATGTGAATATTGTGATTGGAAATGCCATGTTCCAATATCCTTCCCTCCCCCAATCTGTCAAAGACATTCAAGTGGATGCATCTTTTAAGAACCCCGGAGGATCTGCAGATTTGACCACGATTGATATCAGCAAGTTTCATTTTAACATAGCAGGCAATCCGATTGATTTCAAGTTACATCTGAGTACTCCTGTCAGCGATCCGAATATTCAAGCCTCAGCTCATGGTAAACTGGATCTGAAAGCTGTAAAACAGATATATCCGTTGGAAGGCATGGAGCTTCAAGGCAAACTGGATGCTAATCTGGATCTTGCCGGTAGGTATTCCTATGTTGAACAACAAAAGTATGATCAGTTTAAGTCAGAAGGGTCTCTGGGTGTGGAGGAAATGAAGTTTATAGGCGACAGCATTCCTGAAGTTATTATTGAGCATATGCTCATGACCTTTAGTCCCCAATACATCAATTTGTCAGAGACCAAACTCCTGGTAGGAAAGAATGACTTCACCGTAAGCGGAAATCTGGAAAATATGCTTGCCTATGCCTTAAAAGGTGATGTACTAAAAGGCAAGTTGTCTGTTGCATCCAATTATCTCAACTTGAATAACTTCATGAGCAGTGAAGAGGAAAGTACTGAAGATACAGTCTTACTTACAGCTATTGAAGTGCCTAAAAATATAGATTTTGACATGAACGCCACATTTGGCAAGATCTTGTTTGAGAAACTCGAAATGACGAATTCAAAAGGTAACATACATGTAAAAGACGGAAAAGTAAGTATTAACAATCTGATTACTAATGCACTTGGAGGATCTTTGCTTGTCAACGGTTATTACAGCACAGCATTAAATCCAAAACTACCTGAATTAAACTTCAAACTAGACATGAAGAATGTCTCTTTTGTTAAGACATTCCAGACCTTTGACATGATTCAGAAACTAGCTCCTATCTTTGAAAATATGAGCGGAAACTTCTCCTCGAATCTGGATCTGACCACTCAGTTGAAAAGTGACTATATGCCAATCCTTGAAAGTATGAAAGCAGCCGGCAATCTTAGTTCTCAGGAAATGAGTGTCACTGGTGTCGAAGTAATGGATCTTCTTGCTGAAAAACTGGGCAACGATAAGCTGAAGACTATCTCAGCAAAAGACATCAACATACCTTTCACCATTCAGGACGGACGGGTTACAACAGATGCCTTTAATCTCCAATCCGGAGACATCAAGATGAACCTCAGTGGAAGCACTGGTTTGGATCAGACTATTGCCTACACTGCAAAAGTAACCTTACCAGCCAAAGTTAATCTTGGAGGAATGCTTTCGACAGCTAATGTCAAAATCGGAGGCACCTTTACCAAACCGGAGATTTCATTGGGTGTTGAAGACATGGCAAAAGATGCTTTGAACGCGATTAAAGATAAAGCAGAACAAAAAATACTCAAGGCACTTGGAGGAAAAGATTCGACTACCTCAGCTGCCATACAGAGGGAAAAAGCTCAATTGGTCGATGAAGCAACTAATACTGCTGCCAAACTAGTGGAAGAAGCAGATGCTGCCGGAGAAAAGCTGATCTCTGAAGCGGATGCAGCCGGTAAGATACTCACCGAAAAAGCAAGTAATCCTTTGGCAAAAGCAACAGCCAAGATAGCAGCAAAGAAGCTGGTGGAAGAAGCCGGGTCAAAATCTAAGAAACTAAAGGAGCTGGCCAACGAAAAAGGAAGGAAGCTAATTGAAGAAGCAAATGCTAAAGGAGATGCAATAATCAGCAAGGAAACTAAATAATATATTCTTTCGCTCTCTATTGCTTAAGATAGGAACTAGCTGATAAATGAAGAAGTCATCTGGTTGGCGGGGATTGACCGCACGGACCAGATGACTTCTTTTATAGTAGAAAGTCTTTTTTATCCCAATCTAAACAATCAGATCTTTTGGAACCAGCATCTTGAGCCCTGCCGGAATAACACGGACTTTTACCGTTTTTCCCATTTCAATAGGTTCACCGTCATAGTGGTAGATACCTGTCTTTTCACGATGAAAGATAAACTCTTTGGCGCGATACATTTTGATATCATGCCGGGAGGTTATGGTTTTTGTAAAGAGCTGAAAAGCCATTGGGGCAGCATTAGTAAAACCAAAGGGTTCCATAGTTATCACATCCAACAATCCATCTGTAATGCTTGCCAGAGGGGCAATATACGCATTGTTTCCCCATTGAGAAGCATTAGCACAAGTAATCAAAAAGGATTTAGAATTAATCTTCTCTCCATTGCATTCGATGATATATTCTTCTGGTTTGTAATTTATATATTCTTTTAAGACTTTTTCGACGTAAGTAGAGAAACCTCGTGTCCCTGCTTTGGAAAAGCTATAACTGACAAGTGCATCAAACCCCATTCCAAATGTACAGAAGAACTTGATGTCATTGGCCATGCAATAGTCAACTTTAAGAGTGTATTCCTGATTAATTACATCAATAGCATGTTCAAAATTACCTCTTAATCCAAGATGACGTGCCAAACCATCACCCGATCCATTGGGAATAATACCTAATGCAACATCTGAATGGACCAGTTCACCTGCAATCTCATTCACGGTTCCATCTCCCCCAACCGCTATGACATAATCAACATGATCCTTAATAGCCTTTTGAGCTAATAAAGTTCCATCTCCCTTTGCTCCAGAAAAAGAAATTGAAATATTAAATTTGCTCTTATCCAGTCTATCATATATCCTCTTACAAAGAGATGAAGAATGTTGATTTCCGGAAATAGGATTTATGATGAAGACTATATTTCTTTTCATTATGACGTGAATGACTTAACAAATAAGCAAGTCAATTATTAATATTTGTGAATACACTGTTTTATGTACTGCAAAACGGCAATTTTGTCTATCTTTTTGATAATTTTGCACTTTCGAACTGAAAGGCACAACAATCAATCAGGGCGCAATATTAGACAAAATATTTTAAAGAACAACTCTATTTGATCACAAATTATGGGATTACTGCAAGAAAAGCTTTCTAAATACTTATTATCCAGAGAAGTAAAAGAAACAGGTTATTATCCGTATTTTAGAGAGATTGACAGCAAACAAGATACAGAAGTCGTAATCAGCGGACGTAAGGTACTAATGTTTGGCTCTAATAGTTACATGGGTTTAACCTGCCATCCTAAAGTAATAGAGGCTGCTGTAGAAGCTACAAGAAAATATGGAACTGGTTGCGCAGGTTCACGGTTTCTTAACGGTACACTGGATATCCATTTGCAATTAGAGCACGAGTTGGCCGAATTTGTTGGAAAAGATGAAGCAATATGTTTCTCAACTGGATTTCAGGTGAATCTGGGAGTAGTATCCTGTGTTACAGGAAGAGAAGATTATATCCTTTGGGATGAACTGGATCACGCATCTATCATCGAAGGTAAAAGACTTTCCTTTTCAACCCCAATCAAGTTCAAGCATAATGACATGGAATCGTTGGAAAAGGGACTAAAATCATGCCAACCAGACAAAGTTAAACTTATTGTCGTTGATGGGGTATTCAGCATGGAAGGCGACATAGTTAACCTCCCCGGAATTGTCGCATTATCAAAGAAATATAACGCAAATATCATGGTTGATGAAGCACATGGTATTGGAGTTCTTGGCAGACAAGGACGCGGTGTTTGCGATCACTTCGGCTTGACTCAGGATGTCGACCTCATTATGGGTACATTCAGTAAGTCCTTGGCAACTTTGGGAGGCTTTATAGCTGCAGACAAAGATACCATTGAGTTCCTGCGTCACAATTCCCGTTCCTACATCTTCAGTGCAAGCATGACCCCTGGTTCTGCCGCTGGCACCATGGCTGCTCTACAGATTATCAAAGATGAACCGGAACGCCAACAGCATCTGTTTGATCTTACTCACTATGCATTGGATCACTTCCGTGCGATGGGTATTGAAGTAGGAAAGACTCAGACTCCAATCATTCCATTATTTATCCGTGATAATCAGAAGACATTCATTGTTACGAAAATGTTGTTTGATGAAGGCATCTTTGTTAATCCGGTAATAGCTCCAGCAGTAGCTCCTTCAGACACATTGATTCGCTTCTCTCTGATGGCAACACATACTTTCGACCAGTTGGACATTGCCTTGGACAAAATTCAGAAATGCTTTAAAAAGCTTGATATCATCCAATAAAGAGATAATCTTTATAGATCAAAAGTCCTGAAAAGAAGTCATTCTTTTCAGGACTTTTGATCTATATATAGCCATACAGATATCTCTAACCTCCATCTCCTCCAATTTGATGAGCCTCAAATTTCATACAGATGAAATTTATGTTTCGTCCTTATGAAAGGAGAAAAACATAAGGACGTCTTTCTCCTTTCATAAGGACGAAATTTAGTGACGGATAGGAGTAAAAAAAGGAGCCTCCCCAAGAGAAACTCCTTTTCTTTTATCATCAATACCAGATTAATTCGGATAGGTTTTTAAAGCTTCAACAAGAGCTTCATTCTCCTCTGAAGTACCCACGGTAATACGAACAGTATTTTTACAGAGAGAAAGTTTAGTTCTGTTACGAATCACAATGCCTCTATTAATCAGATAATCATAGAGACCATTCGCATCATCCACTTTGACAAGCAGAAAATTTGCATCAGAAGGATAAACCTGTTTTACAAAAGGAAAAACAAGCAATGCATCCTTTAAGAAAGCCCTTTGTTCGAGCAACATCCGAACAGTTACCATTTTCTCTTCTTCCTTAACCACAGACTCAGTAACAAATGTCTGAGTAAGTAAATTAATATTATAAGGATATTTTACCTTGTTAAATAGGCCGATTATCTCTTCCGTCGCAAAAGCCATTCCTAACCGAATCGCAGCCATGCCCCAAGCTTTAGAGAAAGTATGAAGGATAATAAGGTTCGGAAATTCGATCAAGCGGGAGAGCAATCCGGGAACTTCAGCAAAATCAATATAAGCCTCATCCAGAATCACAATACCAGGGAAGTTTCTAACGATCTTCAACACTTCTTCCTGATTCATCACATTGGCTGTCGGATTGTTCGGCGAACAGAGAAATATCAGTTTGGTATGTGCATCAGTTGCTGCCAGCAGTCGTTCGGCATCCAGCGAAAAGTCATCATTTAGCAATACTTTACGATACTCTACATCATTGATGTCCGCACATACCTGATACATACCATAGGTCGGATCCATCGCAACGATATTGTCCACACGCGGTTCACAGAAGATGCGAACCACCAAATCAATAGGCTCATCACTACCATTGCCAAAAAATATATTATTGGCATCAACTCCCTTTACCTTAGAGACCTTCTGCTTCAAAGCATCCTGAAATGGATCCGGGTAGCGGTTATATGGGTCATTAAGTGGATTCTCATTGGCATCCAAGAATACAGACGCCTCCCCTTTAAACTCATTACGAGCACAAGAATAAGGCACAAGATTCCATATATTTTTTCTAACAAGTGATTGTAAATTCATACGATACTTTAATTATTATCTATATCCAACTGTTTCATCCGGAGCGTAACAGCGTTCTTATGAGCAAATAGTTGTTCGTTACCGGCCATTGTTTCTATCACAGGTCCCAAAAGACGAAGTCCCTCGGGGGTAATCTCCTGGAGTGTGATCTTCTTGATAAAACTATCCAGATTCACTCCACTGTAAGCTTTGGCATATCCATTGGTAGGAAGCGTGTGGTTCGTACCAGATGCGTAGTCACCTGCACTTTCTGGCGTAAGATGCCCAAGAAATATAGATCCTGCATTTGTTATTTGGTCTGCTACTTCCATATAGTTGGCAGTAGAAATAATCAAATGTTCCGGAGCATACTGGTTAGTCAGTCGAACGACCTCATCCATGTCCTTTACAACGATTAGTTTGCTGTGTTCTAAAGAACGAGCGGCAATTTCTTTTCGGGGAAGAAGTTCCAACTGACGTTCCACTTCTATACAGACTTTATCAATCAATGGCTCATCGGTCGTGATAAAGACGGCCTGACTATCTACTCCATGTTCTGCCTGTGACAACAAATCGGATGCAATGAAAACAGGATTAGCCGTCTCATCAGCTATAACTTCCACTTCAGATGGACCGGCAGGCATATCTATTGCTACATCTTTCAAAGACACCAGCTGTTTAGCAGCAGTGACGTATTGATTCCCAGGACCGAACACTTTATATACTTTCGGTACAGACTGAGTACCATATGCCATAGAAGCGATTGCCTGCACCCCACCTATCTTATAAATAGCAGAAACGCCAGCCACTTTGGAAGCGAAAAGAATAGCGGGATGAATGTTCCCCTCTTTATCAGGAGGTGAACATAACACAACCTCTTTACAACCTGCAATCTTCGCCGGAATAGCCAACATCAATACTGTAGAAAACAAAGGAGCAGTACCTCCCGGCACATACAATCCCACTTTCTCTATAGGCACAATCTTCTGCCAGCAAGTAACCCCGGGGCTCGTAATGATTTTCTGCGGATGCAGGATCTGCGCAGCATGGAATCGCTCAATGTTTGCTGCAGCAACCCGAATAGCATCTTTTAGATTTTCCGAAAGCAGTGCGTCACACTGATCGATTTCCTCTTGTAATACTTTGAGTGATGCAAGACGCACCTTATCAAACTGTTCTTCAAAGCGTAGCACAGCCTCATCGCCTCCTATCTTCACCTCGTTCAAGATAGAACGAACGGTATCAAACAAAGCAGACGTATCCATCACAGGGCGACTCATGATCTCTCCCCAAAGAGTTTCAGACGGATATTTAAAGATTTTCATTACAAAATCATTTTCTCTATTGGCAGCACCAGAATACCCTGAGCACCACAAGCTTTCAATTTACCAATTACTTCCCAGAAACGTTTTTCTTCAATAACAGAATGCAAAGAAGACCACCCCTCTTTGGAAAGAGGTATGATTGTCGGACTCTTTACACCAGGCAGAATAGCCACAATATCTTTCAGCTTTTCGTTCGGGGCATTCAGCATAATATACTTTTTCCCGTCTGCATAAAGAACCGAATCAATACGGAACAGCAACTCAGCAAGTATCTCTTTTTTATCTTTCGACAGAGAAGGATGAGCAATAAGTATTGCTTCGGACTTCATAACCACTTCCACCTCTTTCAGACGATTGCTCACTAACGTACTTCCTGAGCTTACAATATCAAAGATTGCATCAGCCAACCCGATACCCGGAGCAATCTCCACCGAACCGGTAATAATATGGATATCAGCCTTCACACCATTCTTCTTCAAAAAATCAGTCAATATTTCAGGATACGAAGTTGCAATTTTCTTTCCTGAAAACCAGTTCAGATTATTGTATTCCTCATCTTTCGGAATAGCCAGCGATAAGCGACACTTCCCAAATCCCAGTCTTTTTACAATCTCTGAACCTTTATGCTTCTCCATATATTCATTTTCTCCTACGATTCCCACATCAGCAGTTCCATTAGCAACAGATTGTGGAATATCATCATCACGCAAAAACAATATTTCGAGAGGAAAAGTAGTAGAAGGGACTAACAGTGTTCTTTTCGAAGGCGCAAGTTTGATGCCACTTTCTGCGAGCAAACACATCGTATCCTCATTCAAACGTCCTTTGGATTGTACAGCAATTCTAAGCATTTTATTATTCAGATTTTATTCGTAATTATTTTAATTCAACTCGTAGATATCAATATCCTGCGACGGTCCATTTGCCATCAAGCCACCGATAATATATATTTTATTCTTAATAGCAGCAGCTGTGGCATATCCCCTGGAAGTTACCAACTTTTTCTCTTTTTCCTCCAACAGAAGAAACTTGCCCTTACGGGTATCAAAAATATCAACCGCATTTGTATACTGATTGTCTCCGATCACACCACCAGCAAATACAATCCAGTTTCCTGACACAGCAGAAGCAATACCCGAACGGGGCACAGAAAGTTCAGTTTCCATCCATTTACCCGTATTCATATTATATATATCAACTTTGGAGGAATATCCTGTATTTGTTTTGCCACCTGCAAAGAGAACATACCCATTTGATGTTTGGCAAGTCAGTTCGGCACGAGGCTCACTCAGTCGAATAACTTCATTATCAATAAGTACCCATTGATTCTCTTTCACATCATAAACTTCAATCTCATCCAGCACACCTGTCGAATTACGACCTCCGGCAAAATATATTCTATCATTTACCAGAGCAGCAGCAAGTCCAGCACGTGGCGTTTTCATATGACTAACCTGAGAATTCTCTGCATTAACAACATCCAGATTATCTACTTCATTCTTATAAACTCCTTTTGATTCACCACCAGCATAAATTAGTCTGTTCCCATAAGAAACACTTGCAAAGTTGGTACGGGCAATGCTCAATCTCAATACAGAAGGCAGCCATTTCCTCTTAGCAGATGAGATAAGAGAAATCTCATCCGTTTCAGTCAAAGAACCGTCAGACATGACCATTCCTCCTGCAAAATAAGCCTGTCCATTCGCTACGAGTGATGACATCTCCGCTCTGGCTTTGTTCATCGTACGTTCACCATCTTTTATTCCGGATTTGTAAGAAAGTGAGCAAAACTTATCTGAAAGAGCATTCGATTCTCCACCAAGATAGCCTCCTGCTACATAGAGAGAATCATCCAGCACGGCCCCTGCTGATTTATATCTTCCATCCCCTAAAAGGTATGAATATTTATGGTTAACGATTTCTCCATACGTTTTTTCATTGTTTCCATCACCATCACCACAAGAACCCATCGCAATCGCAAAGAAGATCGCGGAACAAATAGCCAATGATTTTCTGCGCATAATTGTACTAATTAAGAGGTTTACTTATTCAAAACACAAAAGTAGTGATTAATTCTCATAAACAGATATCCACTTTGCATGTTTTATGATTTTCAGTTTAGTAAACTTTACTTCGTGCGATTTCATTCTGCTATAATTATTTATTTCAAAGAAAGTCTTAACTTTGCAATTCAAATAAACATCATATATTACAATGAGTTCGACGATTGAACAAAAAATCAAAAAGTTAGTTCGCCAGAGCATCCAAGACTTATACAGTCAGGAAGTTCACGACTCTTCCATACAACTGCAAAAGACAAATAAAGAGTTTTCCGCTCACTATACAGTCGTTGTTTTCCCCTTTCTAAAGATTTCCAAAAAAGGCCCTGAAGCTACAGCCAATGAGATTGGCAATTATCTAATCAGTCACTCAGCAAGTATTCCTTCTTTTACTGCTATTAAAGGATTTCTTAATCTGGTGGTTGCCGACGGAGAGTGGATCAAAGAATTGAACGAAATACATCTGGATGAACGATATGGCCTAATTGCACAAACCGAACAGTCGCCTCTTGTGATGATAGAATACTCATCACCTAACACCAATAAACCTCTTCACCTCGGGCATGTGCGCAACAATCTCCTTGGACACAGCATCTCTGAGATTTTGAAAGCTAATGGGAATAAAGTGATCAAAACAAATATTGTCAACGACCGCGGCATCCATATATGCAAGTCTATGCTTGCCTGGCAAAAATGGGGTAATGGTGCAACTCCTGAATCAACCGGCAAGAAGGGCGACCATCTGATAGGTGATTATTACGTTCTTTTCGACAAAAATTTCAAAGCTGAAGTCGCAGCGCTACAAACGGAAAAGAATATCACCAAAGAAGAAGCGGAAGCCCAATCGCCATTGATGAATGAAGCACGTGAAATGCTACGCCGATGGGAAGCCGGGGATTCAGAGGTACGTTCCTTATGGACAAAGATGAACGACTGGGTATATGCTGGTTTTGAAAAACATACCAATTGATGGGGGTAAGCTTTGATAAGATCTACTATGAATCTAACACTTATCTGGAAGGAAAATCTAAAGTCATGGAAGGTCTAGATAAAGGTCTTTTTATTCAGAAAGAAGATGGTTCTGTATGGGCTGATCTTACTCCCGAAGGCTTGGATCAGAAATTATTGCTTCGTGCCGATGGTACATCTGTGTATATGACTCAGGATATCGGAACCGCCAAACTACGATTTGATGACTACCCGATTAATAAGATGGTTTACGTTGTTGGCAACGAACAAAACTATCACTTCCAGGTACTTTCCATTTTGTTGGACAAACTTGGATATGAATGGGGAAAAGACCTGGTACATTTTTCTTATGGAATGGTCGAACTTCCGGAAGGAAAAATGAAATCCAGAGAAGGAACTGTTGTTGATGCTGATGAGTTAATGGAAGAAATGATTACCACAGCGCGTGAAACCTCTGAGGAACTAGGAAAACTGGATGAATGCACGACAGAAGAGGCCTCAGAGATTGTTCGAATGATAGGACTAGGCGCATTAAAGTACTTTATTTTAAAAGTGGATCCAAAAAAGAATATGACTTTCAATCCGAAAGAGTCTATTGATTTCAACGGCAATACAGGTCCATTTATCCAATATACACACGCACGAATCTGTTCGATTCTTCGTAAAGCAGAAGTGCAAGGCATCGTGCTTCCATCTGAAATCCCGGCAACTGTTCATCTCACTGATAAAGAGACCGGACTGATTCAAATGCTAGCCGAATTCGAAGATATTGTAAAAGATGCCGGAAACACTTTCAGCCCCGCTTTAATAGCCAACTACGTGTATGAACTGGTCAAAGAATACAATCAATTCTACCACGACTTCTCCATTCTGAAAGAAGAAGATAATGACATTCGGGTTTTCCGAATCCTTCTTTCAAAGAATGTTGCAAAGATTGTAAGAAGTAGTATGCTGTTATTGGGAATTGATGTTCCTGAAAGAATGTAGTATAAATTGCAAGAAGACGTCTGTAATTTTAACGGCGGGTACTTTCTTTAAATTACCAGAAAGCAGCCACTTTTTATTAACCATTTAATATATAACCAAATGAAATCAACTTTATCAGCTTTCGGTTGGATATTTCTTGCCGGAATCGCACTTCTTACTGGTTGCTCCACAGATGATGAGAACTTATTTCCGGATAATACCGATAAGAATCAGACAAAGATCACCCTCAAACTGAATGTCACACAGGATAATCAAGTAAAAAACATTGCTTTCATTGGATCCTATTTCAGTGTGAACTGGGGAGACGGGGTTGATCAAAACTACATTGCCTTAAATCAGGAGAAGTCAATTCCTCATACTTTTTCAACTGCAGGAGAATACACAATTACCATTACGGGAAAAAATATCACAATGCTGGATATTGCTGGTGAGAATGTATTAAAACTAACCATTGATAAGGCTCCCTCCCTTACAGAGATCGATTGTAAGCAAAACCAGCTGACTTCTCTAAATCTTCAGAATGCAGATAGTCTTATGTTAGTAAATTGCAGCTCAAATCAGTTGACTTCTATCAATGCCAACGGGCTCAAATTGCTACAGTCGATTAACTGTGGTACCAATAAGCTTTCCAATCTCTCTATGAGTGGATGTACAGCACTCTCAGGCTTCCAAGTGGAAGGTAATCCGCTGGTTTCTCTGGATATGAGTGACTGTAGTTCTCTATATGTTCTAAGCGTATATCGCGCCCAAAACGACACTTTAGCCAAATTGGAGACACTAACATTGAAGGGATGCTCCTCACTCCTTTACTTAACATGTGAACGGAATAGTCTAACCACGCTGGATGTAAGCGATTGCGATAGTCTCTCCACACTTATCTGTTTCAGCAACAAACTCTCATCTATCAAACTCAATAATCCAAAACTTCACACGCTAAAATGCTACTATAATCAGCTTATAACTGAGGAACTTACCGGCATTGTCAACACACTTCCCACCATAAAAGAAGGAGAAACCGGATCTATCTGTCTGATCGCTGAAAAATCGCTCGAAGATACTCCTGATGAAACGAACGGTACGTTGAGTGAAGAGGCAATAAACACATTAAATACTAAGAACTGGACAATTAAAAACCAGTGGGGGTATTAATACAAAATTTACAGGTGATTCGGGATTAAGAGATCCTTAATCACCTGTGGATAAAATGTATATTCCAGGCCATGTACTCTCGCAGCGACCTCCTCAGGCGTATCTGAGGCTACTACCGGACAAGAAGCCTGGAAGATTATACCTCCTTTATCGTATTGATCGTTTAGGTAATGAATTGTTATACCTGTTTCCTTTTCGCCAGCAGCCACTACCGCTTCGTGTACATTCATGCCATACATTGACTTTCCTCCATATTTTGGAAGTAGTGAAGGGTGAATATTTATCATCCTATCCGGAAAAGCTTTTAGCAATACCTCTGATATCTTGTTCATAAAACCCGCCAACACAACCAACTCCACCTTATATTCTTTAAGTTTTTTCAGGACTAGCGTTCCTTCAGCAAACTCTTCACGAGTATAGACAAATGAAGGAATACCCAATGCCCGAATCCGTTCATGCACTCCGGCTTTTTGATTATTGGAAAGAACAACCGCGACGCGGATTTCTGTACTATCAGCAAAATAACGGGATATATTCTCGGCATTTGTTCCGGATCCGGAAGCTAAAATGGCAATGTATTTCATATCTTCAGTTCGTTTTTTTATAATCAGTAATGCGCAAAAGTAATTATTTGCGCATTACGAACCTAGAAATTCTGATCATATTGACCTCTTTTCAAAGAGAAGAAAAGATAGATCAGCCTGCATAAAAAAGATCAAGGCTGTCCCTTTTTATTTATAAAGCATCTTCCAGGCAGGTTGAGCTCTCAATAGGAACAATAAAACTATGAAATCAAGCGATCTTTTTGAAATGCATCACTGCATGGAATCCGATAAAGCCAGCAGCACCAGTAATTAAAATTTTGATCATTTTATCTGTTTATTTCGATGTAATAGTTTCCACCCAATTGATGGATCACCTTATCTTGAATAAATACTCTTAATGAGTCGTTTCGTTCGATGGCTTTTTGCCTGGTAAATATAATAGCCGGTGTTTTAATCGGAGAATTAGGTTTATACAAGTCACATATTCTAAGTTTCCCGGGCATTACTCCCAAATAAACATCCATATTGTCAGCTCGGCTCATCTCACAGTAATAGTAGTTCACACTCCCATTCTTAGTAGTGGATTCTTTGGCCTGATCACAAATCTGCTGAAGACCAATATAACTGTTATACTTAGGGATAGCAAACGAAACAGTAAAAACGGACAACAGAATACCGGTGGCCAATGAAATAATCGAATTATTCATCGAACGCTTTATCAGAAAACGAATGGATACGATACCCGTTCCAGATAATATAAGACCTGCAATAAAAACCAGCGGTGAAATTCCAACTTCACTGAACTCATACAAAAGAGATGTCACAATTAAGCCCGGCAAAGTCAAAGAAAGGATTCCGGCAGGAATACCAACAAGCCACAACATCCATTGCTGCACCCCGAGCTTTGTTACCCACACCACCCCGAGATAAACAAAAAAAGGAAAAGCAGGAAGCATATAAATGGCCAACTTGGAACTTAATAGCGACAATATCATAAAAGTTGACAGTGCAATGGTCAGGAAGAAACGCTCCAAATCTGTTGATGCCCACTTTCGTTTTATTCCAGCAATCAAAACTCCAACAATCAGCAACGACCATGGGGCGAGTGAATACAGGAATGCCACAAAATAATAGTAAAATGGTTCTTTATGGTGAAACGAGTTCACTGCCCGATTGATCGTTTGGTTGAAAAGCAAGTTATTCAGATATTGGCTTCCTCCCTCGGCATAAACTCCGATAAACCAGGCCCCGCATAGTAATAGTAAAATGGTGAATGTTTTCAAATTCCAATATTTTCCGATAGTACGTATTTCTTTTTGTACAATCAGGAAAAGAATGGTTGAAACCAAAGGAACAATCAGACCAATAGGTCCTTTAGTGAAAATGGCCAGAAAAATATATATGGGAAATACTATTGAATCGCGTCGCCTGCCTTTTCCAGAGTATATTCTAAAAAAGGTGCGAAGTGCCAAAACAATAAACATGCACATCAACATATCCATCCGGAGAACCACTGCAGCACCAACAAAAAAGCCACTGGTAATCAACATGAGTTGAGCAACCAGACGCTCTCTCTCCGAGAGCAATTCTTTCACCCAATTGTCCATGATGGCAATAATTACCAATGCCGGAACAAACGAAAAGAGTCCCAGAAGAAGCAAACTATGATATCCCAACATCCACTTCCCAAGCATTACAATCCAGAGGTAGAGAGGTGGTTTGTCGGCATATACCAATCCGTGGCTGGCAAAGGTAAATATCGATCCATTTTGCAGCGCTTCGTCCGCAATGCTCAGATAGCGAAGTTCATTATCAGGGGTAAAGTCACGAAGAATCAACATTGGCAAAACAGCAATGAAATACATCGCAAACCTCATGGTATTATTGGTTGTATATCGGCTCTTCATTTAATTTGTTCATTAGTTCTTTCTTGTAAATAAAGATGTTTCGCGAATAGGCAATAAAACCAACCGATTGCCCAAGTATCAGGATAGGATCAACCCTTATAAATCCATAAATTGCAATTATTCCAGAGCCAATCAGACTAATCAGCCAAAAACCGTTGGGAAGCAGCGACTCATTTCTCGACAATGAATAGAGCCACTGATAAACAAAACGTAAGGAAAATAGGATTTGCCCCAAGATGCCAAAAATGATCAGCCAAACAGGGATTTTTTCGTTGACAAAAAAGTTCTCGATAAAGTCGTGCCCGTTATATATCACAAACACAATTGCAATGACTGGTGTCATGATGAGAATTGATCTGAGAGAAGGAGTTATTCGCTTCCATACACCCGTTTCATCCAGATTCCATATGTATATATAATACGAAAGGAACTGTCCGAGAATGATGGCAAAGTCGTTGCGAAACCATCCATAAATTACAAAAAGATAAGAGGCAACAATACTCAATATCCAGTAAATGGTTGGCGAAAGCACCTTTTTGGAGCGCTCAGAAAGAACCCACTGAATAAGAGTACGGGTGAAAAAAAGCACCTGAGATACAAATCCTAAAGCGTAAATCATCTCAAATCAATATTGGTTTCTGCAATCTTGAAATTCAGGTACCTTCTTTTCATCCATCGGTAAACAAAGCAGTCGATGAAAGGATCAACCAGCCTGTTAGCCAGGTTGAACTTTGATTTTCCGGCAACGCGAGGGAAATGGCTAACCGGAACTTGTTTCAACTTACCTTTTTGCAATTGTATGAGGGCGGGTAAGAAGCGATGCATTCCGTTAAAAAATGGAATTCGTTTGGCATAGTCTGTTCTCATTATTTTTAATGGACAGCCGGTATCAGAAACCCCATCGTTGGTAATGATCCGGCGAAATCCATTCGCAATTTTGGAGGATAGATTCTTTACAAAACTATCTTTCCGATTGGTGCGAATCCCCATCACCATTTCGTATTCATGCAAGTAAGGAATCAGCAAATTAAAATCTTCAGGAATAGTTTGCAAATCTGCGTCAATATAGCCTACGAAGGTGGATAGTGTTGCTTCAATACCTGCTTTTATTCCAGCGCTTAATCCAGCGTTCTTCAAAAAACTGAGGTAGAAGAAATGGGGTTGACGATCACAAACCGCCTCTATTCTTTCCAGACTTTGATCTGTCGAACAATCGTTTACAAACAGAACACAAGTCTTCAATAACGATCCTGCGACAAAAGCCGAAAGCTTTTCTTCAAGTGCCGGTATATTGTCCTCCTCGTTAAATACCGGGACAACAATGGTAAGTTCGTACTCTCTGGTCTTATTTTTTATGCAATTACCACTAACCCCAACAGCTTGTTTCATTCTTGTAGGTTTGTTTTCTATTTCCATTTCCATGATTTGTATTCAGTAATTCAGCACCTTGTCCGGATATAAAACGTTAGAATAGATCCAGGCTGTCCTCTTTTATTTATAAAGCATCTTCCATGCTGGTTGAGCTTTCCACAGCAAGTATAAAGCCTCTTACAGGAAAACGATTCCCTTTCTCAGAATTACATAAACGTATCGACTCAATCACTTTTTCCGCATTTTCCCGTGAGGTAAATGAAAAGAAAAAGAGAGAGTTAAATTTCCCATTTCCACCCCCGTACCAGTTATCCCGCAAATCGGGATGGTGAGACTCCTTAAATCCAGTTGTCTCTGTTATACTAAACACCTTGACTCCTGCTTCAATGAGCATTGCAGCAACTTTATCGCTATGCTCTGCCAGACTGGTTACCACTAATAGTTTCATACGATTATTTATTATGTTTATTTCTCATCAACTTAAAGTAAAGCAACGGCACCACGACTAATGTGAGCAAAGTAGAAGTTATCGTCCCACCCATGAGAGAGATCGCCAATCCCTGAAACAGGGGATCAAACAAGATTACAAAAGCACCTAAAATAACAGTACCCGCCGTCAGTAAGATTGGTATACTTCTCACAGCACCTGATTCAATGATCGCTTGATTTAAAGGAATACCCTCCTTCAACCGGATATCAATAAAGTCAATCAATAAGATAGAGTTACGCACCATTACACCCGCTAAGGCAATAAAACCAATCATAGATGTAGCACTGAAATAAACCCCCATGATCCAGTGTCCAAAAATAATTCCGATGAGCGACAAAGGAATAACGGTTAGCATTACAACCGGAACAATAAAGCTCTGAAACCAAGCGATGATCAACATATATATAATAATGATTGCTATCAAGAAGGCAATACCCAGATCACGAAACACCTCGTATGTAATCTGCCATTCCCCATCCCATTTCAGCGAATACTGTTCTTCAGACTCCGGCTGACTGCTATATTCCTCATTCAATACGTATCCGGCAGGAAGTTCGATACTCTTCAATTTGTCAGAGATACTTCCCATAGCATACACCGGACTTTCCAGTTTGCCCGCCATATCTCCAACTACATAGACTACACGCTTCTGATTCTTCCGGTTAATACTCTTTTCTTTTATAGTCTCAGAGATATGAACAAGATCACCAACGGAGATCATTTCCCCTCTTTGATTTACAATCTTTATGCTTTTCAAGTCATTGATAGTACTCTTATCCTCGTCTGCAAACTGTAGTTTGACAGGTACCGGCAACGAAGAAGAAGGCTGATGAACGACTCCTGCAATCTGTCCGGACAAAGCCGACTGGATAGCTCCAACCACCTGAGCAGGAGCCACACCCCGAAGCATTGCTTTCTCTTTATCCACCTCAAAAGAGTATTGCATCTGATCATCCTCAACCATCCAATCCACATCCACCACATCCGGAGTCTCCGTAAATAATGCTTTTACTTGTTTGGCAATCTTCTTCTGATTTTCATAATCAGGCCCATAAATTTCAGCTACCAACGTAGACATCACAGGAGGTCCGGGAGGAACTTCAACCACCTTTGCATTCGCACCATACTTTGCAGCAATAGCCTGAATACCTGGACGCACAGCCACCGCAATGCTATGACTTTGCATGTCCCGTTCCCCTTTATCCGTTAAATTTACCTGAATATCAGCTACATTCTCCCCTCTTCTCATATCATAATGACGAGCCAGTCCATTGAAACTAAGTGGAGCAGAAGTACCGGAATAAGTTTGGTAATTAACCACCTCAGGCTGTTGGGAAATATATAAACCGATCTCTTTCGTCACGGCAGCAGTTCGTTCCAATGTTGTACCTTCGGGCATATCAATGACCACCTGAAACTCATTCTTATTATCAAAAGGCAGCATCTTTACCGGCACAGACTTTGTAAAGAATAACGACACCGACACGAAGAGCAAAAGCGTAGTCACAATCATAAATGTCCAACGCAACCTTCGCGATGCAAGCATCGGAGTCAGCAGTCGACTGTACAGCCTGTATACCTTGCTCTCTTCCATCAGCTTCTCATCAGCTTCCGTATCTTCAACGTTATTCTCTTTTGTACGAAGAAAAATATATCCCAGATAAGGAGTCAGCGTAAGTGCGATAACCAAAGAGAAAATCATTGCAATCGACGCACCAATAGGCATTGGGCTCATATAAGGCCCCATCATTCCTGACACAAAAGCCATAGGGAGAACTGCAGCAATCACCGTAAAAGTTGCCAGAATAGTAGGATTACCCACCTCATTGATAGCATATGTAGCAGCCTGCAAGAAAGGCAAACGTTTCATCTTGAAATGACGGTGCATATTTTCTGCGATAATTATTGAATCATCCACTACAATACCTGTCACAAAGACCAATGCAAAAAGCGTGATCCTATTTAAGGTATAATCCATGAAATAATACGCAAACAACGTCAAAGCAAAAGTCACCGGAACAGAAAGAAAGATGACCAGTCCACCTCGCCATCCCATGGCAATCATCACAAACAACGTCACTGCAATAATGGCCACAAATAAGTGAAGTAATAACTCAGAAACCTTGTCAGAAGCTGTCTGCCCATAATTACGAGTTGTCGTCACATGTACATCCGAAGGGATCAGTTCCTCTCTTTGGCTTTCTACCTTTTTCAGTAGTTGCACAGAAAGCTTTTTAGCATCCACGCCCTTCTTCTTGGCAAGTGCAATCGTCACTGCAGGGTAATCACGGCCAGCCGTTTCTCCCTTTTTCAGACTCTCATTACCTTGTCCAAAGGTTACATATTGTGCCGGAACTTCAGGTCCCTCATCCACTCTGGCTACCTGACGCAGATAGACAGGTTGGTTATTATTCACCCCTACTACAAGATTAGCCACATCATCCGCAGACTCCAGAAAATTACCGGCCTCAACAGCAAACAGATAGTCCCCTTTCAAAAGAGTGCCAGCAGACGCATGCATATTGCTCCCACCAATAAAGTTAGCCACAGAAGCCATATCCAGATGATTACCTGCCAGTTTATCCTTATCCAATACTACCTTTACCTCTTTGCCACGTCCTCCGATCACAGTTACCGCCGCCACATCAGGTACCTTCTTCAACTCTGTGGTAAGAGCGTCAGCCATCTGTCGCAGCGAATAATCGCCATAGTTATCACTCCAAAGAGTAAGCGCCAGCACAGGAACATCATCTATGGCACGCGTCTTGATCAATGGCATGGAGATACCCGGAGGCATCTTATCCATATTTTTCATGATTTCCGTATAGAGCTTAACCAGTGAGCGCTCGATATCCTCGCCCACGTAAAACTGAACTGAAAGCATCATCTGGCCATTCATGGAAGTAGAATACACATATTCCACCCCCTTCACGTTTGACACCACTTTTTCGAGTGGAACAGCCACTTTACTCTCCACTTCCTGCGGATTAGCACCTGGGAAAGCCACCATAATGTCAGCCATTGGTGCCTCTATCTGAGGATCCTCCTCACGCGGTATCAGAAATATACTAAATGCTCCCAATAAAAGGAACGCCAGCATTAACAGCACCGAGAGTTTCGATTGAATAAAAACGCTGGCTACTCTGCCTGCAAATCCCTCTTTCATCTCTATCTATTTTTGTTTATTACTTACTTATTTCACTACACTCACCTTCGCACCATTGAATACCCGTCCCTCTGCCTTTACTACGAAAGATTCACCTTTCATAAGACCAGACAAAACCTCTACTCTATCACCACTTGTTTTTCCCAATCTTATCCAGCGAAGAGAAGCCAAGTTATCCGCACCAACCACATATATTCCGGTGAGATCCTCTTTCTTTACAACACTTTCCAAAGGAATAGTCAAAGTAGCAGATGAAACTGCCTCCTCGCCGTTGCGCGGGATAAAGACATTCACGTACATACCCGCCTTCAGATTTTCAGCCTCCTTATCCGGAATGGAAATCTTAGCAAGATACTGTCCACCGGAAAACTGAGAGGAAGGACTCAACTCGGCGATTGCACCAGTAAAAGTAGCACCTGTCGTCTTTACTGTTATGATTGCTTTCTCATTGAGCACAATGCCCATTACATCCGACTCAGGCACAGAAACCAAAGCCTGAAAACTTTTTACTTGTTCCAAGGCCATAATCGGCATACCCGGATTTGCCATACTTCCCGCCTCCACAAACTTCTTCGTAATCACTCCCGCAAAAGGAGCTTTAATTTGAGTATAAGCAAGCATCGCATTCACCTCATTTCGCATCTGTCGGGCAGCCTCAAGTTTGGAGTGAACTGATTGATTATTCAATTTTACGTTCTCCAATTCTTTCACTGATGCACTCTGGCTATTATACAACTGTGTAAACCGTTCCAGATCCTTTGCCGAGACAGCCGCCGCAGCCGTTGCTTCAGCAACAGAAGCCTCAACTTGCGCTTTTTTTGCCAGCATATCATCATTAGCAATTGTTGCAAGTAACTGACCCTGTTTCACCATATCACCAGGTTTTACTGTAATGGATGTGATATAGCCCATTACCCGGGTACTTATCATTGCCGTCTGTCCAGCCACAATCTCACCGCTCACCTGCACCCCTGACACATTATCAGAAGAAGGAGTAGCAACAACGACCGGAACGGACAGTTCATTTCCAACCTCCTCTTTCTCCGAAGAAGAGCAAGCAAACAATGAACCCATAATCACAAAAGACACAATCAGGATAGATATGTAATTAACTCGTTTCATAATATAGTATGTTTTAATTTTGATATGAATTTGATGAAGTAATAAATTCCAGATAAGCAACATTCAGGTTCTGTTTAAACACTGTAGCTGCATAGCTCATCTGTTGTTCGGAAAGTTGCGTTTGTGCAACCAGTAAGTCCGATGTTTTTTCAAGTCCCTGTTCGTAACGGTTCTGAATGATTCGCAAAGCCTCAGATGCTTGCTTAACAATATCCGTTTGCTGACGAAGTTCAAAAGTGAGATTTTCCAGGTCACGATTCGTCTTATTCCACTCAAGCTGAGCTTGGGAGAGCTGTCCGCTGAGCTGCTCCTTCAGTTTGGCACTCATAAGTTTGTGCGAACGGATGGTATGCATCGTCTGAGTCCCGTTAAACAAGTTCCACGACAATTGAACCCCAACCAGATAGCTCTGGGAATTAAATTCGATCGCTTTGGAGTCGTTTAACTGATAACTTCCAAATGCATTGAGTTTGGGTAGCAGAGACAATGAAGCAGACTTAGCCATCATATCAGAGGCTTCGACAGCTTTCTCCATCGCCAGAAAATCCACCCTTTCAGTTGATAAAGGCCTCTGAGAAGGTAGATTTAAAGCGAGCTTATCCACTGCATAATCAATACCGGAAGGCTGTCCCATGAGCAGACTCAGGTAATCAGAAGCATTCGAGACATTGCTCTTCGCCTTTTCCAACTCCGTCTCCACACTGCTCACATGCACCTTTGCATTCAAAAGATCAGACTTACGAATAAGCCCTTGCTCAAAAAACCGTTCTGTAGAATTATATATGGCATTTGCAGTCTGAAAGGCCTCTTCCAATAAGCCCTTTTGCTGATAAGCCAGCTGGAGTTGCAGGTACGCCTTCTTCATTTCAAAAGTGATATACTCCTTTGTTCGGACAGCACCATACTGAGCAGCATCCTTCTGAGCAGACATAGCTTTTCTCATATACAACTGATCCACATTTAACAAAGGCATCTGCATATCTATTCGGGCACCAAAGTCATTTTGTGCAGAAGGATCATTCAGTATAGCAGGATTAAAATCGGCTGCAGAAACAGATTGTTGCTGCAATTTGGCACCAAAGACATTTAAGGGATTATTTGTTTGCATTGCCGTATACGAAGCACTCACCCGTGGCAGAAAAACCGCATCCATCTTCCGGTAGTCGGAAGAAGCGATCTGCTCATCCAATACAGATACAGCAATTTGTTTATTACCCTTCAAGGCCATAGAGACAGCCTCTTCTAAACTTAAAAACCGTGCTTCATTTTGTGCAAATAGTGATACGCCGGACGCAAGCATCAAAACAAACGTAAATAGTACTTTCCATTTTGCTTTTCATTCTTTCCATTCTTGTTCCCTTTATTATTTTGGGACAAAGGTAAAGGTTGAAAAAATGATGGTTAGCTACTTTTGTTACACAAGGCCATTTTAAATGAAAATAAACCTAGCGAGTACGAAGGAAATCATCCAAATCTTTAAGAACAGTGATCTTATTACGCCCCAGGCGCACCAGTCCAAACTCTTCTATCTGTTTGAGCAGACGGGAAACTACGACTCTTGCCGTGCCCAATTCATTGGCAAGTTGTTCGTGGGTAATATTAATTGTGGAATCTTTGTAAAGATCCGTCTTTTTCTGAATCAGTTCAAGCAACCGCTCATCAATCTTCTTAAAAGCAATATCGTTGATAATATCCAGAAACTCTTCAAAACGCTTATGATACAATCTGAAAATGTAATTGAGAAACTCTGGATAGTCTTTGATGAGCAAGGCTAGCTTACTGTTAGGTATAAACAATATCTCAGTATCCTCCTCAGCAATCGCTTTAACCTTGCTGGTATCGTTGTGTAAGCCTCCAAGAATTGACATCACACAGCTCTCACCTGTTTGGATATAATACAAAAGAATCTCCCTTCCATCATCATGCGTGCGCATCACTTTCACACTGCCCCGGGCAATAATCGGGATACTCTTGATATAAGCACCTTCAATCAGTATATTATCACCTTCCTTAAAAGTCTTTACCACACTATATTCCCAGAGACGCTTGCGAATCTCAAGAGAAGTTTTAAACTCAGTTATTTCATCAAAAAGGTTCTCTTCCATTGCCGTTTGTTTATGTCGGATACAAACTTAGATAAAAAAATCGGATTATCAACAACATATCAACAGTATCCATAGAAAGTTATTAACAGGCTAATCGTCTATTAAACAATAAAATCACAACGTTATCAACAACTTCATAAACAACATATTCACATAGGTTGCCTGGTGATAATATAGAAGGGAAAGAAATAATGCAAATAAGGAATTTATATTATTAAATAATCAGCTAAATAATAAAAATATTAATATCTTTACACTGTGTAAAGTACAGTGACAGTGAGTAAAGTTACATATCTCTTCCCGAGTTGTTTCAGAATCAGGGAGTTATATTATTAAACATGAGAAGACACATCTTATTCATAGTATTCGCTCAGATACTTATAAAGCTGACATTAACTCCTCTCTGCGCAGTTAATGCTTACCCATATCCTATTACTGTAAAACAACCGAATGGCACCTCACTAAGCATTCTTCTGCGTGGCGATGAGTTGTATCATTACCAGACCTCAACTGACGGTTATTTACTTGAAACAAATACAGCGGGATACCTGACTTATGCCACAGTCAATGACACCGGAAAAATAATCAGTAGCGGAATTATTGCTTCAGATATTGAAAAGCGTACGGCGAAAGAGATTCTTTTTTTGAAAAATACGACCAAAGCAGAAGCCATGAAAGCTCTGCAAGAAGAAGAAACCCTGGCTCTGCAACAAGCAAGGAGCAGAAGTATCGCCATGAGCGAACAAGTACAATCCGTTTCATTATCCCCATTTAAAGACAATTCCCCGAAGGTGCTGGTCATTCTGGTCAATTTCGCTGATGTGCAATTTGTAACTCCCTCTCCGAATACAGCCTTTGCGAACTTCTTAAATCAAGAAGGATATAGCACAAACGGTGCAACGGGATCAGTGCGTGATTATTTGATGGCAAGTTCGTATGGACAATTCATACCCACCTTTGATGTTATTGGTCCGATTACATTGCCCCATCCCATGATCTACTATGGACAATCTGCAAGTTCGTCTGCAAAGTATGATGCCAATCCGGGACAAATGGTCATAGATGCTTGTACAATAGCTCAAAAAGGAGGACTCATCTTTTCAAATTATGACACAAATGGCGATAGATATGTGGATAACGTATTTATCATCTTTGCCGGACACAACCAATCTGAAGGAGGTTCGAAAGACGCAATATGGCCACATCAGGGTAATACACGCGAGACTTCATTAGACGGCACCATTATCAAGAGATACGCGTGTACTTCAGAATTGAGAGGAAACACAGGAAGTGAGATTTGTGGCATCGGCACTTTTTGCCATGAATTCAGTCATGTGATTGGTTTGCCGGATCTCTATCACACATTTGCGGATAAGCATACATTAGATCACTGGAGTATCATGGCGTCAGGTAATTATAACAATAACAGTCGTACACCACCCACATACTCCTGTTATGAACGGTTCTATCTTGGCTATCTCAAACCTGATCAAGCAAATACACCCGATGAGATAACATTATACCCTCTTTCTCAAGAGAAAACTCCACCGTTGAACACGAGCAATCAGTCATACATTATCTCAAAAGCGAAACATAATCTAGATCCAATTTATCCAAATCCGACTGAGTTCTTTCTAGTCGAATATCGAAAACGAACGGGTTGGGATCGCTATTTGCCGGGAGAGGGAATGTTGATCTGGCATATTGATTATTACAAGCCAGCCTGGACATCCAACACCATTAATAACTTTTATGGAGAGAAACAAACAGCAGAAAGTCACATGCGCGTTTATCTACAACCATTAATAGGTTCGACCGAAACGCCGGGTGAAGCCTTTACCAAAGGGACATTTATCCCTAGAGCATGGGACGGTTATGAGTTGAACAAAAATCTCACTTCAATTACAAAGACTAACGAATCTGTAACTTTTAAATATACCTCATATCCGGTCACATGCAATATTGAGACTCCCGGAACCCTGAGTACTTTTATCCCGAGAACCAGTATTTTCTCATTGGTTCTGACTGGTGTGATTGATGCCCGGGATGTGAAGTATCTGCGCGATCAGCTTCCTTATCTTGGATACCTGGACCTCAGTGATGTTTCCATTCAATCCTATTCGGGACCATCAGGCACATCAGAATCCGGATATTATCCTGCAAATGAGATGCCGGAAAAGTCTTTTTATTCTTCAGGAGTCTCTCGTAGTGATACTATGTTGAAAACTATTATCTTGCCCACATCCATAACATCAATTGGGAAACACGCCTTTGAAGGATGTCTCTTTCTGGACACCATGAAAATTCCGGAAAAAACAACTTCGATAGGTGATAGCGCTTTTTTTAAATGCAGCAATTTGACTTACGTCACAATGCCTTCAGGAATCACGTTCATTGGTAGAGGAGCCTTTTCCGGTTGCCCGTGGAATAAGAGTCAACCTGCCGGTCTGATTTATATGGGAAAAGTGGCTTATAAGTACACAGGAGATATGCCTCCCGGAACATCAATCACGTTGGAAGAAGGAACAAAAGGTATATCCGATAGTGCGTTTACCAATTGTAAGAATCTTGTCTCAATCACAATCCCTGAGAGTGTCACTTCTATTGGGAGAAGTGCTTTTGACGGTTGTGCCGGTCTTACTTCATTGACAATCCCTTCGGGCATCACTTCTATCTGGTCAAGAGCTTTTAATGGCTGCACCGGACTCACTTCCCTAACAATTCCTGAGAGTGTCACGACAATTGATGAGTATGCTTTCAATGGCTGCAACAAACTAAAATCCGTCAAACTCTCTTCCAACATCACAACCATTAACAAATATGCTTTCAATGGTTGCGAAGCCCTTACTTCATTGACAATTCCGGAGAAGGTCGTCTCTATTGGCGAAGGTGCATTTTCCGATTGCAAAAAGTTGACTTCGGTTGTATTTCCTTCAAGTCTCAGATTCATTGAAAATCATGCTTTCTTCAATTGCAGCGCGCTAGCCTCGATACTCCTTCCTTCAAATGTCGAATATATTGCTCATTCGGGTTTTTCCGGTACCGCATGGTACAATAAGCATGCAGATGGCTTGGTTACCATTGGAAAAGTAGCCTACAAATACAAAGGGACAATGCCTGACGGCACTCATTTTACTTTGGCAGAAGGTACAAGATGCATATCCGACAGTGCTTTTTACGGGTGCAACGGACTCATTTCCATTAAGATCCCTGAGAGCGTCACAAGAATCGGGGGACATGCTTTTTCCCACTGCAGGAATCTTACTACTTTAACACTTCCAAAGAATATAACCACTCTTGAACCTGGACTTTTTGAATATTGCACCGGATTGAAGTCCTTGATTCTTCCTGAAGCTGTCACCACTATCGGGCAATCGGCTTTCTATTATTGTTTAAGCCTGACTTCCATAACAATACCGGAAAAAGTCACTATGATTCACAGCTTTGCATTTGGAAGATGTCCCAAGTTGTTGGAGATATTCTGCAATTGTGTAATTCCTCCTTCATTAGGCAAAGAATGTTTTGAAAATACATCCACCTGCTCACTTTATGTGCCAGATACCGGATTTCTAACCTATTTGGGACGACAAGAATGGAAAGACTTTTTTCTTATGGGTCACTATAATATAACAATGACTACCCCCGGAGAATTACTTGAGAGCATTGGATTGACTAATCTTCAATATGTCAATATTTTGACTCTTGCAGGTCCGGTCAATGGGAAAGATATGCTGATGATCCAAACCCAGTTCCCTCAACTGAAGAGACTCGACATGTCCAATGCGACAATCGTGAGTGGCGGTTACGTCTATACCACCACGGATAATCAGATTGGAGACAATATGTTTTCTAATCTGAAAAGATTGGAAACAGTGACATTGCCAACTACAGTCACATCTATCGGTGATTATGCCTTTTCCGGATGCAATGCTCTGAGCTGTATTACAATTCCTTCTTATGTCACGACGATAGGAAACTATGCTTTTGCCAATTGCAGTGCTTTGAAATACGTCAACTTCCCAAACACAATCACGTCCATAGGCAAGTCAGCCTTTACCGATTGTATCAGTCTTACTTCAATGACTATCCCACCTGAAGTTACCACTATCAACAACTATACTTTTTACAATTGCACCGGACTTAAATCGGTGATGATTCCATCCAAAATAATCTCCATCAGAACCCATGCATTTGCTTTTTGCGACAGTATGGAAGCAATCTATTCCCTCAATCCCAATCCTCCGACAGTCTATATAGATGGATTTGAAGGAATAGACAAGTCATCCTGCATATTACATATACCACCCGGATCTTATCAAAAATACTATCCGGCAGAAGGTTGGTCTGAGTTCCTCAAACTCAATGAAGAGATGATGACAGATCTGGAAGTCAAGGAATCATCTCCTCTATCCCTGTATGTGCAAGACAATCTTCTCGTAATCCGTGGAGCAGACCCAGGAGCAATGATCACGGTATATACCGTTACCGGCGTGAAACTCTTGACGCTAACTGCCGATGGTGAAGAGCAACGCATCTCTTTGCAAAAAGGAGCATTCTATCTTGTGAAAGTAGGGAGTCAGACACTGAGAATTGTGCTGTAAGAAGTGTGTTTACTATATGAACAGAGAAAGTATGGGAAAGAGATAATTGCGAGGATTTCTTTACAGACTATTTATGCTGTAAGAAGTAATTAATAAAGCCCTCGTCCTTCTTTCTCTTCACTCTCCACAGTCGTTTGTTTCTCAATTTGTTTCACTTTCTTGCCTCCGTTGATACGGATATTCAGGCGGATGAATAACATATTGTGATATGTTCTCAGATCAAGGGAGTTATATTCCTGATAAAAAGGTGTATTGATCTTCGATTCTTGTTTCATACGTGTACCCCAATCTATTGGCAGGATATAGGAAACCATTAATGAAGCTCTGTCTTTCCAAAACTTCTTGCTTGCGGTAAGCATCCAATTATCCTGTCCTTCCATCCGATACCCCTGTGGAAGAATCGATTTATTCATCGTACGATTATATTCCAGAGAAGTCATCAAGCCAAGTTTAGGTTGGTAGTATTCCAATGCTGAATAGAATGTCCATGCATTGCATGAATTTTGAGCTCCATTGTACATGAGTTTGCCGTTATAATAACCAACGGAAGAGTTCCAGTTCAGGGACTCTCCAATTGACTGACTATAATCCAACCCTAAAGCAAACATTCGACCACTCACATTAGCATACGTGTTATAATACTTTCCACCTGATTGGGTATAGAGTGTCTCGATTGCATTTGGAGAATAAACAAAGGTTGAAGTAAGGGTCAGACATTCCAAGAAAGTCATTTCGAGTTGAGTCTGATGATTCATCGTTTGCACCAGACCAAGATTACCCATTTGCATCATCAAAGAGTCAATGGCATAATTCGAAGGACTCAGCTGAAAGAGTCTGGGATAGGAAATAGACGAGTTATAACTCAGATTCATATTCAACTTTGCATTAGCTGCATAATTCAGTTGAGCAAAAGGAAGCAGACCCCAATAGTTCCTTTCAGAAGATAGGTTCTTAATATAGAGATTTTCAACTGCAACACCCACCTTTGTGCTAATTGTTTGAGTCAGCGGAAAAGACAGATAGGCAAACAGTCTGTTCCGGTATTCATCGTACATAGACAATCGGTTTCCAACTGAATCCTTCGTTCTATAATTATTCCAAATAGAAGTATAACCACTATTCATACTCAGGTTTGGTGAAATCGCGTAATCTGCATCCGCATTGAAACGAATATAGTTCTTCTCATTTACATACTGATAATCCTGTGTTAAACTACGGTTCTGATCATACAAGTTATGCAACTTGCTGGAATAATAGTCATACGTCAGATCACTGTGTATCGTCAATTTCTCATTCAGTTTCCCTACATAAAAGACGCTTGCTGAGTTATTCTTCCGCAAATCCTGATTCAATGTTCTTTGCCGGATATTATCAGATAATCCGGTTTTCAGATAGGAAACCTGTTGGTTATATAGAAGGTCCTTACTGACATCCTCATAACTGAAGCGTTCCTGAAAAGAGATCGTATGGTCTTTCACAATCTGATAATCCACTCCCACCGAAGCTGCATGAGCAAAATAATCATAGTATTCATTCGGGTTCTTACTTGTTACGTCCTCAGAAGTCACATTCATTACTTCTGAATAATTCTTTCGTATTTTGTTTGCGTAATTCCAGTGAATATTGGCATACACATAATTGGCATACACATTCCACTTGTTCTTCGTGTAATTGAAAAGAATTTTAGGTTGTTCATTCGCTAACCAGTTATCCCCATTGGAACCGGAAGGACTGGCAATCATCAAGTTTCGCAGATTGATACTATACCCTTCATACTCTTTTATAAGAACCAGGTTAATCACTGCTGAGTAATCATCGGAAAAATATCGCCCGGTCGGCTCTTTGACTATTTCAACTTCCTGTATTCTTGAAGGATCCAGACTGTTTACATATTCCTGAGACTTCTGAATGCCATCCACTAGAATCAAAACGTTAGGTTTATTGTTTACTAATACCTTGTCATTAATCCGGTCAAATCTCAAACCATGAATATTCCCCAACATCTCCGGTGCAGTAAAAGCTCCTTTGCGTATAGCCGGAGTAATTGTATGAATAGTACGGTCCACTTTATGCTCCACGGTATTTGCCTGAACTGACACATCACCAAGCTGGGTAACACTCGGAACTAATCTGAATTCGCCTAAATAACCGCTATCATCTATATCATCAGCCTTTTGCTCAATAGTCTTATAGCCGATAAAACTTATCTTTATGAAAGAGATTTCTTCTTGAATTGTGGCAGTAAACCGACCTTGATCGTCAGTTATCCCAATAAATTGCTTTTCTCCTGATTGATTCAGTAAAGAGACTGTTGCGAAGCCAATCTTTTCAGAAGTCAGACTGTCAACAACAGTTCCTGAATAGTTCTTCGCAAAACTTCCTGATAGTAAGAAGTAAAATGCAAGAAGCAATAGTAAAACTCTTTTATTAATAATAGATCTGATTAGCATCGGACTCTTTTTGTCTGTGTTTCGATGGTAAAAGGAAACAGTGATTTATACTCAGTATTGTCTAAACAACAAAGATATAACATTTCTTTTAATAAAATGAATCACTCAGAATCTCATTCTTTCTTTGACTCATTGTACATCTCTGTTGTTTTTTCAAATTTCGATTTAGGAATGAGTAAAAAAGTACTATTTATCTACACCACTGCACCATGATATGCCATTTGAAGGCTTATATGGCATGTCAATCTCCATATTTTTACATTGCTCGGCACAAATTACATACCATTTTATTTGCTCAAACGGCTCTTTTCATACTGTTTGTATACATTGTTAGTTGCAAACATGCAATAATGCATACAAAATACCCTCCCCCCGCCGTCATTGCGGGCTTGACCCGCAATCTCCTCACTCCAAACCTGCACACGAGGACAATACAATCAATGAGGAAAGTCTTTTGGATAAAGAAAGATAAATAGCCCAGACCTGAAGATAAAATGAATCGACAAAGATGCATTAGTTATATTGTGCCACAAGATAGCTATATCGTGCCACGGAATAGCTATCTTATGGCACGATATAGCTATTCCATGCTTTAATATGAATAATGTGTCAAGACGAGGTAAACTAGACATCCTGACAAAGAAAACTTTTCTTCCTGTCAGATGGCAAAAGATATCAGGCAAGAAGCCGACGGATATCTGCCCGATTGCAAAAATTCAGAAGATGATATGTTAAGATTTGAATTTCATTGAATAAATGGAACTTAAGTGAATTTAAATTCTGTACATTTGTACTTCCATGGAAGATTTAAAACGCACACGATGACGACTCAGGAATACATTGAAAGCATAAACAAACGGTACAAACAGGGTAACGCAACGGAACACACCTTTCGTGGTGATTTACAGCAGTTAATAGAAAGCCTGGCACCGGCAATCAGAGCAACCAACGAACCTAAACGACAATCATGCGGTGCGCCCGACTATATCCTGACAAGAAAAGATATCCCTATCGGGTTTATTGAAGCCAAAGACATCGGTGATAAGGATTTGGATGGTACGAAGAAGACAGGCAATAAAGAGCAGTTTGATCGTTACAAAGCCTCTTTGGAAAATATTATCTTCACTGAAATGATCACAGCGTATTCCTACATGAAACATCGGCTTTTCATTCTCTTCCTCCTCATTGGGATTGTCTCCTTTGGATTTACGAATGGAATCTATGCAAACGATCCACTCCTTTCTATTTTGAAAAGCGAGTTACAACGCAATTATGATCAGATGAAAGTTTCGGGAGAGTCTTTTCCCTATTTTATGTCATATCGTGTAGATGATATTTCCTCGGCATCTGCCAGTGCTAGTTTTGGCAGTCTCCAGACGAAGACTCTGGGATCTCATAAAATCGCATGTACTCCAATGGTTCGTCTCGGATCATTGAATAAAGACAGCTATCGCGAAATAGATTCATATCGTTTCTATCCTTTTATAATGCTTCCGATCAAAGATAAAAAGGGCGACGCTACACGTATGACGCTTTGGAAAGGAACACAGCAAGTATGGAACGAAAACCTGAATATACTAGTCCAAGTAAATTCAAAAGCACAAGTCAGTGTAGAAAATGAAGATCTATCGGATGACTATTCAATGGAGAATCCTGTTACATTCATTGAAAAGAAACTAACTGCTGATCAAATGCATTTTGACACAACAGTCTGGGAGGAACGGATCAAGGAATATTCCGCTATCTTTAAGGAATATCCTGAAATCCAATCCGGAACGGCACAGTATGTTTTTGAGAATTGCCGTAAATATTATGTGTCAACGGGAGGAACCCAGATTGTGCAAAATCAGCGCTATGCCCGGCTAATTATTAAGGCGCACGTAGTTGCGGACGATGGCATGCGTCTTCCGCTGTATAATTCATATTTTGCTTTTACACCTGAAGATCTTACGGACCATAAGACAATTCTCAGAGAAACCCGTGAGCTGGCGGAAAAACTGATCCAGCTTCGGACGGTTCCTGTTGGTGACTCCTATTCCGGTCCGGCCATTCTTTCAGAGGAGGCTTCCGGCGTTTTCTTTCATGAGATCTTTGGTCACCGCATTGAAGGCCAGCGCCTGAAGAGTGAATCTGACGGTCAGACATTTAAAAAAAGGTTAGGTGAAGAGGTATTGCCTGTTGATCTTTCTGTTAGTATGGACCCGACACTTCGATCATATAATGGCCGGGATCTGAATGGTTTTTATCTGTATGATGAAGAGGGGGTAAAGGCACAAAAGGTGGAGATTGTAAAGGATGGGATTCTGAAAGGATTTCTGATGTCTCGGGTTCCAATTGCCGGCTTCCCTGCTTCCAATGGCCATGGAAGAGCGGCTCCCGGTAAGAATCCGGTCACTCGCCAATCCAATTTAATCGTCACAACCACCGCACCTAAAACAGACGACGAATTGCGTACACTCTTAAAGGCAGAAGCAAAGAAGCAAGGCAAGGAATACGGTTATTATTTCGCAAAAGTATCCGGAGGCTTTACAGAAACCGGTCGAATGAGACCAAATGCATTTAATATTACTCCGTTAGAGGTTTACCGCGTATATGCGGATGGGCGTCCGGATGAACTTATTCGTGGGGTCACTTTAATCGGAACGCCATTGTCCATGTTCTCACAGATTAGTAACGCTGGAGATACATCCGGCATTTTTACCGGGATATGTGGTGCGGAATCAGGAGAAGTTCCTGTTACAGCCATCTCTCCGAAGCTCTTTATTAAAAATATAGAGACTCAAAAAGCATCCAAGTCGAGCAAAATGACTCCAATTCTCCCCAGACCTCAGAATACCAAGTAGAATAAAACAAAGAACGATGAAACGAATAAAGATATTGTTTGTGCTATTGCTGATTGCTTCATTTACCGTTTGCGCGCAAAAGGATGTGGAACCTCTTCTTTTCCGGGCGATGAGTGATGAACTGAAACGTTCGATGGATTCCCTCTCTTTACCGGAGATGCAAAAACCGTTTTATTTGGCCTATACGGTTAAACGATCCAAAGGATACGAAATTAAATCATCGTATGGAGCCATCATGTCTGCAACAGAGGGTGATATCTATTGCAAAAACAATTTTAGAGTGGATCTGTATGTTGGCAACTATCATCGTTGCAATATCATGGCCAGTCTTGCAGGTATGATTGGTTATTACCCCGATCAATCGGGAGAATTACCGGATGATCTTGACTACTGTGAAACAAGAAGATTATTATGGCAAGCGACAGATAATCTATACAAAAAAGCCGCTACAGATTATGAGAAAAAGATGAGCAGCCTGAAACAAATGAATCTTTCTCCCGAGGCGGAAGCCGTAGATGATTATGCAAAGATCTCACCTGTTGAGAAAAAAGTGCCACATCGGATCACATTCAAATCTAATCGTAGAGCATATTGGGAGAAAACATTAAATGCAGTCTCTTCTGTTTTTGCAGAATATCCGGATATTATTGATTGTGATGTTCGGATTTCTGTAAATTCTGCAGATATATACTTTTTGAGTAATGAAGGGAGTAAAGTTATCAATGCGCAGGATTATTCATCGCTGAATATCAGTGCTTCTGCCCGAACAGAAGAAGGAGATGAAATATCTTCAGGGATTGGATATCAAGAGTTGGATGAAACACTGTTTCCGTCGCAAGATTCTCTAATCAGAGCTGCCAAAAATGTTGTTCTAAAAATCTATGCGCTTAAGAATGCTCCCAAAGTGAATGAGACGTATTATGGTCCGGTTCTTTTTGATGGTTGTCAAGGACTTCTCGGAATGTTCTTAGATCACAGAACAGGATTAACAGCCTATAAAGCTTACCAAGCGGATAATGAAATGAAGTCATTGGAAAATCTCATGAATAGAAGGATACTACCTTCCAACATAAGCATCATCAGTGAACCGGGATTGAAAGAGTTTAAAGGGAAACAGTTATGGGGTGCGTATGAAGTTGATGCGGAAGGAGTTGTTCCACCGGATACATTAACTTTAGTAGAAAAGGGAATGCTTCGTAATGTATTAAACGGACGTTTTGCAACCCTGAATACTCCGTTGTCCAATGGACATAATATTGTAACAGATGAAAGCTCCGGTGCAAAAATGGATTTGGGTCCGGGTGTCATTCGTATGGATGTAACAGATGGAGGCGAAACGAAAGCTCAACTGAAAGACAAATTGATTCGTTTGGCGATTGAAGAAGGATTGGATTATGCATATATCGTCCGTAATGGTTTGTTTTATAAAGTAAAAGTGAATGATGGAAGTGAACAGCTTGTACGTGGACTCACGACGCAGACTATCACTGTTCAGATGATGAAACGCATGGCAGGCATCTCTTCTGACCAGATAGTTGCCAATGGCTCTCATTTTTTTGTATTATATTCAATGATATATCCTTCTTCCATCTTACTTGAAGATATTGAAGTAAGTAAAGACGGAATACGATACAATCAAAAGACTCCTTTGGTGACTTCTCCTCTTTTTGATAAAAAGAAATGACTTGTGAAATTAAGAAAACGATTAGTGCCCAAATATTCCTGACAATTCCTACCTTTTGCATTGTTCAGCAAAGGTTTTTTACAGACAGATACAACTTAAGTTTTGAGCAAAAGAGAACACTACAATAGGATGGGTAAAAAAGGGAAAATGCGAAAACCTATCAGGCTGATAAAATATCCGATTAACAGTTCGAACTTGTAATACCATTTATTGCTATGGAAGTAAGCATTCGGAGAAGATCTCACTTGCATATATAAGGAGTGTCTTATTTTGTTATTTGAAATCTAATTATTACTTTTGCAATAATTAGATTCTAAATAATGGTATGATGGCAACGAAAATAAAGAATCCATTTGTTATTGGCGGGTATGTGTCTGCCGAATATTTCTGTGACCGCGAGATTGAAAGCAAAGAACTCATCAGTGCTTTTGAAAATGAGCGTAACATGGTTATCGTTTCGCCACGTCGTATGGGAAAAACCGGACTTATTGAGCACTGCTTCCATCACAAGAAAATTCAAAAAGAGTATTACACTTTCTTTGTCGATATTTACGCGACCGGTACGCTCAAAGAGTTGGTCTTTACTCTGGGCAAACATATTTTCGATACACTGAAACCTCGCGGAATGAAGTTTGTGGAGCAATTCTTTGCCACAATAAGTTCGCTCCGCCCTGCATTCAAGCTGGACTCGATAACAGGGCAACCGGTATTTGACATAGGTATTGGGGATATTCGCCAACCGTTACTCTCTTTGGAAGAGATTTTCGAATATCTTGAAAAGGCAGATAAACGTTGTATCGTTGCCATAGATGAGTTTCAACAGATAACCAAATACCCCGAAGAAAATGTAGAAGCAATTCTTCGAACCCAAATTCAAAAGTGCAAAAACAGCACATTTGTATTCTCCGGCAGTCAGAGGCACATGATGCAAAATATCTTTTTCTCTGCTTCACGTCCATTTTATCAGAGTGCTTCAATGCTCAATCTTGAACCTATCTCTTTGGAAGAATATACTAAGTTTGTTGATAACCATTTTCAAAAGGCAGGCAAAATGGTTTCTAATGAGTGCGTGGAACGTATTTATCATCTGCTGGATGGACACACCTGGTATATGCAATCTCTCTTCAATCGCCTGTACGAGCAGTTGGACGGCGGCGAAGAGATGACTCTAACTCTTGTCAATGACGTATTGCACAAAACGGTTGAATCGAATAAAACCGTCTATCAAAACATGGTTTCAATGCTACCAGAAAGGCAGAAAGAAGCTTTATTTGCGATTGCCAAAGAGGGCAAAGCAGCGGAAATTACATCGGCGGAGTTTATCAAAAAACACGGACTTTACTCTTCCAGTTCGGCACAATCGTCAGTTAATCAACTCTTAGGAAAGGAGTTGATAACCAAAAATGATACTATTTATCTTGTTTATGATCGCTTCTTCGGACTTTGGTTGTCGGAGACCTACGGAACGGGATATCGCATTTAATCGAACCAGTCACTCTCAAGCGACGCAAACAGAATTGCCTGATATAATAAAGGATGTTGCCTACCAGAAATGAGAGTGATAATCTTATAAGTGTGATTTTTCTTATGGTTTTATATCGATAAAACCTCATTTATGTGTATGTTTGCATTGTTGAAAACCTCGAAAAGGTGGTAAATATGAATCTTGAAGATCTCAAAATCGTGCATTAAGGTAACTATGAAGAGAAAAATATATCAGCAACTGCTTGATTGGAAGCAAAATCGTAAAGGCGAAGTAGCCCTCTTGATTGAAGGCGCACGACGCATTGGCAAGAGCTATATCGTGGAGGAGTTTGCTCACAAGGAATACGACTCTTATATGCTCGTGGACTTTAGCAAAGTGAATCCGCAAGTGATTGAATTCTTCAATATCTATTTAGATGATCTTGACACACTCTTCTTGAACCTTGAAGTTTATTTCAAGCGCAAGCTAACTCCCAGAGGAGGGGCGCATGAGGAGGCACGTTCGCTGATCATTTTCGATGAAGTGCAGTTCTGTCCACGTGCTCGTGCTGCCATCAAACACTTGGTGATTGACCATCGGTTTGATTATATCGAAACCGGTTCGCTAATCTCTATCAAGAAGAATGTAAAGGATATCATGTTGCCATCTGAAGAACATGCCATTGAAATGCATCCCATGGACTTTGAAGAATTTCTTTGGGCCATGGGCGATGAGGTGATGATGCCTTACATTCGAAATCAGTTTGAGAAACGACTGTCCATGGGAACATTCCATCGCAGGGCTTTAGACTACTTCCGTCAATACATGATAGTAGGTGGTATGCCTCAGGCTGTGAGCAAGTATGTGGAGACTCGCAACTTCGAAAAGGTGGATGAGGTGAAACGTGACATTCTTTCGCTCTATCGTAACGACATACGAAGATATGCCGATAGTAAGGAAACTAAAGTGACAGCTATCTTTGAAGAGATACCAGGCCAACTGCAGAAGCATGAGAAGAAGTTTCAATTGTCTGCTCTCCAGAATGAGGCCAGGATGCGCGATTACGCAGAAGCCTTCTTCTGGTTAAGCGATGCTAAAATCATCAACTGTTGCTATAACTCTACCGAACCAAGCATCGGATTGAAATTGAATGAGGAGCGCTCTACCTTGAAATGCTATATGTCTGATACCGGATTGCTCATCAGCCATGCTTTTGACGAACGAGGCATTGTGAGCGAAGAACTCTATCAGAAGCTGATGTTTGGCAAGCTGGAAGTAAACGAAGGTATGCTTGTGGAAAATATCGTAGCGCAAATGCTTAGAGCCTCTGGTCACAAGCTCTATTTCTATAGTAAAAATTCAACAACTTCTGCCGATGACCGTATGGAGATTGACTTTCTGATTGCCAAACCGGGGACCACCACCAGGCATAACATCTCGCCGATAGAGGTGAAGTCGGGAAAGAAATACACACTCACTTCGCTAAAAAAGTGTATAGCTAAGTACGGCAACCAACTATCTTCGCCTTACGTGCTACATGATAAGGATGTGAAGGAAGAAGATGGTATTGTGTATTTGCCCTTGTATATGACACCGTTGTTGTGAATTTACTGGAAACACGGACTTTGGTTGTCGGAGACCTATTGAACGGGATATCGTATTTAATCGAACCGTTCTACTATTTGTTTGGAGATTGCGGGTCAAGCCCGCAATGACGGACTATCCGCAATGACGAAATGACCGCAAGATTTATCCCTTGTCTCGTTGCCGATAGGCTTGGGGTGATATCCCCATGATCTTTGTAAAGATCCGGCTGAAGTAATGAGGGTCCTCATAACCGATCTTATAACAGATATGGTTAATTTTCATCGAACTGAAATCCAGGTAATTGCACGCCTTCTGAATGCGAAGATTGATAAGATATTTAATGGGAGAAGAACCTGTTTTTTTAAGAAACTGAGCATAAAAATGGGGTTGTGAGAGATGAAACTCCTGAGCAATTTCCTCAACCTTTAGCGTCTTTTCGATATTCTCTTTCATATAATGAATAGCCAGATCCACCACATCTTGATCCATATCCTGACTTATCGGTGTGGATTGACGATAGAGATTCAGATATTTGAAGGTTGCTAAATAATAGTGCAAAGAAATATTCGCAAATTGCAAATGCTGCACACTATATCCCATTTCCAACATATGATAAACCTGTTCAAACAGGTTATTTCGCTCTTCAATACGAGAGGTTTTACACGGAATAATTTCTTTAGGATACTGACTAAGAGGATCTGTATAATAGGATGACTGACTTCCTTTAAAGTGAATCCAGTAAATAGTCCATGGATTGCTACCATTGGTCCCATAGGAATGGGGCTCTCCAGCAGGAAGAATGAAGTACTGGTTTTCAAGTACGGAACGACGCAATCCTTGCACCTCAAACCATCCCACTCCTTTTACACAATAGATTAATATATATTGTGGAATCCCCTTCGGACGATTGCGGTAATGTCCTTCAGCTGCAGGATAATAACCGATATCAGTTACATAAAGAGATGACATGAACGGATCTTGCTCCATCATCACCAACAGACTTTGCGGGAGAACGATTGCACGCTGTCCGCTGAAACCATCTTTTCTTTTCATTTTTCTCTTACAATTAAACATCTGCAGCAAAACTACTGAAATAATAGAATAGTCCATCTAAATAATAAAATATTCTATTTATATGCTGATTAAAAAGGAGTTATTTTGCATTCTGAAATTAATATCTGATAGAATATGAAGAACTTGAACAAAAGATTTGTCTATTTCATTTGCATGGTTTCCGCAATGGGGGGACTACTCTTCGGTTATGACTGGGTGGTCATTGGTGGTGCCAAACCTTTTTACGAACAGTTCTTTCAGATTGCAAATGATCCTTTTATGCAAGGGTGGGCAATGAGTGTGGCTTTGTTGGGCTGCCTCATCGGAGCGATGCTGAGTGGTATGCTTGCCGACCGTTTCGGACGAAAGAAATTGCTCATCGTTTCTGCCTTGATATTCCTTATTTCTGCTTATTACACCGGAGCTGCTTCCGACTTTACTATTTTCCTGATTGCCCGCTTTCTGGGTGGTATAGGAATCGGGATTGCCTCAAATCTCTCACCAATGTATATCGCGGAAGTCTCTCCTACGGCGATTCGTGGCAGACTGGTTTCTCTGAACCAGCTGACAATTGTGCTGGGCATATTGGGCGCTCAGATCGTAAACTGGCTGCTGGCCGAACCTGTGCCGGTAGACTTTACCGCGCAGCAGATCGCAGAGTCATGGAACGGGATGATGGGCTGGCGATGGATGTTTTGGGCAGCGGCTTTTCCTGCCGGTTTATTCTTTCTACTGGTTTTCTTTATACCGGAAAGTCCGCGCTGGTTGTATATCAACGGGTATAAGCAGAAAGCATCGGCAGCTCTGACTAAGATTGGCGGCTCCGACTATGCACAGCAAGAAGTGACTGACATCGAAAAGGGAAATCAGCAAAAGGCAGGTGAAAGTGGAGGTCTGAAGAAATTGTTTAGCCGTCCGATGCGTAAGGTGTTGATCATTGGGCTTGTAATTGCCATATTCCAGCAATGGTGCGGCACAAATGTCATTTTCAACTATGCTCAGGAGATATTCCAATCCGCAGGATTTACATTGGACGATGTCTTATTTAATATTGTCATTACAGGAATTGCCAATCTGGTATTCACCTTTGTCGCCATCTTTACCGTTGATCGCTTGGGACGACGTGCTTTAATGAAGATTGGCGCGGGCGGACTTGCAGGTATTTATTTGATACTGGGTGCCTGCTATTTCTTTGAGATCAGCGGATGGTTTATGGTCGTATTGGTGGTCATGGCCATTGCTTGCTATGCCATGTCACTCGGTCCAGTGACTTGGGTCTTACTCTCCGAGATATTTCCCAATTCAGTGCGTGGTGTAGCCATGGCTGTCTGCACCTTTGGTTTGTGGGCAGGTTGTTTCACTCTGACATACACATTTCCCTTACTGAACAAGTTTTTGGGAAGTAGTGGTACCTTCTGGATTTATAGCCTAATCTGCATAGGCGGATTTATCTTCATTCAAAAAGAATTGCCGGAGACAAAAGGTAAATCATTGGAGAGGTTGGAAAAAGAATTGATTAAATGAACAGCAAAATGGTAAAAGCCTGGAAAGAAGACGTCATCCTACCAACCTATGAAATAGGTCAACCCGAAAAGAATCCTATATTTCTTGAAAAGAGAGTCTATCAAGGGAGTAGCGGCGTGGTATATCCCTATCCGGTAATAGAAAAGATTGCGGATGAAAAGAGGGACAAAGTGTATCATGCCATCTATCTGGAGAATGAATATATCAAGGTGATGATCCTGCCTGAACTGGGTGGTCGTGTACAAATGGCCTATGATAAGATCAAACAACGTCATTTCATCTATTACAATGAAGTGGTGAAGCCGGCGCTTGTCGGACTGACTGGTCCCTGGATCTCAGGCGGTATCGAATTCAACTGGCCTCAACACCATCGTCCAAGTACATTTCAATGTATTGACAGCTACATTGAGGAGTTTCCTGACGGCAGCGTGACGGTATGGGTCAGCGAAATGGAACAGATGTTTCACCAGAAGGGGATGGCGGGATTCACACTGAGACCGGGTGTTGCCTATCTGGAGATTAAAGGCAAATTGTATAACCGAACCCCGATGCCACAGACCTTCCTGTGGTGGGCCAATCCTGCGGTAGCGGTCAACGATTATTACCAAAGCGTATTCCCACCGGATGTGAATGCGGTCTTTGACCATGGCAAACGGGATGTCTCAACATTCCCTATTGCTACGGGTACGTATTATAAGATGGATTATTCTGCCGGTGTGGATATCTCTAATTACAAGAATATCCCGGTGCCAACATCGTATATGGCTATCCAAAGTCGTTTCAACTTTGTGGGTGGATATGAGAATGATACACGGGCAGGTGTGTTGCATGTGGCAAACCATCACGTTTCACCGGGCAAGAAGCAATGGACCTGGGGAAATGGAGATTTCGGCCGGGCTTGGGACCGGAACCTGACAGACAACAATGGTCCGTATATCGAATTGATGGCGGGGGTATATACGGACAATCAGCCGGACTTCTCTTGGTTACAGCCCTATGAGGAGAAGAGTTTCACTCAGTATTTTCTCCCCTACCGCGAACTGGGTGTTGTCAAGAATGCAAGTAAAGATTTACTGCTGAATATAGACGAAGTGGAAGGGGGAAAGGTTTGCCTCAAACTGTTTGCCACTTCTCAGCAATCGTTGCGGATTGTATTGTCCGGCAAAGAGAGTCTCTTGCTGGAAGATGAACAGACTCTTACTCCGGAGATGGTCTATGAAAAAGAAATTGAGATGAAGGGATGCCGGATGGACGAACTTTCTCTTGCAATTTATAACCCACAAGGAAAACTTGTATTGGACTGGAAACCGGAGAAGAACGACTCCAAACCAATACCGGAATCGGCAAAAGCAGCTCTCTCGCCGGAAGAGACACCTTCAATCGAACAACTTTATCTGACGGGGTTGCATCTGGAGCAGTATCGTCATGCGACCTATAATCCGACAGACTATTATCTCGAGGCGCTGAAACGGGAACGGGCAATGTACAGAATAATAATGCGATGGGACTTTGGCTGCTCCGTCGCGGACAGTTCAGCAAAGCGGAGCGTTATCTGCGAACAGCTGTTGAGACGCAGTTACAACGCAATCCAAATCCGTACGACGGTGAACCGTTATACAACTTGGGACTCTCTTTGAAATATCAGGGGCGTGACGAAGAAGCTTACGATGCTTTCTTTAAAGCGTGTTGGAATGCAGCTTGGCAGGATGCCGGTTACTTTAGTTGCGCGCAAATCTCCGCAGCGCTGGGAAGAATTGGCGATGCATTGGAAGAAATAGAGAAGAGTTTGATTCGTAACGGACATAATCACCGTGCCCGTCATCTGAAGACTGCACTCCTGCGTGTCGCCGGACGAGAAAAGGAGGCATTGGCATTGATTGATGAATCCTTACAAATTGACCGTTTCAATTACGGCTGTTTGTTTGAAAAATACCTGCTGACGGGTAACGAAGAGGCACTTACTCTGATGAATGAACTGATGCACGTTAAGGCTTCTAATTATGATGAGATTGCATTGGATTATGTAGCCGCCGGATTTCTGGAGGAAGCTATTAAGGTCTGGCATGTTGCGACACAGATTGAGACCACTCCAATGACCTGGTATTACCTGGCCCGAGCACAGAGTTTGGCAGGCAAAAAGGAGGCGGCAGACAGTTTTGCAAAAGCTGCTGCTCATGCACCGGACTATTGTTTTCCAAACCGGCTGGAGGATATTCTTGCGTTGGAATATGCAAAGGAAAAGAATCCAACAGATGCGAAGGCACCTTACTATCTCGGTAATCTTTGGTATGACAAACGTCAGTATCAGGAGGCAATAGCAAACTGGGAGCTTTCTGCTAAATTGGATCACTCATTCCCGACCGTACTACGTAACCTGTCGCTGGGGTATTTCAACAAACAGGGAAAGACAAAAAAGGCTGTCGATTGTCTGGAAAGGGCATTTTCGCTGGATACTTCCGATGCCCGCATACTGATGGAGCTCGACCAGTTGTACAAGCGAATCAATCGTCCGCAGGAAGAACGGCTGGCTTTCATGAAGAAATACTACGACTTGGTGGAACAGCGTGACGATCTTTATCTGGAAGTAATTACGCTGCTGAATCAATTGGGACGGTATCAGGAAGCAAAAGAGATGCTCGATGCACATAAGTTTCATCCATGGGAAGGTGGGGAAGGGAAAGTGAGTGCACAGTATCAGATTGCCCGCATGGAATTGGCAAAACAAGCACTTCAGTTCGGCAAGAATGAAGTAGCCATCGGATTGTTGGAAGAGTGTCTGATCTATCCGCATCATCTGGGCGAAGGGAAACTTTTCAATGCACAGGAGAATGATTTCCATTATTACCTGGGATGTGCCTATGAAGCAATGGGGAATAATGAGAAGGCTTTTTCCTATTGGGAGTTAGCAAAAGACGGCACAAGCGAACCTGCCGCGGCCATCTACTACAACGACCAAAAACCAGACAAGATCTATTATCAGGGACTTGCTCTTCTGAAACTTGGACGTCAAGAAGAAGCATCAAACCGCTTCCTGAGGTTAATCAACTTCGGGGAAAAGCATTTGAACGACACCATAAAGATGGATTATTTCGCAGTGTCACTCCCTGATTTATTGATCTGGGACGATGATCTTAACCTGCGAAACAGTATCCATTGCAATTACATGATGGCACTGGGCGAGCAGGGACTTGGAAACAAAAAGAAAGCATTGGAGCTTCTGAACAGGGCGGCTGCACAGGATCCCAATCATCAGGGAATTATGGCTATGAGAAGTAGCTTGCTATAAGAGTAACAACACCATACAAAAAAAAGGGAAAACATGATTAAAAAGCTGATCTTAACTTGTCTGATAATGATGGCTTTGATGCCGGTCATTGCAAAGAAGACAGAAGGTAACATTAATTTGTCCGGAGAATGGCGCTTTGCCATTGATCGTGAGGATAAAGGGATACAAGAGAAATGGTACAATCAGTCTTTGGCGGACAAAGTAAACCTACCCGGCTCCATGACGACGAATGGAAAAGGGGATGACATAACTCTCAAAACTCCGTGGACAGGCACACTGAATGATGCGTCTTATTTTACAATTCCCAGATATGAGAAGTATCGCCAGCCGGATAATATCAAAGTGCCTTTCTTTCTGCAACCAGTCAAATACTACGTGGGGGCGGCTTGGTATCAGAAAGAGGTAACTATTCCAGCCGACTGGAAAGGTAAATCCATTCAACTATATCTGGAGCGTTGCCATTGGGAAACATCGGTTTGGATTGACGATCAGGAAGCGGGCATGCAAAATGCATTGGGAGCTCCTCACATCTTTGATCTTACTCAATGGATGGTGCCCGGAAAACACACAATCACAGTTCGCGTGGATAACAGAGTGAAAGAGATCAATGTAGGCCCAAACTCCAGTAGTATTACTGACCACACTCAGACAAACTGGAATGGGATGGTGGGGAAACTGGAACTTCAGGCTACTCCTTCATTATTCGTGTCGGATGTAAAAGTATATCCAAACCTTGCCGACAAGAAGGTGAAAGTCAAAGTTACATTGAATAATAGTGCCGGAAAGAAAATAAAAGGAAGTATCAGTTTGCAGGCTCAGCTTGCAGAGAACGGTCAGAAAATGAATGCTTTGGATACAAAAGTATTCGTGGATAATACCACAAAAGAGATCGAACTGGAATATCCGATGGGAAGTGATCCAATGCTCTGGGATGAGTTTCACCCAAATCTTTACAAGATGGTTGTTACCTTGGATTCCAAGAAAGGGAGGGATGTCAAAGAGATTACTTTCGGTATGCGCGAATTCAAAACCAAAGGCACTCAGTTTACCATTAACGGCAGGCCAATTATCCTGAGAGGCACGTTGGAATGTTCTATCTTCCCAAAGACCGGTTATCCGGCAACAGATACGCAATTCTGGATGGATATCTACAAAGTGGCCAAAGCGCATGGCCTTAACCATTTCCGATTTCACTCCTGGTGTCCTCCGGAAGCAGCCTTCGAAGCAGCGGACAAACTCGGTTTGTATCTGCATATTGAATGCTCATCATGGGCGAATGACGGAGCAACTATTGGCGATGGTAAGCCGTTGGATAAATTCATCTACGAAGAGAGCGAACGTATTGTCAATGCCTTTGGCAATCACCCTTCCTTCTGTATGATGCTTTACGGAAATGAACCGGCTGGAAAAGGTTCGAATAAATGGCTGGCAGACTTTGATACGTACTGGAAAAAGAAAGATTCACGCCGTCTCTATTCTACCGGTGCCGGTTGGCCAATACTTCCTGAGAGTGATTTTAACAGCACACCCGCACCGCGTATCCAGCAATGGGGAGAGCAACTGAAAAGTGTCATTAACGCTCAACCACCAAGATCAGACTACGATTGGTCAAAGAAATTACCTGACAACGGCAAACCAACAGTTAGTCATGAAATTGGACAATGGTGTGTCTATCCTGATTTCAAAGAGATAGCTCAGTATGACGGGGTCATGAAAGCCAGGAACTTTGAGATATTCAAGGAAACTCTGAAGGAAAATCATATGGCACAGTTAGCTGATAGTTTTCTGCTGGCTTCCGGCAAACTGCAGGCGCTTTGTTACAAAGCGGATATTGAGGCGGCTCTACGCACACCTGACTTTGGTGGCTTCCAATTGCTGGATCTGCACGACTTTCCGGGACAGGGAACAGCATTGGTCGGTGTATTGAGTCCATTCTGGAAAGAAAAAGGATATATCACTCCTCAAGAATATAGCCGTTTTTGTAATGCAACGGTACCTTTAGTGCGTTTGCCAAAAATGATATTCAATTCAAATGAGACTCTGACTGCTTCTGTTGAAATATCTCATTTCGGAGAGAAACCTCTGAATGATGTGGTTCCTGCATGGAAACTGGTAGATCAATCAAATAAGATTATTGCTCTGGGAACACTGGTCAAAACAGATATTCCAATTGGGAATGCTACTCAGCTTGGTGTAATCAAGCAGGATTTATCAGGAATAACCAAAGCTGCCCGACTCAGGCTGACTGTTTCTGTAGATAATTTTGAGAATAGCTGGGATATCTGGGTCTATCCATCTACCCTACCTGAAGTGAAGGGAGAAATATTGGTGACTCAAAAACTAGATACCAAGGCAATTGAAACCCTGAACAGTGGGGGCAAAGTATTGCTGACAATCACAAAAGGGAGTGTAAAGGAGGAGAAAGGTGGAAGTGTTGGCGTAGGTTTCTCCAGTATTTTTTGGAATACTTCCTGGACAAACGGGCAGGCACCTCATACGTTGGGAATCCTGTGCGACCCGAAACATCCGGCACTGGCTGACTTCCCAACGGAATATCACAGCAACTGGCAATGGTGGGATGCAATGAGTCACTCAAACGCTATATTATTATCAGACTTTGCACCAGAACTGAACCCAATTGTTCGGCTCATTGACGACTGGTTTACAAACCGTCCGCTGGGATTGATTCTGGAGGTGAAGGTAGGAAAAGGCTTCCTACTTATTTCAGGGGCAGACTTACTGACAGATGCGGATAAACGTCCGGAGGCCAGACAGCTTTTGTATAGTTTGGAAACTTACATGACAGGCACTTCATTCCATCCGGCAACAGCCATTGATGCAGACAAACTCCAAGCTCTCTTTCAATAAAAACGATACCTGTGCGTGGATCCCTTCCTAAGGATGAAAGGATTGACGCACAGGTGCCGCTTTGCTTAGCGTTGCTACTCTTTATAGACTAAAAAGATCCTCAAGATCATCTTCGAAACTACGTTGATTGAGTCGTTCCATCATAATAGTTACAAAAGATAGAATCTCTTTCTTGGGATTGGGTTGCGAAAGAAACTTGACTATTTTTTCAAAAGCCTTCTTTTTAAATTTGAGTTCAGCTATGGCTCTTTTGATCTCAATGACTGCCATGCTTTCAGGAAGACCGGCAAAATACTTTACACTTTGAAATCGTGGGTGATTTCCAATAGACGCTTTATCGTTTTCCAATTCTTCTACCTGCTCTTTGAGCGACGCAATGTAGATCTTAAGTTTATCTTTGGTCATCAAGTCAAGGTTGTGAGCTTCGGAAGAAACCCATTCCATTTCGAGCTTCAATAATGTTGTGAGATCTTTGTCGTTATAGGCAACCGTCACCTTTTTCATTAACTCATCTTTGCGCATTATCTCTAATGGATCTGTTTCAGTATCAGGGTGAAGCACTTTTACCAGAGAGATATAGATATTACGCATACTTTTCAATTTCATGGTCTCTTCCTGATTCCTGCGAAGTTCTTTTTCCAACTCTTTCTTGCTCTTCTTTCGATTGGAAGAAGAATTATCTTTCTCTTGAGAGCGAACAAAAGACTCCGGTGATTCATGAAAATCCGATAGCTCAGCATCCATCATTAAATCAGACAGAGAGTCCATCATCTCCATCATCTTCCTCATATCAGCTATCGCCTGTGTCATCACTTCCATCTCCATTTCTATTTTTTCCTGATAACTGAATCCCGCCCATTGATTGTACAAGAGTTCTGTTTCATCATCCGGATCTATGACAGCAAAAGCCTGATCAAAGAGATGGAGAATCACACATTCAATATTTTTCAACTGTCGTTTACCATACTTATTGGATTGGGTGGAATACGAAATTATCTTTGCTAGTTTCATTTGACGCTCCGCAATGTTTTTTTCGAGCTTAGGAATCTTCCCGGTATGAAGTGCAAGCAATCTTTCGCATTTCTCTGTTTCCAAAACAATTTCATCCTGCAGATCACTAATCCTTTTAGTTAGACGGTTAAACGTTTGTTGTTCTTTGCTGAGAGCTTTATCTTTTTGAGCCGTAATTATTATTTCCTTTATTTCTTTGGGGTGCTTCATACCCTTCTCTAATTCTTCTGATGCATCATTCATTATGGAAATTGTTGATTGGATAATTAATTAAAAATGTAACAAAGGTAGTGCAAGTACGGAAACATCTGCTATTTATTCGCGTTGATATCAAAAGGAAAAGCATGTGTACCGGAATTCCAGTGCACATGCTCTTCCTTATTTGAACGAATTACTTACTAAAATCCCTTGGAGCCGGTATCGGAGGCAAGGGTTTGCGATCTTTTAGTTGTGCTTTGACTTCTTCAATAGCACGGTTCAATTGTTCATCTTCACCCGCCCACTCTTTTGCGGGATCATTGTCAATGAGAATATCCGGATCTACTCCATGGTTTTCTATAATCCACTCACCTGTCTTTGCATCATAGCTGGTAAAGAAAGGCACACGCAGTTGAGAACCATCCATATACGGAAGCGAACCACTGATACCAATGATACCTCCCCAAGTACGTGTCCCAATCAACTTCCCTAATCCCAAGGCACGGAAGCCCCATGGGAACAGGTCACCGTCAGAGGCAGAATATTTATTGATCAGACAGACCTTCGGCCCAATTTGTGTCGCATCCGGAACTTTGCCAATCCGGTCGGATCCACGACGCATGGTAGCACGGTAAACTTCGCGGGATAGACGTTCCAGAATCATCGGGGAAACATTTCCACCGCCATTTTCACGGTCATCGATGATGAGTCCTTCCTTGTCAATCTGCGGATAGAAGTAACGGGAGAACTCATTCAATCCTTCCACACCCATATCTGGTATATATATATATCCAATCTTGCCGTCTGAAGCCTCACTCACTTTACGGATATTATCCTGAATCCAGTTATAGTGATACAAAGAGTATTCATCTGCTATAGGTGTAATGACTACTTTGCGTGCGTCTTTGTCTGAAGCAGTGCTACTTAATGTAATCTCTGTAGGCACATCTGCTTTGCCAACCAACAGGGAATACATATCTTTCACACTGTTTGTTGGTATTCCATCAATAGCAATGATATAATCTCCTTTCTTTGCATTTATACCTGGTTCGGTGAGCGGTGAAAAGAGCGCCTTGCTCCAGGATGCTCCCGGAATAATCTTTTCAATACGGAAGAATCCACTCTTATCCCGGGAAACTTCAGCACCGAGTAATCCTGTCTGAATACGATCCGGACGTTCTGTCTCTCCCGGATTAAAATAGGCATGACCACTGCAAAGTTCGCCGATCATCTCACCGATCACATAGTTCAGATCCAGACGGGTCTTGACATACGGTAGCAGGACGATATATTTCTCTTTTATCGCTTTCCAATTCACGCCATGCATTGTCTCGGAATAAAAGCCATCGCGCATGTGTCTCCATACCTCATCAAATATCTGAGCCCACTCTTTGGGATAATCAACTGTTACCTTCATATAGGAGGTATTTACTGCTTTGCTCAGATCAGCTTTACCTGAAGGAATATCCATTACATACATCGAACCACCTTTAAGGAATAGTGCTTTCTTTGATCCGTAATCCACAGACATGCTGGCTCCTTCAGCAACCATATCTTCTTTCTGTTTTTCCAGATCGTATACCATCGTTCCTCCTCTTGCTGAATAATAGACCTTCTTTCCATCAGAATATATAGTACCAGTACCGGAACCTGGAAGGCGGATAATGCGTTCAGAGATTAAATCCGGATCAAACTTTAGTTCCGGAACGACCTTTTCGGAAACTTTCTCCTCTTTCTTGTCCTTCTTATCTTCCTTCTTAACTTCCTTCTTAATAACAGCAACCGTATCATTCTTGCCTAAGAAAGGCGAAGGGGTATCTTTTGATAACAGAGCGAAATATATCCCTGTCAAATTATTATATACATGATTCCATTCCAATGATCCATAGGTAGGGTTAAAGTCGCGGCTGGAAGAGAAAAATAAATACTTGCCATCCGTGCTGAACAAAGGATTGTATGAACTGTACCATTTATCGGTGATTGGGTACTCACGCTTCTGCTCCAAATTGTAGATATATACTATCTTGTTTTCATTTTCAGCCGAACGACTATAGGTGAGCCATTTCCCATCGGGTGAGATGGATAGATCACCAAATTCACCGGCGGGATCTTGCTTAATGAGAGTCACCACTTTACTATTCACATCCAATTGGTTGATCCTGTTTTTACGGTCTGTATAAAAGATCTTGGAAGCATCGGGGCTCCACTGGAATGAGCGGATATAGGTGTCATTATTTTTTGTCAATTGTAGGGACTCACCACCTTCTGCATTTTGAAGGTAAAGTTCGGTTTCGCCAGTCGCATCAGAGATATAGACAATTGACTTTCCATCGGGTGACCACTGTGCGTTACGCTCGTGTGCACCGGGGGTACGGGTGATATTCTTGGTAACCCCCTTATCAACAGGAAGGTTAAATACTTCGCCACGAGCTGTTACAGCTACTCGTTCGCCAGCCGGAGAGATACTTGACGATGTGATGCTTTTAGAAATATCCTTTACCTGATCGCGGGCATAAATATTATCAGAAGATAATGTGATATTGACTTTTTCTGCCTTTCTGGTCGCAAGATTCAACCGATAGATATAACCTCCGTTCTCGAAGACTAGTGACGAACCGTTGCTACTCGGAAACTTCACATCATACTCTGTAAAGTTTGTCAACTTGCTGGTCTGTTTGGTTTTTGTGTTATATACAAAGATATTCATGATCCGGTCACGATCAGAAATGAAGAAGATTTCGTCGCCAATCCACATTGGCATGATATCCTGTGCTATATTTTTAGTAATGTTCTCTGTCTTCTTGGTCTTCTCATCATAGATCCAGACATCATCAGCCATACCTCCTTTATAATATTTCCAGGTACGGAATTCACGAAAGACCCGGTTATATGCAAACTGTTTACCATCGGGAGAGTAACTACAAAAGCCACCTTCCGGAAGTGGAATTACCTGTGACAAACCACCTTCCGGAGAAACGGTATAAAGTTTGCCGGTAAAACCTTCACTGATACGATTACGATACACTATGTTTTTCCCATCGGGTGTCCAGGTCATCACAATATTATTGGGGCCCATCCGGTCGCCCAGGTCATCCCGTTCATTCGTTGCCGTATAGGTAACCCGAAGCGGCTCGCCACCAATGGACGGCATTGAGTAAACCTCTGTGTTACCATCATATTGTCCTGTAAATGCGATGGTTTTGCCATCAGGAGAGAAACGGGGAAACATTTCGTAGCCTACATGAGAGGTGAGACGCTGCGCCTCACCGCCTGTTGCCGCGACTTTATACAAATCGCCTGCATACGAGAATACTATTTCGCTCCCGTTACTAGCAGGAAAACGTAATAACCGGGCATCTTCAGAGGCTTGCAAAAATGCGGGAATTGCGGTCAACACAAGTAATCCCAGTCTGAATCGTTTCTTCATAATTATATCATTTATTGGGTGAAGCAACAAAAGTAATAAAAACAAACAAACCTATCATTCTAACAGATATAAAATCATTTCGTATCTTTGCATGTCTTAATATAAAAAAACAGGGTATGACTAACGATTCTGACATAACTAAAAGGACGATCAAGAAACTCTCGGAGTACGGTTCGTATGGCGACTTGTATCTTTCTCATAAAAGTGGGGAACCGCTTCCTTCAGGCGTTGTACTGAAAGAAATTGTCACATTGGTTCGTGCAATCATTTTTCCGGGTTACTTCGGTGATCCGATGGTAAATAAGAACACAATCCAGTATCACATTGGTGTGAACATTGACAATCTGCAAACACTACTGGCTGAGCAGATTCTGGCTGGTATCTGTTATAGCAAAAGGAACTGTGATGTATGTCAGAGCAATGATGAGAATCGCATCAAAGCGAAAGAAATCGCAGCAATGTTTATTTCTTATCTCCCTGAACTTCGTCGCTTACTCGGTACAGATGTGGAAGCTGCTTATAACGGAGACCCGGCTGCTGAGAGTTTTGAAGAGATCATCTTTTGCTATCCAGCCATTCGTGCCATAAGTAACTACCGAATGGCACATCAGTTACAAGATCTGGGTGTTCCTTTAATCCCACGAATGATAACGGAAATGGCGCACAGCGAAACAGGCATCGATATACATCCGGGAGCTGTAATAGGTGAATATTTTACAATTGACCATGGCACAGGTGTGGTAATCGGACAGACGGCTATTATCGGCAAAAACGTGAAATTGTATCAGGGTGTGACTTTGGGTGCAAAGAGTTTTCCATTGGATGAAGAAGGTAAACCTATCAAGGGAGTTCCGCGTCACCCGATCCTGGAAGACAACGTGATCATCTATTCCAATGCGACTATTCTCGGACGAATCACAATTGGTGAAGGAGCAAGTATCGGTGGTAACATCTGGATAACTAAAAATGTGCCAAAAGGTGCAAAAGTGATTCAAAACAGAACAAAAGAGGTTTCTGTAATCACCGATGACAAATAGAAACTTTCTTTTCTGGAATAAATGAAAAGATGATTCATTGAATTTGTTAAATTCGCATTGGTAACAACTTAATCGAATTATTACTATTGAAGATATGAACTACAAACGAATTTTACTTAAGCTCAGTGGTGAGTCACTGATGGGCAATAAACAATATGGTATAGACGAACTCCGTCTGGATGAATATGCGGAACAAATCAAAGATATTGCAAACATGGGAGTTCAAATAGGTATCGTTATTGGAGGAGGAAACATCTTCCGTGGATTGAGCGGTGCTTCAAAAGGATTTGACCGTGTGAAAGGCGATCAGATGGGGATGCTGGCAACTGTGATCAACAGTCTGGCACTGAGTTCGGCTCTGACTGCTAAGGGAGTAAAGACTAAAGTGCTGACAGCTATTCGCATGGAACCGATTGGTGAGTTTTACAACAAATGGAAGGCCATCGAACTGATGGAACAAGGATCTGTGGTTATTTTCTCCGCAGGTACCGGTAATCCATTCTTTACTACGGATACCGGTTCGTCATTGCGCGGCATCGAGATTGAGGCAGATGTAATGCTTAAGGGTACTCGCGTGGATGGCATTTATACTGCTGACCCCGAGAAAGATCCTACTGCAACGAAGTTTGAGGAGATCACTTATGATGAGATATACACACGTGGATTGAAGGTGATGGATCTGACAGCTACAACGATGTGCAAAGAAAACAACCTGCCGATTATCGTGTTTGACATGGATACACCAGGCAACCTACTGAAGGTGGTTAAGGGAGAGAAGATCGGAACACTGGTTCATAACTAAACTTTAAGAATAAGAATACTAATCATAAACATGGTAATGCTATGACACCTGAAGTAAAAACGTTTCTGCAAGAAGCAGAAGAAATGATGGAAATGGCCACAATACATTTGGATGATTCTCTGGCTCATATTCGTGCCGGAAAAGCTAATGCCCGCATTCTGGACCCAATCTATATCGAATATTATGGCAGCATGACGCATCTGAGCGGCGTAGCTACAATTTCCACCCCTGATGGTCGTACAATTATTGTTCAACCGTGGGAAAAGAAAATGCTGAAAGAGATCGAAAAGGCGATTCAAAACTCCGATGTCGGTATTACTCCCGACAACAACGGAGAGATTATTCGTCTTTCTATACCTCCGCTTACTGAAGATCGACGCAAGCAACTACTCAAACAGTCAAAACAAGAGGTTGAAAATGCGAAAGTAAGTGTTCGCAATGCCCGCCGTGAGTGTATTGATAGTCTGAAGAAGGCTGTAAAAGACGGTCTGCCTGAGGATGCAGAAAAAGATGCTGAAGGTGAGGCACAGAAGATTCACGACAAATATATCAAACGCCTGGATGATATATTTGCGGCGAAAGAAAAAGAAATTATGACCGTCTGAGTTCATTCTTCCACCTGCAGAAATCTGCAGGTGGATTTTTTACCTAACTATTGTAGCACGTGAATGGATTAGTCGTTAAAAATACGGGAAGTTGGTATCATGTCAAATGCGACAATGATAGCATTATCGCATGCAAAATCAAAGGGGTCTTTCGTTTAAAAGGAATCCGAAGCACGAATCCTGTTGCCGTAGGTGACCGCGTAAGGATAGATATTGGGGTGGATGGTAGTGCTTATATTACTTTTATTGAAGACCGTCGCAACTACATCGTCCGTAAAGCATCCAATCTTTCTAAATTATCCCATATTCTGGCAGCCAATCTCGATCAGGTTCTTCTTATTGTGACAATCAACCACCCTGAGACCAACACTGTCTTTATTGATAGGTTTCTAGCCACCAGTGAAGCATATCGAGTGCCTGCCGTCTTGCTCTTTAACAAGACAGACCGATATGATGAATGGGAAACAAACTACATGAAAGCGTTAATCAACTTGTATGAAAGCATCGGTTATCCTTGCCTTTGCATGTCGGCTATTGATCCTGACAGCGTCAAAGAAGTAAGAAAAATGTTACAAGGGAAGATCTCACTGGTGTCGGGTAATTCCGGTGTGGGAAAGAGCACATTTATCAATGCGATATTTCCGGATCTTGCTCTGCGCACCGAATCTATCTCAGAACACAACAACAAGGGAACTCACACTACTACTTTCTCGGAAATGTTTGAACTTCCGGAAGGTGGTTATCTGATAGATACCCCTGGTATCAAAGGGTTTGGCACAATCGGAATGAAGGCTGCGGAAATTGCCCATTACTTCCGGGAGATTTTCAAAGTATCACAGAATTGCCGCTTTAATAACTGTACGCACGTACACGAACCGGACTGTGCGGTACGGCAAGCTGTGGAACGTCGTGAAATCAGCGAATCACGCTACTCAAGTTATCTGAATATCCTGGAGGATTGTGAAGAAGGTAAATATCGTGAATAATTAACTCATGAAGAGATTATCTGAGATACTACGTTGGGGATTGATTTTCTCTTATATAATCCTATGCACACATCCGGCAATTGCAGGAAGAGCATGGGACAAACCTCTAGTTATCAACCAACCGGATGGTAGTCTGCTGAATGTGTTGCTTCAGGGAGATGAATATTTCCACTATTATACTACGACAGATGACTATGTAATTGCCCGCAATGATTCAGACTTTTTTGTCTATGCGACCTATGATGAGCTCAACAATATTATACCGGGAACATTCAGGGTATCTGATATTACCAAGCGCAACATCAAGGAAATGAATCACCTCCTTACTCTCACCAAAGGATTACCGGAGTCTGTAAAGACTGAGATGGAAGAAAGAGAAATACAGGCTAGAAGTATCATGGAAACGTCAGCTTCCATTTCCGCTTTTCCAACCACGGGGTCAGTAAAAACACTTGTCATCTTGGTGAACTTCAGTGATGTGACTTTTACAACTGTAAACCCAAGGGCATCATTCTCTAATCTGCTTAACCAACAAGGATATACACTCAATGGAGCGACAGGTAGTGCTTACGACTATTTCGACGTAAACTCGATGGGAAAACTTAATATCACATTCGATGTAGTTGGACCTGTCACGCTTTCCCACCCCCTTTCTTACTATGGAAAAAATGGGTTGGGTTCAAATGGTGATCTTAATCTTGATGCAATGGCACAAGAGGCTTGTCAAGAAGCCAATGTGTATTACAACCTTGATTTCTCAGAGTATGATTTGAATAGTGATGGTGTTATTGATAATGTATTTTTCCTTTATGCGGGTTACGATGAAGCTCAGGGTGCCCCTTCATCAGCAATCTGGTCTCAACGAAGATATTTCACGGTTTCACCGTGGTCATTGGATGGGGTGAGCATGATGGGATATGCCTGTACTTCCGAACTTCGGGGCACGAGCGGAAGCAAAATAGCCGGTATCGGAAGCTTTTGTCATGAATTTGCACACGTACTTGGAATCCCGGATTTTTACAATACCAGTACTGGTACTACCGTAATGGATAGTTATTTTCTAATGGACAAAGGAAACTACAACAACAATTCTCAGACTCCACCCTATTTATCTGCTATAGAAAGGTATTTATGCGGATGGATAGATCCTGTTGTATTGGATGGCACTCCTGCAAATATAACACTCCCTTCCATTGGCACCAACAATGCTTACCGGATTAATACTGAAACAGCTGGAGAGTTTTATTTATTGGAAGCACGAAGCTCACAAGGATGGGATAGTACTTATAGTATCCAAAACCTGGGGTATGGATTGTTAATCTACCACGTGGACCGTTCTGCCAACATGCTTGGAAAGTGGGGGTTGGTAGCTGGTACAAGAACCTTTAATTCACTGAACGGTGCATCGAATCATTATTGTTGTTATACAAAGAAGGCTGGTTTTCTTTGGGCTTTTCAGGGACTAAGTTCAACCAGATTCTCAGACCAGACTATCCCCAGCGCACTTTCCTGGGGAGGACTTCCAACTGATGTGCCATTAAGCGAGATTGCTCTGAATGGCAAACAGGTTTCTTTTAAAGTTGCCGGAGGAATTGTAAATGTCCCAGTTGAAAAGTCTGATCACCTTATTTGCCGGGTAGAAGAAGGGAACATCATCATTGAGAATATGGAAAACAAGAGCCAGATCTCACTATTTTCTTTAGGCGGAATATTATTGAATAAGACGACGACGACAGAGGAAAGTCTCTCCTTGCCTTTTCCTGATGGTCAAAGACAGTGTATCGTTGTGATTAGCAAGGGAGCCAAACAAGGCTCATTCAGATTAATCCGAACAAGGTGATTCACAGTCAACATACAATAAGCGTAATGAAATCTCGTTTATGATATGATAGAATAAGTAAATGAAAAGATATATACTCCTTCTTGGTTTTGCTTGCTGCTTCAGCTCTCTTTTCGCCCAATCTCAGAAGGTGAAGAATCAACCGTATGCTGATCAGAAGATTTTTCATTATGGATTTATGATGGGAATTCACTCACAAGATTTGGAGTTCTTTCATACCGGAGTTACAACGCCCAAAGGAGAAACCTGGTATGCCGAAATACCCAATAATAATCCGGGGTTTAATGTTGGACTAATTGGAGACTTGTATCTGACTCCTGTGCTTAATCTCCGCTTCTCACCTTCTCTTTACTTCGGTGATAAAAACATCGTTTTTCGTGAGTATAACACTGGTCAAGAGACAAGGATGACAATGAAATCAAACTATCTGATGCTGCCAATACACCTCAAATTCAGTTCAGAGCGTCTGAACAATATTCGTCCCTACCTGATTGCCGGTCCTAGTATCGCTTTTGATTTATCGAAAAAGAAAGGGAGCGAGTTGCTTGCCAAGTCTCTCGCAACATACATAGAGATTGGTGTGGGATGTAACTTCTATTACCGCTATTTCAAGTTCTGTCCTGAACTTAAGTTCTGCCTCGGACTAAATGATATTCTGGAAAAAGACAGAAGAGATCTAGTCATTGTTGATGACATAAAATACACAAATGCTCTTTCGAAAATGACTTCCCGTTTGTTTGTCTTATCTCTGAACTTCGAATAATTTATTCCTCTCCCAGGGATTTATAGATAACTTCGTGAATCCGGGCTCGAATTTTTAGCGAGGATAACTTGTTATTTCCCCGAGATGGATACACACGATTGCTTAGAAAAATATAGATTAGTTGATGATGTGGATCTACCCAGTAACAGGTTCCGGTAAAACCGGTGTGACCATATACATCTCCCGTTTTCGATGCTGCTTCACAGACAGGGCTCAGACTGTTATCACCTGGTCTGGATTTGTCAAAACCAAGTCCGCGACGACTATACTTACTCTTGCTTTCAGTAAAAAGACGTACTGTACTTTCAGAAAAGATCCGCTCACCCCCGTAAGTACCTTGATTGAGGAGCATCTGCAAGTACTTTGCAATATCATTGGCATTGGAGAAGAGTCCGGCATTACCTGAAACTCCTCCTAATACAGCGGCCGCTTCATCGTGTGGATAACCTATCAGTATCTGTTTACGAAGAAACTGATCATTCTCAGTTGGTGCTATTGACGTTTTAGGTATACGGGCCAATGGGTAAAAGCCAATATTGTCTGCGCCAAGTGGACGGAAAATAGTCTTCTCCAGGTATAAATCAAAAGGCTCTTTAGTTATTACATCAACTAGCTCTTTCAAAAGAATAAAATTGAGATCACTATACAGATATTTATTGTGCTGACCCAACGGGCTTTTGACAATCTCTTGAATCACAGAGTCTCTGAATGAATTATGAAGATACATACCTTCTGCCATCTGTATCGTAAAATTCGGTTTTCTGGTAGGCGATACCAAGCTCATATCAAACTTGAAGTTCTGATTAGCATACAAAGTGCCATCAAATGGAAGTCTGTAGGTTTCATCACGACCTCTTTTTAAAAGCGGTCGTTCATAGCTAGTCTTATCAACCAGTTTTTCATAAAAAGGAAGAAAAGCGGGTAACCCCGATTGGTGATACAAAAGTTCACTTACTGTGAGGCTCTCCTTATCTGTGTTGCGAAGAAAAGGAAGATATAAAGACACTTTATCATTCAGACTAATCTTCTTTTGATCATATAATTTCATGATAGCAGGGAGAGTCGCTGTTGTTTTGGTCAGTGAAGCAAGATCATAAAGATCAGAACTCATTACCGGATGTGTGCCGGCATAATCAAAAAAGCCGAAAGAACGATCATAGATAACATACCCATTTTTTACTACCATAACCTGACAACCTGGAAATGCTTTCTCATTCACTCCTTCATTCGCAATCTTCTCAATATCATTCAACACGTCATAAGAAACTCCAATATCCATCGGACGAGAATAGGAGATACGCGATTTAGTCAGTGTGATGCCAGCACCTCTCGGAAACAAATCAGCGACTGAGACTGGTAGTTTTCCGCTAACATCAATACCACCAAAAACGGCTTCAGCAGCTATCTGTTGCATCTCCACTGTATTCTCATAAGCTAAGACAACAGATTTGGCAAGCTCTATGGATTTGGCGAAATTGGACAATAGATAGGGAGAGACAAAAAAGACTAACGTAACATTATGTGTCTTGCAAAGTTCAATCAAAGCCTCATTCTCTGTGGTTCGCGTTGAATGAACCGCAACAATCAATTGCGGATAGTCCTTAAAATCATTACTCCATCTATCTGATTCTTTCTTTGTAATAGTAAAAGAGGTCGTCTGAAAGGGTACAGTATTATACCGTTGAAGTACCTCTTGAAAAGTAGTCTTATTGTCAGCACCTATAGAGAGGGAGGCAGTAGGATATATCGCAAGATCATGTAACGGTAAGTTCCCTGACAAATTTTTCAGTACGGTAACAGAACGTTGGTGAAGCACGCTATTTAATGACTCTGCATGCAAGGGATTCAGTCGTTCTTTCAAATTCAGCAGATTAACCGGCTGATAGTCGCTCAATCCGACTATATATTTGTAAGTAAGAATCTTCATAACTTTCTCTTCCAACATAATACGCGATATAACTCCTTCATCCAAAGCATCTTTTATCGATTGGATTTGCATTTCAATATTTGCAGGATTGAGCAAGATATCATTGCCCGCAACCAAAGCACGTACACAAAGTTGTTCTGAAGAAGCAACTCCTTTCATTACTAAAGCATCTGTAAATATCAATCCGCCAAATGACATGGACTCCTTCAACAAGCCATTGACTATCTTTGGGGAGAGACTTGCCGGCTGATAGGTTGTATCAAGTGCAGGTACGAATAGATGTCCACTCATCATGCCATCAATTCCTGCCTCAATGATGGAACGAAATGGATATAATTCAACTGCGTTTAGCCTTTCTTTTGAGTGTTCAACAAGAGGAAGTTCCTCATGAGAATCAGTGGAAGTATCTCCATGTCCGGGGAAATGTTTTCCTACCGCGATGATACCCTGACTTTGAATACCTTTAAAATAGGCAATGCAATGGCTGGCAACCTCCTCTGGTGATTCACCGAAAGACCGGTTTCCAATCACAGGATTTACAGGATTACTGTTTACATCAGCAACCGGGGCAAAATTAACATGAATACCCATCTCGCGACATTCTCTTCCGACTTCTTTACCATAGCAGTAAATCAGGGAATCATCACTCATAGCACCAAGAGTCATATTTTTAGGAAACTGAATCGTGTTTTCAAGTCTCATGGATAGTCCCCACTCACCATCCAAGGCTATTAACAAAGGTGTTTTAGCATTCTCCTGACAAAAATTAGTCACTGCTGCCTGAGCTTCAGCGTCTCCTTTCTGAAACAAGATGCCGCCAATGTGATTATCAACAATCAGTTTTTGAATTATTGTCTCATTGTTTACACTAAGCTCCGGAGAAACAACCATCATAAATAGCTGGCCAACATGTTCTTCGAGTGTCATTGAATTATAAACAGAATCAACCCAATTATTGCAATCTGTATCATTCTTGTAAGGGGCCAAGAGGTCAGGAATCAGATTCTGAGCAGACACCAAGGTAAAGAAGGCCTCAAGTAAAAAGAGAGTGAAAATAATGCGTTTCATTGAATAGTGACAAAGTATCTATTAGTAATTATGTATCTACCTACAAAAGTATCGATTTTTACGGAATAAAAGAAGGGATGAGATGACTCAATATCAAAGTCACTATCAATTAAATAGAGAAATATTTGAATATCTGAATAAAATTCCGTTACTTTGCACCGCTTTAACGCAATCTCTTATAAGAAAACACTTGTAATATTGCGTCTTACAAAATTTTAAAAGGCACAAATAGAAATGGATTTAATTAAAGTAGCACAAGAGGCTTTCAAAGTTGAAAGCCCTGAATTCCCAGCATTCAAAAGCGGTGATACAATCACTGTAGCTTACAGAATCAAAGAGGGAAACAAGGAACGTATCCAGCTGTACCGTGGCGTAGTTATTAAGATTGCAGGCCATGGAATCAAAAAGATGTTCACCGTTCGTAAAATGTCTGATAATACCGGAGTAGAGCGTATCTTCCCTTTGGATTCTCCATTTATCGAAAGTATCGCGTTAAACAAAGTTGGTAAGGTTCGTCGCGCTAAGTTATATTATTTGCGCAAACTTACTGGTAAAAAAGCTCGTATCAAAGAAAAGAGAGTCTAAGCTCCTTTCTTCTGAAAGAACAGTATAAATTAAAAAGGGAGAGAATAGAATTCTCTCCCTTTTTAATTCTGTTTCAACAAACTATTCCATGTTCAAAGTAAAACGCTTGAAGTCACAAACAGTAAGACCTTTACTCTGCTGTTCTAGATACTGCTCAATAGAGATCTTGTTATCTTTAATGAACTCCTGTTCCAACAGACACGCTTCTTTATAGAACTTTACGATACGACCTTGAGCAATGCGTTCTATCAGATTCTCTGGTTTTCCCTCCTGACGCGCCTTGTCTGCAGCAATCTCCAGTTCTTGAGCTAAAATACTAGCAGGGATACCCTTTGAATCTACGGAAATCGGATTCATAGCTGCAATCTGCATAGCTACATCTTTAGCAATTGAAGGATCAACTATTTGATTCAAAGCAACTATAGAAGCAAGCTTATTGCCAGGATGAATATAGGCATAGTTTGTCTTACCTTCAACAAAACAATAACCATCCATTTCCATTTTCTCTCCAGTAATACCACTTCTTTCAGTTACAGTAGCTTCAACTGTTGAATTCCTAAAAGAAAGAGCCTTCACCTCATCAAGAGTAGTACACTTGCTACCAATTGCCAAATCAAGAATTTCTTGCGTTAGAGCAATGAAATCAGAATTTTTTGCAACGAAGTCTGTTTCGCATTTCAAAGCAAGAATTGCAGAGAATCCTCCTTCTGTTTTTGCCAAAACACATCCTTCTGAAGCTTCACGATCTGATCGTTTTGCTGCTACTGCTTGACCTTTCTTACGAATAATTTCCATTGCTTTGTCAAAATCGCCGTCAGTTTCAGTGAGAGCATTTTTACAGTCCATCATACCCGCTCCACTCATTTTACGCAAGTGGGAGATATCTGCCATTGTTACAGCCATAGTATTTAATATTATTTGTTTGAGTTCGAATTCTGATCTAAAAAAAAGCTGACTAGTCCGCTTATCAAGAAATACTCGACGCAGAACCAATCAGCATAAATTGATATATAAATTTATTCCTCGTCTTCTTTGCCTGAGAATTTTGAAGCTACCAAGGCATTCAAAGCCTCACCATCTTCTTTCTTGATTCTCTCTTTTCTGACTGGTCTTTTTCTATCTTTCTTCTCTGGTGCCTCTTCAGACTCAACATCCTCTTTCTCAATCTTTCTTTCCTGTAAAGCCTCTTTCATTGCAATTATTACAGCAGATGTAATTACCTCTATAGACTTTGCAGCGTCATCGTTAGCAGGAATAATAAAATCAATATTTGAAGGGTCAGAGTTGGTATCTACAATAGCAAATACCGGAATACCTAATCTGTTTGCTTCTTGAACAGCAATATGTTCTTTCATTACATCGACAATAAAAAGAGCAGAAGGAAGCCTGTTCATATCAGCGATACTACCAAGATTCTTTTCCAATTTTGCTCTTTGACGAGTAATCTGAAGTTTTTCTCTCTTTGAAAGATTATCAAAAGTTCCATCTTTGATCATCTTGTCAATAGTAGTCATTTTCTTTACAGCCTTACGGATTGTAGGAAAGTTGGTCAACATTCCACCAGCCCAACGTTCAATAACATACGGCATTCCTACTTCCAATGCTTTTTCAGCAACAATTTGTTTTGCTTGTTTTTTTGTAGCAACGAAAAGAACTTTCTTCCCTGATTTCACAATCTGACGAAGAGCATCCGATGCTTCATCTATTTTTACAACTGTTTTATGAAGGTCTATGATGTGGATACCATTCTTTTCCATAAAAATATAAGGGGCCATTGCAGGATTCCACTTTCTTGTCAAATGTCCGAAGTGTACACCCGCTTCCAATAACTGATCGAAATTTGTAATAGACATAGTCTTTCTAATAATTAATTGTTTACTTTCTTTGTTTTAAGACAACCGCCAAGTAGTTCTGTTAGAAATCTTGTCGGTTTAGATACTAAACGATAACAGATTCTGCTGTTCCAACGATTAACGTTTGCTGAACTGGAATCTCTTTCTTGCTTTCGGGCGACCTGGCTTCTTACGTTCAACAACGCGAGAGTCACGTGTTACAAATCCTTCAGCACGAAGAGCAGACTTGTCTTCAGGGTTGATTTTGACCAATGCACGAGCTATCGCTAAACGAAGAGCTTCTGCCTGACCATTATAACCACCTCCGTCAAGGTTTACCTTAATGTCATATTTTTCAGCAACACCCAGTGTATTCAAAGGTTGTTTTACAATAAACTGAAGAATAGAAGAAGGAAAATAAACACCTAAATCACGTTTGTTAATAACAATAATCCCAGTTCCTTCGCTTACGAAAACACGAGCTATTGCAGCTTTACGTCTGCCTATTGCATTAATTATTTCCATATTATTTATTTAAGAGCATTAATATCAATTTCTTTTGGCTGTTGAGCTTGTTTATCATGCTCTGCTCCTGCAAAAACAAACATATTGCCAATTATTCTATTAGCAAGTTTATTTTTAGGAAGCATACCTTTAACTACCTTACGCAGTAATTGGTCCGGTCCCTTTGCCATCAAATCGGCAGGATTGAATTGGTGTTGACCTCCTGGATATCCAGAGAAACGATAATAAACACGATCGCTCCATTTGTTTCCGGTCATTTTCACCTTTTCTGCGTTGATAATAATCACATTATCACCACAATCTACATGGGGAGTAAAGTTTGGTTTATACTTGCCTCTTAATAATTTGGCAACTTTCGAACCCAAACGCCCCAATACCTGATCGGTTGCATCCACAACAACCCATTCTTTCTGTACAGTTGCTTTATTGGCAGAAATGGTCTTATAACTTAAAGTATCCACTGCTATTCTTTTTAGTTAGTTAATTAATAAATTCTGTTAGTTGCTTACTTCTGATTGACCGAACACAAGCCTTTCAAACCGCTTACAATTAAACTTTTACACTCTTAGATAATAATCGGACTGCAAAGGTATGTCTTTTTATGAAATTCACAAAAGGAATATTGAATATTTTTGCCTTAAATAGAATATTTCCATTGCACTGACTGTCTGAGTAACAGTGCTTACCCAAGATTCAATACTTATTTCAATGAGGAATATATGCTTATTGCTGCTCGCTGAGGGGCTCCGGCACCTCCTAGTTGTTCTTTCATTTCAGCATAGCCTTGCAAGATCCGGTTTCTTGCTCCCTTATTATTTAAAACAACATCTAACTCATACCTCAAACGTTCAGTCGTAATCATAAATCCCAATAATTCCTTGCAAACTTCTTTTCCAACTATCAAATTAACTAAAGAGATGTAAGGTACCCTGATTAATGGACGCAAGATTCTGTAGAGGAAGGGAGGCATCGAGAAGTTATAACACACAACCTGAGGCACCATGAATAAAGCAGTCTCTAAAGTTGCAGTTCCAGAAGTAACTAAAGCAGCAGTTGAATGCTGTAGCAATGAATATGTTTGTCCAAAAACTATACTGCAACAATTTCCATTAATGACGGAGTCATAGAAAGACTCCTCAATACCTGGAGCACCGGCCACAACAAACTGATATTCTGGGAACGATTCTGTTATTGCCAGCATACTGTTTAGATTAGAGCGAATCTCTTGTTTGCGGCTTCCAGCTAGCAGTGCAATTATTGGTTTGTTTGAAAGCTTGTTCTTTTTAACGAAGAAATCAAATGATTCTCCCGGAATAGATTCAAAAGCATTTATCTCATCCACTGAAGGATTGCCGACATATTCAATCTCATATGCATGCTTCTTATAAAAATCAACTTCAAATGGAAGAATTGAATACATACGATCCACATATCTCTTAATATCTTTTATCCGATACTGCTTCCATGCCCAAATTTTGGGAGAGATATAATAGTAAACCGGAATAGAAAGAACACTTTTCACATATTTGGCAATCTTCATATTAAAACCGGGATAGTCAATGAGAATTACTACATCGGGATTGAATAAGAAGATATCTTCTTTGCATTTCCGTATATTTGCCAGAATTGTTGGAAGATGTAACAGAACAGGAATAAACCCCATATACGCCATATCACGGTAATGTTTTACCAACTCTCCTCCTTCGGCAGCCATTTTATCTCCTCCAAAGAAACGAAAAACAGCATGCTGATCCTGATCCTTTAATGCTGCCATAAGATATGAAGCATGGAGATCTCCGGAAGCTTCTCCCGCAATCAGATAGTATTTCATAGTATTTCTTTTGGTATAGACTTCCACTCCTGCATGAACGGGAAAGCCTCATAAGCAGTAAGATCCACTTTGCATGGCACAACAGATACATAACCGTTTGCAACAGCCCACTCATCAGTCTCTTCGTTTTCAAGTTCTTTATTAATAAAATAACCGGACAACCAATAATACGATCCACCAGAAGGATCTTTCCGATGAAGAAACTCCTCAGTCCAGTGTCCCTTGGCTTGCTTACAAATCCGTACACCTCTTATCTGTCCTACCGGAAAATTGACATTCAGACATATTTCTTTCGGGATTCCCTCTCTAAGAGCTCTATTCACCATACTTTGAACATATTTCTTAAGCAAAGAGAAATCCGCGTTTTTATCCATATTACAAAAGGAAAAACCAATGGCTGGAATACCATAAATAGCCCCCTCTAAAGCAGCGCCCATTGTCCCGGAGTAAAGAATGCTGATTGACGTATTTGAACCATGGTTGATTCCTGACAAAATAAGATCAGGTTTATGATCACACAATTTATCAAAAGCAAGTTTGATGCAATCAACAGGTGTACCTGAACATATATATAAGGTGTAATTTTCTTCCTTAACCACAATATGAGCACGAACAGGTTGATTTGAAGTAATTGCGCTAGACTGTCCGGAACGTTGAGAATCGGAAGCAACTACTAAAACATTCCCTAATGGTTTGACAAAATCAATCAATGCCAATAACCCTTTGGCTTGATAGCCATCGTCATTGGTGATAAGTATTAATGGTTTCTCTTGAATCATGTTGTATTTATTTTATTTCGATAAATTGTTTTTCTGGTATACCGAAGGAGACTCTCCGTATTGCTCTTTAAAACGACGACTGAAATAAAACGGATCTTTAAAGCCCACCTTAAACCCTACCTCAGAAACTGTAAACGAGCCCAATCGAAGTAACTCAGCAGCTTCCTTTAATCGATACACCCTTATATAGTCATTAGGCGAATAACCGGTAAGATCTTTTAGCCTCTTAAAGAACAGGGTCCGCTTTAAATTATTCATTCCTGCAAAATCATCCACAGAGAAATCAGTGTTTGTGAGATTATCTTTCAGTATCTTATGAACCTCCTCCATGAAAAGACGATCCTTGTCTGATGTTGTAATTTTTGGAGCTGATATAGAGAGCTCTTCAGAAAAATATTCTTTATACATCTCCTGTTTCTCTATTAGTTTGATGATGCGGGTAATCAGATACTTCAAGCTGAATGGCTTGGTGATATAGGAATCAGCGCCTGCCTCAACACCCTTAAGCTGATAATCCGCAGAAGAATACCCTGATAATAGAATGACTGGAATATGGAACGTTTGAGGATTATTTTTCACTTTTCTGATTAGTTCATAACCATCTTTTTTGGGTAAATCCACATCTGCAATTATCAAAGAAGGTTTAGATTGCGACACTTTAAGATATGCGCTGAGTCCATCCTCGCAGATTTCAACATTAAAATACTTGCCCAACTCTTCTTCGAGAAACAAACGCACATCCTCATTTGCATCTGCAACAAGTATAGTATATCCTTTTAACTGTCCAGATAGAGGCACTGAGATATTCTCTTCTTGAGTCAAAGTAAAAAAAGAAGCCGGAATAGTTGTCTCTGAGTCAGACAATCTTGACTTCGTTATAAAATCATTTTCCTGATAGACTTCTGGATTCCGGGAAAGAGTAATAATACACTGATAATAATTATGCACATCTTTTCCATAGTGAACACTTCCCTTATGTAAGTTTGCAAGATTAAAAGCCTGTTTCAACCCAAAATCTGTAGGTGTAAACATTTCCGAGCTAGCAATAACCTCTCCACTTATCATTTTTTGAAGCTCCTGCGAGACCTCAGTACCGCTATCTGTTAGAATCATCGAAACTGTATCTTCATTACTTACTATCTCAAGAGATATTCTCCCCTTATTAGAAACACATCTCAATTCGCGCGACAAGAGAAGAAAAAGGATCTTCCCTAGTTTAATCTTGTCGATCGGAATGACCAACTCTTCCACAGTTGTATTAAACTCGTATAAAATCCCCTTGGATCTTGCTAAACCGGCAAATTCCTGGAAGGATACATAGACAAAAGAGACTAGATCCGCTTCCTCTAATGTCAATACAGTATCTTCAATTTCTACAATCTTATGTTCAAAAATCATATCAATCATAGATAACAACTGGTTACAGTTCTTATTGATCCATAGAATTTGATTTTTTACATGATCGGTGAGATATGGTTGTTTTCCAATTTCTTCCACTGTATTCTGAATACTAGACATAGGCATTCGCAATTCATTCGACATATTAGAGAAGAAGCGAACCTTATATTTTCCAAGCTCTTTATCAACAGTCATCTGAGTATTCAAGGCACTGACACGAAGTACAATCTTGTATGTAATAAAGAGGATGAGTACAACGAGTACAATGTAAATTAAAAGCGCGTAATTTGAACGCCAAATCGGCGGCTCTACAACTACAAGCATTTCTGTCTCTAAAGGATTCCAAACTCCCGCACTGTTACATGCCTTAACTTTCAAGTGATATGTACCAACTGGAAGATTTCGGTAGGTAGCCTGATTAAATATAGAAGGGGTGCTCCATTCCTGATCTACACCTTCTAATATATACGAGAACTTATTTAAATAATCATCATTATAGTTTGGCAACAAAAACTCAAAAGTAAGATTATCTTTGCCGTAATCGAGATTGATATTCTTACAATATGGAAGAGCATTATTCAAAGGAGAATTCTCTGTTCCTGCACTAATATCCTCTCCATTAATTCTCAAATTATTGATCAGTACTGGTGGAATATAGCTATTCCTATAAAAAGTATTCGGATTAAACATATAACATCCATGTTTACTTCCAAACAATAATTCACCGGTTGAACTTTTCAAGCCGGCTGCAATATTAAATACATTCCCAAGATTTATGTTTGCAAAACGGTAATTCTCAAAATTTCGTGCTTCAGGATTAAATCGGGAAATACCATACTCAGTACTAATCCAGAGAGCACCTGAATTATCCTCCTCAATATTTTTCACGATATCATTTGGCAATCCATTCTTCGTTGTAAAATGTTCAACATACACAGGGTTAAGGTCTGCTTTTTTTACATAGCAAGTCACGCCTCCTCCCAAAGTTCCAATCCATAGTTGGCCATATTTATCTTCATATATTACCTGTGCCTGCTTCTTTTTCAACTCCCTGGAATCATATTTATCATATGGAATAAAAGAATAAAGCATCGAATCTTTCAAAAGCGAATCAGGGTTAAATACATACAATCCCTTGTCAGCACCAGCCCAGATATACCCTTTCGAATCTTGTGTCATGCAGTAAATGTCACCAATAGAAGACTCCTTTTTGCCTCCCAGATGAACAGACGAAAGACCTGAAGGAGAAGCATTGCAAATCCCTTTATCCGACAAGCCAACCCAGATTCTATTTTTCTGATCACAAAGTAAAGCATTGACTTTCACACCTAATAATGACCAAGAGCTACCTGACACCTCTGAAAGTACAACTGGTTTTGAATTCTCATTCTCAAAAAATGAAAGACCATTCGATTCAGAACCTAACCATACTCTATTGTTTCGATCCACTACTGAAGAAGTCCAAACAGAAGACCCCTTTATTTCTTTTTTTAAGAGTCCATCGTCACTATATATATAAATATTGCCGGTTGCACTCGCCATCCATATATTATTTCTTATGTCTTCTTGAACTGCAGTAATAGAATTTTCCCTTCTTAGTATGTTTTCATTTTCGGGGAAGAAAGTCACAATTGTGTACTTTGGAACCGTTATTCGTGTAATTCCATTATATTCAGTCCCAATCCACAAAACTCCCGACTTGTCTTCAAAAATGGTTAAAATATCATTCGAACTAATAGTATTTAACTGATTGAGACTGGTCGAAATATGTTCTAACTTATCTGTTTTGGGGTCATACATAAAAAGTCCATTTCCATATGTTGTTATCCAAAAAATTCCTCGAGAGTCAAGTAAAAAGTTATATATTGGATGTTGAGACGAAAGTTCTCCATCACCTAACGTCAACTCAATCCTCTTACTTTTTCCATCTGGATTGTAGAGCCAAACAATACCTTGATCACCATAAACCCAAAGATTATTTTTATTGTCAAAACAAAAAGAGAGATTAGTTACAGATTTTTCCCCTAAAAGAGACTCGGCTCTTTGAGTCAGGAAAGATCTTGTGTCAAATTTATAGATAGCATTTCTTGTTGAAAACAAAACGCTATTCTCATCGATCTGAATGAGATCAATTATAGCACCTTTTTGCAACTCATCAGGAAGTGTAATAGGATTCTGAAAAAACTTACTCTTTTTATTATAAACAAGAACAATCTTATTTTGAGTAAAGAAAAAGATTTTCTCTTTGGTTGTAGCACAAAAAATTACCCCCAATCCATTCTGGTCATTATAAACTCTTTGCATCTCGCCATTAAAAAAGTAGATTCCAGATTCTGCAGCAATAATCGTCCCAAGCTCTGTACATGATTTAACAGAAAGGATATTATTATCAAAGAAATTTTTCCCGTCTGCTACATACGATGTACAATGAAATTTATTATGATCATACGAAATTCGCAAGCAACCGTTCTTTGATCCCCACAGCCAGCTTACTCCCGATGTATCGACAAGTATTTTATCGTATGATCTATTACGAATAACCGTACTCGCATATTCTAGGAATTGCTCCTTTAAGGGATCGTAACAAAAAAAACGTCCATCTTCCGCTTGCATCCACACGAAACCATGTTTATCTTTTTCAAAATGCCGGATAGCACTCTGACCTGGACCAAATTGTTTGCCGCCAGCCAGATTCAAATCAACAAATTGTCTTCCATTAAAACGGTCGACTCCATCAGAAGTAGCAGCCCAAAGTATTCCTTGTTCATCTTGCATTAGCTGCCAGACTGTATTATGAGAAAGACCCTCAGATGTTGTGTATGTTGAAAAATGGTAACCATTTACTCCTCTCGCCATCAAACAAAAAGAAATAAATAGTATACTAAGAAAAAGAGAATGATTCTTCTTCATACTAGTTGAATTAACTACACTTTTATTCTTTATCATACAAAAACAGCTTCTTTCATAAAATCAACAAGTTACAAAGTCGATGTGTGCAAAAGTAATTATAAAATGTCAATTTATCCATGTCATGAAACAAATTATCCATGCAATAAGTAATATTTACAAGGAAAAGTGAGACTGACTCGGTATAAATAAAACAAAATAGTGAAGAAATAAAGTGTGAAAAGAACGAATATAAAACGATATTAATTGTATGTTTGTCTGGTGATCATAAACATAAATATATTAACCGTCATCATTTCTTCTTTTAGAAAAGAAAAATGATGATACAATTCTTTTACAAATGATGAAAACAAGTATTCTAGGGATGATAGCCTTGCTATCCTTGGGAACTTCCGTGACAATCGGACAAACACCAGTCACTGTGATGGAAGTAAACACAAAAAAACCGATTGCTCAGATTAATCCGGACATGTACGGCATCTTTTTTGAGGATATCAATTTCGGAGCCGATGGAGGATTATACGGTGAGCTGATTAAAAATCGTTCATTTGAATTTACAGACAGCCCATTGATGGGATGGACTTCCTATGGGAAAGTAAATATTAAAGATGAAAATCCATGCTTTGAGCGGAATCCACATTATGCGAATCTCACTTTTAGTGGAGAGTTGAGAGGCTGCGGACTAATTAACGAAGGATTCAGAGGTATTGGTATAAAAAAAGGAGAGACTTACAAACTCTCTTTTTATGCACGTTCACCGGAAGCTGCCAAAATAAGAGTTGAGTTCTTTAACAGTGAGAATGATCAGGTGCAAAATCTGACCATGGACGTCATTTCAAAGGAATGGTCGAAAGTCTCCGCTGAACTGACCGCATCTTTTACAGACTCGCATGCAAGAATCCGTCTTGGATTGATTACGAAAGGTAGTGTAGATATGGATCACATATCTCTTTTCCCAAAAAACACATTTAAAGGTCGTGAGAATGGATTAAGAGATGATCTGGCACAGGCTCTTGCTGATCTTCATCCCGGTGTACTGCGTTTCCCAGGTGGATGTATTGTAGAAGGCAATGAACTTGCCAGTCGCTATCAATGGAAGAATACAGTAGGAGCTGTTGAAAATCGCCCAACCAATGAGAATCGATGGAACTATGAATTCCAAAATCGTTTTGCTCCAGACTATTTTCAATCGTATGGTCTCGGATTCTTTGAATTCTTTCAATTGGCAGAAGATATTGGGTCAACCGCACTTCCTGTTTTAAATGTTGGTATGTCATGCCAATATGCAAAAGCAAAAGAACTTATCCCCTTGAATGAACTGGATCCATATATTCAGGATGCAGTCGATCTGATTGAATTTGCCAATGGTAACTCAACAACTAAATGGGGTAAACTTCGCTCAGAAATGGGTCACCCAGCTCCATTCGGTCTTAAATATCTCGCTATCGGAAACGAACAATGGGGTCCTCAATATCCTGAAAGGCTTGAACTGTTTGTAAATGAACTTCGCAAAAAGCATCCTGAAATATTGATAGTAGGCAGTTCCGGTCCTTCTGCTGAAGGAAAGGAATTTAATTATTTGTGGCCTGAAATGAAGAGACTCAAAGTTGATCTTGTCGACGAACATTATTATAAAGCACCGGAATGGTTTCTCAGCAACGCTGCACGATATGACAGCTATGACCGTAAAGGTCCGAAAGTCTTTGCCGGAGAATATGCCGCTCATACCCGGAATAAACGCAACAACTTCGAGGCTGCATTAGCAGAGGCTGCATTCATGACAGGATTGGAAAGAAATGCTGATATAGTACGATTGGCTACCTATGCGCCACTCTTTGCTCATGTGGATGCCTGGCAATGGGGACCAGATCTTATTTGGTTTGACAATATGAACATGTATAAAACTCCAAATTACTTCGTACAGCAGATGTATGCTATGAACAAAGGAACCAACGTACTTCTGATGACAATGGATAATAAAGCAATCACAGGTCAGAACAATCTCTATGCAAGTGCAACTCTGGACAAAAATAGTAACGAATACATTCTAAAGATTGCGAACACAAATACAGAAAACCTACAGATCGCTGTTACACTTAAAGGAGTAAAACAAATAAAAGCAGTGAAGAGTATCACATTCTCAGGAAAAAGAGAGGACGAAAATAGTCTTGATAAGCCTTTATGCATCATTCCGACTGAGACAGCACTTCCGTTATGTACAAATAATGTCATTACAATTGAAGTGAAGGGTACATCATTCAATATTATCAGGGTTAGAGAAGATAAATAAGACAAAAAGAGAATGCGAGAACATGGATAAATTGACGCGAGTATGGACAATTTAGCACAAACATCATTCTTTTATGTCTTTATAGTGTTTTTCGTACAATAATACATGAGATTGTATGAATGTCTATTGTATGATCCTCATGATGGCTGTACATTTGTATCACTTTTCAACGAGCGATGAGAAATCATGGCGTTAGAGCAAAGTAAAGTTTTTTTTCATAAAAAGTATTATTAGGGTTTAGGATAATCGCTTCGTGAGAAGCGATTATTTTTTTGCCATTATTTCATCTCCTGAATATTCCTCAAAACAGATGCTGGAGCCTTAAACACTGTACCATGACGCAGTCCTTTTGGTATCGTCATCGGTTCTTCTTCAGACCACGTCTTCATATCTTTTGATCGAACTGCTCCATATTGTTTACTTCGATACATGTCATAGATAACAAACACTTCTCCTTTCCATTCAAAAACAGACGGACCCTCCACCCATTCGCGAGAGATCTTCCGTTCTCCATAGTTGCTCTCAAACGGATAATTACCGAGAAATGAATCTGCTGATGTCATATAAACATATTTCATTGGGCTAGCAGACCCTTTATCTTCATTTTTTGCAAACATATAATAAATGCCATCCTTTTTAAGGAAACAAGCATCTATAACCGTCATGGACGGTGGGCAGTACATTAGTTTGGCCGGGGAGAATGTTTTGAAATCTCTGGTATGAACTTCAAACATTCGGTGATTGTTGCCATCTTTATTAGGAGCGACCGGGTTAGAATCAACAGATGAAGCCCAAACAATGTAATACTCTTTCGATGTATCATCAAAGAAGATCTCCGGAGCCCAGCAGTTTTTCGTCGAAAGATCTTTTTCCATGACAGGCAGATCTTTTTGTTCACTCCAATGAATCAGATCCCTTGAACTTGCATATCCTATAGAGCGACTCTGCCAACTGGAAGTCCATACCATGTGAAATACACCATCTGGCCCCTGACAGATACTTGGGTCCCGCATCAAACTGTAGGACCCTGAAAGGGGTTGACTCTTTTAGCTTCTAATTCTGATTTTAGTAGACTCTTTATTTTTTATCTCTGACTACAGTTGACTCCTTTATCTTTATCTCTGACTACGGTTGACTCTTTTAGAACAAGACCCTAAAAGAGGTTGACTTTGCTCTTTTGAAGCTCGGAAATATCCGATAGGTTTGTTCTGCAAACATACATATTATATCTGCACAGGCAAATTGTTTTGCAGATATTCTTCCCGATAACTTCTCCATCTTTTCTTGATGGGTCCATTCATAAGTGAAGCTTCCATCGGTGTCATCATATCCAGACTCTTATGAGGTCTTTGGGTGTTGTAGAACTCTACAGCTTCTGCAACGGCAGTTCGCACCTCTTCGATATCTTTAAAATCACGATACTCCAGGAATTCATGTTTGAGGATCCCATTTACACGTTCTGCAATCGCGTTCTCTTTCGGATCTCCTTTCTCCGTCATGCTTATCCGTATATGGTTCTCTTTTAGAAGTCTGGTATATGAGTCGCTGGCATACTGAACACCACGGTCTGAGTGGTGGATTAAGTCAAGCCGGTCAGCCTCTTCTATCCGTGATAAAGCTTGTTGAAGAGCCCGGATTGTGAACTCCGTTTGTAAGGTTGGGGCGACATAATAACCCACAATCTCCTTGTCGTAAGCATCGGTAATCAAGGAGAGAAAGCAGAACTTCTCACGGATCCTGATATAAGTGATATCACTCACCCACACCTGATTGGGGTGCTCCACAATCAGATCCTGTATCTGGTTCGGATATAAAAGATAAGGATGATTGGAATCCGTCGTCCGGATTCGTTTTCTTCTTTTCCTTATGGTCAGACCATAAACACAGAGTATCCTACAGAAGGAATCCCGCCCAAGGCTGTATTCCACACCAAAATAGCTTTTATACATTACCCATAACTTCTCCCCACCGATGCCGGGATCTTTTCCACGGATTTCATGTACATATTCAAGTACGAACTGTACCTTTGCAGCATTCTCTAAACCGTGATCCAGATACTGGTAATAGGCTTGCTTAGATACACCAAACAGACCGCAAAGAGCCTTTGTATGATACAAAGGAGCTCCTGTGTGAAGCCTTACTACTGTTTGGTGCCAGCTTTTTTTTCGGATTGGAATCTGAAACATTTCCTCCGCAACGTCTATCATTGTATCAAAGGCCGTAGCGCGCATCTTTTCATGTTCCAAATCCATCTTTACTTTTTTCAGTTCCTTTTTCAATCTGGCAATCTCTTCGGACTCTAATCTTTCCCGTTCTTTTTTCATAGATTCATCCTCCTGATTTGGTTCTGGTGCAAAGGTATGCATCCAACTCAATAACGTAGTACGGTTTGCTATCGAATATTTCCGGCAAACCTCTTTGTTACTCATTCCGTCAAGATGATCCTTGACCGCGGATATGCGTAACTCATCTGAATAATGACCTTGATTCTTCATCGTTTCTAATTTTTAGTTGAACTTCTGAGAGTCAACTAAAATCAGTGCTAGACAAACTGTCTTTCCCAACGCAAGGAACCAAAAACGATTTTCCTTTATTCAGTTCGGTCCAGTTAATCCCATCTTCACTTGTTGCCAAATGGAGACCATCCCGGCCATTTGGTTCTTTAAAAAAAGAAAAGAGTAAAACTTGTTCTTCATCTGTAGCAGAGGCAGCCGTAGCAGTAGTGCACCAAATTATCAACGGGAGTAAGAAGAGAATCGTAAAGATTGAGAAGCGAATCTTTGTCATAATTTTAAATGTTCTATTGTTTTCTGTTTTAGATCTCGATTGCTCAAAAGTAAGAAAAAAGATTCTATAAGAGAATAAGACCTCCTGGTATTTTTATGTACAATACGAGATATACGGCGAAATATAGCATTTTCACTTCTGCAGAGCAATGCGTATTATAAAATAGTAGTATCTTTACAGAGTTATTGATAACTAGTTTATATCCACTCAAAATGCAAAAAAGAGCTTTGTTTATTGACAGGGACGGCACATTGGTTATTGAGCCTCCGGTAGATTATCAACTCGATAGTCTGGAGAAGCTGTCATATATCCCAAAAGTATTCCGCAATCTGTATTTCATTCGTAAAAAACTGGATTTTGAGTTTGTCATGGTGACAAACCAGGATGGTCTGGGTACCGACTCATTCCCGGAAAAAGACTTCTGGCCTTCACACAACAAAATACTGGAGACGCTGAAAGGGGAAGGTATTACATTTGACAATATCCTGATCGACCGTTCTTTTCCGGAAGAAAACGCACCGACCCGCAAACCAGGAACAGCGATGATGACTCAATATATGGATGGTTCTTATGACTTGACTCATTCGTATGTCATCGGCGACAGAGTGACAGATATGCTACTTGCCAGCAACATGGGATGTAAAGCAATCTTGTTTTGCGACGAAAAAGAAACTGAGCAACTATTTCAGGAGTATGACCTCAAAGATGTTATTGCATTCGTATCGAATGATTGGGACAAGGTTACCGAGTTCTTATTTGCCGGTGAACGTAAGGCAATCGTTCAACGTACCACAAAGGAAACAAACATTCATATCGAAGTAAACCTCGATGGTAAGGGCCGGTGTGAGATTAACAGCGGTCTTAGTTTTTTTGACCACATGCTAGAGCAAATTGGAAAGCATTCCGGCATGGATCTGATTGTTCAGGTTAAAGGAGATTTGAATGTAGATGAACACCATACTATAGAAGATACAGCAATCGCCTTAGGAGAAGCGATACTGAAAGCTTTGGGTGATAAACGCGGGATTGAACGATACGGTTACTGTTTACCAATGGATGATTGCTTATGCAGTGTGGCTCTTGATTTCGGAGGAAGACCCTGGCTCGTCTGGGATGCCACGTTTGAAAGAGAATATGTTGGCGATATGCCAACAGAAATGTTCCTGCATTTCTTCAAATCATTGAGTGACTCCGCGCGCATAAATCTGAATATAAAAGCTGAAGGAACGAACGAGCATCATAAAATTGAAGGTATTTTCAAGGCTTTAGCACGTTCATTGAAGATGGCAATCAAGCGTGATATTTACAGTTACGAACTACCTTCAACCAAAGGAGTCATATAAATCAAAGAGTTATATCTGCTTTTTTGTTATAAAAACAAAATTCGTGCCTACCAATGAATTAATTACATCATTTAAGCAGTTGTATATCCGACTATATTTCCTATTTTTGTAGTCATATTTAAAAAACTAGAATAAGATGAAGAAGAGTCTATTATGGGTTTTAACCCTTTGTTTGGTATTCGGCTTAGGTGCATGTAAATCTAAGCAAAGTGCTTATAAAGCAGCATTCGAGAAGGCTAAAGAAAAAGAAGTGGCCGTTGTTGAAGAAGAAGAAACAACCACTACGACAACTCCAACTGCTAGACCAATTACAAATGCTACTTTTCAGAAAGAGTCATTACAAGCTGTAGAAGGTGAATTAAAAACTTTCAGTGTTGTAATTGGTAGTTTCCAGAACAGAAGCAATGCTACTGGATTGAAAGCTGCTTATGAAGCAAAAGGATACACCTGTGCAATTGCAATGAATACGGAAAAACAGATGTATCGTGTCATTGTAGGCTCTTTTAATAACAAGAACGACGCGGCTGATCTGCGTGACTCCGTTAAAGAAAAACATAATTTGAATGACGCATGGCTTCTTGAGAAAAAGTAAGCCTCTTCTTTTAAAATAGAAAAAATAGCCATGGAGGATTCTCCGTGGCTATTTTGCATTGAAGATTATCACAAGTGAAGAAGACTTTTGTCCGCATTTATTTCTGTATCTAAGGCCTAAAACAGAAGGTGCTGCTCCTATTTGGAACAGCACCTTCTTTATTGAGAAGGAATTAACCTTACTTCTTTATTTCAATCCACTTTCCTGGCATTCACAAAACCCTCAATCCATGGAGTAACTTCATCCGACAGTTTGCGGTCACGAGGATAATCAGCACATTGCCAAGGGAAAATGGCACGTTCCAAGTGAGGCATCATTGCCAGATGACGGCCATCAGCCGAACAGATACCTGCCGTACTAAAATCAGACCCATTAGGATTTGCTGGATAAGCATCATATTGATATTTTGCTACCACATGGTATTTTTCTTCTCCGTACGGGAAAGAAAAACGACCTTCACCGTGAGAAACCCAGATTCCCAATTTACTTCCTTCCAGCGTCTTGAACATGACAGAATCATTCTGAGGTACTTCTACCGTCAAATAAGACGATTCAAACTTATGAGATGTATTATGGAGCATCTTTGGTTTCTCATCATCTTCCGGGTTTACCAAGCCAAGCTCAATCATCAGCTGACATCCGTTACAGATACCGAGACTTAATGTGTCGGGGCGCGCATAGAAATTATCCAGGGCTTTCTTTGCTTTCTCGTTGAAGAGAAATCCTCCGGCCCAGCCTTTTGCCGAACCTAAAACATCTGAGTTAGAAAATCCTCCGCAATAGACAATCATGTTGACATCTTCGAGAGTTTCGCGTCCATTCACCAGGTCGGTCATGTGAACATCTTTCACATCAAAACCAGCAAGGTACAATGAATAAGCCATCTCACGATCACCATTCACGCCCTTTTCACGGATAATAGCAGCTTTAACACCCGTTCTTTCGCGACGATCTGCAGAGATACCATATTGAGCTAGCTTGCCGGTAAAGTTTGCAGGGAATGCAAACTGCAACGGCTGTTCCTTGTAATTATCGAAACGAGCCTTCGCACAAGCAATACCGCTCTGTTTACGATCCAGCAGATACGAAGAAGAGTACCACACATCACGAAGATAATCAATACCAAACTGATAGGCGACACCTTCTTTTTCTACCAGTACATGGCGTTCTTCCGAAGGAGTTCCAATCAGGCAGTAACCAACACCATGTTCTTTCAGAATATTTTCAGCTTTCGCTTTCTCTTTTACCTGAATAACTACACCCGGATTCTCACTGAAGAGAACCTTGACTATATCATTCTCTGCAATTGCATCAAGATTAACAGACATTCCACCTTCTGTATTCGGAAAATTCATCTCAAGCAGCGTGGTAATCAATCCACCGGCCGAGATATCATGTCCGGCAAGGATAATTCCCTTTTCTACCAAGTGTTGAATACAATTAAACGCATCTTTAAAATAATCCGAATCTTTTACTGTGGGAGCTTCCTTGCCTATCTTATTAATAGATTGCGCAAAAGCAGATCCACCCAGTTTCAAGGAGTCAAAAGAAAAATCTATATAATATAAGAAAGACTCTAAGTCATTTACTAATACCGGAGTAACAACTTTTCGGACGTCGGTCACTTCAGCTCCAGCAGAGATGATAACAGTGCCCGGAGAATACACTTTATCTTCACCATACTTTTGAGTCATGGAAAGGCTATCTTTACCGGTTGGGATATTAATGCCAAGATCAATTGCAAATTGAGCACATGCCTCAACAGCTTTGTACAAACGAGCATCTTCACCTTCATTCTTACAAGGCCACATCCAGTTTGCAGACAAGGAAACACCTTCCAGACGTTTTGACAGCGGAGCCCATACAATATTAGTAAGAGCTTCTGCCACTGCAAGTTTTGAACCAACAGCAGGATCAACCATTGCAGCCTGAGGTGCATGTCCGATAGAAGTCGCAATTCCGGATTTTCCACGATAATCCAAAGAGACAACACCCAAGTCACACACAGGCAACTGAATTTCTCCGGCACACTGCTGACGGGCTACCTTTCCTGTTACAGAACGGTCCACCTTATTGGTCAGCCAATCTTTACAGGCAACAGCCTCCAGTTGGAGCACATTCTCAAGATAATTATGAATCTCAGAAACCTTATAAACCACCGGAGCATACGTTTCCTTCACAGTCTTATCACACATATATGTACGGGGTGGCTTTCCGATCAAATAATCAAGGCGTAGGTCAATAGGGCACTTCCCATCAGCCTGTTCGAACACAAACCGCATATCGCCGGTTGTCTCACCCACAACATACATCGGTGCGCGTTCGCGATCTGCGATGCGTTTCACCATCTCCACATCTTTCTCTTTAATCAGCAAGCCCATACGTTCCTGCGACTCATTTCCAATAATTTCCTTTGCAGACAATGTAGGGTCACCGATAGGAAGTTTGTCCATATAGATTTTACCACCTGTTAATTCCACTAATTCAGAAAGGCAATTCAAGTGACCACCTGCACCATGGTCATGGATAGACACTACCGGATTATTATCCGATTCTGCCAAAGCGCGGATCACATTTGAAGCTCTTTTCTGCATCTCAGGATTAGCACGCTGCACAGCATTCAGCTCGATAGCATTCGCATACAGTCCGGTGTCAACAGAAGAGACGGCCCCTCCTCCCATACCGATCCTATAGTTATCACCTCCGATAACGACCACTTTTTCTCCAACTTTAGGTTCGCCTTTCAAACTGTCGCTCTTCTTGCCAAAACCAACACCACCAGCCAGCATGATTACTTTATCATAGCCAAACTTCTTCTCATTCTCATTGTGCTCAAATGTAAGTAAAGACCCACAGATCAAAGGTTGACCAAATTTATTTCCAAAATCCGAAGCTCCATTGGAAGCTTTAATCAATATCTGTTCAGGAGTTTGATATAGCCAGTTGCGCGGGACCAATGATTCTTCCCATTCCCGTCCTTCTTCCGTACGAGGATAAGAGGTCATATAAACTGCCGTTCCAGCGATAGGCAAAGAAGCTTTACCACCACCCAGACGGTCACGAATCTCACCGCCGGTACCTGTAGCTGCACCATTAAACGGTTCGACTGTGGTAGGAAAGTTGTGAGTCTCCGCTTTAAGCGAGATGACAGTCTTAATATCTTTTATTTCAAAGAAATCGGGTTTATCTGCCGAAGCTGGCGCAAACTGTTCCACCACCGGTCCATCATTAAAAGCAACATTATCTTTATAAGCAGAAACAAGTCTATTCGGATTAACCGCTGAAGTCTCTTTGATCATTGCAAACAGAGAACTCTTTTTCTCTTTGCCGTCGATGACAAATGTTCCTCCAAAAATCTTGTGGCGGCAGTGTTCTGAATTTACCTGTGAGAAACCAAACACTTCACTATCTGTAAGTTTTCTTCCTATCTTCTCGCTTATACCATTCAAATAGGCAATCTCATTCTCATTCAAAGCCAATCCCTCCTGCTTATTGTATGACTCTATATTATCAATAGACAGAATAGGTTCCGGCTGTTTGTTGATTGTAAAGATTTCCTGATCCAGACCTTTGTACAAACGCTGAAGCATCGTGTCAAACACAGGAGCATCAGACTCTGCCGTAAAAAACTCCTCTATACGGACAATACCTGACAGACCCATATTCTGGGTTATTTCTACAGCATTGGTGCTCCAGGGAGTAATCATTTCACGTCTCGGTCCTACCTGTTTTCCATCCAGTACTTGCTCTTCAACAGCAATTGCACCATTGAATAGCCAAGAAAGTTTTTGAACCTCTTCGTTACTTAATTCGTGTTTACACTGTACTGCAATGTAACCGGGAACATCTGTTCTAAAAAATTGGATCATATCAATCTTATATTTATTTTGGGGATTTGAGGGTACAAAGTTAGTGAAAAAGTGCTGTTCTTTCATAGAGATGAGACTAAAAACATAATTAGATGCTCGGAGATACTACAAAAAACCGTATATTTGTGACTTATTTGGAAAAGAGGAATGGTCTATTATATAATCAAAGGAATCCTTATAGGAGTATTGGTATCTGCACCACTCGGTCCATCCGGTGTTCTGTGCATCCAACGCACACTTAGCAAAGGTAGACTTTACGGTTTGGTAACAGGTTTGGGAGTAGCAATCTCTGACCTGCTTTATGCGATGATTACCGGCTTTGGTATTTCATTTGTGACTCCTTTTATCGAAAACAACGAATTTCTTCTCCAAATTACCGGCAGCTTGGTGATGTTCGGTTTCGGATTATATCTCTTTTGGAATAATCCACTGAAGACCCTATCCAATTCAACAGAAGAAAAAGGAAGCTATGTTCAGCAGTTCGTCACCGGTTTTCTACTCACCTTTTCCAATGTATTTATTATCTTCCTCTTCATCGGACTCTATGCCCGTTTTTCCTATATCCAGGGAGATGCTACCATCTTTATGCACATGCTTTCCATTCTTTTGATCTTTACTGGTGCAATCTTATGGTGGTTTGTTGTTACCTACCTTATTTCCAAAGTCAAGGAACGTTACAACATCCGCAATTTGTTTTTTGTCAATAAAATAACCGGAACAATCATTCTGATAATCTCCATTGTTGGCATTCTCAATGCCTTTGGACTCATTCATGCGTTTGACGGAGATTCATTCATCACACAACTTTTGGCTCATACACCGTACTAACAAACAAAGACTATGAAAACGCTTGAGATTCCCTATTTGCCTGAACTTGATTCAATGGACATCGAGAATGCAGGATTATTGATGGAAGAAAAGGCTTGCCGTAACTCAATTGACACCCTAAACTGGCCGCAGGAATTTGCATATCATCCAATCACCGTGTTTGATATAGCTCGAAGCGATGAATACATCTATATCTCCTTTTTTGTGCGAGGCAACTATCTCCGTGCTGTAACCTATACAGACAACGAATATGTCTATACCGACAGCTGTGTAGAGTTTTTTATTCGCAAAGAAGACGACGAGAACTATTACAACCTGGAATTCAATTGCATCGGTACGATCTATGCAGGTTATGGCGGTGGAAGAGAAGGAAGAACTCTCTTGAAACTAGAAGATCTGGCACGAATCAAACGATATGCTTCACTGGGCAACAGACCTTTTGAGGAGATGGAAGGGCTTTTTTGCTGGGAAGTTGTTTTTGCTATCCCTTATGAACTCATCGGACTCGACAAAAACAATCTCCCCGCATCTCTTCGTGCTAACTTTTATAAATGTGCTGATGCCAGTTCTTTACCACACTACCTGAGCTGGAGCCCTATTCAGACGGAGCATCCAGACTTTCACAGACCAGAATTCTTCGGGAGAATGATTCTTGGCAAGTGACATCCTAAAAGAAATTAAATAACAAGAATACAAACCAGAGCAATTGGAGTGAATCCAAGAACAACAAATTACTAACAACAAGAATGAAGAAGAGATTTCTTTTTATTTCCTTGCTGCTCAGCTCTCTGAGTGCGCATACGCAAGAGGTTACAACATTAAAACCAGAGAAGGAGATCGGGCGGGTCAATGGTTTCCTGAGTAAAAATGTAAGACTAACAGGCTACGTTCAATTTGCATATCAATACAACGATGTGAAAGATGCAAACGGTGTTTACGACAAGTTTAGTACCAAACTAGCTATGTTTATTCTCTCTGGCGACATCACTAAAGATTTGAGCTGGATGCTTCAATTTGAAGGAGCAAGTCCTAGAATATTGGAAGCTTATGTAAACTACAAACCTTCCAATTATTTTCAGGTCAAAGCCGGACAGATGAAAACCTGCTTTACACTGGAAAATCAGATGTCACCCTCGGTCTATGAATCTGCAAACTGGGACCGGGTCATGGCGAAAACTACAGGTATCAGTGGCGATATCATTGGTGGCCATGGTGGACGTGACATTGGATTGCAACTGGGTGGTGAAGCAGTGAAGATGCCTTTCGGAGGTTTTTTGCTGGATTACCGCGCCGGAGTGTTTAATGGCACTGGCATCATCACGAATGGTCTCGGCGTCAAGGCCGAAGACAATAACACGAAGGATATAGCTCTCTATCTGACTGCTCAACCGATAAAAGGATTGCACGTCGGAGCTTCCAGCTACACCGGTAAAGCATACGTCACTTTAAACGGTGTTCTTTCAAACTACGACCGTAACCGTACAGCATTGAGTGGTGAATATGTCAATAAACGTCTTACACTACGTAGTGAATATCTCTGGGGAGAAAATGGATCTGCAGCTATTAAAGGATTCTATACCACCGCTTATTACTTCGTCATTCCATCCCGCCTGGCACTTCTAGCCAAGTATGAAGAATATGAATATCCTTTTGAATATACCGGCAATACGCACATGTACACAGCAGGAGCAACCTATCATTTCGCACCGAAAACTCGCATTATGCTCAACTATGTATATTACGATCAGCATAATGTAGCCAATACATTAAAGCCAATGAATGAAGTCATCTGCCAGTTCCAGATCGGATTTTAAGAAGGTAATATAGAGTATAAATATGCAGGAGGCTGTTCCCCAATGGGAACAGCCTCCTACCTATTTATGCCTGCTCCCATGAAGGAACATCTGCTGTATATGCAAACCAACAGAGAAACAGCACTTTGAAAGAAGGCAGCAGGTCACAATTTGACCTACAAAAAAGAGGCTGCCCAAATGGACAGCCTCCTCTTAGAAATTATATACCTGTGAATTATTTCACTGCAACCTTAACAGCTACATTGCCAACTTTCACAACATAGATACCTGTAGCGCTCACTGCTATGGTCTGTACTTCCTTAGCAGAAGCAACAGAAGCAATAACTGTACCGTCAACAGAAACTACAAGGATAGAAGCACCTTCAGCGTTAGTGACAGTAATAATATTACCATCTACTGTTACGTTTTGAGCTACAGTAGCAGCATCAGCAACTACTTCTTCTGTTCCAACCAAATAAGCTTTCAAAGGATTCCATGAAGCATATTCTGTAACCGGTTTGAAATCCGGAGTCTCAGTTGCAGGTATCAGATACCAGCAGAACGTACGATCTTCGTTGAAGTTTGCACTAGATGCATCACCGTAATTGTTAGTTGAAACTACACCACCTACAGTACTTGCGATATGGTCAGCAGCATACGAATTGAAACTGCTACCCAATGCATTTCTCAAAGCAATCTTACCACCCTTATCGTAGAATTTGTAAGAGAACCAGCTATAGTTCACTCCAACAGCCTCAATATTAGTAGTTCCATTGTCATCCATCAGACGATAACCTGCAGTTGTATTGTAGTTAGGATCTAATAAGATATCAAGAATTGTCTTTCCTGCATCCAGAGAATCTTTTACAGACGCACTTGCAAAAATTGTATAGTTACAGAAGTCTGCACCTAAACCATTCTTGAGTTGTGTTGTATCGTACGCAATCGGAGCGATATACCACTTCTGCCATGCCTTTGTTGCATCGTAAGGTTTAAGAACTGTAGGAGTCTTAATCACAGAGATGTTTGAATCCGGAGCAAGAACGTAAGGCTTACCTATTTCAAACGAGTCTGCAGCAAATGCATACTGAATGTAGTAGTATCCTTCTGGTACCAAAGTAGTATCAGGAAGAGGAAGACCTTCATTCAATGTTTGTCCAACCGGAACAAATACGAATGGATAATCAGAAGTTGCTGTCTTTGTATAAAGAGCTGCACCGGAGATCTGAGTCTGAAGATCGAAGAACTTACGTGCCTTCATATCTGCATTCAGTGTCCATGCACCATACTGACCCATATCGGTAGTACCCATATACAATCCCTGAAGTTGTTTGTATTTGTCTTCAAGAGCAGCAGAAGCAGCTTCATCTTCATCATAAAGAAGAGCCTTACCTACAGCCTTAGGAGTATACAATTGTTTGCCATCAGCAGTAGATAGTGTAAACAAGCCATCACCAGCATCAGCAACTGTCCATACCTGAGTATTTGTCACAACACCTGCATCTGTAGACATAGGTTTAACAACTGCAGCAGCAGGCATTTCAGTTTCAATAAATTCAGTTTCAGGATTATCTACTACCTTCGGAGCATAAGTCAATACCTGATTAGTACCTCTGTACTGGATGTAATATTGACCAGGAGTAGCAACCTTCGGATATCCGAATACTGTATCTTGCACGATTAATGCTTGAGCAGCTTCAACAGTGGCAACTATTGGGCTATTGATATCCACAAATTTCCAGCAATAGTAGTTCTTTTCAGATTCTTTACCTGAATCAGCATTAGGTGTAGCATACAAAGCACCACCTGCATATTTAGCTTTCAATGCAGTACCCTGAGTACCGTTGTTTGGACGATAGATAGCAGCGATACCATTCTTATTGATTGGAAGACGTTTTACAAACCACTGTTGGTTGTTATCATCATTGATCATAGTTGCATTATCACCAAATACACTGATGTAATCAGGAATAACCTGAGTTTCTCCATAAACATCAATCCAGCTCATTGCATAAGGCTTGCTGGTGATCAGACGATTACCAACTGCACGTGTTGTAGAGTCATCATAACCCCAATACATATGTTCAGTAACCAACGGATTGAAGCCAAACTCATCCTTAACGATTCTATTACCAGCTCTTTTCCAGAATGTATGCATCTGATCCAGATCCACAAAGTCAGAATAGTACTGAACCTGCCATTGTTGGTTTTCAGTTGCAGTAAATTCGTTCAACACGAGTGGATAAATAGCATTACTTCCATTTCCAGGAATATAGATACTATCTGTCTGAGTAGTTACACCATCTTCCAACGTACGAGTTGCCTTGTACCATCCCATTGGACGAGTATCTGTCATACAGTAGTTTGTACCTGCATAGAAGATGTAGTAATCACCATTCTGTACCTGTACTTTAACTGTACTGTCAGCTGTTACAGATGCTAAATAAGCATCAATGTCAGCTTGAGTATTTGGCACAAATGTCCATTGTGCAGTAGAGTCAGAAGAAGCAGCCATTTCAAGATCTTCCATCTTCTCAGTAGGAGCGATAAACTTCCAGGAAGCAGCATTTAACAATCTGAAAGATTGAGCTTTATCATACGCTTCTTTTTGAGTCAGGAACCAAGAGAACTTAGATTCTGTTTCATCAAAACTTCTTATAGAACCATTGTTATACAAATAACCATAGTCATAATCGAGAGTGAAATACTGCTTGTCAGCTGCAATAGTAGAAGGCTTCACATTCCATACCTGGAAGTTTGTCTCTGAATCATCAGCATACATTTCCTGATCGAACTTTGAAAAAGAAGTCTGTGCATATCCAACCGGAGGAGTAGCCTGCGCAGTCAGACAGAAAGAAGTTCCGGCATAGAAAACCAGATACTGTGTGCCTTCAGCAGCAAGAGTAAGTTCCTTTGGTGTACCTAAATCAATGTTAGGATATGATTTCTGACGGTCATCAAACACGATGTTATCGCAATACCAGGTAGCAGCACCTGTATTACGTTCTCCCTGAAGCTGGATACTGTAGAAAGTAACACCCAGGAACTGACGCATATCAAGATCCAACTCTACCCAGCACTGACGTGGTCTGTCATTTGCATTGTAGTCAGCAGGATATTTGATCTGACCAGTAGTGGTATTACCATCATAAACGTAGCCTCTGGCGCCCATGTTTGGTGCATCGTAGATATTCATTGCAAAGGTACCACCCTTTACCTGAAACTCTGGAAGCAACATTTGAATGTGGAAAAACCAAGTAGAAGGATCCATTGCGGAAACAGTCACCGGGTTTGGGAACACGAGATTAGGACCATCCCAAGATACTGCACCTGCAACATCTACTTGCAAACAATACAAACTTTGATTGATAGGATCGGCAGGAGCGCCCATGCCATCCCAATCCTCTTCAGCCCACATGTTGTCAGTGATTCCGGCGGTATAAGTACCGTAACCTGTTGTGATGTCTTCTCCATCTACAAAGTTATCGGGGTCCTCGAAATCAATTACCATGGACTGTTTCACCTCTTGGCCCAGAGCCTGGAAGCCAAGCATCGCAAAACTTGCGATGATTAATGTAAACATTTTCTTTCTCATAGTCATTAAAATTTTTTGTTATTAAAATCCGACGCTAATATAAGCAATATATTACACGCGCCACTGGTTATTTGATATATTTAACGTATTATAACGCGAAAACCTTTGATACAGTCCGAAATATCATAAAAATATGGCTTTTCGGTCAACAAAGTTCTAAAATAATAATAACAGAAGAGAGGGCGAGTTGGAGTATCATTTCAATGGTTGGCGGATAATTTCCTGAAGTATATGACATGCCTCTTCTACATTATCCGTATGCGCAAAGAGCAGAAAACGCTTGCCATTCTTCTCCTGCAAACGGCATTGACGGGGATGCGATTGAGTGTATGAGAGGATACGACTAAAGAGGTCTGACTGAAAATAGCCAAAATCCGCATCGGAAAAGAAATAGATATACATCTTGCCAACTTTCAGGACGACCTTTTCCAATCCCAACTGTCGTGCATACACCCGCAAAACCACCAGACTGATCAAGCCGCGCCCTTCTTCGGGTATCTTGCCAAAGCGATCACGAAGACGCAGTTCAAATGCATAAATCTCCTTTTCGTCTTCCATTGTATCCAGCTCCCTATACAAAGAGATGCGTTCCGACGAACTTGGGATATACGTTTCCGGGAAAAGTAATTCCAGATCCGATTCAATGACACAATCACGTGTTGTAAAACGTTCAGCTGCCTGCCCGGAAGTTAGCTCCGGATCACCCTCTTGGGCATAGACTTCAGATCTGATCTCAGACACCGCTTCTGACAGAATCTTCTGATAGGTCTCATAACCTATGTCCGCAATAAAGCCACTCTGCTCAGCACCCAGCATATTACCTGCACCACGGATGTCCAGATCCTGCATGGCAATGTGAATACCGCTGCCTAGTTCGGAAAAGTTTTCAATGGCTTGCAACCTTCGCCGCGCCTCATCAGACAATGTATTGACAGGAGGAGCCAGCAGATAGCAGAACGCTCTGCGGTTACTTCGCCCTACCCTGCCACGCAATTGATGCAGATCGCTCAGCCCAAAAGCCTGCGCATTGTTGATGAAGATTGTATTGGCATTGGGTATATCGATGCCCGACTCAATAATGGTAGTGGCAATCAATATATCGTAATCCTGATTGATAAAGTCCACGAGGAGATGTTCGAGCTTTTCCGGTTCCATCTGGCCATGGCCTACCTGTATACGTGCATCAGGCACCAGTCGTTGAATCAGCTTCTGCACTTCATAAATATTTTGCACCCGGTTGTGCACAAAAAGGATCTGTCCGTTGCGGCTCAGTTCGAAGTTAATGGCATCGGCTATCAACTCTTCATTGAAGGTATGCAGCTCCGTCTGGATCGGATAGCGGTTGGGGGGCGGAGTGGTAATTACCGATAGATCGCGGGCTCCCATCATAGAGAACTGCAACGTGCGGGGGATCGGCGTGGCAGACATAGTCATCGTATCCACATTCACCTTGATCTGACGTAGCTTTTCCTTGATGGAGACGCCAAACTTCTGTTCCTCGTCAATAATCAGCAGTCCCAGATCTTTAAATTCAATATCCTTGCCGATCAGGCGGTGTGTGCCAATCAAGATATTGAGCGAACCATCTTTCAGCTCTTGTTTGATCTGTTTGATCTGAGTAGCCGAGCGAGCCCGACTGATATAATCCACTTTGCACGGGAAATCCTTCAGTCGCTCGGCAAAAGTATTATAATGTTGCAAAGCCAGCACGGTGGTCGGCACCAAAACCGCCACCTGCTTGTTGTCACTCACGGCTTTAAAAGCAGCACGCACTGCCACTTCGGTTTTACCAAAACCCACGTCACCACAGATCAGACGATCCATGGGCACATCATTTTCCATGTCAGCCTTGATATCCGCAGTCGCCTTCGACTGGTCGGGCGTATCTTCGTAGATAAACGAAGCCTCCAGTTCTTGTTGCATAAAGCTGTCGGGAGAGTAAGCAAAGCCTTTCTCCTCTTTTCGCTGGGAATAAAGTTTGATCAGGTCACGGGCAATGTCTTTCACCTTTGTCTTGGTCCGCTCCTTCATCCGTTCCCATGCCCCTGTGCCCAGTTTGCTGATCCGTGGAGGATCGCCGTCTTTCCCTTTGTATTTCGAAAGTCGATGCAGCGCATGAATACTCACACACAAGATATCATCATCTTTGAACGTCAGTTTGACCAGCTCCTGCATCTTTCCGTTCATGTCCGTGCGTATCAATCCGCAGAATTTTCCGATACCATGATCCGTATGCACCACATAGTCGCCGATCTGAAATTGGTTGAGTTCCTTTAAAGAAAGAGCAATCTTTCCAATCCTGGCATTTTCTGACTTCAGTGAATATTTATGGAAACGATCAAAGAGCTGATGATCGGTAAAGTAGCAAAGGTGAAGATCTTTATCAGAAAACCCTTCATGCAAGGTGCCTTCTACAGGCAAAAAAGGAATATCTTCACCACGATCATGAAAGATATCACGGATGCGATCATTCTGCTTGCGACTGTCGCTTAATATATATAAGGTGTAATCTTCCTGTAACATGGAGAGGAAGGACTCACTGACCAGATCAAAATTCTTACGAAAGCCGGGTTGTGGAGAGGTCTGGTATTCAATGACAGCCTGAGCCACAGACGAAGCTTTTTGCGCAATCTCAATCCTTCGGAAGTTTAAGATATCTCTCGTAAACTCTTCACCTGAAATCACTTTGTCTGAAAGATCAACATTACGCTCTTCCACTGCTGAAAGTATCGGCGTGGAGACTTCTGAATGAATGCCCGCAATCCGTTCCTTGACCCAAAGAAAGTCGCGAAAACCGAAAAGCGTCTTTTCCGGTACGAAGCGAAGAAAAGAAATTCCTTCTTTCTCCTTATTATATAAGGTAGGCACAATAGTGATCTGGCTCTGTATCGATTCTGAAAGCTGAGTCTCCACGTTGAATGTGCGGATAGTCTCTACCTCATCGCCAAAGAAATCAACACGGTAAGGCAGTTCGTTGGAGAAAGAGAAGATATCGATGATACTGCCGCGCACAGCATATTGTCCGGGTTCATACACATAATCCACCCGCTCAAAACCATATTCGTACAAGGCCTCCTGCAAAAACTGAAGATCCAGCTGTTCTCCCACAGCTATACGAATCGTGTTTTTCATCAGTTCTTCGTGCGAAATCACTTTCTCGGCAATCGCATCGGGATAGGTCACGACGAGCAGCGGATCGCATCCCTCTTTGGCACGACTCAACAACTCCGTGCGCATAATCTCATTACCGGCATCCAACTGTCCATATTTGATAGAACGACGGTAGGAAGAGGGAAAATACAACACATTATCAACGCCACAGAGACGTGTAAGGTCATAATAGAAATAGCCCGCCTCTTCCGCATCATTCATGACCCACACAAACGAGCGGCCGGTCTGACGATACAATGCAGCGGCAACCATTGCCCCCGCCGAACCGGACAATCCTTTCAACTGGACGTGACGAACAGCCTCATCAGATAAAACTGCACCTATTGCAGCCGTCTTCGGATGAGTAAGATATGTCTCTAAGAGTTCCGCTATTTCCAATGCGACATAAAAATTTATGCAAAAGTAGTGATTTCAAAGCGTTATTGAAGAACCTCATCATATATTTTTTATAGTTCTATAAATCATTTGAGAAAGCGTAAAGTTTGACAAATACCTTCTTCGGGCGCCTACTGAAAGCGAGGCACGTAAAGAACAGTTATCTGACAATCGGATAAGAGTCCGAACTAATTGCTCTTCATCAAGACGCAAACCTATATATCTATGAAATAAAGCCCTGACCTTAAGTGCGCTTACACCTTCGACAAACATCTCATCCAATCCATCTACAGCCGCAGTGATAATCGGTAGTCCAAACATGGCCATCTCTATAGCCACATAGCTACACTGTTCTTGCAAGGAAGCAATGCAACCGATATCAGCCCATTTATAATAACCTTTTAATGTTTCGAAATCTACTCTTCCAGGAAGTTGTACATTCAGATGAGAATATTTTTTCTCAATAAGCGTTTTTGTTTGGGAATCAACACTTCCAGCAGCGATAAGTTCAAAAGATTTGCCTTGTTGATATAATTGATCCATGGCTTGGAGTATCGTAAAGACCCCCTTACTCTCAGTAAGTGCCCCTACAAAAAGGAGGTGACGACCTTGTTCGTTATTCTCTATTCGCACAAAACCGTCATAACAATAATCATCCATACCATTAGAGATTACTGCTATTTTCCCATTAGAAATCTGCGTAATATTATGGATAAATTTCTTTGCACATTCAGTCACACATATTATTTTATCTGCTGACAAATATGAACGTTCTTCGCTGATATTTGTCATATAATTCTTTAATTTGTAATTCTTTAATTTGTAATATTCATTGTAAAGTGCTTGAAATCTCTCTTTGTTGCTATTAAGAGTCCCTTTCCATGGAATACAATGAAGATGGGTAACAATCTTACATCCATATTCTTCTTTTAGCAACAAGGCTAGATCAATAAGATTCAGAGTATGAATATGAACTAATGATATTGAACAAAGAGAAATATATTTTGATACGATCTCGATGACTACACGGTAATACTGTTCAGACCAGAATTGCTCTGAGATAATTGGAGAGGCATTTTCGGGAAGAGGTACAGAGATCTTTCGAAACCCATCCATAAGCTCCTCCTTATGCATATAAAGCTGAAAGTCTGAACGCAAATTCAGCCAAATAATTTCATACGTCGTTATGAAATTCAAACTTGAAAGCAACGACTCTAAGTATCTATTTACTCCTGAAGTATTTGAACTATTCGAAATATCCATCAATAGTATCTTACTTTTCATTTTGTTTGTCCTCATGCTTTTCATGAAAAAATACTGGTTTAACCGTTCTTATTATTGGTGAAAAATCAGGGAGAAGAATAATTTCGCTCAATCGTTCTCTATCCAGGGGCATTTCGACAGCTATGTCATACATTAGGAGTTGGGGGATTCCTCCTTTGAGTGAGGAGCAATTACTGTTGCCATCAAATGCACACTGTAAGAATTCTTCTGTTTTATTCATTTTACCATAAATGGATTTAGTCTGTTTTTTATCAGATAACTGACAGAATGATCCAATGATTTTTTTTTGAATTGACTTAGCATCTACAACTGCCTGCAGATCTTCTTCAGTATCTTTATTGTCGTTGGGCATGAAATAATCTACCTCTGGAGAGGAAATTAGCAAACCTGCATTTCTTGCTCCTAGATAAGCGGCTTTTGTTTCAGATAAAAGAGCATTATCCATACGAAACGCAAACTTTCGTTGTTCCAAACGATTTACCCATTGTACCCACAAATTAAACCGACGAATACTCTCTATAATTATTTGTGATTTGTTATTTTGAATTTTCAAAAAAACATCCCGAAGTTCTTCTGTATTTCTTTGCCATAACAATTCCACTTTTTCTTTATTCAATTTACAATTATTAATCTCTTTATTCCCAAAAGCATAGAGAAAACTATATAATCGGTTCATCCTATCTTGCCATTCTGAAGAATCGGCTTCAATATAGGTAGAGATTTTATCCAGTTTATCGCCAAAAAGTTCATCTGGGTCTGCCTCAACAAATTCATTTTCTATTAAATATCTAAGCGCATAGGCAATGCCGGACAATCCCGTCTCTAAGTCACATATTTCCATTTTTGATATGAGTGACTGATTCAATAGCTCAAAAGCGTGATCTTCAATTCTTTCGTCATTCAGATATCGGCTTAATTCAAATAAACCGACAGCCACGCCAGCTTTTCCGTAATAAAGACCGGATGCTTCCTTAGAATATCCGTTTAAAATCAGATAATCACAGAGTTTTGTATAATATTCTTTTGTTCTCATTTTATTTCCAGTTGATTATTTGCTTTTGAAAAAGATCTGTCAAAGGTTTATTTTCAAGATAGTCATAGAGACATTCAGAACGAATGGAAAAATATTGTTTCCATACACCCGTAAGATTGTTAAGGTATCGGATAAATGAATCTTTCATGGAGGTCTCTGCCTCTACCACTTCATCAACAGTAGCACGTTGATGTTCAAACTCGAACGATACAAGTTCAAAGTTCTTTTGAGAGAGGTTATAACTCTTTTCAGACATCTCCATTGTTTCAACAAGGTAATTATACTCTTCGACATTTTTTTTAAAGTTGGCATCCTTCTCTTCTCTTTCCTGCTTCTGGGTATTTTTTGTCCGGAGATATTCATTTTTCGCAATTATTACATTATTACGACCTATTCCCCAATTAAACAAAGGAATCTGAAGTCCTATTGATACAGACTGCTGAATAAGAGGTTTCCTGTAAGCATCAGCAAGAGTGGAACCATATTGATTCGTTCCATAATTCAGACTTAAGTTCGCATTGAACCATTGTGCGACTCGAGCAGTATACACTTTCTGTTCTGCTTCTATTTCACTTATAAGCCTATCTTCTATATCTGGACTGAATGCCTGCACTTTCATTACAGCATCTGAAACCTGAATATGAAAAGGCATTTTTTCTTCAGGGGCATCTACTTCAAAGTCTAAATCCTCTTCTTTCATATTCAAAAACAATAGCAAATCATTCAATGCATTGGAATATTTACGCTCTTCTTCCTTCAAAGTGAGGTGTTGATTGTTATTCTGAATTTCCAAAGTCAGAGATTCTTTCTCAAGCATGTTGCCTTGCTCGTAACGGATACGGGCAATCTTTAGTAACGAATCAGAAGCGAAGCATTGATATTGAGCATATTCCAGTGCCCGCCTACATACATACACTTCCATATATAGTCGGGAAGCTTTTTCTTGAATGGACGATAATTCTCGTGCATACTTTTTTGCTATCTTACTACTTTTCAGTTTGTTAATTTGCTGATCCCAACGATATATCTTATATTCACCCAACAACTTTTGCTGATAACTGAAACGATAAGGTGTTGCACTAAAACTATACCTACCATCTGAAAGTTCCGATAATAGATTCAGACTAGAGGATACAGAAAAGGATCCGTTTAAATAAGGGACTTTCTGACTGATTGAAAGTCCGGTGTTACTGCTATTGGAATAGTCTTCTATATAGGAATAACTACCATCATCTGGACGTTGCAATGTACGAATCGAACGATTAAAGCTGAAAGGACTAAGAGTATATGAAATTGTCGGAAAAAATGCTTTGCCAGTATTCTGGTCGCTGAGTATATCGTTTTTATAGTTCAGTGCTGCATTTTTAGCTTCTAATGAGCACATGGAGTATTCTTCTATTACTTTTTTCATATTTAATTTAATTGTCTGGCTAGCAATTATATTAAAGTGCAGTAAAATGATGAATATCGTGATTATATTTCTGTTAATTCTCTTCATTTTCAGGTTCTTTCTTTTCACTCTTGCTTTCTTCATTAATTGATGTAAGCGATTGCGTTTTTACCAGATTGTAGTAGTATCCCTTTTTGTTCATAAGTGTTTCATGATTTCCTATTTCAGCCAGAAATCCTTTTTCCAGAACTACAATCTGATCTGCATTTCTGATGGTACTCAACCGGTGTGCAACCAAAATCACGGTTCTATTCATGAAAGCTCCGCTTAGAGCATCGTTCAATCGTGCTTCGTTTACACTGTCCAAAGCATTGGTCGCTTCATCTAAAAAAAATATTTCCGGTTGACGATACAGAGCTCTGGCAATTAATAGCCGTTGTCTCTGTCCTCCACTAAGTCCACGGCCTGTTTCTCCTATCATCGTGTTGAATCCTTTCGGCATCTCCAGAATTTCTTTCTCTATCTGGGCAATTCTGCATGCCTCCTGCACACAGTCATAATCTATCTTCTCGTCAAACATAACTATGTTATTAAGGATTGTATCACTAAATAACTTTCCATCTTGCATCACCACGCCACACATGGAGCGCCATTGTCTCAATCCGATATTTTCTACATTCATTCCCCCCATCTTTATCTCACCATAAGAGAGTTTAAACATACGTATTAGCAACTTTAGCAGCGTGGATTTACCACTACCGCTTCCACCTACAATCGCAGTCACTTTATTTTGTGGAATAAAAAGATTAATATGTTGTAATACAAAAGGGCTGTTTTGCTGATATTGAAACATCACATTATGTAGCGTTATATCTCTATTTGCAGGCAGTATTTCAGTATTTCCGGTGGACATTATATCTTCTTCATCTTCCAGTTGACGAATCTCGTTGATACGATAGAAACTGATCTTAGCATACTGTGCCGAGACTACAAAGTTGATAAACTGAACCAAAGGACCATTTAACATGCCAAGAATAAACTGAGCTGAAATCATCACACCAAAAGTGATTTCTCCGTTAATCACGGCCATCGCGCAATAGAAAACAATAGCCATATTCTTCATACTCTCAATAAACTGAGCACCCATATTTTGCATGTTGGTTACATTGAGTACGCGCTGGTTTACCTTATACAGACCCGCTTGAATCTCTTCCCACTTCCAACGGCGGGGCTTCTCTATGTTATAAATTTTAATCTCCTGAATAGCGGTTACAGTTTCCACCCAATAACTTTGATTCTTTGATATTAGTTCAAAAGATTCCCAATCAAGTTTTTTGCGTATTGAAAGGAACAAAAGAACCCATAAGACGTATAGCACTGAACCGACTAGAAAAATATAAAACAAGACCGGATGATAGAGAAACAAAATGACACTGAAAACTACAAAGGTAAAGACGGAGAATATAAAAGAAAGAGAGTTGTTCATGATGAAACTCCGAATCCGCTCGTGATCTTGTGCCCGTTGCAGAATATCTCCGATCTGTTTGTTTTCAAAGAAAGTAACAGGTAACTTCATCAGTTTGACTAAATAATCAGAAATTAATGCAATATTTACGCGTGAAGTGATGTGCATCAATATCCAATCGCGAACTATATTAAATATAGTGACGCTCAGCAAAATAGTCACATTTCCAATCAAAACCATATTAATAAAGTTGACATCGGATGTTTTGATTCCTATATCAATAACCGCCTTGGAAATAAAAGGCAGAAAACCCTGCAACACTGTAACAAGCATCATAATCAGCATAATGATTATGAATTGTTTACGGTATGGGACTAAATAACGTAGTATGCTGAGAAAACTATTTTTCTCTATTTGTTTTTGTGCTTTAGTTTGTTTAAAGTCGGCAGTCGGTTCAATAGCTAAGACTGCTCCGCATTTTTCTCCGGGTAACAACCATCCATTCTTAAACTCCTGATGTGTATAACGTATTTTCCCTTTTGAAGGGTCAGATACGTAAACAAATTTCTTTGTGGTTTTGTAAACGACTATAAAGTGGTTTTGCTTCCAGAAAGCCACCACCGGCAACGGAACATCATTGACCAGTTCTTCGATTGTGGCCCGGATTGCAAGCGTGCGCAATCCAATAGATTCTGCTCCCGTGCTTAAATCCAGTAGAGAGACACCCTCTTTACGTATGCCACACTGATCACGTAGATACTGGAGTGAATAGAAACAGCCATAGTATCTCGCTATAACTTTTAACGATGCGGGTCCGCAATCCTGTGAGTCCATCTGATATTCGACAGGAAAGCGATCAATAATCATAGTATTCATGTATATGGGGATTATTTAGTTCCTAATGTTTTGAGGTTGTCAAATAACCTCTCAATCAGTTTTTTGTCTTTGGTAATAATTTCTGCTGTGCCCTTGCTCTCAAAGTTGATGTTCAATGTAATACCATAATTGGTTACAGCACCGTTGGGAAATCGAACGATCCCCAAATAGCTTTCCGTCTCTCCTTTTTCTGTTTTAACTAGATTGGGCATTTGAGAGACCTTCGTTATTTCGCCTTTGATTAATCCATACTCATCATACGGATAACTGTCAATTTTCACATTGACAAGCTGTCCAACTTTGATTTTTCCTACTCCATAAGCCGGAATATGAACTTCACCAAATAACTCTTGTTGCCTAGGAATAATTGAGACCACTTCTTTTCCGGCTTGAACATAACCATAATCACGCCAAAAACCTAAATACTCTAGTTTACCGGCAATGGGCGATATGAGTAAATAGCGGTCTTTCCATAGTGAGATCTGATTGAATAAATCACTGCGTTTTCCACGAACATCAGCCAATAGCTTTTCGGCGGTTTCTTTTTCCTCAACTTGACTCTGTCTGATTTCAATGCTGTTCTTATCAATGCGTGCTTGCACTGTCGACCGATTACTTTCTGTTGTCCAGTAACTTTCGGACTCATTCAGATGAGAGGTGCGTTGTTTATCCATATCTTGATCAGTAATTGCTTTGTGAGCAAAAAGCAACGAATCTTTTTTCAATTCCTTACTGCTTAAATTCAATGCTTCGCGACGAATTTCTCTCTCTGCATCTACATGACCCAATATGTCGTTATCAGATTTAATCTGACTCTGCAAATTATGAATGGCGGTCGCATACAAATCTGAGTGAAGGTGTTGTTTATACAGACTTAATGCCAAAAAGTATTGACTAAAATAGCTACCAATTTCACCCATTTCGTTTTCCATTAGCCTTAACTTGCAATATTCAGCCGTATCAAAAGGCAAACGGAGTATGCTTTCGAGTTCAAGGATGCATTTTACATCTGCCGTGTTTTGTATGCTTGCAAGTAACTCTCCCTGCTCCACTGTATCTCCGTCTGCATGAAATAGTTCCAATTGTCCATTTGTGTTTGAAACCAATCGTACGGGCGCTATACCTGCCGTAAGTGAAATGTTACCATCTACGGTATCGGGATAGGATATAACAAATGTTGAAATAAAGCCCATTATAACAAGTACTGCCACTATTACAGTAACATAAGTTGCCCCTTTGGTAGGCATCCTATCAACGATAGCTTGCACTTCTTCACAACGTTCATTCTTTAATGTGATGGCATCTTTGGAATCTGAAGATATACTCATAAAGACATTGTAATTTATATATAGTTTCGATGTAATTAAGGATTATTGATTGCAATTCTTTGATATCCGAGATATATTTCAGACCCAATACTCTTGCATTTGAATAATATCTTCAGTAAAGGACTGAAAGCATGAATCCTTTCTGTTGATGAAAACTCATTGTGTAGATTCTAAAGGCAATCAATCGCTATTGCTTATTTTGTTAACCCGGATGGAACATTCTTATAACTAAATGCTACCGGTTAAGTATCGAAGTTCTCTAATTACGAATAGTCTCTTAGGCTGAATAATTATTGAAAACTGGATGCTTAACCGATAGTAAATTCAGCTATAATAAATTCCCTGAAACTTTATTCTGAAAATTTTCTGATGTTGCATAGAAACCCGGAGTAACACTAAGACTTCTGAAAATTTCTTCTCCAGTAGCCCCTAATTGTACCCCATATTCATATTTCATTGCCAAGTCAATTTCAAAAATATTGCCACTCATCAAACATGGGTTATTTACGTTCAACGTAGTTACCCCATTTATTGTAGTAACCCAATCAGTAGTATCAGTAGTAGCTGGTGTTATGTTTGGAACGTTGTAACTTCCAAAAACTGCATTATTACGATAAATACCACTAATTGTTCCAGATCCGAGAGCATCACCAATATTACTTAAGATAGCATTTTTCGTTGTCAGCGAACGGTCATAAAACATAAAAGATCCACTATCGTCGAGCCCCATAGCAGTCAAACCTATGTAGTTGCTTACCCCATAATCATTCAAAACTCTTATGGTATCACCACTCCCTTTCGAACCAAAATAATTTCCTTGCGCATCGAAATAGAAAGTTCCCCCAACACATGAGCTTTGCTCACTCTCATTAATAATTGGCATAACCTTAGAAAGTTCATCCAACGATTTCTTTAATACTCTTTTCATTTTAAATTAATTTAGAATTTTACATTATTAAACTATATTTTCGGCCAAAAATATTCTATTATTGTAATTGCTTAATAAAATGAGATACTGCTGCATAACTATGTCCGTTGGGAGTATCCTATCTTTAATTAGATTCTTGTGTATTTCGAAGAGTTTAAGAATCTTACCATTATCCTGTAGTTGGTTGATCAAGTATTCTATAATCTCCCAACGGATTATTTGCGATGTCATATTTTGTTCTGCACGTCGAATGTTGGTCACTTGTTGTTGTGATATCCGATAATAAAGCAATGGTTGTGCTTCAATATAGAATCGAGCTCCCAAGGAGGCCATTTCATACCATAGTTTGTAATCTTCAGCGTATTTATACTCTCTGTATTTAAGATTATGATTTTTCCAAAAGGAACGGCGAATCATAACTGTAGGATGAAAGACAATATTCGTTTGTAATAACTTCAAAATAGGATCTTTTATTTCTCCATACAAATTGCCAAGAAGTCTATTCGGCATATTCTCACCAAATGCTTCCATCCAAGAGGAACACACATCAATATTTTTTCTTTTCTCCATTATATTGTACTGAATCATCAGACGCTCAGGAAACATAAGATCATCCGCATCCATTCGGGCTATGTATTTGCCTTTAGCTTCTGAAAATCCGCGATTAAGTGTCGCAATAAAGTTATGGTCACAATGGATCAAACGAATACGAAGATCATTAAAGCCAGAAATAACTTCGATAGTGTTGTCCGTAGAACCATCGTCCAATACTAATAACTCCCAATCGACAAACCGCTGAACTAATATACTATTTATGGATGAAGATACCGTTTCAGCTGCATTATAAACTGGCATTACAATTGAAACTAATACTTTTCTTGATTTTGTATTTGAACGACGTTGAGTTATATACTCTTTATTCATTATATTGATATTAGATGTTTATTGTTTACTATTAAAGAATCTTAGTATCGGTATTTGCATATTTACGCATTTGAGTCAAATATTTTTGACCAGAGCTACAAGAGTGTTTGACTCAAGAACTTTCAGATTCTCTTAGAAACTAAATATTCAAATTTCATGTTGAATGTTGACTAAAATTATAACTTGTTCTTCATGGTGTTAATAACACCTATATTCACTCACCAAATGTTTAGGGTGCAAATCTAGAGCAATTTTATTTATAAACCAAATAAAGTAGGTGGACATTATAATTTGCTTAAAACAATGCCAAATAACAATAATACAATTGGTTAACGTATGATATTCCCATTTCGTTAGATGGACATATATGTTAAACTTGATTAACAACAAGAGGATGCCGTATTATTTGAACCATTTAATAACAAATAGACAAACATTCAGTCTGCTGTTTTGTGTACATAATTGCATTTTACCACGTGCATTCTTTTCTAACTTTTCAATCTTCAATATTTCGGAAAATACTTAAATTAAACTATTTTAAATAAGAACACAGTAAATCAGATATTTCTAATGACGAAGAGTGACGAAGAACATCACAAATGAAAAGCAGTAAGGAAAATTGAAGCAGAAAAAAAAGAATAAAACAGAGAGATATTGAGGATGAAATGTTGTGCCGAAACCTGTCCGGAGAACAAAATCGTATGCAAAACACTCCATTCGCACGCAATCTTGTAAGCAATTTATTTGGAGCAAGTAAAGACGATGAAGAGTGAAGTGCCCTACAATATACTGTATCGGTATGCTTGGTGCACTTGGTGCATTAAAATCAAGGTATCTGCCCTTTTGGAAAATGAAAATAAAAAAACATTCCGATGGTTGCCCAAAGCAATGCCTATGCAATCCAAAGTGGACACCTATCCGCCGGAACAAACGACCTGAAGGCCTAAAATTTTCATCAGGACGCTTGTAGCGTTTGACTACTGTGGAAGCAGCGTCCGACTACTGTGGTACGCTGCTTCCACAGTAGTCAAACGCTAAATGGTGACTATGCCTGAATTTAGTTTACACTTTTGGGTTATACTTACTGATTGACTATACAACTTTATTGAAATGCTCCTGATTTACTTCACACTCTTTTTTTATTCTTCCTGATATGGTTTACACGAGGAATTTATTTAACAATGTGTAGAAATCACCCTTTTAATGCTTCAAAGTTACAAACTATATTTTTATTTTTTCTACTTTATATTATGAAAAACACCGCGGAGGTTTGCCTGGCGGCTGGAGGCTCGAAGCCTCCAAAGAGCCTTATTTGGTATAACCCATTCTCACTTGGGCAGGTGTTTTCATTCCATTACTCATGTGAGGTCTCTTGTTGTTATAAAAATCAATTATACCTTCCAGTAAGCATTGTGCCGCATGGAAATCCTTGGGGCGTTTCATCTTATAGAGCCATTCCTGCTTAATAATGCCGTTCACGCGTTCAGCTATGGCATTGTCTGTAGGATTACCATCTTCAGTCATACTGATTGAGCAGCCAATCTGCTTGAGTCGTTCTACATACAGAGTGCAACAATACTGCGATCCACGATCAGAATGATGTATAAGAGAACTCAAATCCATATCTGAACAATTCGTTATGGCTTGTTCGAGCGCAGCCAAGGTATGCAAGGCCGAGAGGCTTTCAGAGAGAGTCCATCCGATTATCTCATGCGTATAAGCATCAGTCAGAAGATGTAGATAACATACGCCTTCATCCGTATCTATATAGGTTATATCTGCCACCCATAACTGACAAGGAGATGTTGGCTTAAATCCCTTTACCAGATTCTTATACTTGCGATAATTATGGTTGGAGTTAGTTGTGTGTCTACGGCGCAAGGCCGGCAGCATCAGGTGTTTGCGATGCATCAGCTCATAAAACTTATCACGTCCCACCATCTTGTGTTCATACACATGCTTCAATATAAGAAAGAGCTTGTAAGCACCGATTCCGGGGGCTTCAATCCTTATCTGAATCACCATGTCAACAACATTAGTTTCAAGCAACGCACGTTCGCACAGTTTCTCTTTGCTTACAGCGTAATAGCCTTCACGGGTCTTGCCAAACAGTTCACTCAGACATCCGATTGAGTATTCAGGATGTCTGAGTCGAAGACCATTTACTGCTTGGCGCCAGCTTTTTTTAGCAAGTCAAGACCATATTCCTCGCGGCCAATCTTTAAAACTTCCTGCAGTGCGTCGTTACGTAACTCAGAGTATTCCAATGCTTTACGCAAACGGGCAATCTCAGCCTGAAGAGCTTCTTTGCTTTCCAGGACCTCTGATTCAATTTCCTGTCGTTTAGTGCGCATATCGGATAGTTTATTTAATAACTCATCCGACAAAGATAGAGATTTTGAACTTGTTTCAAACTCATTATTCCACCGAAAGACCGTTGCTTTAGAAATAGAATACTTATTGCTAATAAAACCGATAGACTCTCCCGAAGAATAATAGTCCGAAAGAACTTGGAATTTAAACGATACCGCATAAGAACGGATGAATACTTTTTTCTTTTCCATATTACACCTTTAATTGTTAAATCGGTGTAAACCTTTTCTGTATTAAGTCATGGAAAGGGACAGGAAGACTGAGGACTATGTGGTGGTGTAGGACCCTGAAAGGGGTTGACTCTTTTAGCTTCTAATTCTGATTTTAGTAGACTCTTTATTTTTTATCTCTGACTACAGTTGACTCCTTTATATTTATCTCTGACTACGGTTGACTCTTTTAGAACAAGACCCTAAAAGAGGTTGACTTTGCTCTTTTGAATCTCGGAAATATCCGATAGGTTTGTTCTGCAAACATACATATTATATCTGCACAGGCAAATTGTTTTGCAGATATTCTTCCCGATAACTTCTCCATCTTTTCTTGATGGGTCCATTCATAAGTGAAGCTTCCATCGGTGTCATCATATCCAGACTCTTATGAGGTCTTTGGGTGTTGTAGAACTCTACAGCTTCTGCAACGGCAGTTCGCACCTCTTCGATATCTTTAAAATCACGATACTCCAGGAATTCATGTTTGAGGATCCCGTTTACACGTTCTGCAATCGCGTTCTCTTTCGGATCTCCTTTCTCCGTCATGCTTATCCGTATATGGTTCTCTTTTAGAAGTCTGGTATATGAGTCGCTGGTATACTGAACACCACGGTCTGAGTGGTGGATCAAGTCAAGCCGGTCAGCCTCTTCTATCCGTGATAAAGCTTGTTGAAGAGCCCGGATTGTGAACTCCGTTTGTAAGGTTGGGGCGACATAATAACCCACAATCTCCTTGTCGTAAGCATCGGTAATCAAGGAGAGAAAGCAGAACTTCTCACAGATCCTGATATAAGTGATATCACTCACCCACACCTGATTGGGGTGTTCCACAATCAGATCCTGTATCTGGTTCGGATATAAAAGATAAGGATGATTGGAATCCGTCGTCCGGATTCGTTTTCTTCTTTTCCTTATGGTCAGACCATAAACACAGAGTATCCTACAGAAGGAATCCCGCCCAAGGCTGTATTCCACACCAAAATAGCTTTTATACATTACCCATAACTTCTCCCCACCGATGCCGGGATCTTTTCCACGGATTTCATGTACATATTCAAGTACGAACTGTACCTTTGCAGCATTCTCTAAACCGTGATCCAGATACTGGTAATAGGCTTGCTTAGATACACCAAACAGACCGCAAAGAGTGTAGGACCCTGAAAGAGGATGATTCTTTTATCTTCTAACTCTGACTTCAGTAGACTCTTTTATTCTTTGACTCTTTTAAAAGTTCTCTGCGGGGAGGAGAAAAAGAAGGGGAAAACGATCTGCTTTCCCCTTCTTTTCTTAATCTATATTTTTACGCACCTTCTTCAAAAACTGCTGCATTCCCTCTGTATCCTTTGTCTCAATCAGCTTGAGGAGGTTGCCCAGTTCGTTGCGGATCTTTTCAATCTGATGGGGAGTGTTGGGATTGAAAAGAATCTCAGTCAGCAGGAAATCATCCTCAGAAAGCAGTCCGCGGGCTATTGACATGTGACGTTTGAAGGTCGTACCCGGTGCATCCTGATGTCTCATCACAGAGGCAAACACCAAAGTAGAAGCAAAAGGGATAGAGAGCGAATAGGCCGTCGTCAAGTCATGCTCGTCAAAACTGTAATCAAAGATATTGAGTTTTAAAGAGAGATAGAGGTCTTTGAAAAATACTTTTCCCAGATGGTCACTCTCCGAAATGATCACCGCACTTTCCTTGCTGAGATCAGACAGGGAAGCAAAGGTAGGTCCAAACATCGGATGGGAAGAGACATAACGATGGCCGCTCTTCTCATAATATTCTTTCAGTCCGGACTTCACAGAAGCGATATCCGAAAGAATACAATCGGGTGTGAGATACGGCAACACGGTATCAAAAGCCTGCAACGTATATTTTAATGTGACAGCGTTCAAGACCAGTTCCGGTTTGAAATCGGCAATTTCCTCCGGTTTAGTCATGCGGATGGTGTTATATACAAAGCGCAAACGAGATGCATCGGTATCAAACAGCGCCACTTCGTGATGCTGATTGAGCACGTCCACAAAGAATGTGCCCATCTTACCGGCTCCTAAAACTAATATTCTCATACTTACTATCTATTATTGTCCCATTATATCCATCTGTACACGCACGGACTCTTCATGAATAGCAACAAGCAGTTTCTTCATAAAGTCACTGCTCAGCCCCATCACACCTCCCTGAATAACTCCCTTCTCAATGATCTCATCATAACGGGCCGCTTGCAGGATAGACATGGAATGTTCTTTCTTGTATTGACCAATCTCCTTAGAGATACGCATACGCTTGGCAATAGTAGCAAGGAGCTCATTGTCCACATCATCAATCTGACGACGGAGTTCGCTCAGGCTTTCTGTAGTCTGCGTAGTGTCGCGAATCACCAGCAAACTGATGATATAGCTCAGTATATCGGGAGTAACCTGTTGATCGGCATCACTCCAGGCTTTGTCCGGATTGCAATGCGATTCAATAATCAGTCCGTCGAAATTTAAATCCATGGCCTGCTGCGACAGCGGAGCAATCAGTTCGCGCTTGCCTCCGATATGCGATGGATCGCAAAACATAGGCAGATCGGGCATGCGACGATGGAGTTCAATCGGAATATGCCACTGCGGAAGGTTGCGATAAATCTTCTTGTCAAAGGAACTAAACCCACGATGTATCACGCCAATACGAGTGATCCCGGCACCTTGAAGGCGCTCAACAGCACCGATCCAAAGTTCCAGATCCGGATTGACCGGATTCTTAATCAAAACAGGAATATCTACTCCTCTCAAAGCATCGGCAATCTCCTGCACTGAAAAAGGGTTGGCCGAAGTACGAGCTCCAATCCACAGGATATCAATCCCATGTGCCAGAGACTCTTCCACATGCTTGGCAGTTGCCACTTCTGTTGCTACCAACATACCAAGTTCTTTCTGTACTCTTTGCAACCAGGGCAGTCCGGCAACTCCGACTCCCTCAAAACCACCCGGTTTGGTACGTGGTTTCCATATACCGGCTCTGTATATCTTTATACCTTTGGATGACAAAGCTTTTGCAGTAGTCATCACTTGTTCTTCAGTCTCCGCGCTGCACGGACCACTGATAACTAACGGACGTGTGGCTGATACGCCTTTTAAGCCTAATGATTCAATATTCATAGTTTCTTCGTTTATAGTATTTCTTTTATTCTTTCAATCGCTTTTCCCAGATTTGTCTCATTACAGCACAATGATATACGAATATACCGTTCGCCGTTACTTCCAAAAATAAACCCAGGAGTTACAAAAACATTCGCCTCATATAAGACCTTATCCGCCAATTCGCCGGATCCGGAATAATGCGCAGGGATCTTACCCCACAAAAACAGTCCTACCTGTTTGGTATCATACAAGCAACCCAGCATGTTCATGATTCGCTCGGCAAGTGCACGACGACGGGCATAGACCTGAATATTCTTTTCTTCATGCCACTCCGCACTATTCAACAGTGCTTGTGCTGCAGCTAGTTGCATGGGACGATACATCCCTGAATCTACATTGCTTTTTACTTTCAATACCCATTGGATGAATTGCGCATTGGAAGCCAGCATACCGACACGCCAACCCGGCATATTGTGCGACTTGCTCATGGAATTCAATTCAATACAACACTCTTTGGCACCTGCAACAGAGAGCAGACTGATTGGTTTTCTGTTCAGGATAAAGCTGTAGGGATTATCGTTACAGATAACTATGTTATGCTTACGACCAAAATCGACCAGCTTCTGATACAGAGCAATCGTTGCATTAGCACCGGTAGGCATATTGGGATAATTAACCCACATCAGTTTGATGCCGGACAAATCCATAGCCTCAAGTGCTTCAAAATCAGGTTGCCAATCGTTATCCTCAAGAAGGTCGTAGGAATAGATCTCTGCACCCACCAGCCTACTTACAGAAGTATAGGTGGGGTATCCGGGATTGGGCAACAACACGCCATCGCCTGGATTAAGAAAAGCCATGGATATGTGCAGCACTCCTTCCTTCGAACCGATCAAGGGCTGAATCTCAGTCTTCGGATCCAGATCGACATCATACCAACGCTTATACCATGCTGCAAAACCGTTGCGCAATTCAGGAATACCAACATAGGGCTGATAACCGTGATTGCCGGGTTTCATAGTCTCTTCACACATGGTGCGCAACGTTTCATCTGATGGAGGAAGATCAGGACTGCCGATTCCAAGACTAATCACATTCTTCCCTGCTTCATTCATCGCTGCTATCTCCTGAAGTTTCTTAGAGAAATAGTATTCGCTGACAGTCGATAATCGCTCGGCTGGCTCTATCTTAAACTGTTTGTTCTCCTGTAGCATATTCACCAAGTATTTTAAAATTCTTCGTTAGTGGGGTAATAGCATCTAACGACTGTTTGTATCGGAGGTAATCATCAAAGGTCACATCAATATAGAACAAATATTCCCATTCGCGACCTACAATGGGGAGAGACTGTATTTTAGTCAGATTTATATCATAGAATGAGAAGATAGACAACACTTTAGAAAGGGCACCCGGTTGGTGTGAAACAGCAAACACCAAAGAGGCTTTGCTCAATTCTATGTCCTTATTTATATCCTCGGCCATCCATTTGTCTGCCAGCATGAGAAAACGGGTAAAGTTTCTTTTGTTGGTTTCGATACCCGGCTTTAAGACTTTCAGACCATAGATCTCAGCAGCCAATGTACTGCAGATAGCAGCCTGATTATGTGTGTTATTGCGTGCAATCTCTTTTGCACTAAAAGCTGTATCTTCCGTCTCTACCAGTTTCCATTCAGGGTGAGTGTCCAGAAATTCGCCACACTGCATGAGAGCAATCGGATGAGAAAGAACTTCTTTTATATCAGACAGCTCATCATCCGGTAAGACACAGAGATTTTGTTTAACTCTGAGTTTCTGTTCGCCAATGATCCATGAGTTGCTGTTACGAAGCATGTCATGATTGGGAAGCAAACTGCCGGCTATCGTATTTTCAATAGCAACGCTGCCCATGATTGAAGAATCTTTTTTCATCACTTCAAATACTTCTTTGAAAGACTTACACTCAATGATCTCTAATTCTTCGTTTCTGAAATAGGCTCTGGCTGCAATCTCATGGAAGCAACCTTTAACTCCTTGAAGAGCAATCTTCTTCATATGATTTTCCTTTTTAGTTTAAAAAAAAAGATCCCGCTTATTCAGCGGGACCCTTGTTTATATTGTTTTTATCAGCATTATATACATGTTCTCCCGCTCTTACTCTGGCTAAAGTAAAAGTAAAAAAAAGAATATGTAAAACTGCGTTGATCCATTTCGTTGTCTATTACGCTGCAAAATTATATTATTTCTGAATAACTGAAAGAAAAAAGAGACTTTTTTATTCGAAAAGTAAGTTATTTCATCTCTTTTGTCAGAAAAAGAGAGCCATTTTCCATAAAAAGCTCTCCGGAATCAAGCATCCGGCGAATCACAGGAAGAGTTTCTTCGGAATCAAAAGAGAGTTTCCCTACTAATTGAGAGATAAAAACGGGAGCTTCAGTCAACTGCTGACGGATCTCCTCCTCAATCAAAGATGACTCTCTGGAATTATCATTGCTTTTCTTCTTCAAACAGACATCACATACCCTACACTCTTTATCTGTATTCTCTCCAAAATAACTAAGTAAGATACGACTTCGGCATACATCAGAGGAGTTAACATATTGGAGCATCGATTGAATACGATATTCATAACGTTTCTTGCGCACTTCAAACACCTCTTTGGATATGATTATGTATTTGCTATCCATTCTCCTTTCTCTGAATATCACAAAAGGGGTCTTCTTTCTGGGAACGTAATTTAGGATCCGAGCCTGTGCCAGAGAAATCAAACTAGTGTACAGCTCTTGCCCGGAGATATTCATCTTCTGGCAAATCAGTTCTTCATTAATATAGGTGTAATCAGAAAATAATCCGCTATAGGAGCGAAGCAGAACATGTATCAACTCATCAAGCTTGACATCCAGATAGCGAAGATGATATAGCTCTTCCCGTTCCAGAGTGAAAAAGATGCGGGATGCATTGTCCTGCTCATCAGTGAGCTCTATATATCCGGCCTGCCCCAATATCTTGAGAGCATGATACGTTTGCAAGAGAGGTAAATGGAAAATAGTGACAAATTTAGAGATATTAAACTCAAAGACCTGACCAAAACCTTCTCCTTCTGCGATCTGAAGAAAGTTACACAACGCGTCGTACACTTCACGGATAAACTTGCGGGAAGGGAAGTTATCGGTGACTCTTTTTTTAAGTTGAACCAAGTCGTTCTTTGAACAAAGAATAGCCGACAAAGCGGCGAACCCGTCACGACCAGCTCTTCCTGCCTCTTGAAAATAAGCCTCAATGGAATCGGGTAAATCCAGATGAACCACCAGACGTACATTAGGTTTGTCTATACCCATTCCAAAAGCATTGGTGCAAACAATAATCCGTGTTTTTCCTTCATGCCATGCCTTCTGTCTGGCATCTTTCTCCGCATTGGATAGCCCTGCATGATAATACGTGGCTGACTGACTGTCTTCACAAAGCATCTCGGCTATCTCCCGCGTCTTTTTCCTGTTTCGTACATAGATGATGACAGAACCGTCAGTCTCTTGCAACAAACGATTGAGCAACTGCCTCTTTGCCTCAACATGAAATACCTTGTAAGCCAGATTCTCCCGGAAATAACTCGTTCGGATCACATTCTCTTGCGGGAAAAAGAGTTTTTGTTGAATATCTATGATTACATCTTCAGTCGCAGTAGCTGTCAATGCCAATACCGGGACACCAGGCAATTCTTCCCTGACAGCAGCTATTTGAAGGTAAGACGGTCGGAAATCATATCCCCACTGGGAAATGCAGTGAGACTCGTCCACAGTCAGCAGACAGACATTCATCTGCTTTAATTTGAGATGGAAGAGTTCACTGGATAACCGCTCTGGGGATATATAGAGGAACTTATAATTGCCAAGAATACAGTTGTCAAGAGCAACACCGATCTCGTCAGAAGTCATCCCGGAATAAACAGCAGCAGCTTTGATCCCTTTATTTCGCAGATGAGTGACCTGATCTTTCATCAATGCTATCAGAGGAGTCACCACAAGACATACACCCTCCATCGCCAATGCCGAAACCTGAAATGTAATCGACTTACCACCTCCTGTCGGCATTAAGCCAAGGGTATCATGCCCCTCGCAAACTGAGACGATAATTTCTTCCTGAATAGAACGGAAAGAGGTATATCCCCAGTGTTCAAATAGTATTTCGGAATAACGGCTCATTCATTAGTTTTATAAAAGTAGCCATCTGTAAAAATTCCCTTTAATCATTCAGAAGGAGCAATATCACGTATCACCAGTTGAATGGTTGGATTTCCATTATACACATTCTCTTCGATCGTATAACAGATATCAAACGGCTCTCCTTCTTTAATCAACTGAAAAGCATCAGACATGCCAAAGGCAATACCATTCATTATTGTACCGGACTTATTATCGACCAATTCCAATTTCAGATGCTCCTGATCTTTTCCAACTAACCTGCTTGTGCCGTAATCGCTTACTTTACGAGTACAAAAGAGCGGTTTCTGATTTTCACAACCGAAGGGATTAAACTGTTTGAGCGTACGGAAGAAATTAGGAGTAATATCTTTGAAGTCTATTTCCGAATCAATTTCTATCAGAGAGAACATTTGTTCAGGGAGAATATTTTCTTCGACGTACTTTTCAAAACGGCGCGAGAACTCCTGAATATTCTCTTCCTTCATTGATAAGCCTGCTGCGTAAGTATGTCCGCCAAAATTTTCCAGAAGATCGCGGCATGACTCTATGGCTTTGTAAATGTCAAAACCCAAGACAGAACGTGCCGATCCGGTTGCAAAACCATTTGACTTTGTAAGCACAACAGCAGGACGATAATACTCTTCAGTCAGTCGTGAAGCTACTATTCCGATGACTCCCTTATGCCAGTTCTTGTTGTAAACTACAATTGATTTTTTATGAATGATGTCCTCACGCTGTACCAGTAATTCATTTGCTTCATTGGTGATGTCTTTATCAAGACCCTTACGTTCCTGATTATATTGGTCAATATGCTCGCTTTTCTCTTTTGCATAAGACGAGTCTTTTGTAACCAAAAGGTCTACTGCTTCATTACCTGACTGCATACGTCCGGAGGCATTGATGCGCGGACCTATTTTAAAGACAATATCACTGATTGAGATATCTTTACCATGCAACCCGCAAACGTCAATAATTCCTTTTAGCCCCACATTGGGATTAGAATTAAGTTGTTTTAGACCATAATAAGCAAGAATTCTGTTTTCACCTGTGATGGGTACGATATCAGAAGCAATACTGACAGCTACTAAATCCAATAAGTGATACAATTGTTTAAGGGCAATGCCATTGCTCTGTGCGAAGGCATGCATAAACTTGAAACCTACACCACATCCTGAGAGATGCAAGTAAGGATAAGTGGAATCTATCCGTTTATTATCCAGTACTGCCACGGCATCCGGCAAAACTGCATCCGGCATGTGATGATCGCAAATAATAAAGTCAATACCTCTCTCTTTTGCGTAATTTACTTTTTCTACCGCTTTTATGCCACAATCTAAGGCAATTATTAGAGAAAAACCATTCTTGGTTGCATAATCGACAGCTTTATACGATATGCCATATCCTTCACTATAACGGTTAGGGATATAATAATCCAGGTTAGAATAGAATTGTAGTAAGAACTTATAAACGATTGCAACCGCTGTTGTGCCATCCACATCATAATCTCCATACACTAAAATCTTTTCCTTCTTTCCTAGTGCCAGATTAAGTCGCTCTATTGCTTTTTGCATATCAGTCATCAAAAACGGATCATGCAAATCCTCTAAACGGGGGCGGAAAAACTTCTTTGCCTCTTCAGCATTTGTTATTCCACGTTGCACCAATAGCTGGCATAGTACAGGATTAATACCAAGTTCTCTTTCTAGTTCATCTCTTCTCTCTAATAATTCATTGTTTAATGGCTGATAATTCCATTTGTTTGACATTCTATATTGTTTTTTTCTTTTTCCGGCGATGTGAATGACGAACACTTTTGATTCATCACTCAGTACCAATCGATGAATACCTCTTTTTATACAAGAAGTAAACTTTTAGCCCAATTTTATTAAGACACTCATAATGAGGATATAACATTACGAACCATCTTATTGAAACACAACTTTTCGTATTTCAAAGCGTAAAGATAGGAAATAATCCTTTGGTTAAGAGTATTGTTTTCGTATTTTTGCAGTTCCGAATACTAATTATTTTTTAAGATAATGAATGACGATATTAAAAAGGCTACTGAAGTTATCTCAAAAGGAGGTATTATTTTGTATCCTACTGATACCATCTGGGGCATCGGCTGCGATGCTACAAATGAAGAAGCGGTGAAAAGAATCTATGAGATCAAAAAAAGATCCGACTGTAAAGCAATGCTTGTCTTGATTGATAACGATGTAAAATTGAGTTACTACATTCACGATGTTCCTGAGATTGCCTACGACCTGATTGAAGTATCTGATCGCCCTTTGACTATCATATATCCAGGAGCCAGAAATGTTGCTCCCAATCTGATTGGCAGTGATGGATCACTAGGTATTCGGATAACGAAAGAATTGTTTTCCAAAACATTGTGCGAACGTTCACGAAAACCAATTGTTTCCACATCAGCCAATATCAGCGGGGAGCCTTCTCCTCGTTTCTTTTCCGAAATCAGCGAGGTAATTAAGAAGAGTGTTGATTATATTGTAACCTATAGACAGGATGAAAAGTCTGAGTCTAACCCTTCACAAATAATAAAATTGGGAGTTGGTGGACAAATTGAAATAATCCGAAAATAAAGGAATCTGAATGGATAAGAAGAAACAAATAACATACTATCTCATTGCAGACTACCTCTCTGCCAATGTAGCTTGGTTTGTGTACGACGTGCTCCGATTTTATGTAATCGGTCAATATCTGGGATATCAAAGCGTCTCTTCTTTTCTTGGCCAAAGCAGTATCTGGGGTGGACAGCTCCTTTTCCCTATCTTCTGGATCATTCTCTATTACTACTCTGGATATTATAACAAGCCTTTTAGAAAATCACGTATACAAGAGTTTCTGATTACATTCTCATCGATATTTATTGGCGCAATGATCATCTTTTTTGTTTTCGTGCTTGATGATCTACCCCCCGTATATACGATCTACTACAAGATGATTATGATGTTAATTGGTATTCAGTTTCTCTTCACCTATATTCCACGAGCGATTATCACCCAACATGTAGCCTCACGGATATATCACCGTCAATGCGGATTCAGAACAATTATCATTGGTACAGGTGTAAAAGCAGCACAATTAACAAAGGAACTCAATGGGATGAACCGGTCACTGGGACATCTGATTATTGGCTATTGTCGTTCTGGCGAAGGAGATTGTTTGGTTGATACGGACAAAATACTCGGAGATCTTAATCAGATTGATACGATCCTATTATCAAAAGAGATTCAGGAGATTCTGATTGCTGAAGACAAACCCAATTACGATAATTTATACACCATTCTTCATTCTCTCTTCAAATTCAACTTACCAATCAGGATAGCAGCAGACCGGTATGATATCCTTACAGGAAATGCGAAGATGTCTACGACATATGGGACCCCGATGATCAACATTACCAGTATCTCCATGCCGGAATGGCAACAAAACATTAAAATATCCGGAGACTACATCCTTTCATTTTTGTGTTTGTTGATTGCCTCCCCTCTTTTTCTCTACATTGCTTGGAGAATAAAGAAAGAATCTCCAGGCGGAATCTTTTATAAACAAGAGAGAATAGGACAGTATGGAAAGCCTTTTTATATTTATAAATTCAGAAGTATGTATAAAAATGCCGAGGTAGAGAATCCTTTGCTTTCCAAAAACGATGATCCCCGTATCACTCCTTTTGGAAAGATAATGAGGAAATACAGGCTTGATGAATTACCACAATTTTGGAATGTACTTAGAGGTGATATGTCTTTTGTGGGGCCAAGACCAGAAAGAGCCTTTTATATTGAACAGATTATTCAAAAAGCACCTTTCTACTATACAATTCAGAGTGTTCGTCCGGGTATTACTTCGTGGGGCATGGTCAAATACGGTTATGCGGATACGGTTGAAAAAATGGTTGAAAGACTCTATTTTGATATTATATACATGGAAAACATGTCATTACTTATTGATTTGAAAATTATGGCATTTACTATACGAACAATTATTACCGGAAAAGGAATATAATATGATACAAATGAAAGATTGGAGCATACGGTTTTTGCTGTGGAGAGAGAAACACATCACAGAGAAACAGTTCCTGCTTATATTGAGCTTTATTATCGGAATATTCACCTCACTTGCTGCAATCTTGCTAAAGTCGTTGATTCATACTATTCAACTATTTCTGACGCAAAACTTTAATGCAGAGGGAGCAAATTATTTATATCTCGTCTATCCGGTTATTGGGATTTTGATTACCGGACTATTGGTCAAGTATTGGGTAAGAGATGATATAAGTCATGGTATCACACGTATATTATATGCTCTTTCACGACGGGAAGGTCGGATTAAACGACATAACATATGGACTTCTATCTTTACAAGTTCTATCACTATTGGATTTGGAGGATCTGTTGGTGCCGAGGCACCAATCGTACTGACAGGATCAGCGATTGGGTCGAATCTTGGAAGCTTCTTTAAGATGGATCAAAAGACCCTGATGTTGCTTATTGGCTGTGGAGCTTCAGGCGCAATCGCCGGTATTTTCAAAGCACCTATTGCCGGCTTGGTATTTACACTTGAGGTATTAATGCTTGACCTGACTCTGACCTCTGTAATGCCATTGCTTATTTCTTCTGTCACCGCGTTATCTGTCTCTTATATATTGACAGGAAATGAGGCTATGTTTGCATTCACGCAAACGGAACCATTTGCCATGGATCGCATTCCGTGGGTTATTTTACTAGGTATAGTCTGCGGATTGGTTTCACTCTATGTAATCAGGGCGATGAGCTGGACAGAAGGGAAATTCCGAAAGCTTAAAACTCCTTCCAAGAAATTCTTTGTTGGGGCAACGATCTTAAGTATCTCCATATTTCTATTTCCTCCTCTTTACGGAGAAGGTTATGACTCCATTAATTACCTGCTCAAAGGAGATACTGCACACTTACTGGAAGGAAGTTTCTTTTACAATCTGGATCTCAATCATCTTTTATCAGGCTCTCCTTTAGAAGGCATGATAAATCTCAACTACTGGATTATTGTTGCATATATTCTTCTGATTATCATCACCAAGGTATTTGCATCAAGCGCCACAAATGGTGGTGGAGGAGTGGGCGGTGTTTTCGCTCCATCACTGTTTCTCGGTTGTCTGGCGGGCTATGAGGTGGCCCACTCAATCAACTATTTTTACGGAATGGACTTGCTTCCAGAAGAAAACTTCGCGCTGATGGGGATGGCAGGGGTTATGGCTGGAGTAATGCACGCTCCTTTGACCGGAATATTCCTTATAGCTGAACTGACTGGTGGCTATGGACTTTTTCTTCCATTGATGATAGTGGCAATTGTATCCTATCTGACAATTATTATTTTTGAGCCACACAGCATTTACGCTATACGACTCGCTCAAAAAGGTGAATTAATCACACATCATAAAGACAAGGCAGTACTTACTCTGATGAAAATGGAAAGTGTGATTGAAAAGGATCTTGAGGTAGTACATCCCGATATGAAACTGGAAGAATTGGTGAAGGTTATCTCACGCTCTAAACGCAATATATTTCCAGTGACTAATGATAACAATATATTTATCGGGATAGTTCTACTGGACGATATACGCAACATCATGTTTCATCAGGATCTCTATCAGAAATTAGATGTGAGAAAACTGATGACTATACCTCCTACAAAACTACACACAACCGATCCGATGGATATTGTTATGAAGAAGTTTGATGACACAAATGCATGGAACCTTCCGGTAGTTGATGAATCCGGTGTATATATCGGCTTTGTCTCCAAATCCAAAATATTTAACTCTTATCGAAAGGTGTTGGTACACTTTTTCGATGAATAATGATGAGCAAAATGATAAAAAAAGAGGATTTACGGATTGTATTTATGGGCACTCCGGAGTTTGCAGTAGAAAGTTTGAAGGCTCTTCTGGAAAATAATTATCAAGTAGTGGGGGTGGTCACCTCACCAGATAAACCAGCTGGAAGAGGCTACCAAATTCAATGTTCTGCAGTTAAGCAGTTTGCTTTGGATAAAGGATTAAAAATACTGCAACCTGAAAAACTGAAAGATTCTTCTTTCATTGAAGAATTGCGAGAATTGAGAGCAGACCTTCAAATAGTTGTGGCCTTCAGAATGTTACCTGAGATTGTTTGGGATATGCCCAGACTAGGCACTTTCAACCTTCATGGTTCACTTCTACCTCAGTATCGGGGAGCTGCCCCCATCAATTGGGCAATTATTAATGGAGAGAAAAGGACGGGAGTAACCACCTTCTTTATTAGCCATGAGATTGACACCGGCAGAATTATTTTCCGTGAAGGTACTCAGATTGGAGCTGAAGAAAATGCAAGTGACATCCATGATCGGTTGATGAGGATAGGAGCCTCCTTGGTAATCAAAACAATGAAAGCAATATGTAATGAAGAATATGAAACGACTGATCAGGAAGAATACATTATCAATCCGGAAGAATTAAAGTTAGCACCTAAGATCTTCAAAGAAAATTGCCGGATTAACTGGAACAAGAAAAAGGAAGACATCTATAATCTTATTCGCGGACTATCACCCTATCCAGCCGCTTGGACAGAACTTGTCTCAGATTCTACCCGTCAAACTTTAAAGATATACACCGCTATGCGTAAGGGCGGAGTAAGTAACCTCCCCAATGGATCAATACTCACGGACAATAAAACATATCTTGACGTTGTTGTTGACGATGGATATATTTCATTACAAAACGTGCAACTTTCCGGAAGAAAGCGGATGGATATTGAGGAATATCTTCGTGGACGAAAAATCGAAGGGTCAACGCTTGAATAAAATAAAGACTATCGACTTATATGAAAATCGCTCGTTACATATTTCGTTTGATAAAGAAAATAACACTCTTCTTTTTTCTATCAACTTTTTTGGTAGTGATAGCCTATCGGTTTATTCCAGTATACATAACCCCTTTAATGATAATCCGTTGCTTTCAGCAAGTCAAAAACGGTGAGATGCCGACTTTGCATCATTCTTGGGTACCTTTAGAGGCAATATCCCCGAACCTTCCAAAAGCTGTCATTGCTTCTGAAGACAGTCGGTTCTTTATTCATTCCGGATTTGATACAATAGAAATAGAAAAAGCAATTGAGGAGAATAAAACAAGAAAAAAAATAAGAGGGGCTAGTACTATAACTCAGCAAACAGCAAAAAACGTCTTTTTATGGCCTGAATCATCTTGGGTTAGAAAAGGATTTGAAGTCTATTTTACTCTTTTAACTGAACTCATCTGGAGCAAAGAACGTATCGTAGAGGTCTATATCAACTCCATAGAAATGGGAAAAGGGATTTATGGTGCAGAAGCAGTAGCCAAGTACCATTTCAATACAAGTGCTAAAAAACTGACCCGTTCTCAGTGTGCTCTAATTGCAGCTACATTGCCAAATCCAATCAGGTTTAGTTCAAAAAATCCTTCCAGCTACATTTTAAACCGTCGAGCTGTCATTGAGAGGCGCATGGGAGATATTGTGCTCGAATATTCACAGAAAAAAAGAAAGTAACAGGACAAGAAAAACACTTTTTCTAATTATAATTGCCAAAAAGTTTTGCAGATTCAAAAATAATCGATTTATTTGCCGTGCTAATTAAACTATTCATTCATAACTAAAACTTGCTGCCTATCGAAATACATTACTTTAGATAACATTAATCAAAAAAGTGATGGACAAATTAGTAGGATTAACCGATGAAGAATTGGTTGTCAAATACGCAGAAGGCGTTAATGAGGCATTTGATGTTTTGTTGAACCGCTATAAAAGCAAGTTGTTTTCATACATATATTTTGCAGTACGGGACCGAGACTTAGCAGATGATATCTTTCAGGATACATTTGTAAAAGCAATTATGACCATACGTCAGGGGCGTTATACCGAAAATGGAAAATTTCCGGCATGGATAACGCGGATTGCTCACAACTTAATCATTGATTATTTCAGACAAGAAAAAAGCAACAATCAAATTTCTAGTGAAGAAGCTGGATTTGACTTGCTGAATAATCCAAAATACAGTGACGACAACATTGAAGACCGGTTGATTCATGAGCAGATTATAACTGATATTAAGAAGTTGGTAATGTATCTACCTGATAATCAACAGGAGGTAGTAATCATGCGATACTATAAGAATCTGAGTTTTAAAGAAATAGCTGAAGCTACAGGAGTTAGCATCAATACTGCATTGGGAAGAATGCGTTACGCGATTCTGAATCTCCGGCGAATTGCTGATGAGAAACAGATGATTCTTACAATGGATTGATTTTTTGCAGAAAAGAGGAGTAGTAATATACTAAATATAAATTGACGTCGTTTTATTGATATCAGAATAATCAATAAACGCCTATGAAGAAAGTATCTACCTCTAAACATTTTATCAAACCCGGAAAATGCATGGTATCTTTATCAGAAATATCCAATCAATCTGATATCGTTCCGAAAACATCCAGTTTGGAATTCCTAAAAAGATTTGCGTATTATTACCGTGCTCTTCCTGCTTTACAGACAGACTTGACAGTCGCACTGTCAAATTAACTTCATTCTAACAAAAAAACCTTTTCCTTCTCTTGGAAAAGGTTTTTTTTGTACCTTCGCACAACAATTAATTCACAGGGGTACCCAATTCTTATCCAGAGAACTATTATGATTATATCAGCATCAATATTATCAGCAGACTTTTCCCGATTGGGTGAAGAGATTGAATTTATCAACCAAAGCAAAGCTGACTGGATTCATCTTGACATAATGGATGGAGTCTTTGTCCCCAATATATCTTTTGGGTTTCCTGTTATTGAGTCTATTAAACTACTTGCAAGAAAACCTCTTGATGTACACTTGATGGTATGTAATCCCGAGAAATTTATCAAAGAGGTCAAAGCATTTGGGGCAGAAACGATGTGTGTTCACTTTGAGGCTTGTACCCACCTTCATCGGACAATACAACAAATAAAAGAGAATGGTATGAAGGCAGCAGTTGCTCTAAACCCCCATACACCAATATCACTGCTAGAAGAAATTATTACCGATTTGGACATGGTTTTACTTATGTCGGTAAACCCCGGTTTCGGCGGACAGAAATTCATTCCATCAACTCTCGACAAGATAAAGAAGCTCAAGAAATTAATTATTGATCATAACTGTTCAACGTTGATTGAGATCGATGGTGGGGTTAATCATGAGACAGCCCCTCAACTAAAAGAAGCAGGAGCAGATGTACTGGTGGCAGGTAATTTTGTCTTTCGCTCTGCCGATCCCTTCCAGTCTATTGAGTTCCTTAAGAAGTTCTAACAGGCAGCTTCATTGAATCTCGAAATCCCTTACAGCGGCAAATGGTCCAGTATTTCCCGCAAATATCCTTTCTTGCGATTGCTAATCGCCCTCTCTGCTGGTATAATCTGCATGGATCAAATAGGAATCCAACATCCCTTCTGGATAACCGGCTGCATTTCCCTATCCCTAATTCTTAGTAGTCGTTTCTCGCATGGGAACTGGAACTCAGTACTATTTGGGCTGGGAATCATGCTTTCCCTCTTCTCAGCAGGTGGTATCCTTACTGCTTTTGAAGCTGCAAAGACTAAGGTTGATATTCCTCTTGAAGGCACTTACAGGGCTATTGCAGAAAATTATCCCATTGAAAAGAAGAAAAGTTTTCAATGTCAGCTACTTCTTCAATCTACATTGATAAACGGGAAAGAAATCCTGTGTGACAAACGGGTTATCTCCTATTTCGGAAAAGATTCACTAAGTTCTTCTATCCAACCTGGAGAAGAAATCATTTTCAAAGCACAAATCAATCCTTTAACAGGTACAGGGACTTTCTCAGGCTATGAAAACTTTTTGCGAAGAGAAGGATTCTGCGCTTCCACATATATCGCTTGTCAACAATGGAAAAAATCAGAAACACCTTCCGTAACATCAATACGCTACATTGCTCTAAAATATCGGAGAGAACTCAGTAAGCTGTTTGATGATCCTGTAATCAGCGAGAAAGCGCGTCCTATATTACTAGCAATGACGCTCGGAGCCGTCGAACTACTAGATAAGGAGACTAAAGAAAACTTTTCTGTTTCTGGAGTATCTCATCTGCTGGCGGTCAGCGGACTACATGTAGGAATCTTGGTTTTGCTTCTAAATCTATTTCTACAAGGAATGAATCGCTATGAAAAGAGTCGTATGACAAAAGTCTTTATTCTTTTGATATCCATATGGATCTACGCTTTTATTACGGGACTTTCACCTTCGGTTGTCCGAGCTGTTATCATGTTCAGTTTTGTCCTATTCGGTAAATTGATCCATCGGCAAACTAATATTTACCACTCCCTTCTTCTCTCAGCATTTGGCATGTTACTATATAACCCCTATTATCTGTTCAACATAAGTTTCCAATTAAGTTACACAGCCCTATTTTCAATAGTTCTCTTTCAGCCCAAACTAAAAGGTCTGTTACAAGTCAACAACAAAATGCTCAAGTATTTTTGGGAGATTATGACAGTAAGTATTGCGGCCCAGATTTGCACTTTCCCTTTGATTCTTTATTACTTCCACTCATTCCCTACACACTTTCTAGTTACAAACTTCATCTTGGTGCCTCTGTCTTTTCTTCTTCTTGGAGTGGTAATTCTAAGTTATATGACTTTAATGATTCCCTTCGCAGGAAAACTATTTCTGATACTAGCAGGATTGATTGGTGATTTCTTTTACTCAACTACAGCTTTCATTCACTCTTTGCCTTATGCAGCATTGCAAATAAAAACATTGAGCGGCCTAGAGGTAATCATTCTCTATGCAATACTTTTCTTTTTCTCAATATGGTTTATAAATCACAGTCGCAAGAGTTTTATCGGAGGTTTAGCGTCCATACTGATACTGTTACTTATTTCATAACTATAGAAGACTAAAAGTCTGCCACAACCCGCAAGTTTATCTGTCTGGATGTCAGATAGTTTGGCACTGCATACTGTTGGCTATGTACATCAGTAATCCAATAATAAGAATTTACATTGCTGATATTAAACAAGTTAAACACATCTACTCCCAGCCAAACATTCTTAATATTGCGCATAATCTTATGACGCATCACACGATCTTCACCACCCACCAACTGCCGTGACATTCCAATATCAACACGCCGATATGGTGACATTCTAAAAGCAGCCTTATTTGCCTCGTCCCTGGAAGGGCCAAATGGTAATCCATCTGCCCATACCAATTTGAGCTGTAGCTTGTATTTGGGATTATTCGGAAAGTAGTCTTGAAAAAACATAGATATATTGTAACGTTGATCCGTAGGTCGCGGCATACTCTTTCCATCAAACTTTTCGCGTGAATCCATCAGGGAAAAACTTAACCAGGAATCAACTCCGGGAACCAATTCTCCGAATATCTTCATGTCCAATCCAGCAACATGTCCACTGCCTTTATTCTCGCCAAAATAAATAACCCGCACATTATCTACTGTATAAGGAATCAGATTATCTATCGATTTGTAATATACCTCAGCTGTGAACTTAAATGGACGATACATTAAGTAGAAATAGTGATCAACACCGCTAATAAACTGAATGGATCGTTGTGATTTGATATTTCTGTTTAGTTCAATCTGATATACTCCGTTGGAGTAAACAGAATCGCGAAACTCCTTATAAAAGGGAGATTGGTAGTAAACGCCCGTTGCAAATCGAAATGTAAACTTCTTTTCCCAATCAGGAATATATGCTATCGAAGCACGAGGACTAATAAGCATCTCCCTATTGAAGTTCCAGTAACTCGCCCGAAAGCCACCTGTTACTGATATAAAACCAGAAGGGATTTCAAACTTATACGTATCCTGCAAATAAGAATATAGTCGTGTGTTATTCAAATCATTCTTTGAATAAAGATTATAAATCACACTGACCACCTTCGGATTATAAGGTAATGAATAGCCAGCGGAATCACGCCACTCCCATTCACGCATCCGATCACTTATCTTCTCAACCTGACCTCCCACTCCCCAACGAAAAGTATGATCTTTCCTGCTAGCTGCACCAATATGGGAAATATTGATAACACTAGCATTTAGTTTATTTCGGGCATGTTCATGATAACTGGCAACTCCTAATGTATTGTCAATAGCACTTTGAGACTCACCGGACACTTCAACATCTTTCAGCCAATATTCACCTGTGATATCATATCTTTCCTGCTCATTTGTCTGAAAAGCAGATACCATGAGTCCCAATTCAGTCTGTTTGTCAAACTTGTATTTCAAGGTTAAAGCACCAAAAACAGTTGAAAACTGATCGTCTTCTTTGCCATCAAAATAGACTTTGAATTCTTTTGCAATATCTTGCGTTCCAAATTTAGTAGTACGGGTCTGAGGAGCAAACTTAAAGCTGTTGCTAGACACATTTCCCAACAATGACAGTTCCCATCGAGGAGAAAAGCTATATGTTATATAAGTCTGGTAGTCTAAAAAAGTCGGATCATATTCGCCTTTTGTTTCCAGGGAACCGAGTAAACTGGCATTTCGTTTGTATCGTACTCCATGAATCTGTGTCATATTCTTTGTAGCATGACCCAGATAAAGAGAACCTCCTTGCATACTTGCAGCAAATGATCCTTCAAATGATTCTGGCTTTTTATAGGTAATATCCAAGACTGAAGACATCTTATCCCCATAACGTGTGTCAAATCCACCAGCCGAGAAGTCTATAGACTGCACTAAATCAGGGTTAATAAAACTGAGCCCTTCTTGCTGTCCGGCACGTATCAATAATGGACGATAGACTTCAATTCCATTGACATAAACACTATTTTCATCATAGTTTCCACCACGCACCATGTACTGAGAACTCATCTCATTGTTGGAATTCACTCCTGCAAATGTAGAAAGAAGTGATTCCACACTTCCTCCACTGGCATCAGGCATCAAACGGAAACGATCAATTTTCAGCCGTTGTGTCATTTCCGTCTCTTGTCTTTGCTCTTTGACTTCCACTTCTCCCAGAGCCTGAAATATAGATTGCAATACAACATTCAGGACTATCTCTTTATCAGGAGAAATGAATTTCCGTTCTACTTTATTAAACCCTAAGCAGGAAATGACAAGTTTTACAGTATCTGTTTTAGGGGTAAAGAACTCGTAATGCCCTTTCAAATCTGACATTGTTCCAGTTATACCTCCAGCAACATGAATACTGGCTAGTTCTATAGGATCTCCTTCAGGAGTCATTACCATGCCGTGCACCTTTATCAGTTGTGCATGCACATTGCATACCACACTAGTCAACAGCAGAAAAAGGAAGCATCTTATATTCATATTTAATGATTCTCAACTAAATAACGGCGGGAAGCAATTATACGTATAATTTCGAAAATAATTTATTTAACCAGACCCACTTATATCGGCGCCATTGTTTAGCATTTCGTTGTTTCCCTCCAAACTGGATCTTAAAATCGCGCACCCCGGAACGATGAAAGGGAGTGGTAATATCCTTGAAATTGAAAAACTGGAAACCTTGTTTCTGACAATATTCCAATGCATGCACTGTAAGACAAACTCCTGGATACTGCCTGAGAAAAAGTTTATTAGCGCTTCCTACATACCATTCATACATGGTATCTTCAGAAAAAACGCAAATCATGCTGCCAATAATTCGCCCCTTATATCGTGCCAGAAAGATTGTACCTTTCTGTTTGCTTGTCACCTCCTCAAAAAAAGTATGAAAAAATGATCTTGGAGGAAAATGACGTAATAATCTCGGAGAATAAATCTTATGCGCAGTTAAATACCATTCATCCATCTCTTCAAGAGAAAGAGCTTCACTAATTACTGTACCGGAACGATACCCGCGATTTGCCTGACGTTGTTTTGACGCGGAGAGTTGCTTCTGTACATTTCGAGGTTTCTTGAAATTATTCTGAATATAGATTTTGTCCAGCGGATAAAAACCATTCTCCCGGTAAGCTTTATATCCCGATAAGGGATTTCTCCAGACTCTCTTTATCTCAATATAAAAACACTTATCACAAACCTCCTTGATTAAGCATAGAAGAAGTTTATTCATGACAGCGTTAGACAAATCATTTATGAACAATTCAGGCTGTCCAATCGCTTGACATACAGTAAACCAGGATCGTGGGAATAGTACCCGGCTACGAATCATGAGAACTAATAATTTCCCTTTTATCTCTCCTTCACAACTACACACAAAAAGCAATGGCGTAAGAGACCCTGAGCTCTCACACAAATGAAAAAACGTATTTGATTGAAAGAAATCCGTTCCGGGAAGTTCAGGCAATACGTTACCTTTTCTGAATATGTTTACTTCTAATTCCATCTATCTGTAATGCAAAAATAGTTCATTTCTTCGGAAAGTTGCATCTATCATTGTATATTTGTGGAGAAATTAAAAACACGGCTTTTTCTATTACTTAAATAAGACAAACTATGAGCGATTTCTCATATCTTCTAACAAAGCGTAGAAGTACCCGCAAATTCAAAGATGAACTTATCAATCCGGAACAATTAGAACTAATACTTAAGGCAGGATTAATGGCACCCTCATCCAAAAGATGCATGTCATGGGAATTTGTTGTTATTGAAGAAAAAACTATCCTGCAGCAACTCTCAATATGTAAAGCCAATGGAGGCACATTTCTGGCAAATGCACCGCTTGCCATTGTCATTTTGGGTAATGAACTAAAAACTGACACCTGGATTGAAGACGCATCCATTGCAGCTATCTTGATGCAATTACAGGTTGAAGAGTTAGGACTTGGCAGTTGTTGGATTCAAATTCGCGCAAGGAGTGACAATCATGGCATATCTGCTGAAGAGAATGTTCGTGGATTATTGAACATTCCTGAAGGATACCACCCTCTCTGTATTTTAGCCATTGGAGTGAAAGATGAAGAAAAAGCGCCCTTTGACGAATCTCGACTGAAATGGGAAAAAGTTCATCTTGGTTCATTTAAACAAAATCAATCAGAATAAATTATGGCAAAAAGTCGCTCATCAAGCAAAAGTGGTGATTTACTCGCATGGGGGGTAACTTCAATATTCCTCGGTATAATGCTCCTTATCAGTAAGCTTCATTTATTTTCAGACGACATCTGCCTTTTGTTGTTTGACTGGAAAAACTATTTCATTTATGGAGGAATTATCTTTCTGCTCTGTAAACAGAATAAGACGATTGGAGCTGTTTTGCTGGGCATCGGCCTAATATTACGCCTGCAAGACTATTTTCAATGGCAGCAGACCTATGCTGAATATATGTGGCCTTTACTTTTTACAGTCGTTGGTATCATATTGATATTATTCTATTTAAAAAAATGATAAACGAAGGAAGTCCTGCAGTAACCTTTATCGGGGCCGGTAATCTGGCCACGCAACTTGCTCCATCATTGCATGCCAAAGGCATTCGAATAGTGCAGATATTCAGTCGCACAGAAGAAGCAGCTACACTATTGGCCAAGAAAGTTGAAGCTGCATCATGTACTCACATAAATGACATCTCATCCGAAGCGGACGTTTATATCTTTGCGATTAAAGATGCAGCATTAGAGGAAGTTGTATCAAATATGCCATTTCACAAAGGCATTTGGTTTCATACTTCCGGCAGCATGCCAATGGATCTGTTTAAACCTTATGTTGACTCATACGGTGTTTTTTATCCACTTCAAACTTTCAGTAAGGCGAGAAGAATTGATTTTTCTCAAGTTCCCTTTTTTATAGAAGGCTCCAGTGAAAAAGCTTTAGAAGTCAGCAATAAACTGGCATCGATTCTCACACCAACCATTTATATATTAGATTCGGAGAAGAGAAAACGCCTTCATTTATCAGCAGTCTTTGCTAATAACTTCACTAATCATCTCTATTCAGTTGCATCTGATCTCATCCATGAGACCGGTATTCCTTTTTCAGTATTACTTCCTTTGATTCAAGAAACTGTACTAAAAATACAAAAACTCTCTCCGCTGGAAGCTCAAAC